>CAJAFV010000020.1 GCA_903939115.1 uncultured Geobacteraceae bacterium
CCGGCTTTATCCAGGGAAAGGTCGCTAAAGGTGGCCACACCGGTACTGTTAACCGCACTCACCGGGTTGGTTCCGCCCAGGGTTGCTCCGCCCGGGTTGTACAGGATGGATAGTGTCACCGCTGCGGTGGAGTGCACGACATTGCCGGAGGCATCCTGGATCTGGACCGTCACTGCCGGCGAGATGGCCTGCCCAGCAACCGTGCTGCCCGGTTGCTGGATGAACACCAGCTTGGCGGCAGTGCCGGCCGTTACATTAAAGGCAGTGCTGGTGGCGGCGGTAAGTCCGCTGCTGGTGGCACTCAGGGTATAGCCGGTCCCGGCTTTATCCAGGGAAAGGTCGCTAAAGGTGGCCACACCGGTACTGTTAACCGCACTCACCGGGTTGGTTCCGCCCAGGGTTGCTCCGCCCGGGTTGTACAGGATGGATAGTGTCACTGCTGCGGTGGAGTGCACGGGATTGCCGGCAGCGTCTTGGATCTGGACCGTCACTGCCGGCGAGATGGCCTGCCCGGCAACCGTGCTGCCCGGTTGCTGGATGAACACCAGCTTGGCGGCTCCACCGGCTGTGGCGGTAATCGTCACAGTGACGGGACTGCTGCTCAACGCGCCATCGTTGACGATGAGCTGAACAACATAGATCCCTGCCAGATCAGCAGCGAAGCTCGGGTTGACCGTGGTCGGATTGGCCAGAGCCGCCGAACTCCCCGCCGGTCTGGATGTGAATGACCAGCTGAAGGTCAGCGGATCGCCGTCGGCATCGTTTGAAGCACTGCCGTCCAGTTGGACCGTAGCGCCTACCATGATCGACTGATCAGAGCCGGCATTGGCTACCGGCCTGGAGTTTTGAGTGGTTATGATGACCGTTGCCGGTGCACTGTTGACCGTTCCGTCGTTCACAATCAACTGGATCGTATAGCTGCCCGCCTTGTCGGCAAGAAATCCGGGATTGACCGTGGTCGGATTTAACAGCACCGTCGTGCTGCCGGCCGGCTTGCTGACAATCGACCAGAGATATGTTATCGGGTTTAGGTCGGGATCAGAAGAGCCGCTGCCGTTGAGGTTTACCAGACTGCCCAGCGGGACGGTCTGAGGTGGCCCGGCAATAGCTATCGGCGGCGAATTCACTGTGGAGATGGTCACCGTGACCGGCGGGCTGTCAACTGTGCCGTCGTTAACGATCAACTGGATGACATAGGCGCCGAATATGTCAGCCGTGAATGTCGGGTTGACTACGGTCAGGGATGACAAGAGTGCCGTGCTACCGCCCGGCTTTGAGGTGATGGACCATTTGTAGGTCAGGGCGTTACCATCCACATCGGTGGAACCGGCGCCGGTCAGCTGCACCAGGGCACCCACAGTTACCGTCTGGTTCGGTCCGGCATTTGCTACCGGTGGCGAGTTGAGAGTGGAGATGGAAACCGTGTCGGGATTGCTATCGAGCAGGCCGTCGTTGACTATGAGCTGAACCGTGTACGTGCCGAACTTGTCAGCCGTGAATGTCGGGTTGACCAGGGTCGGGCCGGAGAGGACCGCGCTGCTTCCTACCGGCCTGGCGATAAACAGCCAGTTGTAGGTGAGGGGGTTTCCGTCGATATCAGTGGAGCTGCTGCCATTCAGTTGCACCAGTTGGGTCACATAGGCCGTCTGATCAGGACCGGCATTGGCCACAGGCTTGGAGTTGGCCGTCGAAATGGTAACGGCGTCGGGAGTACTGTCGACCTTACCGTCATTGACTACCAGCTGAACAACATAGGTTCCCGCCGCATCGATGACAAAGGTCGGATTAACGGAAGTCGGATTGGTAAGTACCGCTCCGCTGGCAGCAGGACGCGAAGTGAATGCCCAACTGTAAGTAAGCGGGTCACCGTTGGCATCACTGGATGCGCTGCCATTGAGGGTTATGGTGCTGCCAACCAGTGCAGTCTGATCCGGTCCCGCATTGGCCTGCGGCGGTGTGTTGGTCTGTGCCTGCGGATTCACCGTCACTGTGGCGCTGTTGTTTGCTCCGTTCGGGTCGGTCGGCGTCGAGGCCGTGCGGCTCGCCGTGTTGGCGTAACTGCCTGACGCCAGCACCGTTGCCGTGATCTGCAGGGTGGCGCTGCCGCCGTTGTTCAGCGTTCCCACATTCCAGACGCCGGTGGTCGAGTTATAGGCGCCCTGGGATGGCGTCGCGCTTACAAAGCTGTAGCCGCTTGGCAGCAGGTCAGTCACCTGCACACCGGTGGCGTTGGATGGGCCGTTGTTGCTCACCGTCACAGTGAAGGTGACGGTGCCACCCACGATGGGAGTAGCGTTGTTCACGCTCTTCGCAACGGCTATGTCAGCCAGTGGAGTAACCGGTGTCACCGTCACTGTAGCGCTGTTGTTTGCTGCGTTCGGGTCGGTCGGCGTCGAGGCCGTACGGCTCGCCGTGTTGGCGTAACTGCCTGACGCCAGCACCGTTGCTGTGACCTGCAGGGTGGCACTGCTGCCGTTATTCAACGCACCTACATTCCAGACGCCGGTGGTTGAGTTGTAGGAATCAAGCGACGCGCTCACGAAGCTGTAGCCGCTCTGCAGCAGGTCAGTCACCTGAACTCCGCTGGCGTTGGACGGGCCATTGTTGCTTACCGTTACAGTGAAGGTGACGTTGACACCCACGATGGGAGTGGCGTTGTTCACGCTCTTCGCAACGGCTATGTCAGCCAGTGGAGTAACCGGTGTCACTGTCACCGTTGCGCTGTTGTTTGCTGTGTTCGGGTCGATCGGCGTTGAGGCCGTACGGCTCGCCGTGTTGGCGTAACTGCCTGACGCCAGCACCGTTGCCGTGATCTGCAGGGTGGCGCTGCTACCGTTGTTCAATGCGCCTACGTTCCAGACGCCGGTGCCGCTTGTGTAGGTGGTTAGTGAACTTGGCGTAGCAGAGACGAAGGTGTAGCCACTCGGCAGAAGGTCAGTCACCTGCACTCCGGTTGCGTTGGCTGGGCCGTTGTTACGGGCAGTAACGGTGAAGGTGACATTGGCGCCAATGATTGGGGAGGCGTTGTCAACTGTCTTGCTGATGGCGATGTCGGCCGGGATTGCGCAGTTGGTGTAGGTACAGAGAAGTTGGCATTTACGGGCATCGAGGACCGTTATCTTTCCGTCATGATCCGGATCGCGCGGATCGTTAGGTCCCGTGGCCGGTTTGTTTAAGGCGCTTGTGATGAGATTGATGTCGAGAGTGTTAATCACGCCATCATTATTGACATCACACACTGCTGCGAACAATAGTTGACCGCTTCCGAGCAGGATAAAAAACAGCACTAGAAGCGGAATGATAAGCCTACTTAAAGATTTCATTGTTCACTCTCCTTGAGGTAATACCCCCAATGACTAAGCTTTTTGACAAGAAGGTTAGAACTCCATGGGCAACTGACCAGTTTAGGCCGCATAGTTTGTTTTACGTTTTATTAAAATAACACCACAGAGAAGACCTATACCAAGTAGCACCACTGTACCTGGTTCCGGAACGGGTGCTGTCGATTGAGTAACGTCTAAGCTGCCGGATGCGAGGCTTGCCTGTAGGGGGTCACCGTTTTCGTCTCCCAGTATTGTATAAAATTGCTGTGCTTGCGTTGGATCGTACATCGGGGAAAAGTCCAGTGCGCTCGTGCCGACAGCCAGCGTCGAAAAATTCAATGAAAAAAGAAACAAATCACTTGCCCCGTTCTGAAGTGTCTGGTCGAAGAATAATGGGAAAGCAATTATTTCGAGGGAACCGGTAGCAGATAGTGTGCTGAAAACATCGTTAGCATCAGAATAAGGAACACCAAGAGCAGAACTGAAGGTTGTGGTGCTGTAGGCAAGGATGGTTGGGTCGTAGGTAATTGATATATCATAAGTGCTCAACATGTTTCCACCTGGACTCCGTAACCAGACATCAACCTGGGCATTTGTCCCAAGGGCCACCGATTGATATGTCGGAGACAGTTCCAACGTCATGGCCTTGACAGTCAACGGATGCCCAATAATCATGAACATCACAACAGATAAACTCCACAGACATCTACGTAAATTCATGGTAATTCCTCCTTTTTTTGTGAAAAAAATGCACAGACTGGACTGTTTTGTTGTTTTTCTCATGGATCTTCTCCCTTTAAACTCCGGCTCCTTGGAATAATTACCAGTATCCCTGTCTGCTATATTTTATTAAACACATTATAATTATAATATTATTGTTCGTTTATAAAAGCAAAAACTATTCCAAAAATATAACCAGCTGTTTATACAAATAAATATTAACTTTATTGTTTTAATAATTACAATATGTAAAGAAAACCGGCACTGAAATGGGTAAAATAATAAGATGTTTTTTGCGATAAAATTAATAAATCGTTATAAATCGGATGTTTGTAGATTATTGACATTGTAAGCTTTTCCGAATGGTCGCTGACGGAACCCATTACAGGCACCCATTCTTGTACAAACGTGACTCTCTGTTCTGACGGTTTTTGCTACCCCAAACTCAACGACTGCCTCTAAGCAATATCTCTACTGTTGACAATAGGAGATTTTTCATTGAACGTGGGGGAAACAGACCAACAAACCCACAAAGGCTTTCGCTCCATGCTCATAATCGTTGAATCACCCACCAAGGCGAAAAAAATTCAGTCGCTTCTTAAAACAAAAGCCATGTCTACCGTGGGGCATTTTAAAGACCTGCCTGACGCCTCGCTCGGTGTTGATCTCGCTACGTACGAACCTACTTTTGTCTATCACGAAAAGAAGGGACACCTTCCAAAAGAGCTTCGCGCGGCAGCTCGCGGCGAAACTGTTATGCTTGCGGGTGACCCGGATCGTGAAGGGTATGCCATCAGCTGTCATATCTATGAAGAGGTGAAGTCAGTAGCCAAAGAATGCCTGCGCATGGAGATCTATGAAGTTACCGAGAAGGGGCTGAAAGAGGCGCTTGCCAAGGCGGTGCCGTTTGAACAGACAAATAGCGGTCTCTATAACGCATTCCTGGGGAGGCGGATCGGTGACCGGCTTGTCGGCTATATCCTCTCCCCGATTACCAGCAAAGCTCTCCGCAGAGGGTACAGTGTCGGTCGGGTTCAATCGCCGGCGGTCCGGTTGGTAGTCGATCGGGAGCGGGAGATCAGGGCCTTTAATTCGGCACCTTACTGGATGCTGGATATCCTGTTGGATAAAGACGGCACAACCTTTCTGGCCCGTCACGTCAATGGCAAGTTTACACAAAAAGCGGATGCCGAGCTGATTATCGCCGCCATCGCCGCCGAGACTCATGCGCTGGCAGAAAAAGTAGAAAAGAAAGAGGTCAAGCAATCGCCTAAGCCCCCGTTCACAACGGTTGACCTTCAGGCAGCAGCCGCCGCCCGCCTGAAGTTTACCCCGGAACAGACGATGAAGCTGGCTCAGGCGCTATTTGACCACGGCATCATCACGTATCACCGTACCGACTCAGTCCGGATGGATGATGCCTTTATCACTGAAATTCGGGAATTCCTCGGTAAAACCCTCGGTAATGCGTATCTGCCCGATAAACCTCATCAGCACAAATCAAAGAACTCGCAGGCTGAAGCACACGAAGGTATCCGCCCCACCCATATGCACTCTGTTGCTGATTTCGCGGCTATAATCAAGAAAGAGGGGCTTACTTCCGAGCACAATCGTCTGTACGAGTTGATCTTTAAACGTGCGGTCGCCAGCCAGATGGCTGTGGCCCGCTACGACTCCACCGTCATGCACTTCACCGTCGCCGGTGAGCGCTTCAAGGCCACCGGACGGGTTCTGACCTTTGATGGTTTTCTTAAGGTGTACGCGGAGGTTGACGAGGAAAAAGAAAAGAAGGGGGATGAAGAGACCAAGCTGCAGCTGCTGCCGCCTATTGATGTTGGCGAATTGGTGCCAAAGGTGCAGGAAATTCTTGATGAAAAAAAGACCAAGCCTCCGGGGCGTTTTACGCTCGGATCACTGGTGAAGGAGTTGGAACGCCTCGACATCGGTCGCCCCTCCACCTACGCTGCCATTACCAAAAATATTACCGACCGTGGCTACGTTGCGGAAGAAAAGGGGAGGGTTGTCCCATTGCCGCCCGGAGAAACGTTGATAGACTACCTAAGGGATAAACATGCCTGGGTGATCGATTATGCTTTGACCAGCAAAATGGAAAATTTTCTGGATCTGGTGGTAGAGAACAAAGAGACGTGGCAGCGGTTTTGCCGGGGAGTTCATAACAAGATGGGTTTCACCGTGCCGCCGGTACGGGCTGCAGGTGGCGGTCCGAGCGAAGCACAGCTTAAATATGCCACAGCCCTTGCTCAAAAGAACGGTCTCATAATTCCTGAAGAAACGTTGCAGAACAGCAAGGGTCTGTCGATGTGGATTGAAGGAGTCGTTACCTCACAGAGCCAAGGGGCACCTTCCACCACTGATGGTACCAGGGACAAGGCGTTAGCAAAAAAGAAAACAGAACCATATTGATGCGTTCCACCGTCATTCAGTGGTCTTGATCAGAGAGAACTGGTCTGAGAGGCCGACAAGATAGTAACAGCAGATGTCGGCCAGGATTTGCTGTCTACAGCAACCGCATCAATTGCTTTGACTACGTCCATTCCTTTGATAACTGAACCAAAAACAGCGTACCCGCCCGAATCAGTGTCCAATCGGGTATTATTATCGCCAGTGTTGAAATAAAATTCGGACGTGGCTGAATTTAATGTCGAAGTCCTTGCCATAGCGATGGAGCCAAGCGTATTGCTTAGGCCTGTTGCCGCAGGCGCTTCAAGAATAATGGGATCCCTTGCAGGTTTAAGGGTTGTCTGGTCATTTACGCTGTATCCACCGCCTTGTACGACAAAACCGTTTACGACTCGGTGAAATAGAGTACTACTATAGAATCCGTCATTTACATATTGTAGAAAGTTATCTACGGTCAGCTTGGCTTTATCCGGTCGAAGCTCTACAACTATTGTCCCCATTGAGGTTTCAATAGTCACTTGGGGATTGGGTACGGACATACTGAACTGCTTTAAGAAAGTCGCTCCTGTTGTGGCACTAATAGTGATAATAGGGTTGATGAAAAATGGTACGCAAGAGTAACTGCGGGAAGTATCTGTTCCCCCCTGTTGCTCAATCAGATTCGAACAGCCAATGGCAGTTGCGGTAATGCCTTTGTCAAGAAGTTGGCCCGTCACGGTAAACAGCGCACCTTTTTTATACATTACGGTACCGGCAGTTATGGCACTTACTGATGGAGCATCAGCTGTTGTGACAGAACTACCTCCGCCATTATCACCACCACAGGCGTAAAGTAGAACTGACGCCATAATGCACAGCAAAAAAAAACGTATATTGTATTTCATTAAGAAGAGCCTCCGCGATCGATTTAATGCAGCACTATCTGTCAGTATCAATAAGGTTTACTGTGGCACAAGTCAAGATACCAATATAATTTTCTGACGTGCAGGGATAGTTTTGTGCGTAGCTTAAACCCTAAAAAGAGAGTCTCCCATTGACATGTGCCTGATGCATCTCCATATTGCACTCAGTGTAACTGAGCTTATACCTATTCAGAATCAAGGAGATGTTACGAAAATGTTTTTACACAACCCAAAACGTATAGCGATCAGCATCGCACTCTTGTTCTGCTTTGTTGCGGTCTTGTCAGGCTGTGGCGGGAGTACAGGTGGTACGGTTCCTTTTGCTGCCTTGGCCTCGTCTGATGGTACTGGCAGTGCAGCGATATTTCATTCTCCGTCCAGCATTACAAACGATGGGGTTAGCCTCTATGTGACTGACTCTGCGAATCATACCATCCGAAGAATTGTGATGGCAACAGGTGTGGTTACCATTCTGGCGGGTACTGCCGGGGCGAGTGGTTCAACTGACGGAACCGGTTCTGCAGCCCATTTCAATTCTCCCTACGGAATTTCGACTGATGGAACAAACCTTTATGTGGCTGACTCGGCGAACAGTACCATCCGAAAGATAGGGATTGTGTCCGGCGCTGTAACGACTCTTGCCGGTACTACAGGTAAGAATGGCAAGAGTGACGGTACCGGTACGGCGGCTCTTTTCTATTATCCATTTGGGGTAACAACCGATGGGACAAATCTTTATGTAGCCGATAGAAATAACGAAACTCTTCGGATGATTGATATTGCGACAGGTGCAGTGACGACTCTAGCCGGTACTGCCGGGACGAGTGGTTCCACTGATGGAACCGGCACTGCTGCTCTTTTTAATTCACCATATGGAATTGCGACTGATGGTACAAACCTTTATGTGGCCGACACATTGAACCATGTTATTCGCAAAGTGGCGATAACTTCCGGTGTGGTGACTACACTCGCTGGTAGTGCCGGGACGAGTGGTTCCACTGACGGAACCGGTACTGCGGCTCACTTCAATTCTCCTCACGGAATTACAACTGATGGAACAAACCTTTATGTGGCTGACTCAGGGAACAATACAATCCGAAAAATTGACATTGTGACTGGTGCTGTAACCACCCTTGCCGGAATTGCCGGGACAAGTGGCTCAACCAATGGAACCGGTTCAACCGCTTTATTCAACGCACCATTCGGGGTTACGATTGATGGGGTTTCTCTCTATGTGACAGACCTGAATAACAATACTGTCAGAAAAATAATCATTTCGAGCGGTGTTGTCACTACTCTTGCGGGTAGTGCTCCGTAGCGCAAAAATGTAGTTGCATGAAAAAGTCCGGAGAGGCAGGAATTCTCTCCGGGACTTTATTGTAAAATTCAGAGTACGACAATAAAAATGGGGGATTCGATGGTTAAAGTTTTTGTCGCAGTAGGGAGTTTACTGCTAATGCTCGTTTCAACCGCACGTACAATCCAGGCAGGAGACTATGCTGGCCTCTCTGCCGGGATTTTTAACTTGAAAAGCACGCTTACTGACCGTAACGGTTCATCTGCTGATTTAAGAAATGACTCAGTGGGTATTCCAGTTGTTCTTTATGCAGGACGCGAGTTTAAAAACGGACTTCGCGCAGAAGGAGAATTGTTCTACAGAACTGTTACATATAATGAAATTAGTTACTTAAATACAACGAGCAAAATCAGCAGCAATTTATGGACTATTGGCGCAATGGGCAACGTGTATTACAATTTCTATAATTATTCTAAGGTATTTGCTGATACTCCGTTTTCACCATATGTAGGTTTGGGAATCGGATTCGCCAATGTTGATATGGCCTCTGCAACGACCAACAGGTTTAAATTATGGAACGGTGATAATGATCTTGTCTTTGCCTACCAAGCAATTCTCGGATACGGCATCCCGATCAAAAAGGATTTCATCCTGGATGCTTCCTATCGCTACTGCGGCACTACAAATATAAAAATTGATCAGGTTAATACGAACTTCAACACCCACAACATACTGCTTGGAGTAAGATATTATTTCAAATAGCTTGCATATGAACTTGTCTGGGAAAATGTGGACATCGTAAAGAGTTGAAAAAGTGCGATCACACCGGGATGTCGATGTGTGGTGTGAACCGTTGGAATAACGGATTACAGGATTCGAACTTCGCGACGTGCCACAGAAACGGAGTGTTCAGGTCCTCTGGCGATGCATCTAATAAAACGCCTCTAAAAAAGGTTCTGTCTAAACTAACTCCCCCACCTCAGCGTTTGGTGTAACTCAGTGTCTCAGATAATACAAGCCAATCAAGCAGAGGGTGTGTGACTTCAAAAACAATAGAAAAACTACTTCCGTTGTCACGTGACATCGGAAGCTCAACTGTCACCGTCAACAACTCTGACGATTTCGTATTTGATAAAGTGTTTTTCGATATTGATGCCCTTACCGTCCTACAGTCCTTATTTAATCCATCTGAATCAGTAGACTCAAAATCAGCACGTGTAAAATTTATGATAACAATACAGGACGAAACTGACCTTCAGGGCCTTGGGTATAGCAAAGAACAGATTAATAAGTTTAAACCGCAAGAAGCCGCAGACATACTTTCAGCATGTACAGAGGCAAAACCAACTAATGACTTTGATATCGGCAGGTAAAAAAATATTCCGCATACTTATCATCGTAGGTATTACATCTCCTCTAAATGCCAAGGAAAACTTCAAATACATTGATCAGAATGGAATTGAGTACTGGCTTGATGATGCTAGCAAAATTCCACCTCATATTCCGATACAGCACAAATATGAAGATAAAAACGGAATAATATTTTGGGTTACAGATGAAAGTAAAATTCCTTCTGTGTATAAGAATAGTACTTCACAACTCAAAAAAAATACTGATAGAATAAAACATGATCCCATTAAATCTCCTGCAGAAAAAAAACAATATTCCACCAAAATCAGCATAGTTGATAATGTTATCATAGTTCCTGTTGTATTTAGAAATAAGGGGAGTAAGGTCAAAGCCAGAATGATACTTGATACCGGCGCATCGGTAACGACAATCTATTCACCATTAGCATCTAAATTGAACCTCAGCAAAAACAGGCTGTCAAGGAGCAGGAGCGTCAACGCAAATGGAATATCATCAGACTCTGTTTTAACAAAAGTAGATCATATCGAGGTGGACGATAAAATTCTCGCTAATACAGAAATTGTTGTAATTCCCTCCCTCAATAATATCGGTGCAGATGGATTGTTGGGTAATTCATTTTTAAGGTTCTTTAATTTCACGATTGATTATGAAAAACAGCTTTTAAGATGGAATTAGTATATTTCCTTCTGTAGAGCGGAACGTATTGATTATTTAATATTTATCGCTATTTTAAATGTAAATTTCCACATTGGATTAGTTTTTGACCTCTAAATTATTAAAAATTTCTGGTTGGCTTGCAATGTTGAGTGCTTTTTTCACGTTGCCGCTTGTATACCTGTCTTATACGTTGGATAGCAGGGGTGATATAATTACAACGGTGATCCAGTCAGTCATTGCACTATTTGGAGCGATACTCTTTACTCTGATTGTTTTGTGCCTGAAAAAGTTTATCAACTCTTTTTTCAAATTCTACACGATTGATCGTTATTTAGACCTTATGATTGCCGCAAATATTATAATTGCAGTTCTCACTTTAATTGCTCTTTACGTTACGCAATTGAAGGAATCTACCGAATATGTTGTGTTAGCGATAATCGTTGCACAGGGAATTGTGCAGATTCAATTTGGTTACAAACTTTTAAAACTGCCAAATGATCTTGGTGGTATGCTGAAACCTTTTTGTTATGCAACTATTGCAACCGGATTATTAATGGCTTCAGTATTACTGATACCACTTGGAATTGTTGTAAGTGCGGTCTCAGACCTTATGCTTGGCACGATATTTTTAAACATGGGAACATTGGTAAGGAATTATGAAGTGAAGCGGATATAACGTCTATGGATATAGATTCATCTAAAAAAAGACCTGATTTGGCAGTAATGTATCTAAAAAAACTATCAACGAATGGGAGTGAAAAAATGAATGAAAACGAATCCCAAGAAATCAGAATCGAAGAGATACTTGGAGAAGGCAATCTTAATGTATCATATGAGTCATTAGAATTGTACCGTTCCTATCTCCAGAAAAATCTCTCTTTTCCTTGCGATTTAACCGGTAGAGAAGATTTCCTTTGGGAAGAGTTGTATGTATTTGGACCGGGCGATAAGAATGAATATGCTGAACTGAAGAAGACCAAACCCTCATACACTGACACGTATACTTTCATGTCATTTGATGATCAGGTAGACGATAAGGATGGATTGATGATTAAGGTAAAGCGGTTATCAGATCATATTCAGTTTGTTCTGCCGCTTGCTGATTTGAAGGTAATTGACAATACCTCACGTAACCATCAATTGGTTCACGACTACGCTGTTTGGTTTGTAAACTATTAATATCCAGGGTCAGGAATGTCAGTGGCAGATCCGATATAGGCACCTGCTGTTAAACCGACTGCTAAAGCGGAAAATAACCTATGCAAATAGTAATAAAGCCCACCAAATCAGACCGATGGGCTTTATTAATTCTCTCGCAATGGGAGCCTTCCAGCCTTTTCTCCCATTGTGCATCCTGACGGTACGACATAAGTTAATGAGTTATTCCTTGGAAATTGATGCCGATGTTAAAGCAATTCTGGCTGATTACCTTACAAGTGTATTTTGTGTAATACAAATCGGGTTTGTCACCTAACATTAGATCACACTGGTCACCAACGTGCAATTCGTTTAATACATCACCATCAACGCTTATTAATGCTCCTCCAAGGGAGATGTTCACTAACTTCGCATGATAATTGTTGCTTGCACAATTGAGAATACAGGATGAATAACAGTCCACTCTCAAATTTTGTCGGCTACCCATAGAATTCACCTCATTTCCTGTTAACCACACACAGTGAATGAATCCGTTCAATGAGATACGATCAGAACCTCTACAATAAAAAACCCCACCGATTGTCTGGTGAGGTTTTCATCTGAAATTCAGACTTTTTCAATTCTATATCCAATTCAAGTTACAATCGGTTTCATTTTTTTCTTGTTGCGGAACTACTCAGGTGGAATGTCATTCTGCATCGGAGTAAACCTCCTTCTGCTGATCTATGAATCTCCGTTCTGGTTCAAATATATCATTGATAAACTAAAAAAACAGTCTGTTATTAATATTTTTAGGAGAGTATGCTTCAAAAGTTGAGTCCTTCTCCCTGAATTATTGCATTTGCTTTGTTGTGTCCCACCTGTATTTTTCGTAATCGTCATATGTCATGTTCGCCCTATCCAAACATTGCTGTATCTGAGTCTGGTTGGGATTGTCATAGCATTTTCTACGCTGTTCATCCTGAAAACCGGTATACCAAGCTCTGTATGTGCATCCCTGTACTATTGCACAGTAGAATAATACTGCCGATATAGCAATGAGCCGATTCATTCTAACTCCACTGCTGCACATGGTATTTTCCTTCGGTGAACAAAATTATTTTCGTTTATACAAGTTTTATACACCAGTAAAGAGTCATTTGACCATACATGAATGGTCAAGAGCTGCTTGGTATATCAATTTTCTGTAATAAAACAAGCTTCCATCTCCTTGAAGCGCCAAACATAGAAGTTGAGCTGCTTGCGCTTGTATTACGATTCGTATATAAAAGGACAGTTTTGACCGTGGCTTAATCCGAATATCTGATCCAGGAATGTGCATGTCCATCAGAGTCAAGCTTTCCGATAACAACTCCATTTCAATTCCACCCGAAATCCTGAAAAAACTGGAGCTCGTGCCGGGCGATTCTCTCTCTTTGGAAGAGGTAAATGGCGAACTCGTCATGCGCCAAATTCGGGTTGTGGTTGAATCGCCAAAAAAGACGGATGTTCTTGTCGGAAAGAACCTGAATGAAGCTATTGCCCGTAAGAACCTTAGTATCGGCATCCAGTTTATAAAAGGCATCGGACCAAAATTGGCGGCTCTGCTCGAAAAAAAGGATATCCGCACTGTTGAGGATGCTCTCTATCTGTTGCCGCTTCGCTATGAAGACCGGCGCCAACTGTTCAAGATATCTTCTCTCCGACCCGGTCAAAGTGCAGTTTTTTCCGGAACGGTACAGACAGCCGAAGCGTCCAGGACCAAGAGCGGCAGGAGTGTCTTTGAGGTGCTGGTTCAAGACGACAGCGGCACAATTGTCTGCAAGTGGTTCAGCGCCAATGCACTCTGGATGAAACGCACCTGGAAGATTGGTCGAATCGGCGTTTTCACCGGCGAGGTGAGCCAGTTCGGTTACCAGCGTGAAGTGCATCACCCCGACGTTGAGTGGCTGCCGGAAGGGAAGGATCTTGCGACTCTGCTGGCGGAAGATCCGGCCAATTTCGGGCGTATCGTACCGGTCTATCCGCTTACGGAAGGGATTCATCAGAAAACGATGCGCCGGGTTATGAGAGATGTCCTGGCAGGATTTCTGACTAATATCGACAGCGTTGTGCCGCACGAACTCTGCCCCGCCGAATTTCCTTCTCTCCGCGAGGCGCTTGGTCAGGTTCATTCTCCGCCACCTGAAGCCGATCTTGTCGATCTGAATATCGGTGCAACTCCTGCACATCAAGCGTTGGCGTTTGATGAATTTTTCTTCTGGGAGTTAGGGCTCGCTCTTAAAAAGCGTGGGGTTCTAAAGGAAGAGGGAATCGCCTTTCAGGTAACCCACCGCTATACCAAAGAGCTGGTACGCCTGCTCCCGTTTGAACTGACTGCAGCGCAGCGGCGGGTGCTTGCAGAAATAAAAACCGATATGATGGCTCCGCATCCAATGCATCGCCTGGTCCAGGGTGATGTCGGCAGCGGCAAGACCCTTGTGGCTCTGATGGCAGCATTGATCGCTGTTGAAAATGATTTTCAGGTGGCCATTATGGCTCCTACCGAAATTCTAGCAGAACAGCACTGGCACACTATTCATCGCTGGTGTACACAGATGGGAATTGAAGTAATTCTGATAACGGGGGGACTCAAGGGAAAGGCAAAGAAAGACGCTCTCGAGCGGGTTGCCGGCGGCCTGGCCCGAATTGTAATTGGCACTCACGCAGTTATTCAGGATAAAGTGGAATTTGCACATCTCGGTCTCGGAATTATTGATGAACAGCACCGCTTCGGAGTGCTGCAGCGGGGTATCCTGAAAAAGAAAGGCACTAATCCTGATATTCTTGTTATGACCGCCACTCCGATTCCTCGCACTCTCGCAATGACGCTTTTTGGTGATCTTGACCTGTCGGTTATTGACGAAATGCCCCCCGGCAGAATCCCGATTGAGACCAGGGTTTTCTTTGAATCACGTCGAGGCCAACTTTATGTTATGATGCGCGATCAAGTCCGACTGGGGCGGCAGGTCTTTGTTATCTACCCGCTTGTGGAAGAGTCTGAGAAAACGGACTTGAAGGCGGCGACCATAATGGCAGAACATCTTCAAGCGGACATTTTTCCCGATTTGCGCATAGGGTTGCTGCATGGCAGATTGAGTCCGGTGGAAAAGGAAACGGTTATGGCCGCCTTTATTGCACAGGAATTCGATATTCTTGTTGCAACTACCGTTATTGAGGTGGGCATAGATGTACCGAATGCAACTATGATGGTAATTGAGCATGCCGAGCGTTTTGGACTTTCTCAATTACATCAGTTGCGGGGCAGGGTAGGGCGCGGGAGAGAGAAGTCATACTGTATCCTGATGTCATCCGGTAAAATGTCTGAAGATGGTGAAAAACGTCTGCGGGTTATGGAGTCTACCGGTGATGGTTTCCGTATTGCTGAAGCCGACCTGGAAATCAGGGGTGCAGGTGATTTCCTAGGTACCCGTCAGGCGGGTATGCCTGATTTTCGAGTTGCCAGTATACTGCGCGATGGCTCACTGTTGGAAAGAGCCCGCCTGGCAGCCTTTGAACTGCTTGAACATGATCCGGATCTGGCTTGTCCGGCGAATGCGCCGCTCTATGATGAACTGCTCCGGCGCTGGGGTACCCGGTTGGAGCTTGCGACAATAGGATGAACATATAATGCATATTGTATCAGGCACAAAGATCTATGAAAAAAAACTTGACGCTTCTATTGTCACCATTGGCAATTTTGATGGCGTACATCGTGGCCATGCAGAAATTTTTGCTCACTTAAAACAGACGAGTATCACTCGTGGCATTCCTTCAGTTGTTGTTACTTTTGAGCCGCACCCGTTAAAAATACTGGCTCCAGAATCCGCACCATCTATGATTACAACTTTTGAACAAAAGGTTGCTCTGATCGATGACTCCGGTATCGACAATCTGGTCGTTGTTCCTTTTACCAAAGAGTTCTCCCGGTTGTCGGCGAGCGATTTTGTACTCACTATTCTCTGCGCTCCACTCGGTATGAAGCATATTATTATCGGGCATGATTATGCTTTCGGCAGGGGGCGCGAAGGTAATTTCAGCACACTGGAACGATTGGGAGCGCTGAACGGATTCACTCTTGAAGATCTCCCTCCAATTGGAGAGGATGGAGTTGTCTTCAGCAGCAGTCTGGTGAGATCAGCCGTTTCAAGCGGGGATATGGCGGCAGCAGCTCGAATTCTTGGGCGCTATTACCAGATTTCCGGGACAGTTGTGCATGGTCGTGAAATTGGAAAATCTCTCGGGTTCCCTACGGCAAATATACACACTGGCAACGAACTGCTCCCCGCAGATGGGGTGTACGCGGTGAAAGTTGAAGTTGACGGACAGTCTGTTAACGGTGCCTGCAATATCGGCTGCAACCCTACTTTCAGTGGCAATAAACGAACTATAGAAGTATTCCTGCTTGATTTCTCGAGTCAGATTTATGAGCAGCCGATTGAGGTCTCCTTTGTGGGGAGACTGCGCGCCGTCCGTAAATTTCCGGATGGCAGCGCATTGAAGGCTCAAATAGATCATGATGTTATTGCTGCCCGCCGTATACTGGAACATTTGGATATAAAATATCAGAATATTAACGCAAGGCGGGATTGTCGTGAGAAATAAAATTGATCTTAAATTCTGGTCTGGATTCGTTATCAGTGGTTTTTTTATGGTGCTGCTGTTCAGGAAAATTGACTTTTACCAACTCTGGACAGCGCTTCTCAGGGTTGATTATCGCTATATTGTTCTGGCGGTTGTCTGTACATTTATCGGGTATTTTTTACGGGCAGTCCGTTGGCACTACCTCCTTATTCCCGAAAAAAGAATACCGCTCTCCTCATTGTACCCGGCTACAATTATCGGGTACATGGCCAATAATCTCCTTCCCGCCCGTCTTGGAGAATTTGTCCGGGCGTATGTACTGGCTCAACGGGAAGGGCTGCAAACGCCGACCGTGTTTGCTTCACTGGTGATTGACCGGTTGTTCGACGGCTTTACCGTTATGCTGATATTACTGTTTACGTTATTCACCCTGAAGCTGCCGCAGGGTATGACAGATGCTGAAACTGCGTTAAAAACCGGCGGGGTTGTGACTTTTGTTCTGTATGCCGGTATAATCATTTTTCTGGTTCTGTTAAAACGCCAGACCGTGAGGACTCTGCGCTGGACCGGGGTTTTACTGAAACCATTGCCGCAAAAGGTGTCAGACCGGGTTATTCGGTTGCTCGGCTCTTTTATCAGCGGCATCAGGCTCTCTTCAAAAGGAGGACATGTCAGCGCAGTGTTGGTGTCATCCTTATCAATCTGGGTATTCTGCATTATTCCGGTTTACTCTGTTCTACTCGGTTTTGATATTAAACTTCCTATTGCAGCTTCTATGTTTATACTGGTGCTGCTTGTTTTTGCCGTGATGGTACCTGCTTCGCCAGGATATATCGGTACGTACCATTATGCCTGTTTCAAAGGGCTTTCAGCCTTCGGTATCCCCGAGTCAACGGCAGTCACCGTCGCACTGGTTATTCATGCGACCGGTTTTTTCCCGGTTATTATTGCCGGTCTGTATTATGTCTGGAAAAACAAGTTGTCTTTCAACGAACTCCAAGGGACGGAAAAAAACAGATGAATGTTGCCGTTTTTAAAAATATCAAGCTGAATATATTTCTCATTCTTTCCTTCATAATCCCGTTTGCAGTCTATATGGGAACATTGGCGCCATCAGTGACTTTTTTTGACAGTGGTGAATTTCTTACTGCAACCGCTTCACTCGGTTCAGCGCATTCTCCCGGTTACCCACTCTTTTTAATGTATGCGAAGCCATTTACCTGGCTTCCTCTTGGCAATATCGCTTTTCGGATTAATGTTGCCACAGCGTTTTCTTCATCGTTAGCATGTCTGGTGGTTTATATTCTGACAACATCGCTGCTGAAAAAGGAAACATTACTAAAAGATGATCGTTTTAATAGAATTTCGATTGAGCTTGCCGGTCTTGCAGCGGCATTTTCTTTTGCCGTTACGCCTCGTTTATGGCTGCAATCAAATCATGATAAGCCGTATCCACTTCTGGCGTTCATTACAGCGGTTATTTTCTATCTGCTGCTAAAGTGGCAGGAACAGTATCGCGAAGGAAGTGAACGACCTTCGTATATTTATGTCTGTACGTTTTTGGCCGGTTTGTCTATGGGCGTACACCAGACCATTGTGTTGCTGCTGCCGGCCTGGTTTTTGATGATTGTGATGACCGATTGGCGCATGATAACACGGCTCAAGGAACTGATTCTTACGACCGCTTTTGCCCTGCTCGGTTTTTCGATTCATCTGTATCTGCCGCTCCGGGCACTGAGCAAGCCGTTACTTAACTGGGGAGACTCAAAAACAGTAGATCAGTTCTTGTGGCATTTTCTCAGAAAGGGCTATCCCTCTGAGCCACCTGTGCGTGATATGGCACTTTTGTGGGCACAAATACGGGCATTTAACATTTCTCGAGAGTTTACCTGGCTTGGCGCCGTCTTGACAATTATCGGACTTCTGTACCTCTGGCAAAAGAACAGAACAGTTTTTGTCGCATATCTTGTCACGGTTGCCGCTTTTCTGCTTGTGATTGCCGGCTATTTTAATACCCCTTTAGAGGTGATCTTTCTCACGGAGGAATTTTTTACCCCGCTCTATCTGCTGACTGCTGTCGTAATCGGCATCGGACTTTTTACTATTCTTCGCTATGCAATACTCACATCACGGCTGCCTGAACGTATTACTGCTCCGGTTTATGGTGTTGTCGCGGTACTATTCTTTTCCCTCCCTGCAGCGCTCTGCGCCGTTAACTATTTCGAAAACGACCAGCATAACAATTATATAGCCTTTGATTACGCCGCCAACTCTTTGAGAACAGTGCCGCAGAATTCCGTCATGTTTACCTGGGGTGACAGCGGAGCGTTTCCACTCTGGTATTTACAAGGTATTGAACGGTTGCGCGAAGACGTTGACCTGCCGCATACCCCTCATCTTGTCTTTGATTGGTATATTGAATCCATGCCGCGTCTCTTTAAAGAGAGCAACCTGAGGAAATTCGATCTGGCTTCCTTAGGGCCTGAATCGGCTTTACGTATTGCGATAACTGAAAATATTGGCACCAGACCGGTCTATATCGATTTTTCCACTCGATACTCCGTCGAATTTAAAGAGTATCAGCCGATTCAGCGGGGAATTGTGTATCGCATCCGAAAAATCAATGAACCGTCTGGAATTCCTGATGTTTCAATGTGGGATAATTATAGCAACCGTGGAATTATGGAAAAGCTGTCATTTCTTGATTTGGATACCGGGAAAGCAATTCTGATTTATGCAAACAGCTATCTTGAGGTTGGCGAATTTCTTGCGGGAATCAACAGATCTCCGGAGGCAATTATGATGTTACGTAAAGCGGAACTGATTTCGCCTGATATACGGATTTCTGCTGATCAAGTCCGGACGCGCTATGGCTTGGGACGTTGAGAAGGTCCGGACGTAACGGGGAAATAGGTGGCCGTGCATTTAAATTATGGACCGGTCAAACCCCTCACAAAGTTGTTATGCATGGGCTTTAGGCCATATTTGTCGTTCTTAACTACATCTTGACAATAACCGGTATTCTCCCTACTATGACGCACTAGAAATGCAAACGGAGTAACCATGCAGGTAAATAGACTGGGAGAAATCCTGGTAAAAAATAATCTCATTAACCGTGAGCAGTTAAGTAGTGCGTTAGAAGAACAAAAGCTATCCGGCAATCAACTCCGCATAGGTTCGATTCTGATTAGCCAAAATTTTCTTACGGAGGAGCAACTTACTTCGTTTCTGTCAAAACAGTATAGCGTACCAAGTGTTAATCTTTACGATTATGAAATAGATCCAACAGTTATTAAAATAATTCCTTCCGACGTGGTTCAAAAGTATCAGCTTATACCGGTTAACAGAGCCGGGGCTACCTTGATTATCGCAGTCAGCGATCCATCCAATCTTTTTGCAATTGAAGACATTAAGTTCATGACCGGCTACAACATCGAGATTGTTGTCGCTTCAGAGCGAGATATAAAAGCCTCGATAGACAAATATTATGACCAGTCGTCATCTCTGGCTGACGTCATGAGCGATCTTGATGTTGAGGATTTTGAAATTGTTGGCGATGAAGAGCAGGTTGATCTCAGTTCTCTTGAACGGGCAACGGAGGATGCTCCGGTTGTAAAAATGGTCAATGCCATTTTACAGGATGCAATCAAAAAAAAGGCCAGTGATATTCACGTTGAACCGTACGAAAAACTTTTCAGGGTGCGCTACCGTATTGACGGCGTACTGTACGAAGTTATGAAGCCACCGTTAAAGCTGAAGAACGCGATTACTTCACGTATCAAAATCATGGCTGAGTTGGATATAGCAGAGCGCCGACTCCCACAGGATGGCCGTATCAAGATTAAACTGGGTGGAGGCAAGGACATGGACTTTCGTGTTTCATGCCTACCGACACTCTTTGGTGAGAAGATCGTCATGCGTCTTCTCGATAAGGGCAATCTGCAAACTGATCTTACTAAACTGGGTTATGAACCGGAAGCTCTAGCGCACTTCATGCACGAAATTCATAAGCCTTTCGGTATGGTACTGGTTACTGGACCGACGGGCAGTGGCAAAACAGTCTCACTCTATTCTGCTATTTCTGAACTGAATAAAGTTTCTGAGAATATTTCCACTGCTGAAGATCCTGTCGAGTTTAACTTTGCCGGCATAAACCAGGTTCAAATGCATGAGGATATCGGTCTCAATTTTTCTGCCGCATTGCGCTCTTTCCTTCGTCAGGACCCGGACATAATCATGATTGGAGAAATACGCGATTTTGAAACTGCGGAGATTGCAATCAAGGCTGCTCTAACCGGTCATATGGTCCTTTCAACACTCCATACTAACGATGCTCCTGCCACTATTAACCGCCTCCTTAATATGGGTATAGAACCATTTCTGGTCGCTTCTGCTGTTAATCTGATAACTGCTCAGCGTTTGGCCAGACGTGTCTGCAGTGAATGCAAACAGCCTGAGAATATCCCGGTACAGGCGTTGATAGATGCCGGTGTCTCGCCGGATGAAGCGCCGTCATTTGTATGCATGCGCGGCAAAGGGTGTCCCATCTGTAACAACACCGGTTATAAGGGGCGTGTCGGTTTCTACCAGGTCATGCCGATGCGAGAAGAAATAAAGGAACTTATTTTAAATGGCGCTAATACTGCTGAAATCAAGCGTGAATCAATGCGAATCGGCATCAAGACCATGCGCCAATCCGGCTTGACAAAACTTAAGGAAGGGGTAACCTCCTTTGAAGAAGTGTTGAGAATAACTGTTGCCGATGACTAAACAGGGGGCTTGCAATGCTCAACCTTCATCAGTTGTTGAAAATATTAGTAGAATCAAACGGATCTGATCTCCACATAACCACTAATTCGCCTCCGCAAATGCGAGTTGATGGCCAACTGACACCGATGGATTTTCCACCGATGAATCAGGTTGAAACAAAACAGCTCTGCTACAGTGTTCTTACTGATGCTCAAAAACATAAATTTGAAGAAGAAAACGAGCTTGATCTTTCGTTTGGCGTAAAGGGCCTTTCCCGATTCAGGGGTAACATGTTTATTCAACGGGGTGCCGTAGCTGGTGTTTTCAGGGTTATTCCCTATAAAATAATGACCTTTGAAGAATTGTACCTGCCGCCGATCGTCCCGGAGTTGGCCGCCAAGCCGCGCGGGTTAATTCTGGTAACCGGACCGACAGGGAGCGGCAAATCTACTACTCTTGCTTCAATAGTCGATTATATTAACATGAACAGACGTGAGCATATTGTCACGATAGAAGACCCTATTGAGTACCTTCATCCGCACAAGGGCTGTCTGGTTAATCAACGAGAAGTCGGCGCTGATACCAAGGGATTTAAAAATGCGCTCAAATATGTATTGCGACAGGACCCTGACGTCGTTCTGGTCGGTGAACTTCGTGACCTTGAAACCATTGAAGCAGCGCTGACACTCGCAGAGACCGGTCATCTCTGCCTTGCCACACTGCATACCAACTCCTGCGCTCAGACCATAAACAGGATAGTAGATGTCTTTCCTCCCTATCAGCAAACTCAGATCAGAGCCCAGCTTTCTTTTGTGCTGGAAGGTGTAATGTCACAAATACTGATACCCAAAATGGGCACAAAAGGCCGTGTACTAGCCCTCGAAATAATGGTGCCGAATGCCGCAATCCGCAATCTGATTCGTGAAGATAAGGTGCATCAGATTTATTCTCAAATGCAGATCGGGCAGGAAAAATTTGGTATGCAGACAATGAATCAATCCCTGTACAACCTTTTTCGCAAACGTCTGATTTCGCTTGAAGAAGCACTCGGTCGTTCTCAGGATCAGGATGAGCTTAAAAAAATGATCAGCAATCCTGCTGTGGTTATGCAGCGCAGTCCACAGATGCACTGAAATAGTGAAGGAGAACCGTAATGCCTAAATTTAACTGGGAAGCTCGCACGAGAACCGGCGGCACACAAAAGGGTGTTATCGAGGCAGCAACTGTTGACGTCGTTGAAGCGCAGCTTAAGAAATATGGTTTCAGTAACATAACAATAAAATCCGAATCCAAGGGGCTTAGCTTCAAGCTGCCAAGCTTTGGAGGCGGCAAAAAGATAGACGAAAAAGATCTCGTGATTTTCACACGGCAGTTCTCGACGATGATTGATTCCGGATTGCCGCTTGTTCAATGTCTGGAGATCCTTGCAAGCCAGCAGGAAAACAAAGCTTTCAAGGAAATTTTATTCAAGGTCAAAGAGAGTGTCGAGAGCGGTTCTACCTTTGCCGACGCCCTTGGCAAGCATCCACGGGCCTTTGACCAGCTCTTTGTGAACCTTGTGGCCGCAGGAGAAATTGGTGGTATTCTCGATACTATCCTCACACGTCTGGCCGCCTACATTGAAAAATCAATGAAGTTAAAAAAGCAGATTAAAGGTGCCATGGTTTATCCAATAACAATCATGTCGATTGCTGTTGTCGTTGTCGGTGTCATTCTGATTTTTGTTATTCCAACGTTTGCCAAGATGTTTGTCGAGTTTGGCGGTGAATTACCCGCGCCGACCAGATTTGTCATTGCCCTCAGTAATTTTCTGGTAAAATACTTTGTGCTTCTCATAGCCGGTTTTTACGCGATAATCTGGGCTATAAAAAAATATTATTCCACGCCTGTTGGACAAAAAAACATCGACCGTATGGCTTTGAGGGCTCCAATTGCCGGACCATTGATCAGGAAGGTTGCAGTTGCCAAATTTACCAGAACACTAGGCACCATGGTCAGTTCAGGTGTGCCGATCATGGATGGTCTTGAGATAGTTGCAAAAACAGCCGGCAATAAAATTGTTGAAGAAGCAATTTACTCCGTGCGTCAGGCCATTTCGGAAGGTAAGACTATGGCAGAACCTCTGGCTGCGTGCGGTGTTTTTCCTCCAATGGTTGTACAGATGATCTCTGTTGGTGAAGCAACCGGTGCTATGGACGCCATGTTGAATAAGATTGCTGATTTTTATGATGATGAGGTTGATGATGCTGTCGGTGCTATGACCGCCATGATGGAACCGTTACTTATGGTCTTCCTGGGGACAACGGTTGGTGGGTTGGTTGTTGCCATGTATCTTCCTATTTTCAAATTGGCGGGGGCGGTTGGCGGTTGAATATGGGGTCAGAAAGAAGACTCAGGCTCTTCATCTACGCGAGAATAGTTGTATCTTTTCTTTTTTTGGCTGCAACGCTGCTTCTTGATTTACAAAATAAAACTATTGAAATGGAACGCTTTCAACCTGGTGTAATCAGATTGATGGCGTTTTCTTTTGTCTTTTCCATCATCTCTCTTGCCTTTGTAAATAAACAGAGATTCATTCAGCTATTAACCAATATTCAAGTTGTCTGGGACCTACTCTTTGTTACCGTTCTTATTCTGTTTACGGGGGGAATTCTCAGCCCGTATTCATTTCTGTATCTACTGTCAATACTGATTGCCGGCATGCTGTTGGGACGGCGTCAAGCGCTTTATACCGCTTCGTTGTGCGGCATCCTGTATGGAACAATTCTCGATTTTCAGTATTTCGGCTACCTGACATTTATTGGCCTGAGTCAAGAGGATGCGTACCAGTTTGGAGCGTTACGTCTTTTTTACACAATAGCATTTAACCTGATAGCATTTGGTTTAACTGCCTTTGTCACCGGATTGCTGGCTGAACGTGCCCGCTTGAGTGAAGAGGCCCTGCAGCGCTCTTCAATTGATTATTACGAACTGGCTCAGTTAAACTCCGCCATCGTAACCCATAGTGAAAGCGGCCTGCTGACAACCACCGTAACCGGGCGGATCCGTGTTTTTAACCCATATGCTGAAGCCATTGCTGGGCTTAGTCAGTTTGATGCGTATGACAAACCGATTGAAACAGTTTTTTCTCAGTTGAGCGGTTGTCTTAATTCGGATAACTACACGGCCAAGCTGGAATTCGAATACCGCAGGGCTGACGGTGCAGTTATAATATTAGGGTATAGAGTTGCTTCCTTTACCGACAGTAAGGGGAAACTTGCCGGTTATATAATCAGCTTCCGGGATGTTACCAATTTCCGCCGTTTGGAAGCGGCATTGAAAAAAGCGGATCGGCTTGCAGCATTGGGTGAACTCTCTGCCCGCATGGCCCACGAGATAAGAAACCCTCTAGCAGCATTGTGTGGCTCGGTACAGCTGTTGTCGAGCGCTAAAGGTCTTCCTGAATGTGATTCCCGTCTCCTGGCTATTGTTACCCGTGAAGCTGAACGACTTGAAGTATTGATATCTGAGTTTTTGATGTATGCACGCCCAACGAAACCACAGACAGAACTGATCGCCTTGTTTGATTATATCAAGGATGAATTAATTTTTCTTGGCAATGATCCTCGTTTTGCCAACGTGATATTACAGAATCTGGTTCCTGAATCGGCTGAGGTGACTGTTGACCCAAATCAGCTCCATCAGGTTATCGTCAACCTGCTGCATAATGCCGCTGATGCCTTGCTTGAAGGAGGATGGATAAAAATAGAGTACAGTCAGTCTTTTGAATCATCCATTATCTGTATTACCGATAATGGCTCCGGAATAGCTGCCGACGATGCGCGAAATCTGTTTGAGCCGTTCTGGACGACAAAACCGACCGGTTCCGGGCTTGGACTGGCAATCAGCTATCGCATAATTGAGGCGCACGGTGGTTCTCTCTCCGTCGAATCACCTCCTGCTGGCGGGTGCAGGTTTGTTATTACTTTGCCACGACTGAAAAAATAAAATTCAAAGCAGGGCTCAATTGCATGTTCCGTACACTTATTTTAAATAAAAAACTGATGGTATACACCCTGTTTGCCGTTTCATTCTTATTCTATGGCTTGGACTACATCCTGCTTGGAAGCGCCAAGGAATTAACTATCTGGTTTCTTGGCAACTTAGCCTTTTTACCTATTTATGTAATAATAGTTACACTGATGATTGAACGGGTGCTAAAGGAGCGAGAACGCCAGGCGGTTATGCGGAAGCTGAATATGGTTATCGGCGTCTTTTTCAGTGAAGTGGGTAATCGGCTTCTCAAAGAACTTTTTACCTATGTTGTTTCCAGCAGTGACTTGAAACAGCATTTACTGGTTAATGGTACGTGGAAAGATCAGGGTTTTTTCACTGCACTTGAATTCCTTCAAAAAAGTGATATTAAAATTAACTCCAGTTGTTGTGATATGTTGGCCCTGAAGCGTTACCTTGTCGAAAAGCGTGGTTTTCTGGTGAGCTTACTGGAAAATCAAAACCTGCTGGAACATGAAGAATTTACTGATCTACTCTGGGCCGTTTTTCATCTGGTGGAGGAACTTGAAGCGCGGGAAACGTTTGTGAGCATGCCGCAAAGTGATATTGACCATATCAACGGCGACATCAAGCGGGTCTTTGGGCATCTTTCCTGCGAATGGGTTCTCTATATGAAGCATTTAAAGCAGGATTATCCGTATCTTTTCTCACTGGCTGTCCGGCTGAACCCGATGATTGATTCACCGGATCCAGCGGTGTATTAGACGCAATTATAATAAAAATTTCAATTTTGTAAATTGGAGGAGAATATGGGCAGATCAATCCAGGAGTTATTGATATTCAATTCTTTTTTGCAGAATACCAGTGACTCTATAGTAATTAAAGAATATTTTGCCAATGAGCGGGGAGAATTCATCGGTGGAAAAATAGTTTGTGCCAGCGACACCAAAGCTCGCCATTATGGTCTGGATATGGATAACATTCGAGGCCACACTGATTTCGATCTATTACCTCGTGGTCAAGCCGAAAAGGCTTTCCAAGATGACATCTGGGTTATGAAAAATCGTAAGCCAATCAAAGATATTCGTGAAACGATAACCCACAAGAACGGCGAAATTGTAAATATTTCTGTAACTAAATTTCCATGGTTTTTGCCGGGTGGCGAGATTGTGGGCGTAATGTGCATTGCTCGCGACATCACAATTAGAGAAAGGGCAAAACAAAAAACTCACGATTTAGTGGAGTTTTTGAAACAGGAAATATTAACTCCCTTGATCCCGATGTATCAGAATGATTTGAGAAATTCTAAATCAGGCAAAGCTGTACAAACGATTATTTTACGCCTGAGAAGAAAACTTAAAGAAGTACTATAGCTGATAATGAAGAGTTTCATTTCCAAGCGCAACTCCGGAACACCTCTGTTCGACCATACGCTTGACGCAGATCAGAATGTCGTCAATTGCCGCTTCAACCGTTTTTCCTCTGGGATGAATACTGCAGATTGCCGTTGTCATTGAATGATCCATATCTGAATTCCAGCGAACATTTCCAGCCACATCTTTACCATACGTCAGGTACGCAGAAAGCTGGTTCAATCCGGTCCCCGGCCTCTCTCCAATGAAATGAACCAGCACCGCCGGTGCAAGTATCTGCGCCGCATGATAGCCTGCCCGGACACGTCCGTTTTTTATGACAACATCAATGTCAGCAGTATGGAAACCTCCTTCCTGGAGCGACCGTCTTAAACGCGGCAAAATGCTGCGCAGGTTTTCATTCACCGCATCGGCATTGAGGCCGTCTGATATGACAATCTGAACTAGCGGAGTTACTGTTCGTTCGGTGGAGAGTCGCATTAGTGCGGTGCTACTCGTCACATTGAGCAGCTCTCCTGAAGCCGGGTGGGCAAGATAATCCTCCCGGTCTGCCGAGTTCGTAACTACATTGATATAATGAGGACAACAGTCACGAATGACTGCAGAGTCAAGCGTGGTGTATAGGGCGCGGCGCGCGTGTCGGTACAAGGATTCAAGCCGGGTGGAGACAGATAGTGGCTCAGAGTAAACTGGGCCGGATCCATACCCGAGATCACACCCTTTTTCCTGTAAAGTAGTAATCTTCTTGAGACCTTCTGCCGTGAGTTCGTCAACGTACCTGGTATCTCCACCCTCTTTCATATAGCGGGCGTAGAGCGCGGCTGTTCTTTCTGCCGTACCGGTTGCCCTCCCTTCGGCGTCAAAGGCGCCAATGGCGGTAAGCCGGTTCTGCATGGCGCTTGATATGTTTTTATTCACCACAGCCCTGAGACGTGGATGATTCCGGTACGATGTCGTCAGATAGCCGAGCATGGGATCGGCATTCCCGGCAACAGCCATCAGATATGAGGGAGCAGCCACGCTGACGATGCGCTTGGCAAGGATCTGCAGCTCAGACGGGGCAATTCCCATATGGAATGTCGAACAGACATCAAGCCCCATGGTAATGCCGTGCAGCTTTGCCATGACCGTATCTTCCAGGCAGGCTCGCATAAGCTGCCGGCCGGTCCGGAATACTTCCGGGCCGATGAATCCGGCAACGTCGTTAACTATCATCCATTTACCGTGGCACTGCTGCCGTACATATCGGGCAAGGCCGTAACAGCGTGACTCAAGTGTTACCATATCTACACCTTCCGCCGACCTGTTGGTAACCTCGGAACCCTGTCCCGTTTCAAAATAGAGACCGTTAAACCCCTTTGATAACTCCACTAAGCCTTCGACATCGAGACCCAGCATGCCGACCAGAGCTTTTGAGGTACCGGCAAGACTCTGAAAGCCGACATCAACCTTTGTCAAGGCATGGGCAGCGCTCTGTTTTACCATGTCGGAAAGTACACAATAACGGGTCGGAAGGTGCAATCGTTCGACAATGCTCTGCAGCAGTCGTTCCGTCCGAACGATTGTTTCAATATCGTCACTGGCGGGATTGAGTCCGATTATAACGTCACCACAGCCGTAGGTAAGACCTTCAAGGACTGAAAAGAGGATTTCATCTTCACTATCTCCGGGGCTGTTCGGCTGGATGCGGCTGCCGAAATGCTGAGCAGATCCCACAACGACAGGACCAAGCGGCGTGTTATCCGGCAGGGCATTGAAGATCGATCGGGATACCTGGGACAGCTCGTCATTACTCATGGTCTTGACGAGCGCAGCAATGACTTCACTCTGCAGACCGTCAGAATATCTACTTACCCACGTGGAGCAGGCTGTACCGGTCAGGATCGCCTTTACATCCCCAATTGTAAGGTAGGACATCTCATTCAGCAACTGTCTGTTGATCGATCGGGAGAGAACTTCTGAAACTGCGTCTTCAACAAAAATCAGTTTTGCAATATCGCCGATCTTCATGGCGGCGATTTCTGTTTTTGCATCCTTCCTGATGACGTCGTCACCAGTGCCGCCGACCAGAAGATCCCCCTCCTTGAACTCATTGGCACGTGCAAAAATAAGTTTTACCGCTTCACTGTCCATCTGATTCACCATGTCCGATATTCCAGTTGTTATATTCAAGGACAGAGACGTTCCAACTGTGCACGTACTCCTTTTTTTTCGGTGAACTTCAACGCGCCTGCAAAGCAGGCACCACTTTTTATAACCATAACCGGGCCGTAGAGCGGATCAGTACCGCTTAGAAAAATTGCGCCCTTTTTGCCGGTCTCAATGGTTTTCCCGCTTAGTTGGGCACGGTAACGCTCCATTGCCGTCGCAGCGGTCTCAACGGTTACGCCGGTAAGAAAGAACAATTGGAAACCCGCCCCTTCGACGGTAGCGTCGGCAATCATCCCCTTGTTCAGGAAATCATAACCTAGGAGGCTTTGAGGGAGATAGCGCTCACTCCCCATGACCACCTCAGGCCGGTTGAAGCGTGAAAGTTCCGGCGGAGTTTCCTTCTGTTGCGGCAACCGCGCTGCAACCTCTCGACCGCATTCAGCCAAGGCAGTCGGCGGAGCATCGCCACCGGTTACCTGGATATGTACAAAGTAACGTCCCTGGTAAAAAAAGAGCTGGGATACTGAAAGGTTGGAATCCGCTCCAACGCTGATCGGAACGCCATCTTTCTGCCGGTAGTTGGCAAACATGCCAAAGGCGTCCAACAGAGAGCCCATACGGTAAATTTCGACATCCATACCGGCGCCGGGATGTTTATCCGCTCCGTAACGGGCAGCGGCCATGCGATCAAAGCCGTATGGAAAGTAGAGTTCAG
Organism: uncultured Geobacteraceae bacterium; assembly: GCA_903939115.1. GTDB lineage: Bacteria > Desulfobacterota > Desulfuromonadia > Geobacterales > Pseudopelobacteraceae > JACRCG01. The sequence goes on from CAJAFV010000020.1 coordinate 29,433, forward strand.
CCTCGCCGTTGATACGGTCTGACAAGGTGTCCCTGTCGTAGAAAAGTGCTTTGCCGTCAATCTTCCATCCCACACCACAGGCCACCGGTGACAGGAATTCCTGCATATCCGGGCTGGCCACGACGCTTGTTGGGACAAATATTACCAACAACAGGGCATAATAAAGATTCAGGAAAATTTTTGATTTCATGTCAGCAGGCCCCGTGCCCGCTCCATTTTAGCGGCAATATCAAGCCCCCTCACGCAGCGGGCCGTGCAGGCATCACAGGCAACACAGACGGAAGCTGACGCCTGTGACGGCACTTCGGCATAGGTCGCCTTGGCCAGAGAGAGATCACGGTAGCCACCCTCGGCGTACATAAGAGACCGGTTAATGGTCGATATCTCAACCCCCAGAGGACAGCCATTCTCACATGAGCCGCAGAAGGAACAGTAAAAGGGGGCAATGGCCTCGGCGTAGCGGTCAAGGCGGCGCAGATCGGCATAGCTGAAGCGCATACCCATTACAGCGATGTCTTCCCGAAGATGAGTCAGATCCTTCATGCCCGGTATGGCCGCAGTAATTCGCGGATTCTGGAGTACCCACTTTAGGGCAGCCTGGTGCGGGGTGATCGTAAGGCCGGTAGTGTCATACCCGCCCATTTGAGTTTTCATAGCAATGATTCCGACTCCGGTTGCTGCTGCCCGCTCGATAGCGGCGCTGACAGCTGTTTCCGACTTGAAGTTGTACTTGACCAGACATGTATCGAAGAAATGCTCCGGGTCTCCCGCCAGGGCGTTCAGCACTTCGGTTTCATTCTTGTGGGTTGTTACGCCGCAAAAGCGGACCTTGCCCTGCTTTTTTAACTGCGTGAGGGCCTCACGGGTTTCATCCAGAAATATCCGCTCCCTGCTGGTAAGGTTATGGAGTTGGATGACGTCAATGTGGTCCGTTCCCAGAGCCTTCAGGCTCGCTTCCACGTCCCGTGTGATCTCGGTTTTAGTCTTTGATTCCGGCAGGGTCTTGGAGGCAAGATACACTTTGTCCCGCATCCCCTTTATGGCCTTGCCCACGGTTTCTTCGTTCTTTCCCGCCATGTATTTTCGGGCCGTGTCAATGTAGTTCACTCCCTGCTCAATGGCGAGCCTGATGACCTCCGGCTCCGGAGTCAGCATTGCTCCGAAACTGACCATGGTGATCTTGAGTCCGGTGCGCCCCAAGGTACGATAGACCGGTTTGGGGAATGGGGAATTATTGGTTTCGGCAAGTTGCTGCAGGGATTCTGCAAATACCGGTGGGGCGAGTAGGGCGGTTGCGGCGCCTGCGATTCCGGCCTTGAGGAAAGTCCTGCGGTTCATTTCATTAATCTCGACAGGTTCCATAAAACGTCCTCCTTATGGTTGGCTTCTGGATTAGTTGGTAATCGTATGATTGTGACATGGTAAAAGACCGATTCTGCCGTTAAAAATGATGTATCTCTTTCGCCAGCTTCAGTGTCGCGGCAATATTCCGTGAAGCTGTTCGTACATTAACTGCAGCGTTCGCCAAAGCTTCATCGACGGTGCTGACCTGACTGAGTATGCTGAATACCGCGTCAATGCCGTGTCCTTGAACCAGAGCGGCATCGCTTGCCAGGCTGCCGGCAATGCCGATCACCGGCTTTCCGTATCGTTTGGCCATACGGGCTACACCGATAGGCGTTTTGCCGTTTATAGTCTGGCTGTCGATGCGCCCTTCACCGGTAATCACCAAATCAGCATCTTTCACGGCTGCTTCCAGACCAACTGCTTCCATGACGATTTCGATGCCGGATCGCAACTGCGCTCCCAGAAATGCCAGCAAGGCCGCCCCCATACCTCCGGCTGCTCCGGCACCAGGCACCTGATCTACTTGTTTTCCCAAATCACGAGTTATTATAATGGCATAGCGTATAAGGTTGGCATCCAACCCGGCAACCATCTCCGGAGCGGCACCTTTCTGAGGCCCAAAGACCGCACTGGCCCCCTTCGGACCGGTCAGCGGGTTGTTGACATCACAGGCCGCTTCTATTCTACACTCTTTTAGCCGTGGGTCCATGTCGCAGACATCGATTTTATCCAGGTTTGCCAGCCTGCCGCCGCCAAAACCGATCTCACGCCCGCTACTGTCCAGAAGTTTTACCCCGAGCGCCTGGAGCATTCCGGCGCCCCCATCGTTGGTCGCACTGCCACCGATACCAATAATAAGATGGGTGACACCCTTATCCAATGCTGCTCTTATCAACTCTCCGGTACCGTAGGATGTTGTTTTCCAAGGATTGCGCAGGTGTGGAGCAACCAGAGCCAGGCCACTGGCAGAGGCCATTTCGATAATTGCCGTTGTGCCATCCCCGGACAGGCAATAGCTGGCTGCGACCGGTTCACCTATGGGACCGGTCACAGAAACTTCAATGAGAGTGCCCCCCGTGGCATCAACCATCGCTGCAACCGTCCCTTCACCACCATCAGCCATCGGTATTTTGAGGTATTCAGCGTTGGGAAATACTTCTCGAAATCCGGCTTCAATCTCTGTCGCCACTTCAAGGGCGGTGAGGCTTTCTTTGTATGAATCAGGTGCTATGACAATTTTCATGATACTCATCGGTTATTCCTCTCTGTAAGTCCCCACAATCTTGTAGACAATCATATCGTAACGCTCTTGATAAATGAAAGAGTTTATCCGGTTTATCTGAAGCCTTTTTGGCACACGTGGTATAATAGGCTTGTCTCTAGCCAAGGATTGTTCTGAGGGTAGGGCGCTACAACGATGGCCGGAAACATACTTTACTTGACAAACTGGCACCAAATGAGTCCTATTCTCAGGGAATTGATCAATTGAAGCCGGCTGCCTGAAGCCGACACAAACCTGTAACTAAGGTGAAGAAATAATAATTAGTGGTCGGGATCTGATTTTGTTCGAGAGGCAATGTGATGGATGGTTTTAATAGAAAATTTCGGGTTAATTGTCTGATCTATATTCTGCCCATAATTACTTGTGGTTGTGTATCAAATTCAGGAGTTCAACGCATTGGGGCAGAGACCTATCTAATCATCAATAAAGCTCGTTTTGCGGCTGTATCTGCTGAAACACTGAAGTTGGACGCATATAAGGAAGCGGATGCTTACTGTCAAAAATTACATAGAAATATAGTTGTTAAAGATACCAATGAATCCAGAATGCCATTACCGGATCATTCGAAATATTTGTCTAAAATAGAAGTTACATTCATCTGTCACGTTGATGACGATATAAAAACAGCCTCATATAATATGAAGGGGGCTGCACACAAACAACTTTCTGAAGAAGAAATTACAGCCAATGAAGCTCTGAACAAAATACCAGACGATTGGCCCCAATTCTATTTCTATGAAAAAGATGATTATCGGCACTGGACGGTATGCGGAGATGTGAAGCGAAGTCAATCTGAAGCGGTACTTTCATCGAAAAACAGTGCAGACGATATTTTCTATAGTGAATATCCCAAGTCTAAATATGGAAATTTGAATTACGAGACGACCTACATGCAGATAGCTTCAAATGGGAAATATTACAAACACTGGAGAATAATCAGGATACCTAATTCAATAATTGAAAAAAATCAGTAGCACGTAGTTTCCTCATCATCTTAGGGGATAGCGGGTTATCTTGATGGTTCTGACAATTTTTTTCCGACTACAAATACTGCTTGTTATGGACGGTGGAATTTTTAAATAGGCAGAGGACTGCTGCAGGTCAGTGCCACCCTCTCAAGCTTTTAACAGATGCGATGAGAGGGACGGTTTTCTAACAAACATAGTGTGTTCAGCAGAACCGCTCTTAAAAAGTATCTTCAAAACATATTTCGTTCAATGTCAGTTTGCCGACTCGCGGGAAAGACTCTTGAGTACGTTTACCCACAGCTATCATCAGACTGATAACATGATCTTCCGGCAGATTAATCAGTTTGCCGACAGCATCAAAATCAAATCCGTCCATTGGGCAAGAATGCCATCCCTGTTCCTGAGCCAGCAGCATGATGCTCATGGCTAACATTCCGCATGAACGCATCGCCTCGTCTCGTTGTACCTGAGGTTTATTCCGATAATATGCGTCAATAGCAGGTATAAGCATATCCTGGTACATTTGTGGTGCGTCCTTCCAATATCGGGCTGGTTCTTTTACCCAGGCATTCAAGTCAGCGCAGAGCACGAATAAAAGAGAAGCATCAGTAACTTTATCCTGGTTCCATGCAGATTCACGGATCTTTTGACGTAGCGCCGTATCCTTCACTCTAACAATGCGCCAATTTTGAATATTGAATGCTGTTGGAGAAAGTGTGGCGTTTGCTAATAGCTCTGTAGCCTGATCGTCATTAATTACAAATGTCGGGTCAAACATTTTCTCGGCTCTGCGTTCAAGAATTGCTGTTGATACATTCATAGTTTTTCTCCCCGAAGTAAAAACCTATATCCGACTCAAGTCACTGTTTATTTGTACTTTTTCGTTTTTGGGGCCTGTCTGGTGTAATATCGTCTGACATGGCGTAATTCATCCTGCTGCTTTATGATTCCTCCGATAAGTTCAAAGATAATATTCCAAAACTGGAAAAACAGTCTATGAAGTATCTTTTTATGATGCCGCTTTTGTCATTAGCTCAACTTGTTTTTCAAAACATATCCATAGCCTCTTACGGTGTTAATAAGCTTCGGTGAAAATGGGCCGTCAACTTTTTTTCGGAGATAGTTAATATAAACATCTACAATATTCGTAAACTTGCTGAACGGTTCATCCCAACAATTGTCGGCAATTTCTTGTCGAGAAACAGGGGTTTCCGCGTTTCTGATCAAATATGCAAGTATTTGATATTCTTTGCCAGAAAGAGTGATCTCCGTTTTATCTCTCCAGACCCTGTGATCAACAGGATCAATTTGTAGGTTGGCATATCGAATATCTGAGCCTCTGCTCTGTACACTTTTCCGAATCAGTGCCTTCACCCTTGCCTCTAGTTCAGCAAAAACAAATGGTTTCGTCATAAAATCGTCCGCACCTGCATCAAGTCCGGTAACAATATCTGTTGTTTCCGTTTTTGCAGTCAACATTAGAACAGGAATATGACTGCCTGTCCCACGTAATTGACTTAACACAGTCAAGCCATCCATTTTCGGTAATACATTGTCAAGAAGAACCAAATCAAATTCACCACTGGTTGCTTTTTTAAGACCATCCGCACCGTCGTAGCAAAGAGTGACTTCATAAGATCCAGCTTCAAGGCCCTTCTTGATGAAGCTGGCAACTTTCTTTTCATCTTCAATCACAAGTATCTTCATAATAATCTCCCTATTCAGATGGCTTTGGTATGTACATGAAACGGCACAAAAATAATATCAGAATTTCTCTGTATTTACATCTGGACAATACAGCTTGCACTATCAAAACGAGGAATATTAACAAGATCAGGAACTGGATGAGCGTACATCAGATCAGCAGGATATGGCTTGTATAATTTTTCCAACTCATTTGGATCATGCATATTTCTATTCAGCCAAAGGTTATAATCCTCCGGTTGAAGAACTACAGGCATTCTATCGTGGATCGGTTTGACAATATCATTGGCATCTGTGGTTAAAATGCAACAGGTATTCAGTTCAGTTCCATCTTCTGCTTTTATTGTTTCCCATAGACCAGCAAATCCCATTGTCGAACTATTCAGCAGACGAATGTAATATGGCTGTTTCCGGTCTCCTTGAGGCATCCATTCATAGAACCCTGATGCAGGTATAATACACCTGTTATATTTAATGGCATGGGTAATTTCATGCACTGTTTCTGATGGTGTATTGATTGGAGCAAGAGTAACATCTTCAAACAAACTTGGCAGTAATCCCCATTTCAAGAGATCCAGTTGGTTATGATCGCCTATATGCCTTATACATGCAATTTGTTGGCTTGGGCCGATGTTGTATCGTGGCTCAATCTGAGGGATCTCCTGTAAATCAAATATTTTAGCTAATACTTCTGGATAAATAATCAGGGTAAATCTGCTGCACATGGTATATTCCTTCTGCTAATTATTTTAATGATTATATACACCAAAAAGGAGCCATTTGACCATACATGAATGATAATAAAAACCACCCGGGCGGCATGGCCGTATTGAGGAGCACCGCAGTGTCGGTTCGAAGTCGATCATAACAGGACAGTCGAACGAACTATCTGACGATATAACCGGCCACATCATAACACTTGTTGCTATTAATAGCGACAGGTGGAGATAATTTATGTGCGCACGTTGAAAAGTTTTGGTATGGTTACCATATGTAAAATGAAAAAAAACAAACTTGTAGAGCAGTGAACACGCTTGCAACTAACTGCAGGACAACAGAAAGGAGTTAACTATGAGTGCGAAGAAAATTTTGATGCTTGTTGGCGACTACGTTGAAGACTATGAAGTAATGGTGCCTTTTCAGGCGCTCCTTATGGTGGGTCACACTGTCCACGCCGTCTGTCCCGAAAAGAAGGCTGGCGAACAGGTTCGAACGGCAATACACGATTTTGAGGGAGACCAGACATATAGCGAGAAGCGTGGCCACAACTTTACCCTGAACGCCACTTTTTCAGAGATCAAGGCTGAAGAATACGATGCGCTGGTTATTCCAGGAGGACGGGCACCGGAATACCTTCGTCTGAACGAGACCGTGATAAAGATCGTGCAGTATTTTTCTCAAACAGATAAACCAATTGCATCCATCTGCCACGGTGCCCAGTTGCTTGCCGCTGCCGGAATCGTTCGCGGTAAAAGCTGCTCCGCCTATCCAGCGGTTGGTCCCGATGTAGCACTTGCCGGCGGAACATATGTTTCAATTCCAATGGATCAAGCCCATGTGGATGGCACCTTGGTAACCGCCCCGGCATGGCCGGCCCATCCTGACTGGCTGGCGAAATTTCTGCAGGTATTAGGGACAAAGATTGAACCATAACGGCAAGTTGATGAAGATGCGGCTGAAGGAGTAGTCTTGAAAAAATTTCTAACTATGCGCAGATTTCTGCTGCTCGTCCTCATGCTTCTGATGCCCACCGGTTGCGCCACAAAAGACTACCGCACCGCAAGTCGGGAATCCGCCGGAATCGCCCCGAACCCTGCAACAAACCGGGAGGCAGTACTTCAGATATACGGTGCTCCTACCTGGGGGTGGCGTGGCTGGTTCGCCATTCATACCTGGGTTGCCACAAAACCCCTAAATGCTGATTCTTACACGGTCTACGAAGTCATCGGCTGGCGGCAGAGACGAGGATTGCCGGCCATACGCATCGAAAAGGATCTTCCTGACCGCTACTGGTTTGGTGAGCGCCCTCGACTCCTCAAAGACTTTCGAGGCGAACCTGCGGCCAAACTGATTGAAGCGGTAGATCACGCTGCAAAAATCTACCCTTGGCCCGACACCTACAAGGCTTTTCCCGGACCGAACAGTAACACCTTCACCGCCTGGATTGCCAAACAGGTGCCGGAGCTTGGACTGGACCTTCCATTTTCAGCCATTGGCAGTGGATATACAGAAACAAAAGTCCAATGAAACGTGCGATGATTCGGACTGATGAGTTGGAGGGCCGACAAAAAGCCATCACAAACAAACATTCAGCCCCAGTGCGCCGGAGGTGAAATGACAACGAAAACGAGAGTATCATTTCAGGAACTATTATCCGCGTCGCCTGTGATCCTTGGTGAGGGTGCTGTCATAGAACGATTACGGCGCTCCGCAGGCGTTCGCCTTGACGAACATGTCGTCAATTCGGCATTAATCTATCAGGATATGGGACGGTCTGCCTTGGAGGCTATCTGCCGCCAATACCTGGACATCGGCCAGCGCTACAACATACCACTGTTGCTCTCTACTCCCACATGGCGAGCAGGAAAGGAGCGTATTGCGGCAGCGGGGCTGGCGGGGCGAGACCTTAACGGTGACAACTTCCGGTTTCTGGCCGACCTGCGCGATACATACGGTGACTATGCCCACAAAGTTGCCATCTGCGGGTTGATGAGCTGCCGTGGCGATGCCTACAAACCGGAAGAGGCCATGACCGAGCGTGATGCTGCGGCCTTCCATCTGTGGCAGGCGGAGGCTCTTGCGACAGCCGGTGCAGACTTTCTGCTGGCGTCAACCCTGCCGGCCCTGAGCGAGGCGATCGGTCTGGCACGGGCTCAGGCTGCAACCGGGCTGCCGTACCTGATCAGCTTTGTTGCCCTTCCTGAGGGGACATTACTAGATGGGACACCACTCAAAGATGCAATAACGGTAATTGATACTGCTGTGACACCCCGTCCCCTGGCCTATCTGATCAACTGCACCCACGCCTCGGTATTTCGCAAAGCGATGCTTCATGAAAGCAATTCATCCCCACTGGTTAGAGAACGGGTCATTGGCTTATTGGCAAATACCGCCGCTCTCAGTCCGGAGGACCTGGATGCCAGCGCGGAACTGGTGGAAGAGGAACCGGAACTGTTCGGCAAAAGCGTGGCGGTACTTCACAGAGAGCTGGACATGAAGGTGCTTGGAGGCTGCTGTGGAACCGATAATCGCCATATCGAGAGTTTGGCGCGGTGCCTCTCAAACCACATATAGATTGACAGCCAATATGTTATGAGGTGGGGTATTGAGGAAAATTTCTCTATAGATCTCTTTTGTTCAAGGTCAAAGACGATCTGACTCACCGATTTGGTAATCCTCAGCAAGGAATTATGAAGAAAACGCTGGAAATTCTTGAAAAAGATGCGCTCAAAATGTAGTGTGGCGTTATCTTGATTACCCAGGGGGGATAATGACCAAAGCAGACATCTTTGAAAAGGTACAGGAGTGTCTCGGTTTCACCAGAAAAGAATCCGCTGAGATGGTTGAAGCCGTTTTTGCTCTCATGAAAAACACTCTTGAATCCGGCGAAGATCTTAAAATATCCGGCTTCGGCAGCTTCACAGTCAAAAAGAAAGCTGACCGACGCGGTCGTAACCCGCAGACCGGTGAATCGATTACCATCGAAGCCCGGCGAATATTGACGTTCAAGCCGAGTGGCGTTTTAAAGGCTCAGATCAACAAAGAGCTTTCGCCTTGAAAATATGGATTGATGCCGATGCCTGTCCACGCGTAATCAAAGAGATCATTTTTCGTGCCTCCGAAAGACTGAACCTGCCTGTTCTTCTTGTGGCAAACAAAAGCCTGAGCAAGCACAACTCCGATCTGATTGAATCAATTATTGTCGCTGACGGTTTTGATGTTGCCGACGACTATATTGCCGAACACGCCGCCCCGGAAGACCTGGTGATCACCGCCGACATCCCGCTGGCTGCCAGAATTGTTGCCAACGGCGCTGTTGCTCTGGACCCTCGCGGTGAACGGTATACCGAGGAGAATGTTGGCGAACGCCTTTCGATGCGTGACCTGATGATGGAACTTCGCTCGGAGGGATTTGCCCAAGGCGGTCCCGGTCAGTTCAGCCTCACTGACCGCCAACGCTTCGCGTCGTCACTCGACAGTTTGCTTACACAGATGCTGCGTGGAAAGAGGTCGGTATAGCTATGTCCCAACCAAAATCGATGAAAATATCCAAAGACAGGGACCTTCAGAAAGGTCCTATAAACTCCCTGGAAGCTGAAATTGCTATAACCGCGCTTCATGCAACCGGTGAATTTTCGGTACTGCGCAAGTTGAATCTCGAAAAGGAGACCAGCTTTACCAACAGATCGGTACAAGGATCAAAAATCGGTATTTGTCTTGATACCGAAACTACCGGCTTGAATCATACTGAAGACAAGATCATTGAGTTGGGAGTAGTTGCCTTTGAATTTGACCCGATGACAGCCGAGATCATACGGGTTACTGATCGCTACAATGGTTTTGAAGATCCGGGACGTCCGCTCCCGAAGGAGATCATTGAGATTACCGGGATCACTGATGAAATGGTATACGGGCAATCTTTTGACGATGAGCAGGTAAACCGGTTAGCAGGTCAGGCAACGATGGTGATTGCCCACAATGCCGGTTTTGACCGTAAATTTGTCGAGGCTCGTTTTCCGGCTTTTTCATCGCTTCCGTGGGCTTGTTCTGTTAATCAGATTGATTGGCAGGCAGAGCGAATCTCCACTCGGGTTCTGGAATATCTGCTCTTTAAATTTGGCCTGTTCATAAATGCACACCGCGCTCTGGATGATGCTGAAGGGGTGCTGGGAATTCTTCTTGGGCAACTGCCGGTAAGTAAATTTCCGGCATTCAAAGCGTTGCTGAACACCTATAACGAAGCGACCTCAAAGATCAGTGCTGTCGGCGCACCGTTTGACAAAAAGGATATACTGAAACAACGTGGATATCGCTGGAGTGATGGCTCGCAAGGTGGGAGTAAAGCGTGGTGGACCAACGTTTCCACTGTTCTGGAAAATGATGAACTTGCCTGGCTTGCCGGTGATGTTTACTCTAATGGCTCCACAGACAGAGTTGAGATTAATCGGATTAACGCAATTGATCGCTTCTCCATAAGGGAACGATAGCTAAATAGCTGTCAAAATCAAACACTACTGTCTACGGAGGGATTTATGACAAAAGCAGAATTTATAGCATCAGTAGCTCAGAAAACCGGCTTTACCAAAACCGTTGCAGCAGAAGCATTGGACGCAGTATTGAGTTCGCTTGTGGAAGTAATGGCTGAGGATGATAAAGTTACTTTTCCAGGGTTTGGAACTTTTAGCCAGTCAAAACGTGCTGCTAGAACCGGTCGCAACCCACAGACAGGAGCAGAGCTGAAGATTGCTGCATCCAAAGGTGGCAAGTTTACAGCAGGAAAGAACCTCAAGAACCTATGAATAAACTTTGGGTAACACTTCTTCTGGTATTTTCCATCGGCTTGGTTGTCTTTTCAACCTGGCAGCTTTACGCAGGAAATCTGGCCGCTTCCTTTTCAACGCTTCCATTTTTACTGATAACCTATCTGTTTGTTTTAAAATTGCGCCGGCCAACGGAATAATTCCCGCAGTACTGCTGATGGCTGGCATGGTTAAAGGTGTTGTATCAGTAATGAAAAACGAGAAAGTGGAAGCACCGGCCAAAAACCAGCAAAGGGCGAATAGATGGAGATTGAGGCAATGTGAAGGGCCTCCTGATGAGGGTGGCCCTTCTGCGTAAGTATTCATTTTATTTTTGGAATAATCCTTAATCAGATCATCCCCCTCGGAAATTTTCAACTAATTGCCTTAAATGTCTCTCTCGTTCTACCTTTTCTATATCGATTTCTGAGGATAGAATTTCCAGCAAGCTATCAAGGCGGGTTTCAGTTACCTCATCATACGCTGTAAACTTTAGCCCTAACATATTAAAGTTAATATTTACGAGTTCGGCACTTATTTGGAGCGGAAATTCTTCACCATCAAGATAAATCGTCACATCATATTCGGAACCCTTCGGCACATGAGTTCCAGGTACCAGACGAACCAAAGCTCCGCTCTTGGATATGTTTTCCAGTCGTCCATGAAGGATGACGTTGTTTTGACTTAAAACAGTTCTTGAAGAAAGTTTTACTCTGGGAAATTTCCTTTTTTCTATCATATTAAATCATCATCCTCATTAATAGTGTCATTGTTCCTTCACTGCTCATTCAAGATGGCGCCATACTACATTCTGCATGAATTTTTTTCCAGTATTTCCAGTGCATTTTAAGAATCCCATTCGGCAATTTGCTTATTCGGACGGTAATACGACTCACTTTCATCGTAATTCGCGTGGTATAAATGCTGGCAGCTTTGAAAGACCATCTGGTTGGTAGGAGGAGTGAGCTTTTCCATATTGAATACCGGGCTGTAAAAGGAGTATAAAAGTCCTGTTAAAGCACAATAACTGGGCAGGTTAAAATGAAAGGAGAATAATTATGATGATACGTATGTGGTTTGCAGTTTGTTTAGTAATAATATTGTGTGTAGCTTCAACCGCATCTGCAAAAGTAACCGGTCGGGAAGTTGAATACAAAACTGGTGATACGGTACTGAAAGGATATCTGACACAAGATAGTGCCGTGAAGGGGAAGCGTCCCGCTGTATTAGTAGTGCATGAATGGTGGGGGCATACCGAATATGCTCGTAAACGTGCCAGAATGCTGGCTGAACAGGGGTATGTTGCGCTTGCGGTAGATATGTATGGAGACGGTAAAACCGCCCAGCATCCCGATGATGCAGGCAAGTTTGCCGGTGAGGTGATGAAGAACATGGCTGTTGGCGAGGCTCGTTTCAATGCCGCTCTTGATTTCATCAAACAGCAGCCTACAGTTGATCCGGAACGAATTGCTGCCATCGGGTACTGCTTCGGTGGCGGGATCGTGCTGCATATGGCGCTTAGCGGTGCCGACCTGAAGGGTGTGGCAAGTTTTCATGGTATCCTTGCGATGAATTCTCCCGCTACAGATGGTGTGAAGGCCAAAGTGCTGGTCTTTAATGGTGAAGCGGACAAGATGATTCCACCTGAACAGGTTGCTGCTTTCAAGGAAAAGATGGCCAAGGCGGGGGTCTCGTTCCGTTACGTCGGGTATCCGGGGGTGATGCACAGCTTCACCAATCCCGATGCGGATGCGTTTGCCGTAAAGTTCAAACTGCCTATGGCCTATGACAAAAAGGCAGACAAAGATTCCTGGGCGCAAACAACAAAATTCTTTAAAGAGATTTTCTCAAAATAAGTATCTTCTGAAACAGAAAGTAGAAGCAGGTATGAAAAAGAAATAGGCGCACAGCCCTCACTCAATTAACGGTAGTCGCGATGCCTTGGTGCTTCATACGCACGATCAGAGTCATAATAGCGGGCATACCGATACAGCAATCCGGTAAAAATGAAAGAGGAACACATGGCAAAAGGGTATCAGGGCAACAAAGAACGCCTCGAGGAGATCAGTTCCTTCGGCAAGGCCGTCGGTAAGAGGGCAGGCTTTAAATGCGAGTGGTGCGAAAGTAAGGAAGACCTGCGGGTATGGGATTATAAACCAGATGCGCCCCCTCGCATGGAAACTCTTGCACTCCTGTGCCAACAATGCAGGAGTTGGGCAGATGGCAGAAAAGCAACTCCAAATGAACTGCGCTCGATCCGCAACGCTCTGTGGAGCAATATTCCATCGGTAGCGGAAGGGGCGGCCAGAATCTTGGCACAGTGCAAAGACTCTTGGGTCAGAGAGGCGATTGAAGAAAGTTTTATTGATGACGACATCAAGGCTGAAATATTGAAATAAGAAGGATATCAAAATGCAATATCAGATAGGAAAACCGGGCAGAATTGTGGTTGCGCGCTTTAGCGATGGTGATGACGTACTTGGCGGGATTGCCGGAATATGCCGCTCAGAAAATATTCGGGCAGCCTGTTTCAATGTAGTGGGTGGCATGAAAGGTGGCCGTTATGTTGTCGGCCCGGAGACAGAAGAAATGCCGCCAATACCAGTTTGGCGGGAGCTTCAGGAAAGTCATGAGGCTGTTGGGTTCGGCACCGTGTTCTGGGACAGGGAACAACCGAAAGTACATTTTCATGGAGCCTACGGCAAGCGGGACTCCGTAAAAGCTGGATGTCTGCGCGAAGGAAGCGAGGTTTTCCTTGTTCTTGAGGTGGTAATAACCGAGATTCTGGATGTGGATATCATTCGGGAGCTGGATCCCGCTTCAAATATGGTGCTGATGAAAATGCTATGACATGCTGCATAGAACAGGGAAGAACCCCTGATGCAAATTGATGCACGTAACAAGACAGAACGAAGCCTGCCGGCACGTTGGCGGTCATGAAATGATCAGTCTTTTTGCAGTGATCATGATGAGAACTATGATATTTAACCTCGTACAGGGATGCATCTACTGGCGCGGCATGTTCTCTCTCCTGAAAGATTTGAAGGCGAACACGGTGTAAAAGGGGAGGGTAGATGAACGGCATAAACGGCGTAATGATGCAGTATTTCCACTGGTATTCACCAGCGGATGGCTCTTTGTGGGAAACGGTCGCCACAAAATCCAAAGAACTCGCGGAAGCCGGCATTACTGCGCTCTGGCTTCCACCTGCCTACAAAGGAATCGGAGGGGGCGGAAGTCGGTTATGCTGTGTATGATCTCTACGACCTCGGCGAGTTTGACCAGAAGGGCTCAATACGAACAAAATACGGAACACGTCAGCAGTACCTTGCTGCGATTGCCGAGCTCAAAGCTGCCGGCCTGCGGGTGTATGCCGACGGGGTATTGAACCACCGCATGGGAGCAGACAGTTGAGTGAATTTGTCCATTTCGGCAAATGATCGTCGAGCAATCTTCAAAAGAAAATTTGTATGCATAGTTGAGCGCACGCTGAAGAATTACTTTGATTACAGGAATATTTATAACACACAGGGGTGCTATCATGTCTCTCCTCAATTCTGATAAGAGTCCATTATATGATTGAATTGAAAAATGTTACCAAACGATACGATCCCCTTACTGCTGTTGACAATGTCTCCTTCTCAGTCAAGACAGGTGAATGTTTTGCTCTGCTTGGGCCTAATGGCGCCGGGAAGACGACAATTGTTAAGATGCTGCTCGACTTTACACGACCGTCATCGGGAAGCTTGTCAATAAACGGTATCCCAAGTACAGATGCAGAATGCCGGCAATCAATCGGTTATCTTGCCGAAAACCATCATATGCCACCAGCTCTTTCAGGGTGGCAATACCTCCTGCGCTGTGCCGAGTTGTTGGGTATAAGCCGCTCTGAGGCTGCAGATCAATGCAGGCGCATTGTTGAGCTCATCGGAATGCACGGCCGGGAGAATACAAAAGTAGGCACGTATTCAAAGGGCATGGTTCAACGGTTCGGATTAGGAGCAGCACTCATGGGAGATCCAAAGCTGTTAATCCTGGATGAGCCGACCTCTGGCTTGGATCCAATCGGTATCAGGGAAATACGCCAGCTCTTAGAGTCGCTTAAAGATCAAGGCATGACCATTTTCCTGAATTCACACCTGCTGTCAGAAGTTGAAAAAATCTGCGATACCGCAGCTATAATCAACCGTGGCAAGCTTTTGGTAAAGGACACCATTTCCTCCATTGTTAAAGACGGAGAGACGCTGGAAGATCTGTTTGTAAGAGTGGTGAAAGGTTGACATGGAAACTTCAAAATCACTTACCCCCATAACAAAGATTACAAAATATACGCTTATTGACGAAGTGCAGCAGAGAAGTTTCGTCATCATGTTCGTTTTTTGCGCAATCTGCGTATTTCTTGTTCGTGGCTGTTATCAAGGCAATTACATGGTGAACGGACAGGCTCTTGATACCGGAACCATCGTCCGAACTTTATCGAAAGCGACTTTCCACATTATTGGTACCGGCGTGATGGTCATAGCATCTTTACTATCGATGCGAATATTCAGGCGCGACCGGAACGAAGGTATGCAATCGTGTATTTTGTCCAAACCGATAGCCCGGTGGCAGTATGTTATGGGAAAGATCCTTGGATTATGGGTCGTATCAACACTTTTCATGTTCATCCTGCATAGCATTGTCTTCCTGATTACATCCATTAATTTGAAAGTTATCATGCCGGAATACCTTGTTGCCTCACTGCTCTGTTCGATCAATCTACTCTTTGTCGTTATTGCTGTGCTTCTTTTGTCGCTTCTTATGCCCGACATTGTCGCTTTTCTTTCTGTTCTGGGCGTTGGTGTCGTAGGCTTTGTAGCCGACGGCATAGCTGCTGCCAGCCACAGCCAGATAGCTCAGGCGATGCTGCAGCAATCAACCGCCAGCCCACAGTCAGACGTGACATGGTGGAGAGTTGTTTATTTTTTATGGCCGAAGCTCTTAGGAGTTCAACAGTTGGCGTCTTCGTTGATTGAGAGCGAGTCATCCCATGGATTCGGTCCTGCCTATCCACTCATCAATGTCCTTGCTTACTGCCTTATTCTTGGCGTATTGCTTTTCAACCGTTTCAGGGATGAAGATACCGTCTGAATTTTATAATATCTTCACAAAAAGACGGGCGACTAAAATTACCGTAGAAGGAGATTTTATGCACAGATTTATTGTTTTAACCATCATTTGCCTTCTTGCCACTACCTCGTTTGCCGGTGAGCCCGCACAAGAGACTAAAACAACAAAATCCGGTCTACAATATACCTCTCTCGTTGAAGGTACTGGAGATACACCAGGGCCCACTGACACGGTAAGCGTTAATTATCGTGGCACACTATTGAATGGTCGTGAATTCGACAGTTCCTATAAAAGCGGAAGGCCGGCCGAGTTTCAAATTAACAAAGTCATTAAATGCTGGACAGAGGCATTGCAGATGATGAAAGTTGGCGGGAAGGCAGAACTGGTTTGTCCATCAAATCTTGCCTATGGTGAAGAGGGTATCGTCGGCTCCGTTCCGCGATTCGCCACACTGATATTTGATGTTGAGCTGCTCGCTATTAAATAAACAGTGCGTTTTTACGGTGGAATGCAAGAAAGAGGAGGGAAAAATATGGATACGTTCATGCTGGCAGCAGTTGCGGAAGCAGAGCAGGGACTTGCCGAAGGCGGTATTCCGATAGGTTCGGTACTTGTGCATCAAGGGGAAATTATTGGTCGTGGCCATAACCATCGGGTGCAAAAGGGGAGTGCCATTCTGCACGGCGAGATGGATGCCCTGGAAAATGCCGGTCGTCAGTCGGCACGCGTCTATCGGGAGTCGGTACTGTACACAACCCTGTCACCCTGTTCCATGTGCAGTGGAGCGATTCTGCTCTATGGCATACCCCGGGTGGTAATTGGCGAAAACAGCACATTCATGGGTGAGGAGGAGCTTCTTCGTTCTCGTGGTGTGCAGGTGGAAGTGCTGCAACAAGAGGAATGTATCAATCTAATGCGCACGTTTATCAATGAAAATCCGGAGATATGGAACGAAGATATCGGGGTGTGATGAATTGCTCGCCGCTATGCTTGGTATTCCGCTGAACGGTTGCCAACCTGGCGATCCGTTTTTAGCCCTGGATGGGTGTCGCGGCAGAGGGTGTAGATGGCCAGTGCCAGAGCCAGCAGTGCCGCTGAAACCCCGAAACCCCATTGATAGGCAGGCAACGGCAGGGTGCCGGCGGCATTGGGTTTCCAATACCCCAGGATGAATCCTGTCATCTGCTGGAACACGGCTGCACCGAGCATGACGAAAAAATTGAGTGCGGTCAGGGCCGTACCGGAGATGGAGTGGTGAAAGGTCTCTTTTACCTGGGTGTACAGAATATACAGGGCGGCACTGGTAAACCCCAGCAGCCAGCATTGCAGTACCAGCCCCCAGTAGGGAAGCGGCAGATGCAGAACGAGGCTGAAAAAGAGCAGCAGCATAGAGCAGAGTCCCGCCAGAACGAGCGGTTTGCGCCGCCCGAACGTGTCAGACCAGCGGCCCCAGAGCGGTGCACCACAGACCAGCCCGATCGGAATAGCTAACAGGACAGAACTGGCAGAGCTCTTGCTCATGCCGTAGGTATGCACCAGAAATGGAACACCCCATAATCCCTGTGCGGTAATCAGGGCACCGTACGAGGCGAATCCGAGCGGGGCGAGACGCCAGAAGTCACCGCTGAAAAATACCGTTCGCAATCCCGCCCGGATGACGGCCAAAGATGGTGGAGAGGTGGGTGGCGCACCCTTCTGCCGCTCCGGATGATCCCGCACGACCAGGTACATTCCGGCAGCAAGCAGCAGCGTTATGGCCGCCATGCCGCCGCAGGCTCCGCGCCAGCCGATGCGGTCGCTCAGCCACGCCAGCGGGGTTGTCGCTCCGATACCGCCCAGCCCTCCGATGGCGACCAGCATTCCGGAGAGTGTGGCAAATTCGTGGGGAGAAAACCAGGTCGTGAGGATTTTCAGGGAGCCCATCAGAACCGCTGCCATGCCGAGTCCGATACCGGCCCGCGCCAGCACCGCCACGGTACCGCTATCCGTCAGGGAGAACAACAGAGCGCTGGCCGAACCGACACAGACCAGCAGGGTGATGACGAGGCGGGGGCCGAAACGATCCAGCAGAGGCCCCATCGGCAGTTGAGCCAGGCCGAAAGCGTAAAAGAAAGCTCCTCCCATCAGCCCCAAAACCTCGGGAGTAACCGCCAGGTCCCGCGCCAGGTCATCGGCGATGACCGCATTCGAAACGCGCCAGAAGCCGGAGATTACGTAGGTGACTCCGCACATGGCAAAAATGTACCAGCGATACCAAGGGGATGCGGCACTATTCATGGCAGGACACCTTTATGCTGCGTAAACTTTCTGATACTTGATCAGTTCCCCAGGTACGCCGCGATGACCCGTTCATTCTTCTGCAATTCCTGCGGAACCCCCTCAACGGCGATACGCCCCCGTTCCATGACATAGGCGTAATCGGCCACCTCAAGCGCCCGTTTGGCGGACTGTTCAACCAGCAGCAGCGTTATACCCGACCCCTTCAGGCGGCGGATGATATCAAACACCTCGTCAACAATAACCGGGGCTAATCCCATTGACGGCTCATCAAGCAGGACAACCTTGGGCTGTGCCATCAGGGCCCGGCCGATGGCAAGCATCTGCTGCTCGCCGCCGGAAAGGGTTCCGGATGCCTGGCGGCGCCGCTCTTTCAGGCGGGGAAACAGTTCATAGATTTTGTCCAGATCACCGGCCGCTTTGGCGTGAAAACCAAAAAAGCGGGGGAGGCGGGTAAAGGCGCCGAGCAGCAGATTGTCTTCAACCGAGAGCGGTCCGAACACCTTGCGTCCTTCAGGGGCATGGGCCAGGCCGAGGCGGGCGATTTGCGATGGCTCAAGCCCTTGCACAGGTTTGCCGTCAAGGAGGATCTCTCCCCCGGTTGGCTTTATGCTGCCGGATATGGTGCGCATGGTGGTGGTTTTTCCGGCGCCGTTGGGCCCTATCAGGGCGACCACCGTGCCTCTTTTTACCGCCAGCGAGGTGCCCATCAGCACTTCGCTCATACCGTATCCGGCGTAGAGATCATTAACTACAAGCATACGCTATATCCTCTCCCCTTCAAGCCGGCACCGTCATCGGCGCCAGTCGGCACTCCGCCGCAAGGGCAGGCGGTTCG
This sequence comes from uncultured Geobacteraceae bacterium, assembly GCA_903939115.1. Taxonomy (GTDB): domain Bacteria; phylum Desulfobacterota; class Desulfuromonadia; order Geobacterales; family Pseudopelobacteraceae; genus JACRCG01. The sequence goes on from CAJAFV010000020.1 coordinate 48,477, forward strand.
CTTCCTTTGCCGAGATAGGCCTCAATCACCAGCGGGTTCCGCCTGATCTCGTCAGGCACCCCTTGAGCGATCACCTTGCCGCCGTCCAGCACGGTTACGATGTCGCACAGTCCGCTCACCACTTCCATATGATGTTCAATCATGATGACAGTGATCCCTTGTTGATGGATGCGCCGGATGATTCCCAGCAGGGTGACGACATCAGGGTGAGCCAGGCCTGCAGCAGGCTCATCCAGGATAATGAGCGTCGGACGACGGGCGACGGCACGGGCTATTTCGAGAAACCTCTGGGCACCGTAGGGGAGATCCTTGGCCGCTGTTCTCGCCTCGCCCGACAGGCCAACCAACTCAAGCAAGGCGAGTGAATCAGCTTCGGCCCGTTTTTCGGCCCGTTTGGCAAGTCCCAGAAGCACCAGCGGCAGCGGGGTGCCGTAAAATCCTTTCATGGAGACCATGACGTTGTCAAGTGCCGTCAACTCACTGAAAAGCTGCAGATTCTGGAAAGTCCGGCAGATTCCCTGTCGTGCCACGGCGAACAGACTCCCCTGTACCAGCGGTTTGCCATGAAACAGTATTGTGCCGTCGGTAGGAACGTACAGTCCTGAAACCAGGTTGACCAGCGTGCTTTTCCCGGAACCGTTGGGACCGATCAGGCCATGGATCGTGCCGGATGCAACCGTCAGCGAAACGCCGTCAACCGCCTTTATCCCGCCGAAGTAACATTTCAACTCCTGAACCTGTAGCAGCGGCGAGCCGTCTACAGGCTTTCTGGCAAGGACCTCTTCCAGTCCGGAGGGGGAGGCAAACGGTTCGGGTTCAATGCTGAAGATCCTGGATAAAAACCGGGAAGTGAATCCCATAAGCCCTTCAGGGAGTCCGACCACCACCGAGAAAAGCATGAGCGCGAAGATCGCCTTGCGCCAATCTTCGGTGTTCTGAACCGTAAAGCTGCCGACTACCAGCAACCCCATGGCAATCATAGGAGCAACAGCCTGAAACAGTCGGGTTTTTTTCTGATACAGCGCTGTCCCACCAGCACCCAGAGCAAACAGGAATCCTGTTGAAGAAAAAATCTGGAACAGTATGCGGTTGGAGAGCAGGTTGGGGAGCAGTACTATCAAAACGGCGCCGACAAAAGATCCCCACAGCGATTTCCTCCCTCCCAGCACGACCCCCAAAAGGAGAATAACCATCAGTTCATAGACAAACACATGTGGCTGAAGGTATTCGAAGTTAAAGGCGTACAGTCCTCCGGCCAGTCCACCGAGGCCGGAGCCAAGGGCAAAGGCCGTCACCTTGTGGCGATAGGTGCCGATCCCCATTGCATCGGTGGCAATCGGGCTGTCACGCAGGGCCTCAAACGCCCGCCCCCATTGGGAGGAGAGCAGATTGCGCATGGCGATCCAGACGATTCCCAGAAAGCAGAGGCAGAGCCAGTAGAACCCTTTGGCATCCAGATCAATGCCGAACAGGAGCGGACGGTGCAGCTGCAACCCCTGAGCCCCCAGGGTCAGTGATTCCCATTCGTTCAGGACGGTGGCCGACAGCGCAGAAAAGCTAAGGGTGGCCAGGGCGAACTGCGGCCCATCAAGGCGCAGGGAAGGGAAGGCGATCAGAGCACCCATGACCAGTCCTGTCAGAGTACTCACCACCAGTGCGGAGAGCATGCCGAAGCCAAATAATGTCACGGTCAGCCCGGCGGCATAAGCACCCAAACCGAGAAACGCTGCCTGGGCCAGATTGACCAGGCCGAGATAGCCGACCGTAATATCAAGGCCGATCAGCAAGATGCCGTAGATTGCCAGTAGTGTCAGCAGGCCGAGAACAAAGCTGTTATTAACAAGCAGCGGTATGGCAGCCAGCAGGAGGACCATCAGCCCTTCGATCCCCCGTATCAGTATCAGACGCTTAAGCATCAGCAGCTACTCCAATAATAACGTAATAAATCCGAATAACCGGAGCGGGCATTAAACTTTCCGTATTACCGCCTTGCCGAAGATACCGGTGGGGCGCACGGCAAGGGCCAGAATCAGGAGAACCAGGCCGGGCGCTTCACGCCAGCCGCTGCCGACATAGAAGCTGGTGAGGCTTTCCAGTGAGCCGAGGAATAATCCGACGATCACCACGCCGAATCCGGACTCAAGCCCGGCAACGACTGCGACAGAAAAAGCCTTCAACACCAGGGCAGAAGCCATGGTCGGTCCAACGGTTGTTATCGGTGAGACCAGGATGCCGGCCAGGGCCGCTACCAGACCGGAGAGGCCATAGGAAAGCATGATGGTGCGGGTCGCAGAGATACCCATCAGCTCCGCCGCATCCCGATCCGCCGAAACCGCTGCAAACGCCTTGCCCAGCAGGGTTTTACGTTTGAACAGCTCGATGATCACCATGATCATGAAGACACCAAGCGCAACCGAAATCTCTAGCGGCGTTATACTGATACCGAAAAACTGCATCGGTTCGGTCGGTATCGGAGTTGGAAAGGGGCGGTCATCGCGCCCCCAGATGTTTTCGGCGGCAGAAACGCCGAACAGACCGAGAATAATGGTCATCAGAATCCATCCCTCGCTTTTCTGCTCAAGGGCCAGACGAACGCCGGCCCGTTCAACAAACAGGCCGGCGACAACGCCGAACAGCAGGCCTCCCGGAATCATCAGATAATACGGCAGGCCGAGGTTGGTCAGAGTAAGGCTGAAGAAGGCCGATAGCATCACCAGTTCACCCTGGCCGAAGTTGATGCTCTTGCTGGTTGCATAGGTAAGCTGAAAACCATACGCGACCAGGGCATAGACAAGGCCCATCAGCGCGCCGCTTACCAGCAGCTGGATTAGAGCCTGATTCATCATACAACTCCTTGGGCTGCGGCGTATCCTGTGCCGGGACAGTGCACCTTATTTTTTGCCTTTAACGGAGGTTGCGTTGCTGATCAGCCGTTTCCGATCGGCGTCGTTACCGAAAACCACGTGACCATCCTGCACCATTCCCATTACCACCTGATCGCGGCGGAATGCTTCGTGACTCTCTTCATTGGCCGGATCCCATGAGCTGAACGGCTTCTTCCAGGTGGTGATAACTCCCTGCACCGGCTCCTTCAGATCTTCTAGGGCGAGCTTGATCTTTTTGGTGTCGGTACTCTGGGCCTGTTTGACCGCAGCGGCAAAGATGAAAACAGCGTCGTACCCCTGTGCCGCAGAGACCGGCGAGGGGATCCGTTTGACATTGTAGGTTTTGTGATAGGCGGTGATAAAGTTTTTAGCCTTTGGGGTGATTGGCTCTTCAATAAAGGTTTGCGGCATCAGGGTGCCGTTGCCGTTTTTAGCCGAGTTGTCGATGAAATTGGACATGGAGAGGGTCCAACCACCGATCAGTGGCACTTTCAAGCCGATCTTGGCCATGCCGTTGGCAACCGCAGCCAGTTCCGGTCCGATGCCCCAGATCAGCACCGCCTGGGCACCGCCGTTTTTGGCACGCAGTAACTGGGCGGTCATATCCTTGTCGCCGATATTGAATTTGTCGGTAGTAACCACCTGCAGTATGTTACCCTGCTTCCTGATCTGCTCAACCATGTCGTCACGACCCGAGACGCCGTAGTTGGTTGAGTCGTACAGCATGGCGACTTTGGTGTACTTGCGGTTGATCGCCTCCTCCACAACCATGGCGGCTTGAATGCCATCATGGGCGGCGAGGCGGAAGATTGACAGATCCTTCACCTTGGCTTTACTCCACTGGGTCATTGAGGCGGAACCGGCGGCCGGGGTGATGATCTTGGTGATCCCTTTTTCCTGCAGATGTTTGTCGCCAGCCAGGCAGACACCGGTGTTAACGGTGCCGATAACACCGGCGAGATCATTCATGGAGGCAAGCTCCTGGGCAATCAGCGCGCCACGCTCATTTTTGGCTTCATCATCCCGCTCCAGAACTTCAAACTTCAGCATCTTGGCGCCGACCTTTATACCACCCGCCACATTTATCTCGGCAATGGCAATTTTTGCGCCGTCACGCATGGATGTTCCCATTGGTGCAGACCCTCCGGAAAACGGGCCGGTAATCGCAATTTTGATACTGTCCGCAGCATACGCCTGCGTAGCGAACAAACCAGCCAACAAAGTTGTGAGTAGTACTCTTTTCATGTTAAATCTCCTTGTGATTTTGACTACTAAAATAAATAAAAAACTGTTAAATACACATAACTACCTGCTAATAAATAACTAATACATATTTCAAAAAAACATAATTCTACAACTTAAATTGAAGTAAAACGCCGATTTAATTATTACAAGATAGTTTAGTGAAGCGATAAAAACAATCAAATTAATGTATTCAGTTGAAAATAGCAGAGAAAATGGGGTCGTAATGCCTTATTGGTTCCCAGGATGTATGGTAGGGATGGATCTTTAGCAGTCTTGAGATTGGTGGTTTTGAGAGTTTTTACAATTTCTCTTTGAGGGATGGCTCCACGTAGGTCAATAGGAGTTCTAAATCTGAGGTGATAATTACCGTTTCGGTTCTGTAGGTAGCTACTAGTAGAAAGCACAAAGTCTCGCTCCTCTGTTTAGCAAAACGTGTACTTACAGAGGATTCGAGACTATGGAAGTAACTAAATCAGCTACTTAAAGTTTGTGGCTGGGGCGCCAGGGATCGAACCTGGGAATGCCGGAATCAAAATCCGGTGCCTTACCGCTTGGCGACGCCCCAATATAAATAAATCAAAGAGTTTCCACTGTAGCTGAAAACCAGTTTGTGCCGCTTGTTATTTGATAACGAGCAGCTTCTGCCGAACCAAAATCTTTAAAAATACCGAAAACGGTTGGTCCGCTACCTGACATCAAGCTGCCGACTGCGCCCAGATTCATCAGGCGGTTCTTGATTTCTGAGATTATCGGAAATGCAGAGACAGTAATCGCTTCGAGATCATTGGATAAAATAGAAGCTACCTGTTCAATTGACTCGAAAAACTCTGGCAGTTTATTCAGCTCTCTCTCAGTTGTCAACTGTAAAGATCGATAGACCCAGGCCGTTGACACATGAATTCCTGGATTTATTAATAAAATAAAGCACTTCGGCATCTCAGGCAAGAGGGTGAATTTTTCTCCTATCCCCTCAGCGAGTGCAGTTTTTTTGAAAATAAAGAAGGGAACATCGGCGCCAAGTGTGCAGCCGATCTCCATCAGCTTTTGTTCTGAAAAGCCGAGATCCAACAGCTCATTCAAGCCGGTCAGGACCGCAGCTGCATCACTGCTGCCGCCGCCCAGTCCGGCGGCGGTAGGTATGTTCTTTGTTATTTCAATTTTTACCCCAGTGCCGGTTTTTGAAAGGTCAAGCAAAGCTTTTGCGGCTTTCCAGGCAATATTTTTCGGTCCGTTCGGAGCGCCCGGTGATTTACAGGTGACGTAGATATCGGGGGTGTCAATCACGGTAAGTGAAATCTGATCACAGAGGTCCACCCGCTGCATGATCATGCGGAGATCGTGGTACCCATCAGGACGTTTTGCTATGACATCAAGCAGGTAATTAATTTTAGCAGGCGCAGACAGGGTGAGTGTATCCAACGGTAACTCCATAACTGTTTGAGTAGTTTCACACCAGTTATATGAATAATCAGCATTTTTGTCGAGCAGGAAGTTTTTTCCGAAATATGAGGAGTATGAAATGGATTTGACAGGTTTGCGGTCAGTATGCTACGTCTCACTATTAAAACATGTCAGGATTACAGGAGTTACGCATTATTATGTTCAAAAATATACGTGAAGACATCAACTCGGTTTTTGAGCGGGATCCGGCTGCACGGAATGTGTGGGAGATAATTTTCTGTTATCCGGGACTTCATGCCCTCTGGTTTTATCGAGTATCGCATTGGTTCTGGACCCATGAATTTTATTTTGCCGGTCGTTTTACCTCGCATCTCGGTCGTTTTTTCACCGGTGTCGAAATCCATCCCGGGGCGAAGATCGGACGTAAATTTTTTATCGATCATGGCATGGGGGTCGTTATCGGTGAAACCGCCGAAATTGGTGATAACGTAACCCTGTATCATGGCGTTACTCTTGGAGGGGTGACCTGGGACAAGGTAAAACGGCACCCGACACTGCTCGATAATGTGGTTATAGGGTCCGGAGCCAAAATCCTGGGTCCTTTCACTGTTGGCAAAGGCGCAAAAATCGGTTCTAACTCTGTTGTCGTCAAGGCCGTTCCGGACAATGCAACTGTTGTCGGTATTCCGGGACGAATGGTCATTGCTGAAGAGAAAAAAGACGAAGGGCGCGCAGATCTGCAGCATGGACAGTTACCAGATCCGGAAGCCAAGGCGATAGCCTGCCTGTTTGATCAAATTCGTGAGCTGGAGAGAAAATACGATCTCCTTGCAGCAGAGCATGCAGAGCTTAAAAAAAGGGTAATTGGATAACAGCTGGCAAACAGCAGTAACTATTTATTGGATGGATCAATGACTGAAACTACTCACCGTACGGTATACCGTAAAGAATACACAACTCCTGAATACCTTGTTGACAGTATCGACCTCCGTTTTGAGCTTGGTGATGTAGCGACGCTGGTTACCTCCCGACTACGGCTCCGCTTGCGGAGTGACGTTTCTCCCGGCACGCGTCCACTTTTCCTGAACGGCAAGGCTCTTGTGCTACGGGAACTTAAAATCGACGGAAAACCACTCCATCAAGATAAGTACTGCGTTACCGGTGAACAGTTGACTATCCCCGAAGTTCCTGCTGTCTTCACTCTGGAGGTTGTAACGGAACTCCGTCCGCAGGACAATACCTCCCTTGAAGGACTTTACCGCTCGTCCGGAATGTTCTGCACCCAGTGCGAGGCGGAAGGATTTCGTGCCATCACGTATTACCCGGACCGTCCCGATGTCCTGACGCTCTTTACCACCACAATCATAGCCGATAGCCGGCGTTATCCGATCCTGCTCTCGAACGGCAATCTCCAGGCGCAGGGTGAATTGTCTGACGGTCGTCACTTTGCCACCTGGCATGATCCGTTCAGAAAACCGAGCTACCTGTTTGCTCTTGTGGCCGGTGATCTCGTCTGTATTGAAGATACCTTTACAACCTGCTCCGGACGGGATGTGGCCCTTCGTATCTACGTGCACGAGCAGAACCGGGGCAAGTGCGACCACGCGATGCGTTCCCTCAAAAAAGCGATGCGTTGGGATGAAGATGTCTATGGCCGGGAGTATGATCTTGACTGTTATATGATCGTGGCGGTTGATGATTTTAATATGGGGGCCATGGAAAACAAGGGGCTCAACGTTTTCAACTCCTGCTACGTCCTTGCCACTCCTGAAACCGCGACTGACGATGACTACCATGGCATCGAAGCGGTGATCGCCCATGAATATTTCCACAACTGGAGTGGCAACAGGGTGACCTGCCGCGACTGGTTCCAGTTATCGCTGAAAGAGGGGTTGACTGTTTTTCGTGACCAGGAATTTTCGTCCGACATGCAGTCGCGCGGGGTAAAGCGGATCGAAGACGTACGCAATCTGCGCACGTCCCAGTTTGCCGAGGACAGCGGCCCGATGGCTCATCCGGTGCGGCCTGATTCGTATATCGAGATCAATAATTTCTACACGTCGACCGTGTATAATAAGGGGGCCGAACTCGTCCGGATGCAGCATACCATGCTCGGGGCCGAGCGGTTCCGTCTCGGTATGGATCGCTATTTTGCACGCTTTGACGGGCAGGCGGTAACGGTTGATGATTTTGTTCAAACAATGGCCGAGGCGGGTGAGATCAATCTTGAACAGTTTGCCCTCTGGTACAGCCAGGCCGGTACTCCGCAGCTGACTGCCAGCGGTTTCTACAGCGCTGTTGACAAAACCTTTGTTTTGACGGTCAGCCAGAGCTGCCCTCCGACCCCGGGCCAGCCGGATAAGGACGTGCTGCATATACCGTTGATTATCGGTCTGCTTGGTCGTAACGGTGAGCAGTTGCCGCTGACGCTGGCCGGCGAATCTGTCGGCAGTGCCACCTCGCAAACCCTGCATCTCCGTGCTGCAGAGGAGTCCTTCTGTTTCACCGGTGTTGACGAGGAGCCTGTTCCGGCTCTGCTGCGCGGTTTTTCGGCGCCGGTCAAGCTGGAGTACCCGTATCGGCACGAACAGCTCGCCCTGCTGATGGCCCATGAACCGGACCCATTCTGTCGCTGGGAAGCGGGGCAGCGTATGGCGGTGCAGGTTGTTCTCGGGCTTGTTGCCGACGTGCAGCAGGGGCGGGGGCTGACTCTTGATACTGCCTTTGCCGGCGCCTTCCGTACAACGCTTGTGAGCGGTCATCCGGATCGCGCCTTTCTGGCCGAAACGTTGACATTACCGACCGAAAAATATCTTGCCGAACTCGTTCAGATCGTTGATCCGGCGGCTATTCACGCAGCCCGTCAGTTCGTTATCCGCACCTTGGCAGGGCTCTTCAGGGATGATTTTAGTGCGGTTCAGGATGCCAACCGGAGCGATCTTCCCTATACCGCCGACGATGGCCGCTCAGGCAGACGGCGGCTGGCTAACCTCTGCCTGGCGTACCTTATGAGCAATGGCGGGCAGAGCGACATCGAACGCTGTCTTGAACAGTACCGTGAGTCGGATAATATGACTGACGCCATAGGTGCGCTGACTCCGCTTGCTTCCTGCGATTGTCCGGAACGGATTGACGCCCTTGACGATTTCTACCGTCGCTGGCAGGGGGACCGTCTGGTGGTCGATAAATGGTTTGGTCTGCAGGCCGCGTCGACACTTCCCGGTACTCTGAATGAGTTGCAGGTATTGTTGGGCCACACAGCCTTTGAGCTGACCAACCCCAACCGCTTTCGTTCCATGGTTGGAGTATTCAGCCAGAGAAATCAGGTGCGTTTCCATGACCCGAGTGGCGAGGGATACCGCTTTTTGACTGATCAGCTGTTGCGGCTGATTCCGGTTAATCCGCAGGTATCGGCGCGGATGCTCGGGCCGTTGACAACATGGCGGCGTTTTGAGGCAGGACGAAGTCAGATGATGCGCCAGCAGTTGCAGAGGATTCAGGCTGTTGCAGACCTGCCGCGCGACGTGTATGAGGTGGTAAGTAAAAGCCTCTGATACCAAGTTGCAATCAAACGATTACGTTGTTGGCTTCGTCGATAGCTCCTCAACGTACTGAATGTACGCCTCGGTCGCTATTCTCCTCGCCGCCTCGTACTCATTTTGATTGCAACTCGGTAAGACCAGGTTGCAATTAAACGATTACGGCAACAACCCCACCATCTCAGGTTCGAAAATTTCCCAGACCCTTTTCTGAAGCTCTGCAATAAATTCCTGACCGGTAATGTTCGGCAGCTTGATGTTCTGGTTCGGGCGTTCCCACACCTCGGCCGGAATGGTGTATTCTTCTTTTTCATACCCCTGTCGTAACTCCAGTGCCAGGCCGCGAAGGAAAGCCTTGCGTACTGAGGCTGCCAGGTTTTCCGTAGTCACTTCCAGATTGAACTCGCTCTTGAGG
>CAJAFV010000021.1 GCA_903939115.1 uncultured Geobacteraceae bacterium
ACCAAGCAAAGTCCCTTTAAACGCTTTACCAGCAAGATGGAGTGCCTGCGGACTGCCCCGGATAACTTACAAGACTATTTCCGTAAAACAGTACGGCGCCGGGTCAACAAAGATCGTACCGTGGTGGTTGATTGCCGCTTGGCCAATTCCCCCGCGCTTGGCATAATGAAGTAACTTTCCGTCCGGCAGTTTAATGAACTTATCTTCGTCTTCAAAGTAAACGAATTTCTCGGCCGGCGGCTCAATCAGCTCGCAGTTGTCAATATCCCACATCTGGAGGAAGTTTTCCTGGACCGCGGTGGTCAGCAGCCGCCCGTCTGAGAGCATGGTAGGCAATTGATGGATGGAACCGGCATGCCCCTCCATGACTGCAAGGCAGTTACCGTCCTCCAGGCTCCATACCCGCAGGGTGTTGTCTTCGGACCATGAAAGTATTCTATTGCCGGGGAGCAGGCAGGCCTCGCTGACACGACTGGTATGCCCTTCAAGCAGGTGGAGGCAGGTTCTATGCGCAACATCCCAGATACGCAAGGTGCCGTCATATGACCACGATAGCAAACGGTTGCATGGGAGAGCAAGAGCCCCTCTGATACGAACCGTATGCCCGGACAATTGAGCCTGGCACGTGCCATTGGAGCAATCCCAGATATACAGCGTATTGCCTGCCCACGACACTATTGTGTCATCCTCCAGCATTAGGACACCGGCAGTTGCCTGTTTGTGCCCTTTCATGACCATCAGGCAGCGACCGTTTGATACATCCCAAAGTCGCATGGTGCGGTCTACGGGTGGCTGATCAGAACACCAGGATATTGCCCGGTTTCCCGGCAGCGGCAGGACGTTGCGGATCTGCCCGGTATGTCCCTTCATCACCGCCAGGCAGTGCCCATCAGAAAGGTCCCAAAGTCTCATCCGGGTATTCTCTTTTGAAACTGACCATTCTCCATACGACCAAGAAATGGCCCTGTTATCAGGAAACAGTCTGACATCGCTGATTGTATCCGTGTGTCCTTTCATCTCAGCCAGACAGCGGTAACTCACCAGATCCCACAACTGCAGGGAATGAGAGGACCAGGAAAGCGCCCGCTTTTCTGAAAGCAGTTGGACATTGATATTCACTCTTTCCTGGCTACTAGCCATGTTCATAACAGCCAGACAGTGCCCGCTGGAGATATCCCACATCCGCAGGACGCTGTTTGTTGATGCAGGCTCGTCACACGTATACCAGGCAAGCGCCCTGTCATCCGAAAGCAGGTGGACTCCTCCAAGCCTACCGTCTCCTTCCATGACAGACAGGCATCTGCCGCTAGAGAGGTCCCACACCCGGATCGAACTGTCCGGCTCAGGGTAATTCCACGCCCAGGAAAGCGCCCTGTTGCCTGTGCATATGTGAACACCTTCGACACCACCCTTGTGCCCTTCCAGCACCTTCAGTGAGATGCCGCTCTCTTTTTCCCATATCCGCAGTGTACAGTCACCGGACCATGACAGAATTTTTCCGTCCGGCAGTTCCAGAAGTCCCTTCACTGAACTGGTATGCCCCTCAAATACCGCGACACCGGGGTCAATGCCGGCGTGACTGACACGGCACTCCTTTCTCAGCCAGGTCCAATCGCATGTGCCCTCGGCCAGGAATTTTTCTGCCGCAATCGTCGCAGGACTGTCATCGGCATGCTCTATTGCCCGTTGCAGCAGGATTTTGTGTGCTGACCAGGCACTGTTGCCCCTGCGCAGAATCTGGGCATTGGTTGTTATGAAACGCTCCCAGATGCGGTACTCATGTGATTTTCCGTTACCGCTCGCCAACCGGAAATCGCTCACCCAGTCATCAGAACGATTCAACCTGCACTTGGCCATGGCAAAGTCAAAATTTGTGATGACGCTTCTCGCTTCCTCGATCCTCCCGGCTTTGGCAAGATGGTACGGCAGTTCCATCAATTTGCGGCCGTTTGGGTGTGGGAGTAATTCATGAATTGCCCTTGCGATTGCATCGTTGCCTTCCGGGCGAATGCAATTTGCCACTACGGTTTCTAAAAAAAGTGGTTGCCGTTCGAAGTAGTCCGCAAGCCTTGAATGGAGGGCGACCCTGGTTTCGGGCTCAATTTCGTCAGCAATCTCCCCCAAAATCCGGTGAAAATATCGCTGTAAAAGCTGTCCATCCATCAAGTACCCGTTGATGTACGGGGCAAGTTCCGCATGTAGCAGGCTCAAAATTGTAGAAGGCAAGGCTTGGTTATGTTTGCAGCACTCCTTCCATACACCAGGGTCTTGCCGGATAACTTCTTGCAATTCAGTTACTGAAAGGCCATAGCGTGCCAGCTTAAGGTATCTGATATACGCCATGGTAATGTCTGTGCCGTGCCGGCCAGCCATATCTTGGATGACATACCGGGCCAGCTCCTTGATTGTGCCAGGTAGTGCAGGGGGGATATCGCCGGGGTCGAGCCTTTTTGCTATCGGTGCCGCAAGTGTCAGCCAGAGCGGCAGGCCGCTTTCCGTGGCCTTTTCCAGGATGGCATCTCTCTGCTCCCTGGTGAGTTTTTTTGGGCTTACAAGGGCATCAAGCACGTTACCGCAGGCGCAAGGAGAGAGCGGTTCTAGCTGCAGCTTCGGAGATTGGGGAAAGATGTCGGCCAACTGGTCAGCGTCTTGCCCCTCCAGGACCGAGATCACCATCTTCACATGGGCAGGGAGCTGTTTTGGAAAGATGTCGCTGTACTGCACCGGGACGGTGGAGTTGAACTGGTCGATGGCATCGATGAGGATGGTGAGTGGCCGTTCTCTGGTAGCTCGTTCAAGTTGTAGGTGAAATAGTGCTGCTACATTCCTGAGCCCTCCTTCTTCAGGCAGTGCCGGGGACTCATGGTCGTATGCCATTGAAATCTGCATTATCAGATCTTCCAAAAAGGTGAACGGCTGCCATGAACGAGGTGTTGCACCGACAAAACGGTAAATGAGAATTCCCCCTGAATCACTCTTTGCACAAAGGGGACTTTCTGTAACTCCCTCCTTTTGCAAAGAGAAAATGGGGGCGATTTTCTGTGCAGCCCTTGCCATGAGCGCCGATTTGCCGGTGCCGCCGGTGGCCTGGATTATCAGGGGGAATGACGCTTCTTTCAGTGCAAGGTAGGTATCTATCCTCTTGAGTTCCCTGTCCCTGCCGATCAGCAGCGTGCCGGTTGTCTTTAAAAACTGCTGCTGTCCGGCAAGCTCTTCATCCAATGCGGGTGATTTGAACATCAGTTTTGCTTCCAAATTGGTTCTTGCAGGCATGACATTTCCCCTTCCTGTTGATCTGCGCGCTTTTGCATTAATGGCGAATGTTGCGTTTAAGTTGTTACCCCCCAAACAACAACGGCACATTCTGCTTTTGACGGTATCCCATTATGACTTCATGAATCTCCGTCAGATTCGGTTTGCTGGCCAAGCGACGTATGGTCGCAAGAATGCCCGCCTGTCGGGCAATATAGTCGATTTCGTTCAAGTGCATCGGGTTTTCCTCAATCATTTGCATCATGTTCCGCTCGCTATTGGAATCCATGAATCCTATAAGACTTTCCCAATGTTTCATTTGGTATTCTTCTGAAGGATGTTCAAGGTTAATCATGAGATTGAACTCCGTAGGCAGATAATGCTTGGCGGTGTTTTTGGTGACCATGCAGAAAAGCCCCCGATTGTTGCGCAGTCTGCCCAAAAGTTCTCGCATCAGGATATCGCCCATATTTTCCTTGGCCCCACCAAGCATGCTGTCCATTTGCCCCTCATGGTCGATAAACATGGTGATTGAGGCATCACAGGCTGCCGGAGAGAAGGCGAAGTCAAGCGGCAGTATCTTGCGTTGTGAAATGATATCGAACATTCTGTCGCTCTCTGACAATGAAATTACCTTCTGGTAATCGAACGCTCGAACTTTTAGCCCGCATTCCTTGGCTATACCTTCTGCCGCCTGAATTGCCGTATTTATGTCAGAAGAGCTCAGTATTAAAGCCAGGCCTGTCTGCCGCTCATGCAGTGCCTTCCAGACATTAGCGATATTCTTAAGCTCGGCAAGCTGTCGATGGCGCAACGGAAAGTTGTCAAGATTGACCAACGGCGCGTATGCGCGACAAATACTCTGCTCGTCAGCAAGGGTGGCGGTCTGCATTGCCGCTGATTTGTGCAGTAATTCTGCAGTCAATACTGCTCTTTCAGATGCGGTGGTGGCAGAGGTTATTGCGAGAAAGATGCTGTTGCGTATCAGCCCGCCGCTAAACTGATAACGTTCGGCAAATTCCACCAGGTCTATATCGTCGGCCAGTTCTATTGTGGCAGGCATGAGTGCTTTCCACATTTCCAGACGCATGTCAGCATTGGGTATTGAGAAATGAACTTTCATAGTTATACGCCGCTCCAGTGAAGGATCGAGGTCAATCGGCTTGTTCGTAGCCAAGATGACGATGCAGCGTGCTTTTTCAATTTCAATCAGTAGGGCGCGACTGGCACGGCCATCGTTCTCAAACAGGTCGTCACATTCATCAAGGAAGACTATCGCCCCCTGTAGGGCCGCTTCCCGGAAAAGCGTACCAAGGATTTCTTCATAGCTGCCCGGCATCTCATTCATGTCTGCTACTGCCAGGGAAAATATTGGTCGCTCGAAACGGGTTGCAATGGCGCGCGCCAGCATGGTCTTTCCGGTTCCGGAAGGGCCGTGAAAAAGTAGCGTCAAAGCGGTTCCATATCCGAAAAATTCATCCAGCTCTTGAATTTTCCCGTTGTTTCTTCCGGCAATGTAACGGTCAACACAATGGATGATATCGTCTTTGAGGTGGTCTGACAGTATTACCTGATCCAGATTTACACTGCATTTTTCCTGTTTGATATATTTGAAGCATGAGTTGTAAAGATTGTTGTCACCCAGGATGAAGCGCACAAATCGCTCCTGTAAGAAGACTTTTTCGTCCAGGATATTTGTGGTGTCGTCAACACTGCCGTTAAGAGTGACGATATCGTTACGCATGAGTGGCGCCACAACGCTGAAGTAACGGCGACATTCAAGTTGTTTCCCGAGGTCATCGCAGAGTAAAGACAGGAGGGTGCCGATTTTAATGCCGTTGCCGCGCCCTTTTTCGAATTCGCAGTCGCCATACAGAGAAATAAAATTCGGAGCAATATATTGCATAAGCAACAGCATCACCACCGACCTCTCAAAACCATCAAGCGACCATTCGTTACAAAATGAAACAAAGTTGAGCGGAAAACCATTATTAACGGTAAGCTTTTCTCTACTCCTGTTTTCGCCCTGCAAGCGATTAAGGATTTTCTGAACATCATCTATTGAGGACGCCGGATCTATTAACGGAAAACTAGGGAAAAAGTAATCCTCGTCCTCTTTCAGGCCATGTTTGTTGCGCTGCAGGTAAGTGATTGCCAGAAGAAGGCTGGCCTCAAGTTCCAGAGATTTCAAATGGTCAAGATTGTCACGAAATGGCTCCAGAACAGTTTTCTCAAAGGATGGAGCCTGAAAAGCCAGAATATGTGCCGGGGCCTGTGCCGAATGGCTATTCGTTGCGATACTTACGTTGTTCATCATGCTTTCCCCCGTTTCATAGGCTCTATTCTATCAGCTAATCCATGTTGCAACGCTTCATCGGGCGAGAGCCAGGTGTCGACATCCCGCAGGAGATACCTTTCCAACTCGGCCTTGTCCTTGATGTTTGAGTACGTCAGGTAATGCTGCAGGATACGTTCGTGCTCAAGATCTTCTTCCTTTCGCCCGGCAATCAACTGGCTGTGGTTGCCAATATTGAATGCGGAAAAGCGATGCGAAAGGATTGACGTACGGGGGGTAATAACCCTACGGCCTTTTTCACCGGTCATGAAGATCAACAGTCCCATACTCGCTATCATGCCGATGCCGGTCGTATAGATCGGAATCTTTGACCACTCCATAATGTCGATGATTGAAAAACCTGCCGGGCAAGAGCCACCAGGAGAATTGATAATCATCTGGATCTGGTTGACCTGTGCCTTGATGTTGTACTCGATTATCTGCTTACAGACGGTCTCAGCAGTGCCACCATCGACGCCTCCGGAAATGTAAATAATACCGTAATCATCAAGTCCGTTTTCTTTCTTTTCTTTACTTGTTTCAGCCATGGTATCTTCCCCTTTTTATTGTACCCATTGCTGTCAGGTACGATTTTACTGTTGATTTAATTATTTAACTGGGGCCAACCTTGTAAATGCCTTGCCTTGATTATGTTTTGACGATAGCAGGCACATGTGGCATTTTCAGACACAACACGATTTTTTATTTTTTCGAGGTGAAAAATGTACTGGGCACGTCATTTGGTGAAAGTATTGAAAGCGGTGGAGATTCTCTCTAAAACTGGCGGTGCTACAATGGATGAATTGAGGCGGGGGCTTGATGTTGATCGACGTACCTCCTATCGGATTCGTGATACGCTGGAGGAGTTGAATTTCCCGCTTTACGAGGATTCTTCAGGGCTTGACGGGCGGAAGAGATTTCGGTTTGATGATTCATACTTGAAAAAACTGCCAAATCTGAATGTACCTGAGTTGAAACTATCGCTATCTGAACTGATCGCTCTTTACTTCATACGTGGTAACCGGAGGATGTTCAGGGGAACAGACATTGAGCACAATATCGATGCAGCCTTCAAAAAGCTTGATGCCTTTATGCCGGAAGGCCTCGCAGATAAACTTAATCAAGTAAAGACACTTTTTGTATCGTCATCAAAATTCACCAAAGATTATCGCGATAAAGAGGAAGTTGTCGAGCAGCTCACCGATGCAATATTCAGGCAGCAGACGTGCGTCGTTGAATATCACTCGTTTCATGATGATAAGACAAAGGTATTTAATATCGATCCGTTATGCTTTTTTGAACGCGATGGAGGCTTATACCTCTTCGTGAACGCGACTTCTTATGGACACATCAGAGTTCTTGCTGTAGAGAGGATTATAAAGCTCAGCCCAACCAAAGAGACGTTCACCTTACCGAAAGATTTTGATCCTGACGCAATATTGGAAGATGCCTTTAGCATCGTTTATGATGATCCGATTGAGGTTAAAATTAGATTTTCTCAGGAAGAGGCCAGATACATTAAGGAACGGCGATGGGCCAAGGAACAAGTAATTATTGAACAACCGGACGGTTCAATCATTCTGGAGCTAAATACATCCGGTTGGTTTGATGTAAAAAAGTGGGTACTGTCTTTTGGGGGGAAAGCTGAAGTTATAGAGCCAGATAAACTGCGAGCAGAAATTCTGGCTGAACTTTCTGACGCGGTTAACCGTTACAATAGAAATTCCCAAGTGAATGACAAACAAGGTGACATATAAAAAAGTATTGAAGGTAATAATCTTTATGCAATCAGTGTGGAAGCGACCTGTGACTTTGACTGAACAATGGCCGTTATATGATCGACAATATGGGCAGGATGAACGGGAACGTTACCGCCAAATGTCATACGTTGGTTATTCAGACGATAGCGAACTTTGATGGCAGGTTCTGAAAAGGTGATTGCCGCCGCGCAAAGAACCGCCTCGGAGGCGGCTTGCAGTACACGGCAATTGCCTCTGCGGAGCAGGCGACCAAATGTCTGACGATCATCCGGCAGTCTGGCGGGATCGGCATGGAACAGGAAGTGGATAAAAACTCAACCGGCAGCGGCCGCGTCAAGCTCTGGAGTCATGACGACCATATCCAATCGTGTGAATGCCTCAGCAATCACTTCATCGCGAGAGCAGAGATAGTTTTTTAGGTCGGGGTAGTCGTCTTCAATAGTGACATTCCAACCAGCAGCAGGAAGTACTGTGAAAATCACCTGTGAAACCCTATGTATGGGACTCTGGCTTTTCAATTCCGCCGCCTTTGGTAAATCCATAAATATCTACCAGTTTTGCTTGTTTATAGTGGATATTTGATGGCAGCTCATCAGTAAAATCAATAGTCTTGATCATTATCGCTTGCATAGATTCTTTCAAATTTTCGTCATAATATTTTTTTATGGAAAGGAGAGATTTCTCATTGAATATCTGTGGCTTTATTTCAGGTACGCTTTTTATCCAATTGACAAAAAATGTATCATAGGCGGGTACATTGCCAAATACTCCAAGCATAATCTTGGAAGTCAGGGTGTCGCTGGGAGTGACGGTACCGGAAACCCCTGCCAAGCTGGACTGATCTATAAGTGTTTCTGTTAATTTATCCCTGAAACTTATTAATAATTTAACACTTGCTTCATCATAATTATCTACATCGATCTCCCACAGTTCATTGGGGCCTCCAGCAATCAGTTTAATAATATTTTTATACCCCATTGCACTGATTTGGAGCATAAACGACGACCCCCTCAGCATTCCCCAACTTGCCAGATAGAACCCAAGCTGTAAACAGCTCATCTCCATATTCTCTGGCGCCTTAAGATCTTCTGGATTGCCTTTAAACCTGCTGAAATAATTATAGCAATAGTCGAACGAGGCATAACGTTTGCTCTTGTCATTGTCAGCTCTTTTAGAATAGTCTTTCCATTCATCTCCCGTACCTCCAAAGTATTTTTGAAGACACCACTCGATATCAGCAGGCTTTTTATCTTTCGTATTTTTCTCAGTCATAACCTCTCCTCCCAATCTTTGAAACAACTATATAGTCGCAACATATCAATATTTCGAAAATAAACATCAGTTAAATTTCCATAGCCTCATAAGACACCCGTGGATCTGGCCAGACAAACAGCGAAACACAACCAGAATCAGCACAATAACCGGGATGATCATCAATGATCACATCGATTCCGTATTCTTTGATCAGTACTGCCTTGCAGTGCTCACCATATTTCTGAAAGTCGGCACACAAAATCATCTCTGACGCAAAGCTGTATCCATACTTGTCGAGAAGAGCCTGTGCAGTCTCTTTTTCCGGAATGTCAGTAATCACAAACACGTCTGCACCTCCGTTCTGAAGAGCCGAGATCATCGGGATAAATACACCGGGGTATTTCCCAAGAACGCCGCCGATATCAAATGCCAGCTTCATTATCAGCTCCTTGGCTTATCCGGCTCGATTTGAACAACGGCATCATCTGGACAAGATTCTGTGTAACATCTCTTTCCTTTTTAAAAGCGGCTTGCGATTCACCAAGAGGTTTCAGCCCCTTCAGAAGCTCCTGCAGCGCTGGACTCTCTTTGGCTTTATTATCCTTCTGCAACTTTGCCTCGGTACAGCCTCCTTCTCCATATTCATATAGTGCCAACCACTGGTTGGTTACCAGTTTATCGTTACACCATGCCAAAAATGGCTCAAACCCGTGTTCTGTCCACAAATCAGCTTGGGTTGGATAGTAAGTCATCTCATCCGGCATACAGAGTGAACAGAAGAGCCCTTGTTTGGAGCGTTTTTCGACAACATCAAAATCAGCAACGAAGTCCCAACACTCTTTATTCCAGATCACAGCGACACCAATACACCAACTTGAAACTTGAAACCGTAATACCTCAGTTACGCCGTCAAAGTGTCCTTCTATATGGCGTCCCTTAATCTTATTAATCTGCGGCTCAAATGAAAAACGGGAGCGGTTGGCTTTAAGCCAGTTCAGAAACAGATGATTTCTTTTCGGACAACGTCGAGACATAAGCATTCACCTCGGATTTCTTACAATAATTCACGTATCAATTTTTTCCTGCACAAACAGCTCTCCTGACACCAACTCCAGCGCGATTAGACTTCCGGTTCCCTTAAAAGCACCACCCATGTAGCAACCATTGTCCAGTTGAATAAATTCTGACTCCAGACTTTCCACAATCACATCAATACTCCTGACGGTGTGCCCAGCTACTACTTTTCTACCGCCAATTTTATCCGGCTCTACTCCCCGGTTCATCCTGTCCCAGAGCATAAAATTCTGGCCTGATTCTTTCAGCGGATCAGCCAGACAGAAATTCAATCCAGCATGCACAAAGACATGTGTTCCAGTTGTAAGGCAGGCTGGTAGCACCTTGATGAAATTCAGATGCTCAACAGGAATCTCCTCAGGATGTTCCACACCGTAACTTTTCAGAGTTGCCCTTCCACCGAGGTCAAGCCATACACACAAGTCGTTATACAATTCGCTTTCTATCGATTGTATCAGCAAGCTCTCGTGGTTTCCCATAATTGGCCTAACATCATACCCGTCATGCTGAAGCCCTTTAATGGTATCTATTACGCCTTTGCTGTCAGGGCCACGATCAATATAATCGCCAAGAAGATAGAGCGTATCTTCCTTTTGCAGATGGATTACATTGAACAGCAACTGCTGAAACGTCCGGCAGCAGCCATGAATGTCGGCAATGGCAAACATTCTACCCATGATCGATCAACTTTCCCTGCCAAGTATCCTGCTGTTTGGCAATGATACGTTCCCCTGCTAGATCAATATCTACCATATTTTGATATAACACCTCGAACTCCGCACTTATTATTCCTATACGGATAAGATGTTTATGCGGCACGTCACAATGTTCGGTCAGTTCATGAAAAAGTTCGCAATGCTGAGCCTGATAGACCGGATTACGGTGCGCTCTAAAACACATATCGTTAAAGTCATCATAGTAATCGGGATTTTTCATTTCTCTGGAAGAGATAAATTTATGACAGCACATCAGCGCGGAATCACTGTCCCAGTCATGTTTATGCGCATCTTCGTTATTACAAAACGAATCGTCCTCGCGCAGATAAAAATCAATTTTCAACTCAATTTCGTAATCCACCATAAACGGGTCATTTCCCCGTAAGCAGTTTCTTAATTCCTCTTCGATGCTCAATTGTTTTGCGAGAAGTGTCTTTTCATATTCCCGCAGCCATTCATTCAGATTCAGAGCGGCACGAACCTCTTCCGGCGTCAACTCAGCATGCAAGTCATTCTGATAGTTCAATATCGCCAGCAGAGCACACCGTACCAAATCACCATCAACATGTTTTACAAGGCCGATATCTCTGTAGAGAATCGTGCAATCAGGGAGTACTGCCGGGATTACTCCCTCCCAGAGGCTAATCTGGTCATCAGACTCTATACACATTTGCAGTGCAATGATGTCAACCGGGAACAGTTTCTCTCTCTCTTCAGAAGACAGGTAGTATTTGTGAATGTAGTGACTGGAATCGAAATGATCTGAATCTCTGAAACGGACGGATACCTTTTTTCTGCCACTACCTTCGTTTAAAATTTTTATACGTCCCATGATTTATCCACCTCCCTCTCTATCCATCGCTGTTTTTTCAACTTAATATCGACCCAGATTGTGCCAATACGACACAGATGTTTAAGAGGCACCTCTGAATAACATTCCAGGTCGTGAAACAGCCAACTGTGAGGTACCACAAAAAGAGGGTCAGTGTTAAACGGGCGTTTGTCATTCCAATCGGCTGCTATCCGCTCTTCCTCATATTTCAGCTCTTTTCCCCATTTTTCATTTTTCCGGATCGTCAGCTTCCTCTCGTATTCATAAAGAAAATTGTCGTCGTCATCCCGGCTCATGGGATCATCATCAGCAAGCAAGTAGTTGATTTTTAAATCAACTTCAAAATATTCGAGGAATGGTTCTCCCTGCTGCTGGCGTTGCAGCATTTCATGGTTGAGCTTCATGGCTTCTTCGTGAATCTCCCATTCAATTTGGCGGAGCCTGTCATTGAGGCTCAATAATATTCTCGTTTCCCCCTCAGAGGGGGGGTAATCCCTATCGTCCTGACGGTAACGCAGGCAAGCGTCAATTGCAGGCGGAAGAAGACCAAAGTCAATTTCCTTGACGAGGCGCTCGGCTTTGTAATGGATGAAGAGCGGCTCGGAGCCTATTATATTACGAACTTCAATTTCCGTATTGTCACCATGCAATAGGCTGACAATTCTACAGTTAAGTGCAACCATATCTCGTTCTTGCAGGACTTCCCGCAGTTCCCACGGCAGGTAATATCTATGAATATATTTGCCCTCATTTTTGTAAAGGTAATCATGGTATGATCTTTGTTCGATAACCATATTAAGCTCCTGTCTGCAGTCTAACCACGGATGTGTTGTGATGCAGGACATTTCCCTCGACAGAGCAAAGTTCCGTTATTCTGACCGTTGCATTATAAAATGTGCCTTTCATGTCCGGATTGCTGAAAAACCGTACTAAAAGCAGCTTCACTTCATCAGATAAAATACTTACCTCCACGACCCACGAATCGTATCTGGGAGTATAGCGGGCGCGAATCCAACCGTGATTTTGGATCAGGTTTGCCATAATCGATTGGCGCGCCTTTCCCTCATGGCCGATCGGTTCCTTATGAGTGAGATACTCTGCATTAATTCGCTCCCGTGTATAGCCGAAATGCTCAGGCGACTTGATGACCTCTGCTATGTGAGTTGTTTGAACCGGGACAATCTCACCGTTTGTATGCAACCAGTAGGCTTTAAAGCTCATCATTAAGACATAACCTCTGCCAATATCTGCTTTTGAGCTCCTAACTGAAGTCGCGCAAACAGCCTTCGCCAGCAATAACTCCACACCATCGAAACTACAGTAAAGATAATGGTCAGCCAAAAATTATCGGCAGTTGATATGCTGATGTCAAATAAGGGAAAAACCACTATGGATGTCATCCAACTGATACCGATGCCGGACAGGTTGTTCAATAGGCACTCAACAAAGCTAGCGATTCTTGATTGCGACATTTCCACTCTCCAAATTGTGATGATTCACCACTACAATAGGCTTGTGACATTTTAAGACAATTTAGAAATCGCTTTAACGCAGACAAGCCGTCTCATTCCAACATTTTATTAAATGCAGCTCGACATCTGATATTTGTATGTTCACTTTCTATCTGCGACTCAAACCAGCCTCGCAATTCCTTGCAAAATCCGCGTGGCACCGGCTCAGTTTTGTCAATATAGAACCTTACTTCAGAATCTTGGATGCAGTAGCCTTCAGACTTTATAAAATGCAATGAACCTTTCCCGTACTTCAACGGAAACTCTTCAACCTTTGCATGTTCATGTCCTTCAGTAGCAAGATGGATTGAACACATGTAGAGAAATCCACAACCGTCAATTGCAAGCCCATCCATTTCAGTTTGAAAGTATGGGCCTGAACTAGCGCCGTTATTATCATGATACCAAGTATGAGATTCCGTAATCATGACCCATGTCTCTATTGGCTTAATATATTCCAAGAATTTATACTGACCCGCATAAGGTTCCTCGGTAATCGTCACTTTATCCTCCAGATCTTGTCTGTAACAAATCGGACACATCTGATAAATACCGGAGCAATAAAACACCGGGCTTCTGCTGATAGCTTCGCTGCGTTGTACGTGTCAAACCCCATATCCTCTATAATTCCATTTTCCCAAGCGGAAATTGAATCTTTTGCTGACGCCTCATTCTTGTGAACTTTTGCATCAGAATGCTTAAATCCTTCATATATTACCACCCAACTATTCGGTGTTAGTTCTCTGTTGCACCAGTCCAGGAAAGACTCACAGCAATTGAGAAAGAAGTGATACCGTTTTGGACATTTTCTGGACATTGTTATCTCCTATTCTTTTCCCGTTTCACCTTTAACCAACAGCTTCATATCAGACTGATCCGTAATAACGCAGATGCAGTCCGCAAGGCTCGCAGTGACTTTACTAATCTCGCTCCGATAGCAAATTGTGTAAGAATCAGGCACCCAAGAACTGGAGCGTTCATTCTTTTCGACTGTGCCATTGTTATCAAAAAGGAACTGTTCAAAGCCGTTGATATGCTCCTTCAGCAACTTCAAAGTTTCATGCTTTATTCCCTTTATTTTAACAAGATGAACTTCTGTTTCACGAGTCAGCTCAATCGAAACACCCGAATAACCAACCCTGAACGTAGCAATGCCAGTATCGAGGAAGGTTCTTATGTCGTAATTCATATGGTCAATGGCAGGTTGTACCGCTGTCCAATGCACTTGAGCCTGCAGCTTTGCCAATAGATCCTCATCCTCAATGTAAAACAGCTCAGGACAGGCGGTGGAAGGAGATACAGCACCAAGAATGAGTTGCCCCAACCGGAGATCAGGAGTCTTGTGCCAGTATTCTCCCAACGTGTATAGAATTGTTCGGATTCGACGGGGATCTCTCATGTGACAACCTCTTTTTAAGGTTTTTAGTAATAGTATGAATTTTCACAAAAGCTATGATGCTCCCACCCTTCATTGACATGAACTGTGCAGGTAAAATGTTCAAAAACAGTCTCAAGCTGATGACGTGAGTTAGGATTGCAGCATAAGCCCCAATCTGAATTGAATGGCGCGTAGAATGAACATCCACCGCATTGTAATCCAGTTTTGTATTTTTGTTGAATCTCGTATTCCCCAGGCCAGCAGTTGCCATACAATGCTTCAGAATCTGGGTTTGAAAACCTGCCGGATTCGATTACATTTCTGTTCATGCACACTCCTTCTGCAACCAAGCTGTATATTATAGCAGTACACTGGGAGTGTGACATTTTTAGACAATCGGGGGGGGATTTCAGATGGATAGATTTTAGCGGAAATAAAGTCCTACTACTGCTCGGAGTTCCAACCGGCGAGGACAACACCGAAGGACAAATATCAGAAGGATAAAATCCATTGGGGAAAATGGTAGCCACAAAGGTAACTTTAACGTTCAGGCGTATTGCTTAAGCAGGTTGCGTTCCGCAAGATAATTTGGGCAATAGCGGGATACCATCCGCCAGAAGTCAGGTCCGTGATGCCGGACCTTGATGTGGCAGAGTTCGTGGATAATGACATAGTCAAGGCAGGCAAGTCGCATTCTGATCAAGTTGAGACTGAGGGAAATACGTTTGGCTTGGTAGGAATAACTTCCCCAACGTGTTTTCATAGAGCGGATGGTGATGGAGGGCAATGGGATCTCTTCTGCTTGCATCAGGTTATGGCATTCAATTGAGCGCAGTTTTACGATATCTTCAGTCTGTTTCCGATACCAATGGGTAATCATCCTGCGAACAGTCTCTTCAGACGGTATATCAGGTGTCGTCAGTAGCAGGAGCCCGTTGTACAATTGAAGAGTTCGTGCGGTCCCCTTTGTAATCTCAAGCCGAATCGTCTCCCCCAGAAACATGAATTCAGCGCCACGATTGTAATCCTGCTGATGCCGGGGAAGTCGTTTGTCCAACTTTATCCAAACGTTCAACACCCATTCAGCCCGGCTCGTTACAAATTTCCTGATTTCTTTGATCGACGTCCGCAACGGCACCCGTACCGAGACCAACTTGTCGGCACGAACGGTAATGCCGAGAGTCCTGCGCCGTGAATGGCACCAGTTATAATCAATGGAGACACCTGCCCACTCAACAGAGTCATGCTTGACCTCGTTACTCTTGGATGTCACGGGCACCTCTTTTAATCCAATCAACCCCGGCACCAATGGCGTAAAATGCTGACATGGGTATCAACCAGGCGACAAAACAGATCATCACGCCAAGGCTTCGTTTCATCTGAAGTCCGGAAATAGCATCACGATACTCTTTATCTACTCTGCTAAAGCCCGCATTACCCTCTGACCCAATCTGGTACTTTGAACGGACCGCAGCTATCCATGTGGCATATCCCTGGGAACTAGCTACCTCAAAGATCCTCCGTGGCGACTCACCCGCAAATGCCATTCCGTCGTAACGTTTAACCTCTTCGGTAACAGAAAAAATCATCCGCCGTTCGATACGCTCCTGATTCGGCACGAGCATATAGTAGCCTCCTACCAGCAACAGCAGATAGAAAATGCCAGTCACCAGCCAGAGTCGCTGCCAAGGTCGGAGTTGTCTCTTGGGGTTTTCTGGCACCTCCCATGTACCGGAGGTCTTGTTGAGGGTGACATCTATGGGGGAATTACTCTTTGGGGACATACTATATTATGGTGTTGTTGGTCACGCGAGTTCAAGACAAAATATTTTATGGTACATTCTATGTGACGCTTTCAGTGCTTAAAACTTTCAAGTAAAATACAACGGTTCCGATACATGAAGTGGGGAAGGGGGTAACATGAGCAGCATAAGCAATATAGCAAGCAGCGCTTTACAGGCTTTTAGCACAAGCCAGCAGATAACTGCGAATAACGTGGCCAACCTTAACACGGATGGTTTCAAGGCATCGAGAGCCACGTTTCAGGAGAATATAAGTGGGGGGGTGACTGCATCGGCATCAAGCACTGGAGATACAGTCGATATTTCCCGCGAGGCCGTTAATCTCATTTCCAATACTCAAGGTTTCAAGGCAAACCTTAATGTCCTCAAGGCCGCCGACGAAATGACCAAGGAGTTGCTCAACATCAAGGCGTGAGGTGAGTACGGAGCGATACATCAGGTGGTCGGATCAACTTTTGGCAGGAGGCTTCTTGAATGCATCAAGGATATGTCTTGCTGTTAAAAATGGATGTTTGTAGAGCATACGGGGTCCGGCAAAACGCATTATTTTGACCATTTTCCCGTACATGTCCCCCCGGAAACAGTTTGAAGGACATTTGCCGCATACCGGCTTATCAGGGCCATACGGACAGAGTGAAATACATTTGGCAGCGTATTCTGAAATATTTATGCAATCGTCACATAAACTTTGACTTAAGTTGTGATGCTTATTGCAGTAGATGGCAATCATCTTCGCGATGCTATCTCGCTCTCTTGCCTGCTTATCTTCCAAGCTTAAATTCCCCCCGAAAATCGATTGATACCGCAAAATTCGTAATCAACCAGATATGTTTCTTCTAGAATGGAGACCCGAGCAACAATGATATTACTTCCTGTTCTAATGATGGTTGTTCTCGCGTCTGATTCCTCTAACTGGTATACAGGGGATGATCGATGTAAACCACCACAAAAAGATGACGCAACTTATTCAGCACCTTACAACGCTTTAGATTATCTCTATGACTATCCGACTTTTGACGGAGCAGATGGTATTGCTCCTACCAGAGAGGGGGTTTAAAGTCTAACGGAACGGTAGCTCATGATGAACGTCATTATCGAAACTAACTAAATCGCGGGTATAAAAGACACATACACTCTTGCTTTTATACAAAAAACAGTAACAGGCTGAAATATAGAAATATTTTGTTATATCACAAGTGATTAGTATTATTTTCTCATACAGTCATGGGTTCGTATTGTGACAGTCATTGTCTTCGGTGGCTACATTGCCAATAAATAATACTCATAATAACAAATGCTTACATTTTACTGTGTCCTTAAGCACAAACTTGGCACTATCTGTGTAATAA
>CAJAFV010000022.1 GCA_903939115.1 uncultured Geobacteraceae bacterium
AGATTAAAAAAGTATTTTGATGCCTTATACTCGATGTTCAAGTTTTTAAACTTTTTGCAGCCTAACTTACTGTAGTCTCATCCAGCAGCCCGATATTTTAGAGAAACAGTCGGTTCCAGGCAGCCCAAATCCCTCCCACTCATATGTTTGCCAGAAGGCATTAACTGAAAAACATTGTCAATAAGTCCCGCTAATTGTTTAAGCTTATCCGCAGGTCTCTCGTCCTCTAACAGTTTTTTGATAAATTCAAGCAGCGCTTCCATTTGAGATTTTCTTTGCAGGCTGCCGACGGTATACGCGGGCAGTTTGTTTTCTATGCGAGCCGCCTGCTCTGGGTGAAGGAGGAGGCAATGGTCAAACAACAGACTCAGAATCAGGCCTCGGCTTGATCCCTCTTCATCCAATTGTTTGGCCTCACGCCCCCAACCCTCATAAAGCTTCCAGTCCTCAAAAAAAACCTCTACAAGCCATCTTAGAGTGTAGGCTTGAATAATATCCAGGGTGCGCCACGTCATGTCTGTAGCCACCAAATAACGGTAATCGCTTTCGCCTTCATATTTAAGAGCGACGACCAAGCGTTTTTTGCCATGTGCAGTCACTTTTAATCGGGCACTGCTCACCGTCGCTTTAACCTCTTCACCGCCGCGAACCCGTATAGTGACGTTTACTCCTTTGTTGATGGTATTAAAGTAATTCTTCAAACTCCGTTTCTTACCTTTATATTCAATGAGCTGGTTCTCATGCAACTGGCTGATAACCTGAGTAATATTAAATATCTGCGAGGCATTGTCCATAAAATTTGCTGCTCCGTACAAGGCATCCGCTAACACGGCTTTGATTTTAATAGTGCCATGAGCGGTCTTGAATGCTTTCAGCAGAGTTAAAGCAATCTGCATTTTTGTCGGATAACGGCTATCGCGCTCAACCTTAGCAGGACGATCTTTTTTAGCCATCCCCAATTTCTTTAACCGTTTATCTTCTTTACCCCATGCCTTAAGTGCTGGATCAGGTCTATAAAAAGCAAAGCCTACAGGAAATGTGAGGGTCTGCGTAACCAGCAACAATAAAACCACCGTCTGTCCGTTGACATAGCCTCCTGACGCCTTGTGTTTTTGCTTATGTACACCATAAATTCGTTTCGTTCGCTTTGTGCGAGCCCGATCAGATTCATCAAGAACCAGAACGCCTTCAGTAATTCCGTGCCGCTCTAAAACCAAAGTCACGCTCGCCAAAAGCAAATACTCCCAAGCTACTTTGGCTTCGCGAAACATCCACGAAAGTGCGGCAATCTTATAGTTGCCCAAGCTCGCACGCTCGAACTTCGCCCAGCACACCGAATTGGTCAGCAATATTCCCATCAAACAAAATGCCAGCCACATCCGCTGCAGTTGGGTCAGTTGCGCATTGGGTTTTAGCTTTGACAGCGCTGCATCAAGATCAGTGACAAACGTTTTTATGAAGTGAGCGGGTTCGTACATCAACACAGTGCTGAAATACGTGGAAGTCTACACGTATTATCTTACAAGGTTTAGTGCTATTTTCCAATTCTTAAAAACTTGAACATCGAGTATTAGATTTAAAGCATCATTTTATTGGCTATCTAGGGATTGCCATTACTGTTTTGGCGTATGCCATTGCCATGACAGA
>CAJAFV010000023.1 GCA_903939115.1 uncultured Geobacteraceae bacterium
CGGGTATGTGACAAGCAGCATAGGCAGTGGTGTCGGGATGGCTGCGGAAACGGCCGGATTGGGCGGAATAACCAGGATTAATGCCCATTTGGCCATTGCTGCCGGGATTGTGCAGAGCAGCAAATCATTGATTGCGTATCTTGATAACAGGATAGATGCAGAGCAGATGCTTGATGAAATCAATCAGACGGCTGTGAACGGAACTGCGGCTTTTTACTACGGAACCGTGGGGCAGACCGCCATTCCGATACCGGTTGCCGGTGCCCTGATCGGCTCGATAGTAGGTTATTTCGTCGGGAATATTCTATATCAATCGAGCCTGTTAAGCTTGGGTGAGCCGGTAAGTGTCAAGCAGGCGCAAAAACGCCGTCAACGCGTTGAAGAGATTTCCCTTCATGCACTCCCGCTCATTCAGCAGCACCGAGAAGAGTTGCAACGGGTGATCAAGGAGAACTGTATCGGGCAGGTCGCCCTTTTTGATGCTGCCCTTCAGACGATGGATTATGCCTTTGAAGAGTCGGATCCCAATGTCTATATCAGCCAACTTGAGACCATCTGTTCTGCCCTGCATGCCGCACTGCCATTCAACAATTTTATTGAGTTCGATCAGTTCATGCGTGACAACACAAAGGTCTTTGAACTGTAACCAGAGCGCCTGCATGTCATGCGCACCTCATTCAAAGTCACAATAAATGCCGCCAAGGAACTGGAAGCCGCGTCACGAAAAAAAGATGAATAGGAATTGCTGATGTCATTTGAGAATGCAGAAGAGCTTGGAATATTATCGGCAGGCCAGATGCGCTTTCGCTGAAACGGGTCAAGACGTTGCAAGTCAGTGGAAATATATGGGGCAACCAGAGCCGTGCCGTCAAAACCGCTGTAGTCTCGCTGTGCTTATTACTTGCTGCTGGCTTTATCTATTACTACAACCTGTTTATTACCGAATTGTATGATGTGCATCTCGAAACGGCTCAGATGGAAGCGGAAGTTCAGCGCAAAAATATCCTGATTCCCGATCTGGCACGAGTGGTTGAAGATTACATGGCTTTCGAAGGAAGGGCGTTTGTTCATGCTGCCGATGTCAGAAGTGCCCTTGCTCCCTTCAAGGAACTGACAACTGGTGAGACGCATCCGATGGATATGCAGAACTTCGCCAAATTCAAGGTGGAGATATCCAGATTTCAGGCCGTTTCCGAGAAATACCCTGTGCTGAAATCATCAGAGAACTATCAAAAACTGATGCTGGAGTTGGCCAATACCGAAACGAGGATGACGAGTGCCAGAAGCAGATACAATTTTGCCGTTAATCGTTTTAACACCGCTCTGGCACAGCTACCGGGATGTTTCTTCGGTTACGTTCTCGGATTCAAACAGGTAACATCCTTTGTCGCCGACAAGCCGAAGTAAACATGCTGGGAAACTGCCCGTGAGATGGTGGGCAACTGCATTGATAGTTGCTTTTTCCTGCGTCCTGTTTGTATTCCAGGCAACTGCAGCAGAACAAGCGGTTATTGTCTGCATAGAATGCCACGCAAGGCTACCAGTGCAATACAGTCAGTCGGTGACCCTCTGGCAGACAAGTATCCATGCAGAGCATGGCATCACGTGCAATACCTGTCATGGCGGCGATCCCATGGATGCAGCAAATGCCATGAATCCGGCACGCGGGTACCGTGGTGTGCCACTGCCTCCTGCAATTCCCGGGCTCTGCGGCAGTTGCCACGTTGGCGTCGCCAGATACTATCTGAACAGTGCTCACGGCGGAACCCTAGGCAGAGGCGGCCCCACCTGTGTAACCTGTCACGGTAGCCATGGCATTAAAAGTGCTTCGCTCGATCTTATCAGCAAGAAGAACTGTTCACAGTGCCACACCTTCGAAAAAGCTCGCCTTATACGCAGCGCCATGTTGAAGCGGGATACCATGCTCATGGCCATCGAGAAAAAAATAAAACTGCTGAAGAGCCAGGGGATTGACACCGATCAACAGGAAAAACGACTGTTCTCGCTGCGAAATCGGTTTCATACAATGTTCCACAGCCTTGATATCAAACTGATTATACTGGAGTCTGAACACATCCAGGCTGAACTTGAAAAAAACAACGGAGCGGGTGGTATAGGAACAGCACCATTGACTGGAGCAGTTGCGATTGGCTGGGCACTACTGGCGGCGCTGATGTTCTACCTGATCAAGAAAAATGTCGATTGACGCCGCTCCTACGATTGTGCGTGATTTGAATTAACCTCTTGCCACCCCTTCAATATGATTTCTTCTACCCTACAATAAAAATCGCTTTTTGGGGGTTTCCCCCAATAGACAGTACATCGGTGTCCCCTATAATTGTCATTATCAATTCTCTTATAGAATAAATTTCGTGCATTAGAAGTGATGAGTGAGCGTTTTATTTTTATGGCACTGAACAAAAGTTTCATTAAGCTAAATTCAGGATCGCTTTGTGCTGAAACAATAACCCATTATTAATATGTAGAATTTCAGAAATTTAATACCTGCATAACTACGATTAGTCTGTAGTCAGGGTTATACGTGGCGTAACTTGTTGTTTTATTTATTACTAGCTTCATTACTATATTCAGAACACCATATATTTTAATGGACATCTATGATTTGTATACGATATAAATGCAGTGAACTAATTCTACGGTACAAAAATGTAAAATACCCGGAAAGGGGGATACGGTTTTCCGAAAAATGGGTAATGTTCAGTCGTTTTCACCAGCAGCATAAATTTCAAAAACTGGAGGTTGTATGAAACTGGAAATGGTAAAGAAGCTTCTTTGTATCGCGGTTGCCGGCATGATGTTCCCTCTGGCTGCACAGGCCACAGAGGCAGATCTGCAGCTGAAGATCGACAAACTGACCAAAGAGGTCAATGACCTTAAGGGATCAGTCAAAAAGGTCGAGGATAAGTCTCTCGGCAAATGGCTGACAATTGGTGGTGAGTATCGTTTCAGGGTTGATAGTCTGCGTGGGGAGACGGCGGCGTACACTGACGTTATGGGAACATTCGCTAATGCGCAAAACACAATGCAATCAAATTTCTTCAATTTTGCGGCTGCTTATAATCCTGATGGCACTCTCTTATATGCAGCGGGAACTCCTGCTGCGGCTATGTACTGGCAAGGCAATCTTGGTTCAATGATGAACTTTTCCAATGCAATGAAAAATGTAAAAACCGTTGGTCAGGCAAATGCTTTCTTAGGGGCTAATGCTCAAATGCTTGGTGGTTTGATGAATTTTGCCGTGAGAATTCCAGAGCAGACTCCTAAAAACGAGACCCTCTACACCAACAAGTTCGCTCTCGACCTCCATGCGAAGGCCACTCAAGACGTCACCGTAAACGTGAAACTCGATATGTACAAAACCTTCGGATCCCAGAACGATAATGCTACGACCGGTAACTATTTTGCGGACCGCGTCGGGGTTTTTGACGGGACTCTGGGGCACGTGCCGTCTGATGGTGAACTAAATGTTGATCGTGCCTATGCAACTTGGAGCAATATTGCTGATCAGCCTTTGTGGTTCTCTGTCGGTCGCCGTCCCTCAACCAACGGCGCTCCAAGTAATCTAAGGCTCAATAACGAGCGCCCAGGCAATGGGGGAACTCCCGCCCTGCTGGTTGATTATGCATTCGATGGTATGACAATTGGTTATGCCCCTGATATTGACGCTCTTCCCGGTGCTTACGCAAAAATCTGTTATGGCCGTGGTTTTGACAGCGGTTTCAAAACTGCATCAAACAGCATCAAAGATACTGATATGCTAGGCATTGCTATTATTCCTTACGAAACTGACCCACTGCGTGTATGGCTGCAGTGGAACCGCGGCTTCAATATATTTGATTTCCCAGTAATGACCGATTCTACTTTTGGCAATACCGCCCCAGCAACTAATCTCGGTAATATCGACTGGTACGGTGCCGGCGCCATGAGCACTCTCAAGAATGTCGGTCCGGGCAGCCTGAATATGTTTGCTGATTTTGGTATGAGCGTTACTCACCCCAACGATAATGTTTCGGCAAATGCAGGGTTCATGGGCCTCGGAACAGGTAGTTTCTTTAATCCTGAGGCTCCAAACGATAAGACCGGTTGGGCGGCATATATTGGCGTGCGCTATGACCTCCCCTCTAAAACCAAGATTGGTTTTGAATTCAACCATGGTTCAAAGGATTGGATCACATTTGCTCCGGCAGCAGATGATATGTGGACAAGCAAAGTCGGCGTCCGTGGCAATGTATATGAGCCGTACATCATTCAGGAGCTTAATCTGAAACCAATTTCCAGTCATTTTGCCAAAGCATTTTTCAAAATCGGTTATCAGTATTACGACTTTGAGTACACCGGCAGCAACAACTGGGTCGGCGCACCCGTAAAAATATCTTCTATCAACGCAAGAGATATGCTGCTGATGGCACCGGTAAAATCAGCACAAGACGTGTATGCAACCTTTGAAGTAAAATTCTAAATGCCGTAGTTTGTCGGGGAGTCTGGGTGACTCCCCGATGTTTTAGAGAGTGGATCTAACAGTGAAAAATATTAGCTGGACCTTTATTAAACGCATTTCCGACAAAGGAGAACCTGACAATGAGAAAAATATTTTCGATCGTTATGATTATGGCACTTATGCTTTTTACTTCACTGGCTGTCGTTAAAACAGCAAGTGCAGAAGAGCTGAAAATGACCGGTACAATTACAAAAATAGAGCTTGCTGCTGATGGTAAATCGGCAACAGCGGTATTGAAAGACAGCAAGACGGGGGCATCCGTTACCATTACTATTACCGATGACCTTACCCTCGACAAGTTCAAAGACAAACGCATCGTCGAAGGGGATGAAATCCGCACTAAATATGAAAAATCGGGCGATGTAAACACAAGCAAGATGTTTAAAAAGACGGCCGGCTGCTAGTCAGTCCTAAACTCATTTTTGGAGGATAAGACGTATGATCAGTAAAACGCTTCTATTTACCGTAACCGCCTGCGTGTCTGCTGTGGCAGTATTCGCGGCAGAACCGGCCACACCGGCATCACCACTTGCAAAACCGACAATAGCAAAGATTTGTACCAACTGTCACAAGGCCGAACCGGGTGCGGTTCGAGGTTATTTCGATATCGTGACATTCAAGGCCAAAACCATCCAGGTGAAGATAGATGATGCAGTTGAGCTGTTCAAATTTGATGAGGACGAGATCAAGGTCGTAAACGGCGCTGGCAAAACCGGAGACGGCGAGTTCCTGAAAGACAACCTGGTAAAAAAAGGGCATGAAATCAAGGTTGAATACACCGAAAAAGATGGCGTTAAAACAGCGGTAAAACTCATTGCAAAACCGCCGGTTAAAGTTTCACCAGGCATGGTTATGAAAACAGTGGATATCGAGAAGCTTGTTGTCCAGGGTCCGGAAAAAGGGAACTATTTCCTCTTTGATTCACGCCCGCTCCCCCGCTTCCAGGATGGCTATATCCCTACAGCGGTTAACCTTCCGTATCCAGCTTTCGACAAGCTTGCCGAAAAACTGCTGCCAAAGGACAAGAACGCCCTGATTATCTTCTATTGTGCCGGTGTCACCTGCAACATGAGCCCCGGTTCAGCCGATAAGGCTAAGAAGCTTGGCTACAGTAACATCAAGGTTTACATTGACGGCATGCCGGCCTGGTTAGAGAAAAATTCCGGGGCTCTCACTGCTCAGTTCCTGAAAGATGCCTGGATCGACAAGGATATGCCCCACGTTTTACTTGATGTGCGCCCGGAAAAGGAAGCGGCTAAAGGCTTTATCAAAGGTGCTGTCACCTTTCCTGCAAAACAGGTTGCCAAGCTTATCAAGGGAGTTGACGTCAAGAAGAATGCTCCGGTCATGATTTATGACCAGAAGGGTGGCAAGGACGCTGACACTGTAGCCAAGGCATTGGTCAAAGCAGGATTCAAACGGGTTGTTGTTCTGGCCGGCGGGTTTGAAGCCTGGCAGGCAGCTAAATATGATGTTGTCAGCGGCACACTTGTGGCAAAGGCGGCGTACACTCCTAAACTGCGACCGGGTGAGGTTGGCCTGGAAGAATTTAAAAAATACGCGGCAGTTCTGCCACCTAACGTCATGATAATCGATACCCGTTCACCTGCCGAGGCTAAAAAAGGCATGCTTAAGACAGCCAAGCTGGTACCGGTTGAAGAGATCAAGGAGCGCCTGGCCGAAATTCCCAAAGACAAAATGGTCGTGTTCTACTGTAATACCGGCGTGATTGCCGAAGTAGCCTATAACACTCTTAAGGATCTTGGTTACATAAATGTCAAGTTTGTCGTTGCGAAGGTTGAATTTGAAAAAGATGGTAGTTACAAGATTTCCGTAGATTGAATTTGTGGCGCGTGCAACTTCAGCCATACAACTGAAATTGCACGCGCGCTTTACTGGTTTTTTACAGTGCTTTTTATTTATCATAAGATATTCACACATACATATAATTGGAACAAATACCGTAGTGGCTCAGCTGCATGCAGTATTACCCGTTAATAATATGCCTGACATCGAAAGGAAGTGAGAAACATGACTGGAAAAATTGCTGTGATTATAGTCGGATGTGCTTTGTTTGCAACAGCAGCTCAAGCCAAGGACCATCCCGGGAAAGAGGAAATCCTCAAAGATGGCTATCAGGGACCGAAAACCTGTGAAGCCTGTCATCCCGGGAAGGCAAAGGAGTTTTTGGGCACGGTGCACTGGAAACATGCGTCAAAAATAGACCATGTTGACAATATAAACCCTGATGAAGAGCATGGCATGAAAGACCGTATCTATACGATGTGCAACGGTAACGATATCGTCAACAACCTGAAGGAAGTGCCGCCGAACGCGCTCGGGAAAACAAAGTTTACCGGCTGTAATACGTGCCATCCGGGCGATCATACCAGTGATGTCGGCAGCACCGGACCGCAGGCGGAACAGGCAATCGACTGCCTGATATGCCATTCCAGCAAGTATGACTTCAGCAAAAGAAAGCCTGTCAAGGATAAGGACGGCAAGGTTGTGATGACCCAGGATCGCAGCACCGAGGCAGCGGCCAACATTGGCAGGCCGACCATCAAAAACTGCATGGTATGCCACGAAGCCGCAGGCGGCGGAGCGATGATCAAACGGGGATTCTCAATGACAAAGGAAGCCGAGGTCCACGTAACCAAAGGCATAATTTGTGTTGATTGCCATAAGGTAAAAAACCACAAATTCCCCACTGGCCGTGATCCCAACAACTGGGCTCATGACGGCATCTATATGACCTGTACAGGTGAATGCCATAGCGCCACGCCTCACACTGATGCCGACTACAACAGGCATACCGCCAAAATTGCCTGTCAAACCTGTCACATCCCGAAGACAGGTGGCGCTTTTTCAAAAGACTTCACCAAATGGGAGAAGCAGTCGAACGGCTTTTATGAACCATCAACCTTGAAGCGTGAGGTTAATGAAACGGCCCCGGTATACGCCTGGTACAATCTGACTGTTAAAAACACTCCACAGTTCATAGGCCCGAAAGGGAGCAGATCTGATGGTAAAAGTAAAATTTATCCATTCAAAATTTTTCAGGGTAAAGCATATTTCAATAAGAAGAACGGGCAACTGTTGTCAATGGACTTTGCTCCGCCAATTGCAA
Organism: uncultured Geobacteraceae bacterium; assembly: GCA_903939115.1. Lineage (GTDB taxonomy): Bacteria > Desulfobacterota > Desulfuromonadia > Geobacterales > Pseudopelobacteraceae > JACRCG01. The sequence goes on from CAJAFV010000023.1 coordinate 7,650, forward strand.
ACGGTGACTCTCTTGCCGGAGTTGCCTCTGCAGCTAAAATACTGGGCATCAAGGATTATGAACCGGTACCGGGATGGCAGACGATCTACTTTGGCAGTAACCACCAGGTATCACCAAAAAACAAGGCGCTCAGCTGCGCCAACTGCCACGCGCTTAATGGCGTGCTTAATTTTAAAGAGCTCGGCTACAACAGCAAGGAAGTGGAAAAACTGACCAATCCGGAACTGTACTTTGAAAAGCTGCTCAAACTACAACAGGAAAACGAATAATACCTGACTTTTAGATCCAGCTCCGCCGGGAGGGGCGTAAAAAAAATTACGCCCCTTTTTCTCTGATGAAAGAACCTTACATACCCACTCGCATGATGTCATCTATACATTTACGTCTATTGAGGAGGTACATAGTGCCGACAAAATTTTCACGTAGGACATTTCTAAAAGCAGCCGGAGCGCTGACTGCAGGTGTTGCTGCCGTTACAACTGTCCCGAAAAAGTATCTCTCGTGGGCAGAAGAAGCCGCTCAGAAAGATATGAAGCAGATCCCCACGTTCTGTGAACTCTGTTTCTGGAACTGCGGACTTATTGCCAAAGTGGAGAATAACAAGGTTGTTAAAATAGATGGTAATCCCCTCAGCCTGCGCGGTCGTGGCCGGTTGTGCGGTCGTGGTAATGCCGCTTTGGGCGCTCTCTATGATCCGGATCGCTTGAAATTTCCACTGATAAATGTCGGCAAGCGCGGGGAACCGGTCTGGAAGCGGGCCACCTGGGAAGAAGCACTCAATCTGATAACAGAGAAGATGAATCTCATTAAGGGGAAATACGGTGCAGAATCCCTGGCGCTGTTTTCACATGGAACCGGTGGCGCTTTTTGGAAACACCTGCTCAAGTCGTATGGCTGCAGCAACTATACCGCCCCCTCGTTTGCCCAGTGTCGCGGCCCTCGTGATATGGGCTTTTACCTGACCTACGGTTCTGATGTCGGTTCTCCCGAATACTATGACTTCAGCAAAAGCAGGTACATTGTCCTGCTCGGCTCGCATCTTGGCGAGAATGTCCACAACAGCCAGGTGCAGGATATAACGAAAGGCCTTGCTGACGGTGCACAGTTGACCGTGGTTGATCCACGCCTTTCCAATATAGCCTCCAAGGCCGACCGCTGGCTGCCGATCAAGCCGGCTACGGATATGGCGCTCCTTTTGGCATGGATAAGAATCATCATTGAAGAGGGGTTGTACGATAAGGAGTATATCGAAAAATACGCCTCCGGATTCGACGAACTGCGGACGGCTGTGCAGCAGTATACCCCGCAGTGGGCAGAAACTGAGACGACTATCCCGAGTGATACCATTGTCAAAGTGGCCCGCGAGATGGGTAAAAATGCGCCGCATGTCTGTGTCGGCGCCGGTCGCTACGCCGTCTGGTATGGTGACGATACCCAGCGGAGCCGCGCTATTGCCATACTGAATGCCCTGCTCGGTTCCTGGGGCCGTGAAGGGGGTTATTTCTTCCCTGCCAAGGGTGGCGTGCCCGAGTATCCGGGCCTCCCCGCATATCCTCCACACGAAGATGTGCCTAAACTTGATGTCGCGTATCCGTTTGCCGCATTGCAGACGACGACTTCCATCAAGCATGCCTCGATCACCGGTCTGCCGCACCCGATCAAGGGGTGGTTCATTTATGGCTGCAACCTGATGAAAACCATGCCGGACAAGCAGGAGACCATCAAGGCACTCCAGAACCTTGAACTGGTAGTTGCCATTGATGTACTGCCGGCTGACATCATCGCATGGGCTGACGTTGTCCTGCCTGAGTGCACGTACATGGAGCGTTACGATAATATCAATGTGGGGAAATTCAAGGATCTGGAAATATCCCTGCGTCAGCCGACGGTTGAACCGCTCTGGGAATCCAAACCTTCCTGGTGGATCACGAAAGAGCTCGGCGGTAAACTTGGGCTGTCAGCCTATTTCCCCTGGAAAGATGGCGAGGAATATCTGTCCAAACGGTGTGAAGCGGGCGGTATTGATTTTGCCACACTGAAAAAAAACGGTGTCATTGTCAAGACCGACAAGTCGGCTCCATACATTACTGCCGATAATCAGCCGGAATTCGGGACTCCATCCGGCAAAATCGAATTGTATTCCAAGCAGCTTGAGGAAAAGGGCTTTGACCCGGTACCGAAATACACCAAACACCCCCAGCCACCGGCTGGCCACTTCCGCCTGTTGTTCGGGCGGGCATCACTGCACACCTTCTCCCGGACGACCAACAACTTCATGTTGGCCGATCTGCAGAAAGAAAACGCTCTCTGGGTCAATGAGAAAAAGGGGAAAGAGTTGGGCTTGAAAAACGGGGAATATGTGACGCTCGTTAATCAGGACGGGGTTATGGCTCCCGGCAGAATCAAAGTCAAGCTGACCCAGCGGATGCGCGATGATGCCGTGTACATGTATCATGGTTTTGGCGTTCATGCCAAAGGATTGACCCGGGCGAACAATCAGGGGATTGCGGATGATGACCTGATTACGAAATATGTTATCGATCCGATCATGGGCGGAACTGCCATGCGCGGAAATTTTGTCAAGATTGTAAAGGGAGCCTGATATGAAACTATTCGGAGTTTTTGTCCCGGAAAAAGACAGGCTTCTCAGCTATTTCAGTCAATTCAAACAGGGCAAGGGGGGACTCACCGTCTACCTTGCAATTATTGGACTCATTCTGGGTGGTTTCGGCTTTGGTTCTATCTTTATCCTTGGCCATGGCCACACGATAAATACTTCCAGTCTTGTGCCATGGGGTCTGCAGATATCAACGTACGTCTATTTCGCACTGGTGAGTGGCGGTTGTATTTTTACCAACTTCCTGGGCAATATGTTTTTCCATGAAAAATACAAGACACTGGCATCGCGAGTTATTTTCATGGGATTGATAACAGCAATCGCCGGCTTTGCTTCGCTTGCCTCCGAACTTGGGCATATCGAGAGGATGTACCTTTTCATGCTATCGCCGAACCCGACCTCACCAATGTTCTGGATGTCGGTCTGGTATACTGCTGATATCACCATCCTGCTGGTGGAGTACATAAACATACAGCGGAATAATCACTCTAAAGCCATGCTGTATGCTTCTTTTGTCATCCCGGTAATAACCTATTGTTCATTGGGCAGTCTTTTTGGGGCTGTCGGCACCATGCCCTATTACTACAGTTCTCTGCTGCCGATTTACTTCCTGTTCAGCGGTTTTTTGAGCGGCAATGCCCTGTGCGGGATTATCGCGGCGTTTCAATCTAAAGCTTCCGGAAATTTGAGACTGATCAAACCGTTTGTCAGGTTACAGAAGATAGCACTTGCTTCGGTATTCGTTTTGACTTTTTGTCGTGTCATTATCGGGATATCAAGCAACTTGAGCGGATATGAGGTGTTTCGTGAAACATTTTTCCAGAATGTGGTGTTTGGAATAGGTGGAGCTCTTGTGGTCCCGTTCATGATTCTCATGTACAAACGTACGGTTGGTGGGCTGATACTTTCAAGTGTCCTGGTTCTGGTCACCCAGTTCGTGGCCCGTCTTGATCTGGTTGTCGAGGGCTTCAGGGTGCCGGTATTCCGGGTCTATGATATGCCGGAGCGGATCAGCTATTTCCCGTCTATCTTCGAGATACTGGTGGTGCTGGCGTCTGTATCGCTTGTCGCTCTGGTGTACGTGGTCTGCGAAAAAACCGGCTTGTTTGAGATCGCTGGAAAGGAGACCCATTGATATGAGCATTATCGAAGATAAAGATATCCTTGAAATTATGCTGACAGATTTGCAGCGCGCCCTTAAAAAACCGCGCAAGGAGCGCCGCTGGGCAATGGCGATCGACCTGAAAAAATGTATCGGCTGCCATGCCTGCACTACCGGTTGTATGTCAGAAAACCTGACACCTCCCGAGATTCATTATCGACCGGTCAAAGAAGAGGAACTGGGGGAGTACCCCAATACCGGCATGCGCTTTCTGCCGCGTCCCTGCATGCAGTGCGATGCGCCGAGCTGTACCCAGGTATGCCCGGTTACCGCTACCTACAAGCGGGATGACGGACTTGTGGTAATTGATTATGAAAAGTGTATTGGTTGCCGCTATTGTCTCGTTGCCTGTCCGTATGCTGCCCGCTCGGCTGATGTCGGACACTACTACACCGGTGACTTCCGCGGCAAGACCTACGAAGTGGAAAACTCCGGTGAATACGGCAAAAACTACCGGCGCAGGAGTCACTGGCATTCACCGATCGGCAATGCCCGTAAATGTCACTTCTGCATCCATCGCGTTGAAAAGGGTGAATTGACCCGCTGTACCACCACCTGTCTGGCAAGTGCAACCTACTTCGGTGATATCAATGATCCGCAGGCCCTTATCACCAGATTGATATCCAAGCCGAACGTGTTCAGGTACAAAGAAGAACTGGGAACAAAGCCAATGGTTTATTATATAACATAAACCGTACATCGTACTGAGGGAGGGGCTATGACACTAAAATTTTTCTGGATGTTGGTTGGAATGTCTGTTCTCGTGTGCGGAGTGGCGTACGGAGCCGCCATGCAGGACATCATTTATAAGGGTGACACGGCGTCAGACGAGGTTATCTTTCATGGAGACCAGCATCTTAAAAGAGGTCTTAAATGTAACGACTGTCATAACAAGGAGATGTTTCCGGAAAAGAAAAAGGGAGCAACCGTCATAACCATGAAAGCCATTCAGCAGGGTAAACTATGCGGGAAATGCCATAACGGCAAAGTTGCGTTCGGCATTGACCATCACTGCGACAGATGCCACCCCAAAAAAGGGGCTGATACGGTCATTTATGACTGAGGACGAGAGCTGAAACTGCTTGCGACAATTCAGTCGGGCATGCTAAAAAACTGAAGAAATGCTTGAGCCGGTTCGCCGGAAAACATACTAAAGGAGATTTAAATGAAAAAAATTGTAGCGATGATTGTAGCAGCAATGGTGTCCCTGAGTTTCTCGATGGTTGCCGTGGCAACTGAGGAAAAAACTGCTGAAAAACCTGCTGCTGAAAAGAGTGAAAAAGTTGAGAAAAAGGACGTTAAGAAGGATAAGAAAGACGCTAAAAAGGAAAAGAAAGTGAAGAAAGACGAGAAGAAAAAAGAAGCTGATGCCAAGCCGGCTGCAAAGGGTAAAAAAGAAGTGTCCGGTTGCTGATTTCAGCAGAATATTGACTATCCAGACTCTGAATCTATGATGTACAGGGATTTATTATAAAATTTTTATATGTTGAATATACGAGGGGCTGCCGAACGGCACCCCTCTTTTTATTGCTACTGCTGTCAGTAATCGCTTTCGGGTGTGCGCCTGCCACGTCATCTTCGACCTGTGTCTCATGCCACAGCGGACTGGAACAAGCCTCCTTGACGCATTGCGATTGTGTCGTATGCCACGGAGGTGATCCGCAGGCGCATGACAAAACGGCAAGTCATGCCTCCATGCGGGCATCTGCAAACCCATCGTCACCTGAAACCTGGGAGAAGTCGTGCGGCGGCTGTCATCGCTATCAACTGGAACGGGTTAAATCGACGATTATGCAGACCAATGAAGGAATGATTCGCAACATCCAGTTAACGTGGGAAGGCGAAGATGGCAGGCAGTACAGCACGACGGGCGGAAAAGCTTTCGATCCGTCCGGCAAACCTTTTGAGGCGGCACCGGTTGAAGAGCTGAACAATCTCTCCGGAGAGTTATTCCGAAAATTCTGTTCCCGGTGTCATGTCAGTTCTCGCAATGCGGAATCGTACGGTTCCGCACACGCTTCCGGGTGCGCCGCCTGCCATTTTCCCTGGAACGACACCGCCACCTACGAGGGCTATGACAAAACCATGAAGGGAAGAGGGGGGCATTCTGCCAGCCACACCATGACACCGCTGCTGGATACCCAGGTCTGTGCACGCTGCCACAATCGGAGCGGACGGATCGCTTTTTCCTATCAAGGATTGTATGACGGCAATAACGGCCTGGTGCCGACCAGAGGCGGCGAAGCTGGGCCGGTCATGTCCAGCGGTGCCCGCAACCTGACCCATATCACCGCTGATGTCCATTTTGCGGCCGGCATGGAGTGCATCGATTGCCACACCTCGCGCGATGTGATGGGTGACGGCTTTGCCTATCGCAATATGTATCTGCAGACCGAAATATCCTGCGAGGATTGTCACGGAGGAGCAGTCGAGGTGCCACGCTATCGTACGATTACCAGAGAAAATGATGAGTCTCTGCTGGAGTCGCGTTCATACAAGCAACCGGTTACCTCCGGCATGCGTATGATTCAGACCGCCAGGGGGCGCAGCTACTCAAATGTATTCTACAGGGACGGCTCGATCTGGCTGCAGGGAAAACGGAGCGGCAAGCTGCATCGCAGCAAGGTTATTACCGGCACGCCGGAACATACGATTGCCGGGCATGGACGTCTGGAGTGCTACAGCTGCCATGCCCGCACGTCGGTTCAATGTTACGGCTGCCACACCCGCTACGACAAGGGGAAAGCGGGGATGGATTTCATCAAGGACGTGGAAACCCCGGGCGCTTTCAGCGAGACGGAGGATTACCGTATGCTCTACCCCTTCCCGCTGGCACTCAACCAACGCGGCCGGATCTCCCCGGTGACGCCCGGATGCCAAACTTTCGTTACTGTGGCTGAGGAGGATGGTTCCCTTTCCAAGTCAGAATATGTTACACAATTCAAGGGATTGCAGCAGCTTCGCTTTGCACCGTTCTATTCACATAACAGCGGCAAAACAGCACTTGCCTGTGCTGAATGTCACGGCAACCCCGCCTTCCTCGGTTTCGGCCAGCATGTCGTTGAGGGAAACAGTATCACGGGGACTCTCATCTGTGAGCGCTCGGACAGTAAGCCGCTCGATGGTTTTCTAACAATGAAAAGCGGTCGGGTCACTGCCTATTCAGCTATTACCCGTGAAAATGCCCGACCACTGAGCGGCGCAGAAGTTAAGCGGACTCTGTCGGTCAATCTCTGTCTGCCGTGCCACGACAAAGCTCGTGATCCGATCTACCGGAAAGGAATAAACCATCGTGCGCTGGATGATGCTCTTCATCGTCGGCTTCTGTCTGACCCATAGCTTTGACGCAACTGCTGCCCATGTCGGGCTGGCCTGCGCTGCATGTCACCGTCAGGGGGGGAGCGGCAGCGATCCGGCCTCCCGTGAGGGGCGGTCGGTCGGCTGTGTCGGCTGCCATCGGGGGAATGAACGGATTTTCGACCACGCAATGGGACAGCGAGGGGGCGAGAAACAGTTTGTGCAGCGGAGCTACGGGCGTTTTGATTCTGATTTCTGGGAGAAGAACTGTACCTCCTGTCACCTGAAGGGGTGTCTCGACTGTCATGCAGGAAACGGAGTTGCCAAACCTTCTGTTGCTGCCTGCCAACGCTGTCATAACGGTTATTTTACCGGCTGGGATTATTCGGGACGGGCGCCGCGCGAAGACAACATGCGCTACCAAAGGGGAATTGCCGTTAACGGCAGTACGTTCCTGAAGATGCTCCCGGACGTGCATTACAGCGCCGGCATGACCTGCGGCGCCTGTCATTCGATGAACAGTCTGGCAGAGGGGAAAACATCGTCAAAAGGGTGCCGCGATTGTCACAAGCCGGACGTGAAGATTTTGGAACACAGCATTGCTGTCCATCTGCAGCGACTTGAATGTTACGCCTGTCATTCCGCCTGGGCGCCTCAGGAATACGGCACGTTCTTTCTCCGCTTCCGGGATCGGCAGGCGAAGGAGGATTTCGACCTTACGCCGGGAGCAAGTGCCGAATACCTGCGCAGCGCCTATCTGAAAAAACAGGATGCGCCGCCGCTCGGGATCAATGCCGCCGGTCGTGTCAGCCCGATCAGGCCGATGTTCATTGCCTACTATACCGATATCCACTCCGCCAGAAACAACGGCCCTGAAAATACTCTTCTGGCCGCCGAGTGGCGGGCCTATTTTCCGCACACCGTTCAGCGCGGAACCGTTACCTGTGAAGGATGCCATGACAACCCGACGCGCTTTCTGTTTGAACCGGAATCCCGGAGGATTTACAATCTTCAAAAAGACGGCATGGGGCTGGAATCGTTCTGGTCTCAGAGTGGGCAGCGGGTCAGCAACGGCAGCTTTATGAATGCCATCAGCTATCTGCGCATGAGCAGTAAAAGTCCGGCCTATACGAAAGCATACGTGAAAAAATGGAAAACCTTTCTCAATCGCGTCGAAAATTTATCTCAACCCTGATCCTGCTGCTCGCCTCGGGCGGACTGTTGGTACGGTACCTCACTCCGGTTACCTCCGGAAAGCGGCGGGTGCTGGTCAGCGCTGCCGCAGCGGATGTCCCGCCGGGAGGTGCACTGGTATTTCGTGCCGAACGCCTGGTGCTGATGAAGGGTGACACCGGCTTCTACGCCCTGAGCTTGATCTGCACCCATCTCGGCTGCACGGTGACTGTTACGGAGGATGCGCTCTTGTGCCCCTGTCACGGCAGTCGCTTTGACCGGTTGGGAAAGGTGCTTTCAGGACCGGCGAACCGATCGCTAATGCACATGCAGGTGGAAGTACGTGGAGAAAAGATTGAAATAATCGGGTGAGACAGGGTGCCCAGGTACACATGTCGTTTTTTGTGCCTTAATTGATTGCTATCATAGCATAGCCCTTGTTCTGATAACCAATAAAGGAATTGAATACGTTGGCGACTAACTTGACCTCTTGGATAAGAACTGCTGGGTCTGCTTTAAAAACACGCATTGCCACGGCACACGCTTCAAACCGCACCCCCCTTTTTTTTAAGGATTTGAATAGAGCAATGGCCTCCTCATCGAGTGTAGCGGCCGTCAGAAGCTTCACACTGGGCCCGCGAAAAGCAATTATCATATCAGGCTTGATCCCCTGCGCTACCATCCCCTCAAGGGTTTCATCAAAGAGCCTTAGATTGAACACCAGTTTGTCAACATCAGCAACTCGCACATCAAAAATAACCTTGGCTACCGTAAGCCCGGCCAGCGCTTCCCGGTCATCAGGCTTCTGTAAAGCATGTATTGCTGGGGAACATGTCAGCATAAGCAACAATGCCATTATCAAAGTTCGCAAAAACATAGAGTCGTCTCCTCCTGAATTGTATTTTTTAGATTATTAAATAAATATGGCAATTTTATTAGCATAGGTTACAAATAATTAGAAATGAATTTGCTGTCAATGAGTATCTAATCTAAGGCCATGATGCAGGATTTCCTTAAACATCTATTTCCTCGCGTGGTGCTGGAACGTAACCTGCGCTTCAGCTATACCTTTTGCCTGGGGGGACTGGCGTTCACCGCGTTTTTGATCATGCTGGGCAGCGGCATGCTGCTGCTGGTCTACTATCAACCGACGCCGGAACGGGCGTTCAACTCAGTACTGTTTCTTGAATCTTCGGTCTGGGGCGGAAAATATCTGCGCAGCCTACACCGCCTGACCTCACATGCACTTCTTGTGTTGATTCTGCTGCATACCCTGCGAGTGATCCTGACCGGGGCATATCAGAAACCACGGCAGATGAACTGGGTTATCGGCTGCCTGCTGCTGTTTCTCGCACTGTTTGAGGCGTATACAGGGTATCTGCTGCCGTTTGACCAGCTTGCTTTCTGGGCTACCCAGACCGGCATGGAGTTGCTGGCTACCCTGCCGTTCGGCATATTCCTCCGTTCCCTGCTGGTGCCGGACGGAGTCGGGCAGTCCCTGTCGCTGCTCCGGTTTTACGCTCTTCATATCACCATCATACCTCTGTCGGTGCTGGTGCTCTCGGCCCTGCATTTCTACCGGGTCAGAAAGAACAAGGGGGTCCTGCCGTATCTATGAAAAACGGATTCGTTAAAAGTTCTCCTGTTTTTTTCAGACTCATTGTCCTTTCGATGTATACGTGTGTTGTCTCACTTCTGCTGTTTGCGGCGCTGATCCCGGCGCCACTTCAGGAACAGGCCAATCCTGCCGTTACCCCAAACCCGGCTAAATCGGCCTGGTTTCTGCTCTGGATTCAGGAACTAGTCAGTTGGTCGCATCTGATGATCTATCCGGTCATACTGCTGGCTGGCCTGTTTCTGTTGCTTCCCTGGCTCCCTGTCGGAACCCATCTTCACCGGGCCAGCTGGTTTCCACGAGAGCTTAAGAGCGTTTCAGCCATTACGATCATACTGGTTGCCGCGATCGTAGCGCTTACCGTTGTGGCGTTGTTTTTCAGGGGGGCTAATTGGTCTCTCGTCTACTAATATGTGCCATGTTTCTGGCTGCCGCTCCGGCCTGGGGCAGACCACAGGGTCAACTATGCCTGACGTGCCACTTGACCCATTACGCCGAGCGTGGCAGATGCAGCGACTGCCATCACGGCAATCCGGGTTCAGAGCGTAAGAACATTGCTCATGACGGGCTGCGTGCGGGAAAATTTGTCCGTTTCACTCTGGGTGATCGGGCAGAGAAAAGAGAGCGGGATAATCTGATAGATCAACGTGCCTGCCGACGCTGCCATGTGAGCGACGGGCGGGGAAATCGTCTTGCCGGAAGTCTTGATGAAGCGGCTGTTCGGAAAACAGCCGGGGAACTTGCCGTGTCGATCCGGCACCCGGTGGCGACTATGCCGAATTTTTGTTTGAATGAGGGGCAGATTACATCACTGGTAAATGCTGTATTTGATGGTTCTTCAGGGCGTAAACCGGTTGAAACTGCACCGGTGAAGGTACATTTCAGTGACTCGGGCAATAAGAGCGAAGATATTTTTTCAAAGAGGTGCGGCAGCTGCCACCGGACACTCACCGAGCGCCTCGGTGCCTTGGGGACGGGTAATAGTGGCCCCAATCTGTCCGGACTTTTTTCACAATATTATCCGAAGACTTTTAAAAACGAGGAGGATTGGACCGCCCGGAACCTCGGCGATTGGCTAAAAAACCCCCGTGAGATACAGGTGTGGGCACGAATGCAGCCTGTAGTGCTGACAGAGAGGGAAATGGCAGAGCTGGTGGCGATTTTTTCCGTGTTTTCTGGAGTCGGCCAGAATAAATAATATTAAATCTTCACAATTGTTCACAGTTCCTTTACACTATCTTATCACTAATGCTGTAATCTGTAAGCCATTGTAATCAATCTATTTGGGAGGAATAACAATGAAATAATTGTCTGTAGTTGTGGCAGCACTTGGTTTAACAGTGGTACTGTTCAGTAGTGCTAATGCCGGTATCGGAAATGGAATGGGAGGAGGCTGCGGCAATTGTCCGCAGCAGAGTGAAGCACCTGCCGGTGCTGGTTTGAAATTCCAGGCTGATACCATCGATCTTCGTCAGGAAATGATGACCAAACGCTTCGAAATGCAGCGGGAAAATCTAAAGGCCACTCCTGATGAAACAAAAATTGCTTCACTGCGCGTTGAGATCAAAATACTTCAGGATAAAATCATGGATATCCGCAGCAGGAGCGGCTTGCCTACAGATAAATATGATGGTGAATGCGGCCTGAGAATGGGCGGATCAGGTAAAGGTATGGGCGGCTGCAACAAGGGGCCGTGCGGGCAAAAGTAATCTGACGGGCGGTAGACAGAATAATTTCAAAATTGGGAGAATAAACTTACGCCCTGCTGAAACCGGCAGGGCGCTAGTTGCTAAGCATCTTTCTGCAATAGTCTGTCCAGAAGCAATATTGCCACAATAGGAATAACAAACCCGAATACTCCGCCAAATCCTCCAATTCTACAGATTCCGCCTCGCATACTACACACCTCCTCTATTTTATATTTCGGCCTCGTTGTCTTTCCTCCACAGCTTTTCAAATACCCACATCGCCGCAATCGGGAGAACAATACCGAGAATTCCCCCTGCTCTTCTTACCCCACAGATCTTGACGCTCATTTCAAGCCTCCTTTACTTGGTTGTCTCACCAGTCGGTGTCACGCTGTCCTCGTAGCCAACTGTAGCCGTATTCTTCTGCCACAGCCTTTCAATCAGCCACATCGCAATAGGGAGAATAATACTGATCACCCCGCCCGCTCCTTTAACTCCAAAAAATTTGACACTCATCGTGGGCCCCCTCTCTTTTGGTTACGTTGCCTGCGCCTCTGCACTGGTACTATGACGTTCTCTACAACCCGGCATGTCGAAGTGTCTGCTATCAAGATCACCATGACACCATGCCGCAATCACTTCACCCACGTCTCCGGCTACGAACGGAATTACCCTGATGCCGCAGGCGACCATCAACTCACTCAGCGGAGTAGAAATCGCGCCGCACACCAGTGTACCTATACCGGATTCAGTAAGGTACTGCGCCTTCTGTACCGGCAGCTCCCCTCTGAGAGTTTCCTCTGTTTCACGGATAATCCGGCCAGATTCAATCTCAAGGACACGAAGCCGCTGCGCTATATCAAAGACCGGTGCAATTCGCCTGTTCCAGTATGAAAATGCTGTTTTTGTCATCTGCTCCCCCTCATCTGCTCTCATGCTAACAGGGGAGCATACTGTGTGCCAATAGCAGTCGAGCATCAAAACGAGGGATAACATACTGATGTTAAGGCATGTTTACTGTAATAACGGGTGAGGCCACAGGCGGGTGAGTAGCAAATATGCTACCGTTGGAGGTGTGGACAGGAGCAGTATCGCTACTGTATTGAGGCGGGA
>CAJAFV010000024.1 GCA_903939115.1 uncultured Geobacteraceae bacterium
ACGCTGGCAGCAGTTTGCCTCTTAATGGCAGCAATAGTTGCGTACGGTGGCGGCATATTGAATTTATTACGATCACTGGCAAGCTAGAGGAAATTCAATGGCAAAAGATGGTGGAGGCTCGCCAGACGTAATTCCGGTAGCGCCAAGCAGCGAAATACATCCGCGTGGATTACTGGAAGCGCTCTCATATATCGATCAGAATTTTGCCAATGAACTGGGCGGATGCCTTATCAAAGCTCGCTTTCTGACAACCAAGCAGCGGTTGGAATTCATGGAGGTGGGCTTCAGGAGTTCATTCGTCTCTGGTTTGGTTTCTGCGACCTTAACCCCTGTTGCTATTGGCGTCATAGAACAGTACATCCCGATGTTTGGCGACGCAAACCCCACTTTGTTTGATACCTGCAGCGCCTTTCTCCTTGCGCTCGGTTTTTCACTCGGATACGCACTTTTTATAGCAAAAGGGGCAATGAGCTACATAGGAGAGTACACCCGGGCAATGGTTTTAAATCTCCTCGGAGGGATGATCTTCGGAGCCATAGCAAAAGCTATTATCGCTTTCATTGCCTTTCATTTCATCTACTTCAAACTGTTTTCCGACAAGATGCTTCTTTGGGCGGTGGCGAAACTTTACTACGCCAAAGTGTCACAAAGTACGGTAGCCAACATCTATTACTGGCTTCAGGGATTCAAAGGAGTTTTTCTGACCTCTGCATACTTCGTTGTAGTAACGACACTGATATTTATTATCATACCGTTGATTGCCATGTTCTTTGCCTGGCGGCGTAATATAAAACTGATTGCAGCGGGAGTTGTCGATGTCGACACGTCGAATATTTAGAATACTGTCCGTCGTCTTACTGTTTATCCTGCTCCCTTCCATAGCCCTGGCTCTTGATATGGATTACTACGTCTGGGGAGGACATGATGCGGTCGTTAATGCCTTCAGCAAGCTTGCCCTTATATTCGGAGACAATGGCTATAAATCATTCTACTTCGTCAGCATAACAGCCGGGATCTTCTTCGGTGGACTCGCTGTTGCCGGTAAAATGCTTGGAACTGGAACCGGCAATGTACAGAGCTGGCTTGTACCGGCACTTATCGGCATTGCGGTCTATCTTGCGCTTATTATTCCGAAGGGGACATTGCACATCTATGACCCTGTCTACAACAAAACACAGGCGGTCGGCGGAATACCGGATGGTGTCGTTGCTGTTGCAGGAATATTGAACAGCATAGAGCGAGGTCTTGTTGATATTGTGACGGTCGCTGGCGACCCGCTAAGTTATGCCTCACAGGCCGGCGGAAAGGGCTTTCTGGGACTCGCTCAAATAACCAGTCTCCCCTTGTCAGCCGTAGATACCAACATTGACTCATCAATGCGCCGCTACATCAAGGACTGCGTATCATTTGCCCTCATGAATCCGAATGCCGGACTTACAGTAGATGAATTACGGAACCAAACTACCAGTTTTTCTGCGTCACTCGCTAAAGCGCAAAACCCTGCGATTTGGACCGTCTATTACGATGCTATCAATCCGCAAGGCACCACAATAAGTTGCAGTGCGGCATGGACCCAGGTTAACGCCAAAATAACTCCGGCAAATCTGGAAAACAATATCAAAGGAATCTGTTCCAATCTCGGTTTTGACCCGGCTGATGCTCTTTCATTCATCCAATGCAAAACCGTACTTAATAACGTCAACTCCGGAACGGGCCTGGGTGCGGCATCAATAGATGACTTTGTAAAACAGGCGTATATCTCACAGAGACTTGAGGAGATATATCGTAGCGGCGACTCAACCGGCGCAACCAATTACCAGTTCCTCCTCAATGCGTCAGGTGCAATGAAGTCCGCCAACGAATGGCTTCCGATCCTTAAAGCCACATTAACTGCAGTGGCAATAGGACTCTTGCCGTTTTTGGCACTCTTCATTCCAACTCCCCTGCTCGGTAAAGCTCTTGGCACCATA
>CAJAFV010000025.1 GCA_903939115.1 uncultured Geobacteraceae bacterium
GAGCATCAAAACGAGGGATAACATACTGATGTTAAGGCATGTTTACTGTAATAACGGGTGAGGCCACAGGCGGGTGAGTAGCAAATATGCTACCGTTGGAGGTGTGGACAGGAGCAGTATCGCTACTGTATTGAGGCGGGATCGGAGCGACCGTCCTGTTCGGGAAGGGTAATGCCCAGTTTTTTAATTTTGCGAAAGAGAGTGGTTTTATGAATACCCAGGTCTTTCGCCGCTGCCATTCGATTGCAGCCGTTGCGTCTGACTGCCGCAAGAATCGCCTGAGTGTCAAGCGTGTCGTGAGCAGAGCGAATCGGCGAGTTAATGCCTGCTGAAGGGACATGGGCGGTTAAATCTTCGGGGAGATGACCGATACTGATATAGCCTCCATTACAGAGAATGAAGGCACGTTCAATGGCGTTCTCCAGTTCACGTATATTGCCGGGCCATTCATAGGCCATGAGGAGCGACAATGCTTCAGCGGCGACACCCTGTACATTTTTCTGTTGCAGATGGTTGAATCGTTGGATGAACTGTTCTACCAGAAGCGGGATATCCTCTTTCCGTTTCCTCAGAGGCGGCATTGCCACGCGAACTACATTAATACGGTAGTAAAGGTCTTCCCGAAACAGTCCTTTGCTTATCTGCTCCGCTAAATCCTTATTGGTCGCTACGATTACTCGGACGTCAGCAGTTTCCGAGCGGGTCGCCCCGAGTGGTTCATAGGTCCGCTCCTGCAGAATACGCAGCAGCCGTATCTGCAGTGCCGGACTCACCTCGCCTATTTCATCAAGAAAAATAGTGCCCCCTTTGGCCAGGGCAAAACGTCCCGGTTTATCTTTGTTTGCTCCGGTAAACGCTCCGGTCTTGTATCCGAACAGTTCGGATTCCAGCAGTGTATCCGGCAGGGCTCCGCAGTTGACGGCAATAAAGGGATTCCGGGCGCGCGGACTGAGCGAATGAATCGATCGTGCCATCAATTCCTTGCCCGTTCCTGTTTCACCAAGGATGAGAACCGTGCTCTGACTCGCGGCGATGGCCGGCAGGACTTCAAATATCTGCAGCAGTAAATGGCTTCGACTGGTAAGGTCAGCAACCCGGTATTTCCCTTGAAGTTCATTGCGCAGGGTTTCAACTTCCGAGAGGTCGCGGAACGTTTCCGCCGCACCGATTAAAACTCCTTCGGCATTGCGCAAGGCCGCAGTGGAGGTGCTGATAGGAATACGGTTCCCACCGGAATTTATAATGTAGCCGGTTTTACCGATGACCGGTTTGCCTGTCTTGACGGTCTGTTGTAAAGCGCAGCTCTCGCCGCACATACTGGAGCGGAATACCTCCGAGCATTTACGACCCATGGCCTCACTCCATGATATACCGGTAATGTCCTCTGCGGCCCGGTTGAAGGAAGTGATGCACCAATCAAAATCCACGGTAAACACTCCGTCGGAAATGCTCTCCAGAATCGCCTCACTCGGGTTGAATGCGGTACGACGCTTTTGCGTATGCTCATGAGATCTCTCCCCACACCGTCATGCCAATCCAGAGCAGGATGCCACCGACTGCGCAGAAGGTGAACAGCGGGCGTTTGAGCGGATGCTTCTCCTCACCGCGATCTATAAACGGCAGGAGTGCCAGAAAGGCCATGGCGATAGCCTGAACCGTCAGACCGATGATTTCACTCGGAAACAGTTTCAGGGTTTGATAGTTGGCGAGAAAGTACCACTCCGGCTTGATGTGGGAGGGGGTGACCAACGGATTTGCCGGGACATAGGAGGTTGACGGTATGAATATATTGGGGAAGAAAAAGACAAACACCATAAAGCAGGCGAGGTAGAGCGAGAGGGCGATCATTTCTGAAGAAAGAAGTTGGGGAAGAACGGAATGCCTCCCGGATGCTCTTCGTACACGAAAGATTCACCCTTCCACTGGTTTGAGGTATCTTCAAGGCCGAACGGCGGCGTGGAGACTCCGGTACGTTGGATCAGGAAGAGATGGACTCCGATCAGAACTGCAATAAGGGCCGGGAGTAAGCCAACGTGCAGGGTGTAGAAACGCCCGAGGGTATGGATGCCGACCTGTTTGCCGCCGCGTAGCAGTTCAACGAGGTTCTCGCCTATGAACGGAATTGAGCTGGCGCAGTCGGTGGCAACGGTGGTGGCCCAGAAAGAGAGCTGGTTCCAGGGGAGCAGGTAGCCGGTCAGGGAGATGCCCATTGCCAGCAGAAGAAGAAAGAAACCGGTGAGCCAGTGGAGTTCGCGGGGGCTTTTGTAGCTCCCCATGAACAGGATCGAAAACATATGGAGCAGCAGTACCAGCAGCATCATACTTGATCCGACGGCATGAAACAGCCGCACCAGCCGGCCAAGGGGAATCTCGGTCATAATAAAAGAAACACTGTCGAAAGCTTTGTCGATGTCCGGCACATAATAGAGCATGAGCAGCATGCCGGTGATTATCTGCAGGCAGAAGATTACCAGCAGGACGCTGCCGAGAGAGTACCAGGCGTTGACATTGCGAGGCAGCAGATAGCCGGTGCGCTTTTCAGTTATTATCTCGTGTGTGCCGAGGCGCACATCGATCCAGTTGTAGATTTTTCCTAGAAATTCCATCATCCGATAGTAACCACGCCGTTTGCCAGACTGAACGGAATTTTGGCCAGCGCGCGCGGCGGTGGACCTGAGATTACCGCGCCATCTGCGGTAAAATACCCGGCATGGCAGGGGCAGAGAAAATCCTGTCGATCTTTTTCCCACTGCACGATGCAGCCAAGATGGGGACACACGGCCGAAAGTGCTGCCAGACTCCCGTCCTGCTTTCTGACCAGCACTGCGGCAACGCCGTTGAATTCAAAAAACTTTGCGTCGCCAAGCGCAATTTCGTTCAGAGGGACACTAGTCTTCCCGCCACTGTTTTTATCAGTTGGAGGGATAAGATAGTAACGGAACACCGGGTATGTAACTGCGGCAAAAGCAGTGGCAGCGAGAGCCGCGACTCCGCCGAGGCAGATGTTGATGAATTTTCTTTTGCTTTTGTCCACGAGATCCTCTCCCACTACTTCAAACCAGTACTATTAAGGCTGAGTCAGGTTTACTGTTTTGATTGTTGCACTCTGTCGTGATCCATTACGCATGTATACCAGCTCAAAAGTGCGGCCAATGTTCTGAGCTGTGAGCAGGGCGTTAAGGCTGGCGATGTTCAGGATTTGTCTTCAGCCAACCCGAGACTCAGTGCAACCAGCCCGAATACGATACTTAACAGTGCTTTCTCCCATGTACTTTTACAAGTAATACCAAGTTGGTTGTTCGCTTTATTATGCAACTTTATCAGCTGCTTCTCTGTTCCATTTCCATCGATTTTTGAAAATATTTGACAGCTTCGTCGCGCATTCCTTTCGCTTCATAGGCAAAACCGAGGCTCTGATATGCTTTGACGTGGTCCGACCGGAAGCTGATGGTCTTGAGGTATGCCGTAATCGCCCCGTCATGATCGTTGCGGGCATCGGCGATCAGGCCGAGCTTGTAATAGGCATCGGCATATCCCGGGTTGAGACCGATCGCCCGGTTCAGGGCGGCTTCGGCTTCGCTGTTGTTATCTATGGAAAAGTAGACTGAACCAAGCAGGTAAAATGCCTCGGGGAACTGCTCATCTATTATGGTGACTTTGCGTAATGTTTCCAGCGCTTCACTGTTCTGGCCGAGTCGGGTGTAGAGCCTGCCCAGCTTTAACAGCACATTGGTATTGGTTGGATCAGTCAGCAGAATCCTGCAGTACGTCTTAATAGCGCCCTCATAGTTTCCCTTTTTCTCCAGATCATCGCCCAGTTCGTTATGGATTTCAGACACACTTCCAGCATCAAGTTGAAACAGGTTGTTGTATGAGTCGATGCATTTGTTGATCAGTTTTTTTATGTTTATTATGACCGCCCGCAGGAAAAACTGAAATTCGCTGGTGTCGATGTTTAGTGCCATGATATCTCCGGTTGTTATTGATTAGGTGGAATAGTCTGGCATCACACTACAATATGCCCCATAACAGCAGCACCAACCAGACGACAAAGATCGTCTGCTGGGTTTGAAGAAGTCGCATCTGTTTCCTGGTATCGCGGGAGAATCGCCTTGAACGCTTCAGAAGTCCGGCAACGGTCAGCCAGACAGTTACCAGGATACTCGCATAGAGGAAGATGTTACTGTCATTGGTAATATAGGCCTGGAGGGCCATGAGCATGAAGGCGATGACGTTCAGCCACATATGAATATCAGAATATTTTTTGAATACAATCGCAACGTCCATCGACCAGGGGCGATATTGATTGGCAATCAAGCGCGCCGGATAATACGCATTGGCCACGACAAACAGCAGCAACGAGGCTATCCCGATAATTTTTCCCATCCACTCGCTGTTTTCCATCACTGGCGCTCTCCTTACTTATTAATCACATTACGCTGAGCGATTTGGCTGTATGTCACACAGTTCATCGATCTTCCGGCACGCCAGATCTTCTACTTTTTTGATGAACTCCGGGGTGCTCCTGTTGAGCAGTTCATAGATGACTGCACCGATAAAAATTCCTGAGAAAACCCCGATAAATACCTTGCTCATAGCTGCTCCTTTTTTTCGCATGACCACTGCAGCTTCACGCGGGTTTATTTAATGATACTGATTTCTCTGCCGCCCGGTGTTTCATCCGTCGGCGCACGACCGTATAGCCGAGCATACCGGCAATGGCCAGTATTACACCGAAAAGAATGCTTACTACTATGACGAGGCTGAGTCCGACAGGAGTAGGGTCGCCGAGAATTATTTTGACCGGCACTGGAGCTCTGTTCTGATCAAAGAACACAACTATCAAGAATAATACAACTGAGATGGATACAACTTTCAGCTTTTCCATAGGAACATAAACTCGGGCTCAGGTCACACCTGAGAAGAGTCTCTGACATAACTCTTAATAATATCTCTCTTCAGAAGATCCAGAGAAACTCTGGCTACATCCAGTCGGCTGTTTCTTTCACCAATCACCGACTTCAGGGGCTGCCAGGGGTGGCTGGTCGCATTTCCCAGGCTGCCTGATGCAGCCTCTTCTGCTTCCTGAGCCTCCTGATACTTCTGCAGAATTTTGAATTCCAGCATCGTCAGGTGATAGACGATCTCCTTGCTTGTTGCCAGAGCATCATGAAAATCGATCTCAGCCTGTGCCATCTTTTGTGAGTTGTACTTCGAGCCGTTGTGCCACTCAATCACGCTGTCTGCGGCGACATGAAATAATTTATGACTCTGTACCAGCAACCCGATTTCAGGAATTTCCTTGTAGTTCTGGAGCCCTTCACCGTAAAGCCAGACACCGAGTTCGCAATCGTGGTAGGAAGGAAGGGAAGCCGATGTGGTATCTTTATGAAGTAGCCGTTCAAGCTGGTGAACCCACTCCACATGAGTAATCCTGGCGATGGTAATATCAATCATAGGCAAGCCCTCATATGCTTAGTATTTGTTGCATCGTTTGTTTTTTGTTTTTCGCACTATAGTTTCATTCTCGGCACGAGGAAAACGAATTATAGTCACGATACCATGCGCCTCACGCATTGCGTTTTTTGCTATCGGATACCAAGATGCAATTAAAATGAGTATGAGGCGGCGAGGATTGAGGGGACGGAGGCATACAAACAGTATGCCGAGGAGTCGAATATGAGCCAACGAAGAGGGGACTTAGATCTGGAATTGGTATTACCGGGCAAAAGCCTTTGTGCTGTCATGCATGAACTGATCGAACTAAAGGAATGACTTGAAGGGAAACCCGGTACTACCCGTTACTTTTTATCTACCTGATTTTTTTGTGATTTACTGCCACCATTGTCACCTGTGCCATACATGACCGGCTCATAGTCTCTTTTCCAAGACCTATTTATAAGCCAGGTAATGACCGAAAGAACTATACTCGCGACTCCAACTGCTCTTTTAGCATCAAACTTAATTCCCATAATTGACACCTCCCTTCATTTGTCTTCGTTTTCATACTTCTGCCCAAGAGCTCTTCGTAATTTAAATCTTAGCAGGGATTTGCGCATTTGCAATTCAGAGTGGTCGGGGGAAACCGTGGTATTAAACACTCATTACATGGCACTTCAGTATCTGCCGGAAGCATGGAGCCACTTGATCAGCAAAAATCTGGATTAGGCTGTCACTGTTTAGTGCATTACAAATATTTGTCAATTCCCATATGCTGAATAAGGCGGCCAAAATCTTTTTCCCCGATTCTCTCCATTATTTTTAGCAGGGAGAACCCTTCTAAAGGCCAGGCTATACGCTCCAGGCCAGGCTCAGTACAGACGTTGCATTCAGAGAAATTCCCTACCTTTTTACGAAATTGGTCTGCGGCGGGACTTCTGAATATATCTTTCAACGGCTGTTCTTTGATATTCCCCAGCGCGGTTGCTATGACAGGACAGCAAAAGGCCTTGCCGGTATGCCGAATAAAAAGCGTATTGAATCCAGCGGAACAGGGCTTTTGAACAGTACCGGTCATCAGGTAGCCCAGCAACGTCTCACGGTGGCCACTCCAGGCAAAATTTGGGCTTTCGTAGAATCGGATGACTGCTTTGAGCTCCTCGGGGCTAAACATAAGCTCAGCTTCAAGGTCGCTATTTCCGAAGCGGTTGGCAGTGATAATACGCGGAGAAATGATGGTGAATAGTCCATTTTCTTCGGCATAAGCGGCAATTGCATGCAGGCTATGAGCATTGAGCGGAACAACGGTCGTTTTTATACCGAGAACAAGGTTTGAGTGGTCCCTTCTGATGGTTTGGAGTCCTGACAAAGTTTTCTGGAGTTTTTCCCACGCACCCGGAAAGTTCCGAATCTGATCGTGAAGTTCCCCTACCCCGTCCATACCACACGCAAGTACCAGATCAATTCCTCTTGCCCGGAGTGGTCCGATTATTTTCAGAGTGCCGACCAGAACCCGGTCGGTTAAAATTCCGTTTGTGGTAATCGCGACCGTGCGTAATCCCGGAAAATTCAATGGTACGAGGTCGCAGATACCCTGGAGAAGTTCGCCGAGGTCATTCCGCAAGAACGGTTCTCCCCCGGTCAGGTCGAGTTCCTTGAGGCTATGAAGTTCTGGCGAAGCAAGCAGTTCCAACCAGACTGACAGATCAAGGTCTTTGACCTGTGGATCAATCTTCCAGATATTGCACATGCTGCATCGGCAGATACATCGGTGGGTAATTTCAAGGCTGATAGCTTCGAGTCGGTGAGGTTTACCAGTTGCTTTCAGCCGCCGATAGCGGAGCCGTTGGAGGTTAGTTTTTTGGCGAGTCGATTAGCATCCAAAATTAACACCTATTCAAGGAGAAATACCGGGCAGATCAGTACAACCAAACATATGCAGAAATTTTAGTGGCTCATACCCTGACCTTTACCCTGGCCATCCATCTTCATCTTCAACATTTTACGCTTGTCACGGATCATTTTGGTATCCTTGTACATGTCCTCATAAGCAGTTTTGATTGCCTCATCAAAGTCAGCCAGTTTACCTCCGTTGGCCTTAACAAAGGCCTCAGCCTTCTCCTTGGAAGCAAAAGCCCATTTAGCGTGACGGCTCATAACACCTTGCTTGCTGCCACCAAGCACCCATACAGCCTTCTCCGCATCGAGTAGTTCCCTGCTGTTAAAATCAGCTACTTTTATTGCTTTGGGAATTTTATCAATTGTATTGGCCATATCAACAGCGACACAATGCAAACTACATGTTGCGACGGTAGTTCCGTCATCGTACTCGATCAACATTCTGCTATGGGCAAACTTCTCCCGATCCATACCACAATATTGACATGACTTGTGAGTGGTCATATCCGAATCATGATTTGATGCGTTTGCTGATTTTTGATTGAACGACGTGATAAAAACAAACAGGGCCAGAGACAAACAGAGAAAGGTGACAACTCTTTTCATAATACTACCTCCAAATTGGATAATTTGCTTCAATCAGGCGAAGGATAATTCTCTTCATCTTTTCCCGCCAGTCCCGAATCTTCACCAATCGGCAACGGCTCCACCCCCTGCGGGATGACAGATACATTTCCCCGAAGATTCGGGAAAAATTCCGTTAGCCTTTCAGCATCATTCTTGTGAAAGCATACTATGGCTTGAGCTAAATCCAGTCACGTTGCCCGTCAGGTCTCAATAGACAAGTGGCAGGTTGGCCTGCTTCCAGGCGGCAACCCCACCCTGCAGGTTGTAAATTTCTTTGTAGCCCCTGTCGGCAAGAATCTGCATGGCGGCATAACTACGGCCTCCGGTCGCGCAAAACAACAGCAAAGGGCGATCCTGGGGAATCGTGTAGTTTCCTGTCATGATATCCATTAACGGGATAAGAGTTGAGTTCTCAATTTTTCCTTCCCGCAGTTCCTCAGGCGAGCGGACATCTATGATGAGCAGGTCTTTTTGATGTTTGATCAATTCCATGGTCTGCGCTGGCGAGTATGAGGTGTAGAATGTCGACTCGATAGTTGCTTTTTCCCCAGAGAACGGCCGGGAGCAGTCACCCATTTTTTTCATCACGAAGCTAACGGTGATAAAGGTACCTTTCTCAAGAGTGTATCCTGCCAATTTATTCGCGAAGTTAACCTGCAAATCCTGGGTGCCTTTCCCATCAATGTTCAGTGATACGTTATCAGCTTTGGCACGCAGCACCTCTCCGCTCCAGATCATCCGGTGATTCTCATATCGGGATTTAAAAATGCCTTCCTTCATATAATTGCTGTAACTGCTCCCACATCCGACCTCAGCATTCAGATCCTCATAGGAGGCACTGCTATAAGGAACTTCGGATGAACAGCCACCAATAACGGCGACGAACGAAACCAAAAGAAAACCAATAAACTTTGTACGCATAATTTTCTTCCTCTGCCGCCTAACAGCTCTCCAGCGCTCCTGTTCAGGCAATATTTTTCCTGTAGTAGCGGAGAATCGACTCTTGACCAAATCCCAGCGCATACATCAGGTGAATGGTCCCGAAGATAAACTGGAGGCGGATGATGCCGTTAGCATGAAACTTGCGTGATGATGTTGTCACATGACTTTCGATGATGTGGAACTGCAACTGCAGACGGCGCTTGATACGCGCTATGATGTCGATATCTTCCATAATAGTCAGGTTTTCATCAAATCCCTCAATGGCTGTGAAAAGTGAATGTTCGAGAAAGAGAGACTGGTCGCCGCCACGGCAGAGCATTATGGGAAACCTGGTGAACCATCCGTAGATGGCCATAATGGCGTTGTCGTCATCAAAATCCATCCTGAAGCATCCTGCTTTTTTTCCTGAGGCCACTGCAGAGCGAATATCATCAATAAAAGTCTCTGGGGGGAGAGTGTCGGCATGCAGAAAATAGAGTATTTCACCCCGAGCAAGTGCTGCTCCCGAGTTCATCTGCCGTGAACGCCCTTTCGCACTTCGGCAGAGAGTCACGGGAAAGGCCGAAACAAGCTCGGCAGTACGGTCGGTGCTGGCATCGCTGACAATGATTTCCACCCCCTCCTTTTTTTCTGTGATGGAGAGAAGTGCCTGAAGTGACCCTGCGATGATAGCCTCTTCGTTGTAGGTCGGTATGATAATGCTTAAAAGGTGCTGTTCCATAATGGAGCTATGTAGTCACTGACCAACTTGAATATTGATTGAAAGTGGATTGCATTGAATACAACTGTAATGTCTGACACCTTCAAGTGATATCCATGTTGCATGGTCGTCAGAACGTGTCTCAGCCTCTTCAAGGTCAGTGATATTTATTTTATTCGTTGGCTTGTAGTTCTCAAATAACGCTTTAATTTTGTATTCACCACTCTCAAACTCATTCATATCGTCGTGAATGCTGATAACCTGCCCTACATGAATTTCTAAGTTCATTGCTTTGCTCCATGGTATGTATTCTCGCACATGTAGGTTAACCTGTTTGAGGTGATAACGAAGAAATGGGTGAGAAGTGTGCACCGGGTTCACTGCGCCCAGCCGGGCGCATATAATAAAAAAGGCCGAGAGAATCGGCCTTTTTTATGATCACGCTGTTCCACAAGCAATCATGCGTTAATGGCGTTGGCGGGACAGACGTCAATACATGAACCGCAATCAATACACATATCCGCATCGATACAGTGTTTGCTGTCGGTCCCGGAAATAGCGCTTGCCGAGCAGTAATCTACGCAGGTGCCACAGTTGGTGCAATCATCAGAAATAGTGTGTGCCATTGTCTCTTTAATCCTTTCATTAGTTGACTGAATAATTTTCAGGGGAATTTTGCCATTTCCTGATTTCGCCATAGTTCTAATGACACTCCGTACAAATAACAAGCGAAATAAAATCACGTATCAATGCGTTTTATGCACGACAGGCATTTAGCTGCCGACGAGGCCAACAACGTAATCGTTTGATTGCAATCTGGTATCAGCTTTCTCCGATAATCCGTTCAAAGCAAAAAAAAACATCGTGTGTATGCACGACCAACTGTCAAGGAAAGGAGTAGCGCGAATGGGCAAGGTTTTAATCGGGGTATTGTCAGGCATCTTTATCGGCGCAGTTCTATATGAACTGCTCTGCAGGAGCAACCCGGAGTTAATAATGAAAATGGAAGAATTGACAAGTCGGAGGGTTGATGACTTGTGACGTGAAGATAAAAAGTGCGGTATCACAGATGGAACGGCTTGCCTTTATTGTGAACCCCATTTTTCTGCTGATGATTATCGGCTCGTTCGTCTACGTCTACTTTTTTATTTTACCGATGCTCCGGCACGAAACAGGGAAGCTACAGAAGCAGAGGCCGAATTTGCCCGTCCGGTTGTGCCGCAAGCTGCGACCAACGGCACAACTCCGGTTGCCGGAATTGTTATGAAAGAGGAGAACCCGTTCAACTTTGGTAACGATCCAGGGCAGATGAACGTCCTGAATGGTGGCCGGTTTTTCGAAGAGCAGAACCGGCAGAACCCGGTGGCGCTACTGGAAGAGAATCCGTTTAAACAGCGGACCAGAAAGTCGCGGCTCAGTCGTCAGCCGAACCCGAACGGACAGCCCGTTCAGAGGCAGTATCCGTAGGGCTTTGCCGGACTAAATATCGTACCGGTAGCCGGTGGAGCGTTGGGAAAAACTGGATTGAAGCGCACTGGATCGGACTGGAGGTCGGCCCGCTCACTGCTGCTGTGGTGAAAGCCAGCTATATTCCGCCGGATATTGCCGGTGTACTTGTTGACGGGTACTTGGGCATTTGGTGGGGTGAAGAGAAGTACATGAATATGGGGGATTATGCCCATACCACTTATTCTGTTAGGAATGGGGATGGGCGGTGGAGTTGAAGCAATGGCTGGCACTGGCGGGGGCATGGGAATGGGGGGCGGGGTGGGAGCAATATCTGGCACTGCTGGTCTTGTAATCTGTAACAATGGCAATCAATCTATTCGGGAGGAATAACAATGACAAAAATGTCTGTAGTGGTGGCAGCACTTGGTTTAACTGCGGTACTGTTCAGTAGTGCAATTGCCGGTAACGGAAATGGAACGGGTGGTGGCTGCAGCAATTGTCTGCAGCAGAGTGAAGCACCCTCCGGGGCTGATCAGAAATTCCAGTCTGATACCATCGATCTTCGTCAGGAAATGATGACTAAACGCTTCGAAATGCAGCGGGAAAATCTAAAGGCCACTCCTGATGAAACAAAAATTGCTTCACTGCGCGTTGAGATCAAAACACTTCAGGCTAAAATCATGGATATCCGCAGCAAGAGCGGCTTGCCTACAGATAAATGTGATGGTGAATGCGGCCTGAGAATGGGCGGATCAGGTAAAGGTATGGTCGACTGCAACAAGGGACCGTGTGGGCAAAAGTAATCCGACTGACGGTGGACAGGAATGCTTCCCGAAACTGCTTGGACCTTCTGCCCGACAAGTGTCCGAGACACCTTGCAACGGGCGCTGGCCAAAAGCCGTTGCACCGTACTACGTGACGCCCTCATGCAAATGCCGGGCTCAATCGACTTTTTCCCTCTCCGTCACACAGAGGTAAAACTTCTAATTCATCCTCGACAAGCGGGATAAACTCCATCTTTTTTAGGAGTGTGCCGGCCGGCTTGAAAATGGAGGAGTAACCGGCACGATGGGGGCATGCACAAATTCTTGGTTTACGTGGCCGGGACATGATTAATGTGAGCACCCATGGTCATGACCGTCGCTGTGGCTGTGACCGTGACCTCCGCACGTGTGCCCTGGCAGATATTCCGCGAGTGTCCCGAGCTTCAACATGTCGATATTTTCAGAAATTGAACCACCATTAGCCTTGAATGCACGTATACCAGCTGAATTCAGTTTATGCAGCGCTCCTCTGCCGATGCCACCAACGACGATAGCATCAACATGATGTCCGTCAAGGCCTGCGACCGGATTACATGCTCCATGCTGATGCACCTTATCGCTGTTACTGATTGAAAGAAATTCGCTAGTGACTATATCTACAATCACAAACTTCGGTGCCGAGCCGAAATGGTTGAATACCTGGCTGGCCAGTCCCTGATTTTCACCTACCGGAAAACAGACTTTCATTACATACCTCCATGTTTTTTTGTGACTATGCACAATGCACAATCCATTTATATGAATTCTAACATATTATAGGGCAAAATATACGCCCTGCTGAAAAAAGGCAGGGCGCAAGTTACTAAACATCTTTCTGCAATAGCCTGTCCAGAAACAATATTGCCACAATAGGAATAACAAACCCTAAAACTCCGCCAAATCCTCCAATTCTACAGATTCCGCCTCGCATACTACACACCTCCTCTCTTTTATATTTCGGCATCGTTGTCTTTCTTCCAGAGCTTTTCAAATACCCACATCGCCGCAATCGGGAGAACAATACTGAGAATCCCCCCCGCTCTTCTTACCCCACAGATCTTGACGCTCATTTCAGGCCTCCTTTACTTGGTTGCGTCACCAGTCGGCGTCACGCTGTCCCGGTAACCGGAAGTAGCCGTATCCCTCTGCCATAGCCTTTCAATCAGCCACATCGCAATGGGGAGAATAATATTGATCACCCCGCCTGCTCCTTTAACTCCAAAAAATTTGACACTCATCGTGGCCCCCTCTCTTTTGGTTACTTTGTCTGCACCACTGCACTGATACGATGACGTTCCCTACAACCCGGCATGTCAAAGTGTCTGCTATCAAGATCACCGTTGCACCATGCCGCAATCACTTCACCGACGTCTCCGGCTACGAACGGAATTATCCTGATGCCGTAGGCGAGCATCAACTCACTCAGTGGAGTGGAAATCGCGCCGCACACCAGCGTGCCTATACCGGATTCAGTAAGATACTGCGCCTTCTGTACCGGGAGTTCCCCTCTAAGAGTTTCCTCTGTTTCACGGATAATCCGGCCAGATTCAATCTCAACGATACGCAACCGCTGCGCTATATCAAAGACCGGTGCAATTCGTTTGTTCCAGTATGAAAATGCTGTTTTTGTCATCTGATCCTCCTCGCCCACTCTCATACTAACAGCACAGCATACTATGTGCCAATAGCAGCGCAGCGTCAAAACAGTAGCTAACTTACTTGTTTTACTCCTGTCTGGTGTCAATATCAGGAGGGCTCGCAAGCGGATGAGTAGTATGTCTGCTACTATAGGAGATGACGGCAGGAGCAGTATCGCTACTGTATGTAGATTGGATCGGGGGTGCCCTTCCCTTTCGGGAAGGGCTTGTTCAGTTTTTTATATATTGGTATGTATGAAAAAATGGCCCGGAATCGGCTAATATCGGGCCTGCACATCCTTAGACGCCTGCTTCTTTCGCAGACATTGCATGATTTTTTTTACTTCCTCGGTATCACCTGGATCAAGCCCTGGCGGGATATTTTCTCCACCGAACTCCTTATAAATTTTGAATCTGTTGCAGGAGGTATGGTCTCCACGGCACAGTTTCTGTTTTATGTATTCTGCAGACTTGGGTAAGGATTTCATTTTGTCGGCAAAAAATTGACAACATTCTGTTAATTCACACGACATTTTTATACCTCCCGATGACAAACGTGTTGTCAAGATGCATGGTGTACATTCAGTTGACCGAGCAGTTGATAACAATCAGTACAAGTTCCATTTCTTTAGCAGCCATTCGGCTCCAAACAGAGAAACCGCCAGCAACAACAACCAGACTAACAAAATCATTTTCTCTTTCCTTTCTCTTAATAGCTTTTACTGTTGCCGGTCACTTCATCAAGAGTCAACCGGCGGGAATCCATCTGACGCCAAACCCAGGCGATATAGGCCAGTACGAACGGCACGAGAATCGCCACATACGACATCATAGTCAGCGTGTAATGGCTGCTTGATGCGTTGTAGATTGTCAGACTGCTGTCCAGATCGACCCTGGACGGGTAAAAGGGTGTGTTGTGGTATCCTGCCAGGAAAAACAGAGACAGACACGTCAGTACCGTTCCAAGACCTGATGGCCAGATTCCACTTCGGGATTTTGTAAAACGGTTGAGGATCACACCGACTACCACAAGGATAAGCCCGGAAAGCAGCATGATCAGCACCGGAGGCATGGAGAGCAAGTTATCGAGATACTTGCCGGCCACCATACTAATTGCCTTGGTGGCAGGATCGACCGTAAAACCATCCATCGTTATCAGCTGTACCAGGACAAAGAACAGGAATGGCAACGACAGCAGCAGGTTGGTGAAGGATGATTTTTTGAGACGCGCCACCAGATTGGCATCTTCAATGTTACTTGTCAGATAAAGAGTACCGAGAACCCGCGCAAGAAAAACCAGGAACAGGCCGAAGCAGATATTGAAAGGATCAAATGCCGCTTCAAGTCCACGTAGGGGATGCGTCCACTGTACCAGGTTGTAGTCGTTCAGACGGAAATTGGAACCGGTGAAGAACGTGCCGATTGCTGCACCGATCAGCAGGATTCCGACGGTGCCGTTTATCAGCAGAAATATCTCATAGGTTCGCTGACCAAGAAAGTTATTCGGCTTGCGCCGGAACTCGTAACTGATAGCCTGAATCACGAAGGTTAGAAGAATTGAGATCCAGACCCAGTAGGCGCCGCCGAAACTGGTAGCGTAGAAGAGCGGAAAGGCCGCGTACAGCGCTCCGCCGAAGAGCACCAGTGCGGTGAATGTGAGTTCCCACTTGCGACCGAGCGAATTGACGATAAGGCTTTTTTCATCCTCACTTCTGGCAAGGGTTAGAATCAATGTCTGTCCTCCCTGAACAAACGTCAGAAAAACGAACAGGGAGCCGACAAGCGAGGTAATCAGCCACCAGAGCTGCTGCAGAGTTGACAATTCAAGGTTGCCTATCATGATTTGCTCACCTCTGGGCCAAGCGATATCTGCTTGACCATAATTTTTATCTCGGCAATCAGCATAACTACAAACAGGGCAAGAAAGATGAAAAAGGTCACCGCCACGGTACCGGAATCAAGATTTGAGCGGGCCACACTGACCGGCAACAACCCCTGAATAGCCCAGGGCTGGCGACCAACTTCGGTCACAATCCAGCCTGCCTGTTGCGCTATGTAGCCGAGAAAGACTGAAATAACGCCGATCCTAAGTAGCCAGCGGTTTGCCGGCAGTTTGTTTCGAGCGGACTGGATGAGGAACAGGGCAAAGAGCATTATGAAAAAGGTGCCAAGACCAGCCATTACTCGAAAACTGTAGAAGATAAGTGAGACCGGCGGCACAGCATCCGATGGTTTTTTGAGATATCCGTAGCCGAGAAATTCCTGGTTCTGGTTGAATTTTGTAAGAGCAGCCTCGGCAGAACTGGCATCACCTGCCTTGCGCGCTTGCTTAAAGTCAGCCAGCGATGTGACGGCCTGCCTACCGTACCTTATTTTCTGGTCAACGCCTACAATGTCATGTTCAGAGTTGCCCCAAACCAGATCGTCGATACCAGCGACAAACGTGCCAAGCTTCCGGTTGGCAAGCAACGACAACATTCCGGGAACCTCAATCTTGGTTATAAAGGGATCGCCGGCATCACCTGCCTGTTTATCCGGGTTAACCACGCCAAAAGCAATCAGGCCTGTCGGTTTTTTTCCCTTGTAAAGGCCCTCCATGGCAGCAAGCTTCATCGGTTGAGTTCTTACGGTAATGTAGGCATGTTCGTCACCGGTAAAAGCTACAAACATTGCGCTAAGCAGGCCGAAGGTTGCTGCAACGGTGATAGAACGTCGAGCAAAGATTTGGTGACGTCCCTTGAGAAGAAACCAAGAGGAAACGGCGGTCACAAAAAGTGATGCAAGGAGAAAACCGGAGGATGTGGCATGGGTGAAATGACTGATGGCGATTCTGGACGAAACAACCGCCCAGAGGTCAAGCATCTCAAAGCGGGCTGTATCCGGGTTAAAACGCATACCGATCGGATTCTGCATCCAACCGTTGGCGATTAGAATCCAGAGTGCTGACAAATTAGAGCCGAGGGCGACCATCCAGGTGGAAAACAGGTGCATCCGCTTAGAGAACCGGTCCCAACCGAAGAACATTACGGCAAAGAAAGTGGCTTCGAGGAAAAACGCCAGAATTCCTTCAATGGCCAGTGGTGTCCCGAAGATGTCGCCGACCATCCAGGAATAATTCGACCAGTTGGTGCCGAACTCAAATTCAAGGATAATTCCGGTGGCAACTCCAATAGCAAAGTTCACAGCAAAAAGACTCATCCAGAATTTGGCAAGTTGCTTCCATTCGATATTCCCGGTACGGACGTACAGGGTTTCAAAGAATGCGCAGAGAACAGACAGTCCTAGCGTCAACGGCACAAAAATCCAGTGATACATAGCCGTCAAGGCAAACTGGGCACGAGCCCAGTTTACCTGTCCAGGATCTATTGATTCAATCAAATGCGACCTCCATTTTACAGTTAACTGTCTGCCATTTATTTAGCAGTCGGCAGCAGAGCGGTGTGGTCGACCGTCCCGTCGATCTGTGTGAGACGACGTAACACATGCTCGGCACGATCCAAATCATTGTCATACGAGACCTTCAGAACATCCGGGAAGAAAAACAGTTTGAGAACTAAAAAGATAAACAGTATTTTCAACAGGATGATTTTCCAGAGCGCCCGTCCCAGACGCATATTACGAAAACCTTCAGTATAAAAGTTCATGAAATTACGTATCATCAATTTGTTGCTCCATTGAAACCTGGCCTATTCGTGATCGGCATCTTTCCATATTTTTCCGACCAGCCATATAAACGCCATAGGGATTACAACAGCTAAAACTCCACCGCCACTTTTAAACCCACATAGTTTGTATCCCATGATAAGCCTCCTTCATTCATATTTTTGCAGCATCGTCTTTCTGCCAGAACCTTTCAACAAGCCACATTACGATGGGAAGGGCGATGCTTAACACTCCTCCCACTCCCTTAATTCCAAAGATTTTGACGCTCATGACAAACCTCCTCTCTTTTGAATTTACATGCTGTTAGCATTGCTGCTGCCGCCGAAGGCTCCATTGCCAGGACTCTCATATCAATAGTAGAGCATACTGTGTGCCAATAGCAGCGGAGCATCAAAACGAGGGATAACATACTGATGTTAAGGCATGTTTACTGTAATAACGGGTGAGGCCACAGGCGGGTGAGTAGCAAATATGCTACCGTTGGAGGTGTGGACAGGAGCAGTATCGCTACTGTATTGAGGCGGGA
>CAJAFV010000026.1 GCA_903939115.1 uncultured Geobacteraceae bacterium
AATAAACAAGTGTCTGAATCTAAATACCTTTTTTAAATATATTTTTTATTTTCATAAGACTTACTCTGTGCCCTCTGTGGCTCTGTGGTGAGGTTTAAAGACTTTTTGTAAGGAGACCACTATGAAAACATTACTGATCGGCGAATACCGCGATGGAAAACTACTTGAATCTACCTACGAACTGCTCGGTTTTGCCGACCAACTCGGCGCAGAAACCGCACTGCTCCTCGTCGGGAGCGAAAGCCAGCTCCCCAGCTACGGCGGCACCCTCTACCTTGCCGACGCCACCACCTGCGGCGAATACAACCCGGACCTGCACAAAAAACTGATCCTCGACGCCGTGCAGCAGGAAAACCCGGACTACATCGTCTTTCTCCACTCATCCTACGGTTGGGACCTTGCCCCGCGGATTGCCGCCTCCCTCAAAGCCGCGCAGATCTCAGAAGTCATCGCCATCGCCGACGGCAGCTTCGAAGTCGGCTGTTGCAACGCCAAAATGCGTCGCAGCGTAAAACCGGCCACCAGCAAAACGGTGCTGACGATCCAGGCCGGTGCTTTCCCGGTCCTGCAGTCGGGTGGCACGCCTGCAATCAGGAAGCTGACCGCAGAAACAACAACCCCACTTGAATTCGTCGGCTACGAGCCTGCCGAGAAGAAAGATATCGACCTTGCCAAAGCAGAGGTCATTGTCTCCGCCGGGCGCGGCATCGGCAAGAAAGATAATGTACCGGTCATTCAGGCCTTGGCAAAAGCCCTTGGCGGCGAACTCGGCGCCAGTCGCCCCGTCGTTGATGCCGGTTGGGTGGAGCACAGTCATCAGGTCGGCACCACCGGCCAGACCGTATCGCCGAAACTTTACGTTGCCTGTGGCATCTCCGGAGCCATCCAGCATCTGGCCGGCATGAAGAAGTCAGATTTCATCCTCGCCATCAATAAGGACAAGGACGCCCCGATCGGTGAAGTCGCCGATGTGCTGGTCGTTGCCGATGTCATGCAGTTTGTGCCGGCGCTGACCGCGAAACTGGCACAATAGCCTGCTGCGAGGTAATATGGGCGCTGGGTAAACAAATATACGACGCCGTTTTCATAATACTAAATAAATTTCGTTAAATTATAATAGCTTGCATCTTGAAATACATTTAAGGTATGAGACATTACACCGTATGTATTGTTGACGTTAACGGTAGAGTGTGGTCGGTTTTAGCTGCCAGTGCTATGACTGAGCAGCGACATTCCGGATGAAAACGTCCGAAAAGTGTGCAGTTATCAACCTCGCAGGAGATCGATTCATGCTGATAGTAGTCTGCATTAAACAGGTTCCGGACACCACCCAGGTCCAGATCGATCCGGTCACCAATACCCTGGTTCGTGACGGTATTCCGTTCATTGTCAACCCCTATGACACGCACGCCCTTGAAGAGGCGCTGCGCCTCAAAGATCGCTTCGGCTGCAAAGTTGCTGCCATCTCAATGGGTCCCCCCAACGCCGAGGGGACACTAAAAAAAGCGCTGGCGCTCGGAGTTGATTACGCAGTCCTCCTCTCTGATCGTGTGTTTGGAGGCGCAGATACCCTTGCGACCAGTAATGTCCTGGCCGCCGCTATAACCAAATTGCATACGGAAGTAGATGAAGTTGCCCTGGTACTCTGCGGTAAACAGACTATTGATGGCGATACTGCCCAGGTCGGCCCCGGAATCGCAAGTCGTCTCAACTACCAACAGCTGACGCTGGTTGACAAAATAATCAACCTGGATTTTTCTGCTCAGAAAATCCGCGTCAGTCGCAAGCTGGAAGGACGTCATGAGATTGTCGATGCTCCTCTTCCGGCCATGCTGACGGTCGTCCGGGAACTGAACCGGCCGCGCTACCCCAAGGTGCAGATGCGACTGGCGGCAGTTGAGTCCGTTGTTGATGTGTGGAACAACAAAACCCTGCAGCTTGATGAGCAAAAAATCGGCTTGAAAGGCTCGCCGACCTGGGTATCAAAAATTTTCTCTCCGGAGCGTGACAAGGGAGAAATTATTGGTGACGGGTACGCCGACCCGACCGGAACCGCAGCTCTGCTGATCGAAAAACTGATGGCGAAGGATATGCTCCCGTTATGAGTGAACTTAAACCAAAAATCAAGAAACCTCGCGGTGTCGCCCGTCTGCTCGACGGAAAGTGTATCGCCTGTGGTGCCCGCTGCCAAAGCTCCTGCCCGGTTAACTGTATTGAAATGACAGAAACCGGTGAACCGATCGTTGAAACAGCTAAATGTATCGGCTGTCAGAAATGTATCAAAATCTGTCCGTCAGATGCCCTGGAAATGTTCTTTACTCCGGAGGAACGGCAGATCCTTGCCGAACTGGCCGCATCAGCCGAACCGGCCGCAGAAGAAGTCGATCCTGAAGCTGCAGCACTTGCCAAAAAACTGGCCGAATACCGCGGAGTCTGGGTTTTTATCGAGCAGACTGAAGGCGAGCCGGCCAGAGTCTCCTGGGAACTGCTCGGGGTTGGCGCCGGACTTGCCGCCACGCTGGGGGTTGAACTCTGTGCCCTCGTAATCGGTGAGAAGGTTGAACATCTCTGCCACGAAGCGTTTGCCTACGGCGCAACCAAAGCCTATCTGATGGACGCCCCGGTTTATTACCATTACCGGACTGAAGCCTACGTTGAAGCCTGCTGCCACCTGATCGAAACGTACAAGCCGGAAGTTATCCTGATGGGTGCAACCGGTATGGGTCGTGATCTGGCCGGAGCGATTGCGACGCGGGTCGGTACCGGACTGACAGCGGACTGCACCGGTCTTAGTATCGATGACAAGCGTAACCTGATGCAAACCCGTCCCGCTTTTGGCGGCAACATCATGGCAACGATCATGTGTGATAAATATCGTCCCCAGATGTCAACGGTGCGCCCCAATGTTATGCCGATGACAGAACGGAGGGAAGGTGCAGAAGGTACGATCATCCGTGATCCGTTCACCGTTGCAGAGGATTCTGTTCTGACCAAGGTCATTGAAATCATCCGCGACGGTCACGGTAAAAGTGCCGTAGATATCACCGGCGCCGAATTTATCGTTTCCGGCGGTCGCGGTATGATGGGACCGGAAAACTTTGCCCTGCTGCAGGAACTGGCTGACGAACTTGGCGGCGTGGTAGGTGCCTCGCGCAGCGCTGTCGATGCCGGTTGGATGCCGGGTGATCGCCAGGTCGGCCAGACCGGCAAGACGGTACGGCCGAAGATCTACATCGCCTGTGGAATATCGGGTGCCATCCAGCATTTGGTCGGCATGCAGGATTCCGATATGGTTATCGCGATAAACCGTGACAGCAGTGCCCCGATTTTTGAGGTAGCTACCTACGGCATCGTTGGCGATCTGTTCCAGGTTATTCCGGCGATTACATCGAAAATCCGGGAAATGAAACAAAAACATTGAGGTTTTAGACATGACACCAAATCCGTACCTATTCGCTCCGCTCCTGCTCGCCTCACTGGCCATCTTTGCCCGGGCCTGCTGGAAACGCCTGAGCCTGATTTCGCTTGGTCAGCCGGAAGAGCGCTTCGACAACATCGGTGCCCGCTTCAGTGATATGCTGCTGTACGCATTTGGGCAGAAACGGGTGCTTGCAAAACCGTTTGGCTTCAATCATTTCATCATTTTCTGGTCGTTTCTGATCCTGATGATAGCAAACACCGAATTCATTCTGAACGGGCTTTTCCCGCGCTCGATCAAGCTGATCATGCTCCCGTTTGAGCTGTACGTGCCGCTTGCCTTCATGATCGATATAGCCTCTTTACTCGCCCTCACTGCTGTAACAGTGGCTGCCGTGAGACGGCTTTTTGCGCCTCCATATCCGGAAGCGCGCACTCCCGAGGCCTTTTTTATCCTGAGCCTGATCGCCATACTGATGCTCGCTTCCTTTGCCCTTAATGCTACCGAACTTGCTGCATATATGCTTAAATCCGGAGCGGATCCTGTCTCGTTTCTCTCGGAAGCGCGTAAAATAATGCCGGTATCATCATATGTGGCAGGGATGCTGCCATCGCTGCAGCTCGGTACTATCCATGCCGTCGCCTGGTGGGCACATGCGCTCGCGTTGATGGCATTTATCTGTTACCTGCCGAACAGCAAACATATGCACATCCTTACCGCTATTCCGAACTGTTTCCTTCATCGTCTGGAAAAACCGAATACCCAGCCGCGAGAAGATTTTGCCATCGGTAACACCTTCGGTGTTGACCGGGTTGACCGCTATAGCTGGAAGGATCTGCTGGACTCCTTCTCCTGTACCGAATGCGGTCGCTGCCAGAAGGTGTGCCCTGCAAGCATCACCGGCAAACCGCTCAATCCGCGTGCCGTAATCCACGATATCAAGGTTAACCTGCTGGAGAACGGAACCGCCCTTAAAAAAGGGGCTGCACCGCAGACGCCTCTGATAGGTGAAAACGGCGAAGGAAGTGTCTCGGAAGAGTCAATCTGGGGCTGTACAACCTGCGGGGCCTGCATGGAAGCCTGTCCGGTCTTTATCGAACAGATGCCTAAAATTATCGAACTGCGCCGCCACCTCGTCGAGAGTGAAGCAAAATTTCCTGAGGAACTGCTGAACCTGTTTGAAAATATGGAGGGTCGCAGTAATCCCTGGGGCATTGCCCCGTCAGAGCGCACAAAATGGTGCAGTCAGCTGGACGTAAAGCCGTTTGACAAGGATACGACGGAATATCTGTTTTATGTCGGCTGTGCCGGTTCCTTCGATTCGCGCGCGAAACATGTCAGCGTTGCGTTGACACAACTGCTCGATAAAGCAGGAATTTCATGGGGTATCCTCGGCAAGGAAGAAAAATGCTGCGGTGACAGCGTCCGCAGGTTGGGGAACGAATACGTCTTCGACAAGATGGCGAAGGAAAATGTTGCCACGTTCATTGAACGCGGCGTGACCAAAGTAATCACCCAATGTCCGCATTGCTTCACGACGCTGAAAAACGATTATCGCCAGTACGGTCTTGAGCTTGAAGTCATTCACCACAGTGAACTGCTGCGTAATCTGGTTCGGGATGGCCGGTTGAGCATTGACAAAACGACAGAGGAGATGGGAGCAACCGTTTTTCACGACTCCTGCTATCTGGGACGTCATAACGACATCTACGAAGCACCGCGCGAAGTAATTGCAGCTGCCACCGGAGCAGCCCCAGCCGAGATGGAACGCAACCGCAGCAACGCGTTCTGCTGCGGTGCCGGTGGTGGCAGGATGTGGATGGAAGAGCACGTCGGCGAGCGAATCAATATAACGCGTGTTAAAGAGGCGCTCGAACAAAAGCCGGATACAATCTGTGTCGCCTGTCCGTACTGTATGACCATGTTCGAAGATGGCCTCAAAGATGTCAAAGCCGACAATGTCAGAGTACGGGATGTCGCCGAGATTATGGCTGAAGCGATACTGCGCTGAACTGCTGTTGAACCCCGAAACAACGTCTTGCCCTGATACGTAAATCAATGAAACCGGACACCTTTTATTAGCTGTCCGGTTTCATTGTCCCTAAAACTTCCTCCCCCACGCTCCGCTCTGAAATAAACTCTCCAGCGGCATAATCTCTTTGATGAAAAGAATTTTGCAGAACGTCAATATAAGTGCTTTTTTTTTAGCTGACGGTGTGCTATTTAAACGACACTAAATTATAATACCTCAACTGGGAGGCACCATGAGTAACAAAGGCAAAAATGAGCAACTGACGAAGTGGGTAGAAGAAGTCGCAGCATTATGTGAGCCTGGATCGATCCATTGGTGCAACGGTTCGCAGGAAGAGTACGATGGACTCTGTAAGCAGCTGGTTGAGAGCGGTACTTTCAAGAAACTGAACCAGGAAAAACGTCCGAACAGCTATCTGGCCTGGTCTGATCCGGGTGACGTCGCTCGCGTTGAAGACCGTACCTTCATCTGTAGTATCTCCAAGCAGGATGCCGGCCCGACCAACAACTGGATGGCTCCTAAAGAGATGAAGGAAACTCTGGGAAAGCTCTTCAAGGGATGTATGCGCGGTCGCACCATGTATGTTGTTCCGTTCAGCATGGGGCCGCTCGGTTCACCGATTGCCAAAATCGGAGTTGAAATTACGGATTCACCTTATGTAGCTGTTAATATGCGTATCATGACCCGTATGGGTACGGCAGTGCTCGACGTACTTGGTAACGGTGAGTTCGTCCCTTGTCTCCACTCTGTTGGCGCCCCGCTTGAGCCTGGCCAGAAAGATGTGCCATGGCCCTGCAATAAAGAAAAATACATTGTCCATTTTCCGGAAGAGCGTTCGATCTGGTCGTATGGCAGCGGTTACGGCGGTAACGCTCTGCTTGGGAAAAAGTGCCTTGCGCTGCGCATCGCTTCCAAAATAGCCAAGGATGAGGGTTGGTTGGCTGAGCATATGCTTATTTTAGGCATTGAATCTCCAAAAGGTGAAAAAACCTATCTTGGCGCCGCGTTCCCGAGCGCCTGTGGCAAGACCAATCTGGCGATGCTCGTACCACCCGAAAACTTCAATAAAACCGGCTGGAAAATAACGACTGTTGGTGATGACATTGCCTGGATCAAGCCCGGCCCGGACGGCAGATTGTACGCCATCAATCCGGAATACGGCTTTTTCGGCGTAGCTCCCGGCACATCGGTCAATACGAATCCGAACGCCATGATATCATGTGCTTCCAATTCAATTTTCACCAATGTGGCTTTGACGCCTGATGGTGATGTCTGGTGGGAAGGGATGACGGACGCAAAGCCACATCACCTGACTGACTGGCAGGGCAACAAATGGACGCCGGACTGTGGCAGAAATGCAGCTCATCCGAACTCCCGCTTCACATCACCTGCCGGTCAATGTCCGTCAATTGATCCTGAATGGGAAAATCCGGCTGGAGTACCAATGGCCGCCTTTATCTTCGGTGGTCGTCGCAATACGGTTATTCCGCTTGTCTATCAATCATTCAACTGGAGTTTCGGTGTCTACCTGGCCGCCACCATGGGCTCAGAAACAACCGCTGCAGCAACCGGCGCTGTCGGAACAGTTCGCCGTGACCCGTTTGCCATGCTGCCATTCTGCGGGTACCACGTAGCGGATTATTTTGCCCACTGGCTGCAGGTAGGCAGAACAACCCCTGTCCCGCCGCGTATATTCAGCGTCAACTGGTTCCGTAAAGACGAAAACGGCAACTTCCTCTGGCCTGGCTATGGCGAAAATATGCGCATCCTGAAATGGATAGTTGAGCGCGTTAATGGCAATGCCGCTGCGGTAGAAAGCCCGCTTGGGTGGATGCCGAAGTACGAGGATCTCGATTGGACCGGGCTGGACAGCGTTACCCGCGAACAGTTTTATCAGCTGATGTCGGTTGACCGCGATGTCTGGAAAGAAGAGATTGTTTCTCACGAAGAGCTGTTCGTTAAAATGTACGACCGTCTGCCGAAGGAGTTCCTGCATATCCGACAGCTGATTCTTTCCGGACTGTGGCGTTCACCGGAGCACTGGGAGCAGTTTCATCCTGCAACAGACCAGAATAATTAAGCGATCAGTATAATTTCTTGCTGAACAGAAAAAGGGCGCTGCATCTGCAGTGCCCTTTTTTAGTCGTCCACTTCAATCTCTCTAACCCGCAGCTCTTCTCCGGTCACGATACTCACCCTGTTGCTTCCGCATAATCTGCACGAGCCGTATAGTTCCGATAGCGGTGTCTCCTGACGACAGTCAAGGCACTGCCCCATGCCGGGGACCCTTATGATGTTTAATCGGGCGCCTTCCATCAAGGTTTCCCGAGAGCAGGCCTCGAAACAAAATTCGATCGCTTCCGGTACAACACTGCTCAGTTCTCCAATTTCGACATCGAGCGACCTGACACGCCTGCCTCCGGCATGATCGAGGCAGAGCTCAATGATTCCCTGGGTTATCGACATTTCATGCATGGCATCTCCGATTGTGAATAAAAAAAGCCTGCGAGGCTGAACCCCGCAGGCTTTTATGGCACTCCCTTGAGGGAAAGCGAATTACTTCTTAGGAGCTTCAGGAGCAGCAGCAGGAGCAGCAGCAGGTGCAGCGCCAGCTTTTGCGGACATCGGAGCCTGAACTGGCTTAGGTGCCTCAACAGCAGGAGCAGGAGCAGGAGCTTCTTCTTTTTTCTTGCAGCCAGCAGCGAAAACAGTTGCGAGTGCCAATACGAGTGTCAGGGAGATCAGTTTTTTCATGTGAGTTACCTCTTTCTTTAGTGAATTTACCATTTGAACGCAATGCGCATGGTTTCTAAATCGACCTAGGAATATACGCATATTTTTGTGAGAGTCAAGTGTTTTGTTGACACTATCTAGTATATTTTTTTGTTATAGTTCTTTTCTAATCAGGAATGACACTGTAATTCCAACGATTGCCGATGGGTTGAGGACTTTTTCGAGAAGTCGAAACGGGTACGAGAGGAACGGTATCAAGCCCGTTTGGGGTACATGTAACCTGAAATAGCGCAGACTGTCTTTCGCCATCTCGATTGCGGCTGCCTGCAAAACGGTTTTGCCCGTAGCGACGATAATTGCGGTCACGAATACCTGGTTGACATCTCCCGTACTCTCTGGTAGTCAGATAAGCATAATGGGCGTTTAACTCAGCGGGAGAGTGCCACCTTCACACGGTGGAAGTCACTGGTTCAATCCCAGTAACGCCCACCAATTACAAAGTCGCCTTCAACTCTGGAAGCGGCTTTTTTCTTTAACATCTTCAATATACGGCGTACCCCTCGGGACGGTTCCTTTATACCCAATTCAAACCGCCCATAGGGAACTGAACCTAGGTGCAATCAGCAGGAGAAAATCATAATTCCCGACATTGACGCACTATTAAACAGGCGGATAAAGACAGTATGAATACTCACTTGAACCGCAATCGCACGTTGTTCCTCTTTATCGGGGCGTCCGTAGTAATCCACCTGATGGTGATGCTCTCACTTGGGAGGTTCGGTCACTACGATTTTACTGCACCGGTCAAGTTGCTGGCAGAAGTCATCGTTGATCTGTCGGCGCCGCCTGGCACTCCTGTTAGTTCGACAGACGCGAAGGATGCTTCTTCAGAGAGTGCACCGGGTGATGTAAGCGATGCGGAGGATGCCGGGTTGACAGATGTGGCTGATTCCGGCGCATCTCCCCCGGCTTTGAATACGCAATCGGCTAAACATGATTCTGTTGAACCTGCTGAGAAAGTCGTGGGAAAAAACGCTACCGAAATCGAGTTGAACAAGAAGAAAGCTCCTCCCCCCACGCCAAAGCCTGTTAACCATGCAATTGCTACCCTCCCCCCGCTACGAACGGCCACCGAGTTCCTGTCAGCGAAAAGTGAAAAACTGTCCTATATAATCAGCCTGCTTGGTTTACCGGTGGCAAGTGCGGAACTGGAGGCGGAAAATAAGAATGGAGAGTTATGGATTACTCTGAGAACCAGGTCGAATGCCGCAATGTCAAGCATCTACGTGGTAGATGATCTCCTTGAAACAAGGCATGTCGGTGGAAATTTTGTGATAAGCAGGTTCAGGCAACACGAAGGGAGTCTGATACGAGATACCGGTTTCACCATATTCCTGAGAGACAGGCGTGTGTTCTGGGTTGACCGTATCCGCAATCGCTACTCAGATGAGACAGTCCCGAACAGTGAGGTTCTCGATATCCTCTCCTCCGTCTACCAGCTGAGGAACAGACCTTTACTGGTAGGTACAAGCGAATTGCTCCATATATACGACGGTGAAAACTACGCCCCCATTCCGCTCGAAATTGTGTGCAAGGAGGAAACAAGGCTGCGCAACCTGCAGAAAATTGATACGTTACAGGTGCATTATGTAAAACAGAGCGGCGTTTTCAGGAGGACGGGGGATGTGACGGCGTGGTTCACCAATGACGAGAATAAGGTGCCGGTCCGTGTTGAGGCAGCGACGTTTCTCGGAAATATTACGGTTGAGCTTGTTTCATCTGAGACAACTCCTGTACGTACATCACAGTAGGCGATCAAGAAACTCTTTGATCTTCTCGCTGCCATGCCGCCAGTGGCGTTTTCATACCTGAAATGTATTGACGATAGAGCTCTTGAATAGGTATTGTTCACGACCATGAAAATCAAACGCCTCGAAATTTCCGGTTTCAAGTTGTTATTTAGTAACAAGCTAAATTAACTTGCTATTAATACTCATGTCAGTTTTGTAGTGACCGTATAGTGACCGTTGCAAAGTAAAGACCATAATTATTTAGTCATTCACATCTCCCTCCTAAGGAAGGGGCCGGTCGTTCGAATCGACTCGGGGACGCCAATAAAATTAAGGGGTTAGCTGAAATAGGCTAGCCCCTTTAATTTTTGTTGGGACATTCCATGGGACACTTCTGGAAACATCAAGCTGAAGGTACTGCAACTAGCTGTGTTTTTTATCTAAAACTTGTTATCCACTGATTCTCTGGGTGAAAATGTATTTTCTTTTCAAGGTTCAGTTCCCATGATTCTGGTTTCGATAAAGTCTCGCTGAACCATATCCCCAATTTTCTGCACCTCCAACAGAGCTGTAGTCACTAAGCACTTCAGCTACCGGCTTTTCATCGCTTTGCCCACTCTCATCAATGACGCAATAATCAACCATTCCGACGTCTTCTGAGTATTTAGTGATCATTTCAGGTAACGCTTCGTATTGTTCAAAATCATATTTTTGACCGGAAAATCCTGCTTGTTTAATCAGCATAACTGCGCAAATATGAAAACAATATTTTCGAAAGATAGTTTTAAACAACTGCTCAGATTCGCTGTTAGAGAAACACACCAGATATTCGTCCCCTGATTCTGGCCTCAAGTGTTTTCCTTGCTTCCGGTTTTTAACAGTGGCGGTGAAAAGAGTTATCCTTTGATTCTTGAACCTGTACTCTTCTTTGATCTTTCCAAGTGTTACGCATGCATGGTGTTCTCCCCAAAGTTGTCTGTAATAACTGGTGCGTATTTTTTTACCCAGTGTCGTATTGTCAGGGAAATTTTGGAATTCACCACTATAATCATTCATCCAGAGCATGATCGGTTTTTCAGTGTGATTGTTCCCAACCGTGAATAAACGCCTTCCAGTAGGATTTTTAGGCACATCAAGAAGTAATGGCGTTAAATCACATCCGCTTCCAGGGTACCAACAAATATCCGGTACGGTTTCTAATTTCAGAATTATGTTCAACAACCTGTTCCGTTCACTATCAGGCTTAGGCTGCAAGTTATTGAAAAAATCTTTCCAAATCATATTCTCCCCACCCCATATTCGACAAGATATCAATTTCACATTAAAAGCAACGTTTCCTTAGAGGATCAATGGATATTTTCAAATTACTTATGTAGCAATAGGGACATATATGTTCAAAATTTTCTCCGCCATTTCCACAAACTCTTGTCGCAAACTCTTTGGTCCGATGACCTCAACCCTCTCCCCATAACCTCTCAACCACCATCGCAACTGATACGAGTTTCCGACCGTTGACTGAAGCTGCCAAAAATCTTTCTTTTCAATTATTTTCTGATCCTCGGAAATAGGAGTTTCCCGAATACGTTCAATATCAGAGGAATCA
Source organism: uncultured Geobacteraceae bacterium (assembly GCA_903939115.1). GTDB lineage: Bacteria > Desulfobacterota > Desulfuromonadia > Geobacterales > Pseudopelobacteraceae > JACRCG01. Next base: position 11,577 of record CAJAFV010000026.1, read on the forward strand.
TAGAACAGCACCTTTAGCTTGATGTCATCACCCATAGGAAATTTCATCTCATCATCAATATACTCATCCAGATCAAAGCCAACAGGAATCGTTACCGGCACATCAGTTGCCTTGACTTCCACCATTCGATGCAGAAGCAGCAACACCGGATCTTCATGCTTGTTAAGTGTTGCAATCAGATACGTCAAACCTTCAACAAAAGCCATTCCCAAAGGATTGACGTCATATTCTTTAACTGTGCCACCAAGTGAGCGGTACGTCGCATCAAACCTGCGCTCTTCCAATACTGCCGTGTAGACGGTGTCCCGTATATTCTCGGCAATCTCCGGATACAACATCGGCAGATTACGCGATACCACACGCACTTTGTCCGGCCAGTGTGAAAGACTTGAATCTGCAGTTTGCCTCATCCGCTCGTTTGCAGCATTGAAATACGGTTCCAGTACAGTCATGGCTCCACGGGGAAACATACGCTCCAGATGCTTCTGGGCAAGCGTGAAAGTCAACGCGGTTACCGGATCCATATTGGAGATGCCAAAAGCCGGGGCATCCTTACGCCAACGCCACCCGGCAGGGTTATTGCCATCGCAGTCGAGCGGAAATTCATTCGCTTCTAGAGAGAGAAGATCTCGCTGAATTGTGCGCAGAGAAACTTCAATGCCAAATTCAGTAGCAAGACGATCTCGTAAAGTGGTCGTCGAAATTATCGCCTTGGGAGGAAACATCTTCAAAATCAGCCATTGCCGGTAGAGTGCGCTCATGTTCATACCTCCATTCATAATACAATCGCACGTCAGATATTGACGCACTAGAATGGTAGAATACACCACATAATTGGATATACAAGGTTTTCTTCCCTTAGAATATAATTTCAAAATACTTAAATTCGCACGTCATCTTTTGTCGCTTATATCAAATATACTGTATGTACGTTGTTGACAATTCAATAGGTATTAAGGAGAAATTATGACAAATAAAATGTCAAAGGCATGGCAGTTGGCCACAAAGCAGCTTGAAAAAGTACTACCGGAAGAGGATTTTGAAACTTTGATAACGCAAGTATTTTACAGTCACCACAGCAGTACAGAGGTGTTTCTGTCTGTCCCCGACATAAATATTAAAAAGTGCCTTGAAAACCATTATATGAAAATTCTTATGGCAGCGGCACTCTCCAAAACATCAGGTTTTGCGGTCACCGTCAATCTTATCAACGAGCACAATGATGAATTGATAGCGCCACCAATAATTGGCAAGTCAGTATGTACTCCTCTCAATCCCAGATTCACGTTCGATCTTTTCGTCCAGGGAGGAAACAACCAATTTGCTTATGACGCCGCAATTTCAATAACCAAGAATCCCGCTGACACATACAACCCGCTGTATATCTGTGCTGGAACCGGACTGGGAAAAAGCCATCTGCTCAATGCACTTGGGCATACTATCAGTGAAAATTTACCAGCATTAAATGTATGCTACTGTTCCGCAGAAAAGTTTATGTATGAGATGGTCAATCATCTGCGACTCAAAAAGATGGATCAGTTTAGAAGTATAATCAGAGCGGCTGACGTACTTCTTGTTGACGATATTCAGTTCCTGTGCGGAAAGTCGGCGACACAGGAGGAGTTTTATTACACCTTTGACGCTCTTTGCGGAGATCATAAACAAATCGTCGTCACATCAGACAGATTACCTCGTGAAATGTCTGACTTGGATGAACGTCTGCGCTCGCGTCTTGAATGTGGCCTTATTGTCGAAATCCAACCTCCTGGTCTTGAAACTAAAATTGAAATCCTCAAGAAAATAGCTGGAGTCAAAAATACAGTGGTTCCAGATGAAGTGATCGATTTTATTGCATCAAGTGATAGCAGTAACATCCGCGAACTCGAAGGAATGATCGTTCGACTGAGTGCTTTCAACACTCTTCAGAACGTGCCAATCAATTTGAAAATGGCGAAGAAACATCTAAAAGGTATCTGTGGACAATAATAATTTATATCGACTTTTTTGTTGATTATTGTTCAGTCAAAATTTCAGCAAATCCTCAAGGGAGAGTGAGCAATGTTTGAACTCGATGAATCAACTGAACGGGGCGCAATAATCCGAGTTATTGGTGTCGGTGCCTTTGGCGTCAGAGTAGCCGGAAGTATGAATGGACGCATTCATAAGGTTGATTGTTTTGGAATAGTGCAGAAGAGCAAGGCCGCGCCTGACAATCTTCCGCTGATACCAACACCCAGGTGTTTACATACCACCACCGACCACCATGATGAAACACTCCTTGAACAGCTTGGCAACTCCGATCTGGTCTTTGTTATTTCAAATCTCGCTGAAGAAGACGGTATGCTGGAGGACATCTGTATAACCCTCCAAAAAGAGAATATTCCTGTATTCCTTGTTATTCCGGAATCAGCCTGTACCACGGACCTTAATAGAGACGAAGTGACGCTGGATGGGGTAATAATACTATCAGAAGCCTCTATTGAACCGCCTTATCCGACGGCAGTGGTGGTGCAAGCCTCCCCCTCGCTACAAAATTATATCTTTCAACAGGCTATCCAGCAAATTACTGACTTGATGACTAAACATAGCTTAATGGGTATAGACTTTGCCGATGTAATGGTAATCATATGTGGTGGAGTAATGCGGTTGGGAATTGGAATAGCGAATGGGGAACACAATGCTCAGGTGGCAGCGGAAAAAGCGGCAGCACGTCTCAAAGAGCAAGAAGTTGAGCTGCAATCCATTTCAAGTGCCCTTATCAGTATTTATGGTTCCAAAGATATGTCCATGGCTGACTACAACTCCATAAATACATTTATTCATGACCAGACCAATGAAGAATGCAATCTTCGGATAGGTGTAATAGCTGATGACAGCTCCGTTGATGCTATCCTGGTGAGCTTATTAGCCGTTCATAGACCATCGGAGGAAGCGGTATTTCCTCGTTGGGTAAAACTGCACGATAAATATGACCGTGTGAGACATTCCAATCCGTCAGAACCGGGCTCCAGCATAGTTGAAGACAAAGAAGTATATGAGGTTCCATCATGGCTACGAAAAACAGTTTGAGTAAATCCCGCTACATGAAAGGGCTTCAGTGTCACAAGGCGCTCTGGCTTGCAACCCACAAACCGGAGCTACGCGAAGAGTCTGAAGCTGCAAATCAAGCTTTCGCTCAGGGGCATAAAGTTGGTGAGCTTGCGCAGGAAATCTTTCCCGGTGGAGTTTTGATCCCGTTCGATGACCTGACTTTTGACGAGCAGCTTCAGAGAACACAGACAGCTCTCACCAAAGCCAAGGTTATTTACGAAGCGGCTTTCATGCACAATGGCGTCTTCGTAAAAGCTGATATCATTCGCAAGGTGCGAGGCGGTTGGGAATTGTACGAAGTCAAAGGGAGCAGCAAGGTGAAGGACATTTACCTTGATGACACGGCGGTACAGTATCACATCATCACCGGCACCGGACTAACCATAACCAAGGCATTTGTCGTACACCTTGATACAAGCTATCGCCGTAACGGTGAACTTGATCTCGATGCACTATTTACCCGTCACAATGTTACCAAAGACGTTCTGGAGCGTCAGGCCGATGTCAAAAAGGAGATTGCCCGGCAGTCGAAAATGCTGAAGGGGAAAATGCCTGATATTGATATTGGCCCCTGGTGCAGTGATCCGTACGAGTGCGACTTCATGTGCCACTGCTGGCAGGATGTTCCTGACGATTCAGTATTCGACCTGGCTGGCAAGGGCGCAGATACCTTTAAACTCTATGGACAGGGAATAAAAAAGCTGAAAGACATCCCTCTTGATCAGGTCAAGGGAAAACAGCTTCAGCAGGTTGAGACTGCACGGAGCAAGAAGACCGTCGTGAGCAAAAAGGGGCTACAGCAATTTCTTGATACGCTCCGCTATCCGCTCTATTTCCTTGATTTTGAGACCTTCATGGAGAGCATCCCGTCGTATGATGATATAAAGCCGTTCCAGCAGGTACCGTTTCAATATTCGTTGCACTGGCTGGAAAAAGCAGGTGGCACTCTGTATCACACAGAATATCTCGCCAAACCTGGCGTTGACCCCCGCAAGGAAATTACCGAACGGCTTCTGAAGGACATTCCGGAGTGTGCCTGTGTACTTGCCTATTGGAAATCCTTTGAAGCAGGCCGGATTAAAGAGTTGGCCGAACAGTTTCCCGCCAGGAAAAAGCGCCTCCTGTCGATCATCGACAACATGGTTGATCTCATCGAGCCATTCAAGGCTCGTGATCTCTATTCCTGGAAGCAAAAGGGTTCTCACTCCATAAAGGCCGTTCTACCCGCGTTCGTCAAGGGAATGTCATACGATGGCATGGAAATTGGTGACGGCGGTGCAGCGATGGAGGCGTACCACCAGATGTGTGATTGTGCCGATGACCCGAAAGAACTGGCACAGGTGCGCAAGAATCTGCTGGAGTATTGCAAACAGGATACGCTGGCAATGGTGAAACTGCTGGAGGTGATAGAAAAGAAGGTGAACAAGTGACTATTTCAAGAGGAGACAAATATGAAGTGGGATGAGCAAGAGATACAACAACTCTTCCATAAAAAAATAGGACATTACGAGAATGATCTAAGGGCAATACGCCACAACAGAATCCCAGAAGATCCAAGATATAAAAGGTTCTATGACCTCCAATTAGGAGCTCTATACGTATACTCCATATTGGAAAGTTGCGAGTCGCCAGAGGCTACTGAATCGGTTACAAGAGATGCTCAATGAAGAAGTGCCTGATACAAGTGATGCTTATTGTCTTGAAATTGTGCATGAAGGATGGACTACAGAAATCGAAAAGCTGATTCGTGAGTTTTCGAGGACACAGAAGGAAATACTCGAAATGGAGAAGTTGGAAAAGTTGTTGGCTGCAATGGAAAAGGAACAGAAATGAAATATTACAGTACCGGCATGATACTCATGGAAGCGGCAAGGCTCGCAATCTATCAAGGCGTTCTACCCGCTTTCGTCAAGGGGATGTCGTATGACAATATGGAAATAGGTAATGGCGGTGCGGCTATGGAGGCTTATCATCAAATGTGCGACCTTGCCGGTAACCCAAAGGAGCTGGCAAGAATACAGAAGAATCTGCTGGAGTATTGCAAGCAGGATACTCTGGCGATGGTAAAGCTTTTGGAAGTGATTGTGGAGAAGGCCGGGAAATAATCCATGACCAAACTCATTGTTATCGACCCGATAGACGCAACCCACGAAGGGCCATCAGTACCAATCCTAAACAGCGACGATGAATCTCAACTGCTCCATCTGAGGCAGGGCGATATCGATGGTGCCTGTGGGCCGTATTGCCTGTTTATGGCGTTGATGATCTGCGGAGTTGCCAAGCGCGAGGAAATAACCGGTTCTCCGGTCAGTATTCACGGAAACAGTCGACTGGCAAAGGCGTTCAAGTTGATGGAGGAGTATTCGGCTTTATTCAGGCATGGGACGCAACTGGTAGACCTTGAAGGGTTCATCAGCAAAACATACAAAACAAAACTCAAAGCAGAAAAATGCCTAGACCGCGGTGTTGCCTTGCGACCGTTTATAGAGGGACATATCAAGCAGGATCATCCGGTTATCCTGGGTTTGGATTGGGGAGGCGTTGATGGGCATTGGGTGCTGGTTGTAGGACTTGAATATCTGATAGATGCTGGCGGAAAAGAGATTCTGTGGCGTTATCTTGTCCTCGACCCTATGGATCCGCCGTCAAAAGTCTGTGCATGGAACAGCGTCATCGAAGCAACCGGGGGTGGCGGGATTTATCCCTACGTATGGTGGAAAGAATATGATATAAAGGTACAGTTTGATGAAGCATTGACACTACTGCCCATTTGAATCTGATTCAAATATCAGCATTGCCACGCCCTACCGGGAGCAAAACTCCCATGATTGTTTTGAGTTGATCTATTGTCCGGTACCTTGTACTCGTCATACTGAGCACATCAATACACACAAGGTAAACCGATTTTTTTTATATATATCAGACGGTGTTAGATGTGTTTGCCATCTGACACCGCTTCCCAAAATTCAGCATAAGAAAAATATAAGCAACCCTTAATTTTTATTGCTTTCAGATAAATCGTTGGTATACAAGAGAAACTGCATGAGAGTTTGTTCGTAGCAGAGATTTCTTGTTAACCCAAATTTGTCTGATAGAGGCGACTAAAGCCAAACCCGGTGGTTCCTGAAGTTCCAAAGACATCCAGTATTTTTTTGATATTCGTATCAAAATTCAGAACTTTTGGGGATGCACTCTTCATTCGATTCTTCTGCTTTACTGCTACAATTACTACTCATCTCGATTTTGAAACGGAGGAATTATGAAAATTCTAACCGAAGCAAAACAAATACGTGAGGCACTCGAAGAGGTTGAACCATCACAAATTGCAGTTGCTTACGTAGGGGCCGACTGGGACGACTATATATCTGTAGACGACCTGGAAGAGATAATTGTTTCGCCTACCATAGGTTCAAACCCTAGAGCTATAGAATCAATAATGAATATAAAAGGGCACGAAAATGTCTACTTCCTCAATGAACTCCATTCTAAAATTTACATTGGGTCTAATTCAGCATTAGTTGGCAGTTGCAACCTTACTTACAACGCATTGAGTGGAAATAGACTTTTAGAAGTGGCGATTCTCCTCGAGAATAATTCTTCAGTCAGTCAACTACTGGGCACATTCAACGATTACAAAGAATCAGCAGAAATCCAATATCCCGATTTTGAATCCAAAATAGCACAGCTCAAAGTCCTAAAAGAAAAATGGGACGATTCTGTCCAGAATAGGTTGGTTACTGATAGTACCAGAATTCCTGAATTGTCTGAGTACTGTAGTAATTTAGATAAAATCCATATAGTTTGGTACGATATTGTTACCAATCTCAAACACGATGAAATTACAATTTCTAAAGCTTTACCTGATCGGCAGGGCAAGACTATTGATGAATATTTTAATAATGATGACTTCGCATTTCTAGAGGAAGACGCCATAGAACCCGGTGATTGGATTTTATGCTGGTTGAGTACTAATAGTGGAAAGCCACGGGCTAATGGCAACATCAGTTGGGTGCATGTGGATCATGTTATACCTCGTGGATATGTTGACCCAACCGATGGTTGTTTTACGAAACTTGCTGCACAATCAAGCATTTTAGAGCCCCCAAACCCTCCCTTTAATCTTAGGAATCCAGCAACTAAACAAATTATTCGTGACGCACTGATACAACCACAATTTTACAAGCTAAGGCAACCTAGAGATCACTGGCCTCTTGCTCCGGCTGATGAAGTAACGCCTGAATTTATTAAGTATATAAAGGAACGGGCAATAGCGATCGGGTAGGAGGCGGAATCCTTCCGCCGTCCTCCGTCACCACCGTGCGTATTGCGCCATTCAAGCCATGAACATGAATATCTGATGCCGGCGACATCATGACTATGCCGACTCCACATCCTCGTCATTAACCTCGCAATCTTCGATCTCTCTTGCTTCATCTGCATCAAACATAAACTGCTCCAACAACCTGCCGGGCACTCTGCGATATTTGCGGATGTCCCGCTCCCGAGCAACAAGAAAGAAATTGTTGAATGGCAACAGGAAAAGATTGTGCTCGGAAAGATCAGCGCTGATTTCAGTTATGACAGTGTCTGTCAGCTTGGGAACTCCAGCCATCATGCGAAGTTCTGGCCACGTGATACGGAAGGGTTCCTCTAAATCTCCTGCAAAAGTGTCTTCATACAGTTTGGAAAGACTCAGTGCCGTTGCTGTTGCTGAGTGTACCATGGTCGTGCCTCCTTGATTTAGTGTTGAAGACACTATCTCATAGACTCACGACAAATTGTGACGTGCAAGAACAGATAAAAATTATTTCCTGGCGATCAAAATTCAGGTAAATCATACACCTCTGCATCTTCATCCTTCTCTTCGCTTACATCCAGTATATTCCCGTCAATATCCATCCAAACCACCGACTTTTTGAAACCACAGAACCTGATGCCGGGATCCTCTTTGTAGTCAATTACCAATGCCCCACCGCATGAATGGCGAAAGTTTTTTAAAATCAGTTCCGAACCGCTGATTGCCTCGTAATCGACAAGTGTAATATCCGCTGTCCCGCAGGTAAGACAGTGCGGCGGTGTATGTCTTGCCTGTCTCCAGATGATCCGATTTTTCAGATCCTTGATATTACCTCCATACCTCCTGGATCTGAGCAGCGGCTTACTGCTGCCAAACTTGCAATCAACGCTTTTTGGTATTGGTTGTGCGGATAATGGCCTGACACGTCTGTCATATTCAAACTGTAATTCAGCAAGATCAGGTAGAAACTCAATATACCGAATGGTCGCACACTGATTGCACCACGCAGTTGTGTGGTCGTACGTCACAATGTCATCACCGACCCTACATTTGATAGTTATAGGGGCAAATATTTCATGATGCCTGTAATCGCAGCCATTACAGCGGATAATGATAGAATCAGTTGACATAGCATTCCCCTCCTGACCTCAGTATTATTGCAGCATCACCAGTAAATCACAGTAAGACGTCAGTTCTTGTCGTGCATGATAGGTCCAAAATTTACACGACGCGTTCTGTCGCTCATCTGCGGTATATAGGAAGAAAACTTCAGGTAATTTTGGGTTCCAAAGGAAGTCATCATGTTTACAGAACCGCACATCAGCAAAAAAACACCACTTAGAAAAGCACCTCAACAATCAACCTGCCCGGTTACCGGTATGAAATTTATTCAGGTTCCGGGCGGTATCTTTCAGATGGGCAATGTGTTTGCCACGGAAAGCCCTATAGATGATTATTATTTAGGTAATCCGGTACATTCAGTGGAAGTGGACGAATTCTACATGGCGAAATATCCGGTCATGCAGGCAGAGTGGGTGAAAATAATGGGTAATAATCCTTCGCAGGATGTTCTTGCAGACAATTACCCGGTAACGGGTGTCAGTTGGTTCAAAGCCCATGATTTCATCACGTGCCTGAACAGTCAGACCGGGCAGGCCTTTCGGTTGCCGTCCGAGGCTGAATGGGAGTATGCGGCTCGTAGTGGAGGAAAGATGGAACGTTGGGCCGGCACAAGTAATGAAGAGGAGTTGGATGAGTATGTATGGCATAGTCGTCCATATGAAGGTACTCATCCGATAGGCATGCTAAAGCCGAATGGCCTTGGTTTATACGATATGAGCGGCAACGTGTGGGAATGGTGCGAAGACAGGAATTTGCCATATTATGCAAAAAATCCGTTGGGACCGGGCCGAGGAGTACAGCGGGTTCTGCGCGGCTGTTGCAGCATAAACGAGCCTATGGAAATGCAGTTGGCAGATCGCTTTAATGCTGATCCTGATGAAACGTGCTTTGGGCCAGGATTTCGTCTGGCGCTATCGGTAGCTGAAGTCGGAAAAACATGTCATTCTTTCAATGCTCCCCATTCTACTCTTCCGTCACACATAACCTGCCCGGCCACTGGTATGGAGTTTGTGTTGGTCAAAGGTGGCGAGTTTTTGATGGGGGATCTCTTTGCGGAAGGAGATGGCCGTGAACTGTATGGAGAGAGTTATTGCAGTGCCGACGAGTTGCCTCTGCATGAAGTCGAGCTGGCTGATTTCTCGATTGGCATGTATCCGGTAACGCAAGGGGAGTGGATCAAAATAATGGGTCAAAATCCTTCTCGATTTAACAGGAGAGCCCGTTATCCGGTAACGGATGTTAGTTGGTACGATACACAAGAATTCATAAAACGCCTCAATAGCCAGACCGGACGCACATACAGACTGCTGACCGAAGCGGAATGGGAATATGCCGCCCGCAGTGGCGGTAGAAAAGAACGGTGGGCTGGCACCAGTGACGAAGAGCAACTAGGTGAATATGCGTGGCATCATGGAAATCTACGTGATGGCATGCATCCGGTTGGCATGTTAAAGCCGAATGGCCTTGGTTTGTACGATATGTGCGGCAATGTGCTGGAATGGTGCCAGGATATTTTTGATTCGGATTATTATGCTGAAAGTCCACGCTGCAATCCACAGGGGCCGAGTTGTAGTAGAATCAAACATGAGACGCGGGTGGTGCGAGGCGGTTACTACTACTTTCCGCCAAGCAGAATGCGAGTGGCATCCCGATTTTCAGAATTTCCAGGCATCAAAAGTTTCAAAAATGGCTTTCGGCTTGTACTATCTTCGCACTAGATTTGATTCGGCGACACACCAAGCAGCCGTTCAATTTATCGTTGAACGGCTGCTATTGACCAGAGACCTCTATACATCGCTACTCGGTAAGCCACGAGCCGTCAGATTTTTAAAACTCATGGTATCCCCAGAATAGGCAAGGTAAACCGTACCGATTGCACCGCTCCTCTGTTTAGCAATGATAATCTCGGCATTATTTTCATGACCACGTGTGCAGGAGCCATCACGCTTCCGGCATTTTGTGCAATATACCGACTCTCGGTAGACGAACAGTATGGCATCAGCATCATTTTCAAGTGAGCCAGCTTCTCTCAAATCGCTCAATTCAGGTCGCCGTTTATTTTTCTTGAGCTTTTTAAGATTTCTATGCAGTTGGGAAAGAACTATGATCGAGATATTAAGCTCCCGTGCCAGAGATTTCAGCGAACGCGAAACATTTGATATTTCTTCCTGGCTTAATACTGCCCTGGATTCATCTCTCATGAGTTGCAGATAGTCTATGATGATGAGCCCGACATTATGATCTGTTTTCAAGTGTCTCACTTTTGTCAGTAACTCATTGATGCCAATGCCGGCAGTATCATCAATATAGATTTCACCCCGCCGCAGCGACTCTTTCGCACCATCCAGCTTTAGTAAATCTGTATCATTGAGATGCCCGGTCCTCATTCTTCCGTAACTGATGCCAGCAGTAGCCGAAAACAGGCGCATAACGAGCTGCTCTTTTGGTATTTCCAGAGAGAAGATTGCCGAAGCTACTTTTGGGGTTCTTTTCACACTCAGGAAGTGAGCAATATTCAAAGCCAGAGTGCTCTTTCCCATTGATGGCCGTGATGCAATGACTATCAGCTCACCAGGGTGAAGTCCACCAGCTATGCAGTCTAATTCAACAAAACCAGTCGGGTAACCTGTGACAAGCTCTGTTCTCGAATGCAGTTTATGAATAGTCTCATAGGTGTCATCTATAAGTTCATGCAACGGATAATGTTCCCGATTATACGTCATCATCTTCGATCTCTTGATCGCCATCGTCATCTAACAATGTTTCACCAGTAACCGCTAAATACGATTCAACAAGACGTGCTGGTACCTTCCGTGTCCGACGATAATTTGCTTCCATACACACCAGCAAGAAGTTATCAAAAGGTACGAGAGCATAACCAGAATCAAGCATAAGTTTACCGACGTTAGCGATAATATCACCAGTTAACCGCTCGACACCGGCTATACCTCTGAGTTGATCCCAGCCTATTTGGTAAGGTTCACATTCGTCACCGCTGAATTCCTCATCATAAAGTTCCCTGAGAATACTTGCTGTTTCTGCTGTTGCTCGTGCCATGGCTGGCCTCCTTAGATTTGTATTAAGGTCATTATGGCATAGCAACACGACAGTTCGTGACGTGCAATATTCATTGCTATATTTTTGTCTGCGAAACTTAATCAGAAGTAAAATGAGGTAGGCTGAAACACTATATCCGGCGCTGTCCTCATATAACCAGTGATCAGAACTCTTTATGAAAGCCAAAGGTACCCTTTTGATTTTGGCTCTATAATAAGGCCGATATTCACGGGGTACAGAAGGAGTTTCCTGATAAATTATGAGGACATTTCATCTGATGACATGTTCTTGCTGACTCGTGTCCCGTGTTTTCAGCAAACATAGATACCGCCGTAACCGCTTTAATGAAGAGGGTTTCCGATGGCTAATGGCGTTATGATCTGGTATGTATACCGTGCTCATATCATGACGAAGCAGGCAAAATGACAATCTCCCTCTCACAACTCGAAAACCACCTTTGGGAATCAGCCAACATCCTCCGTGGTCCGGTAGATGCCGCTGATTTCAAGACCTACATTTTCCCTCTCCTGTTTTTCAAACGGATCTGCGATGTCTGGGATGAAGAGTATCAGGAGATCGCCGAGGAAATGGGCGACGCTGAGCTTGCCATGTTTCCAGAGTCACACCGGTTTCAGGTCACTGAAGGGTGTCACTGGCGGGATGTGCGGGAAACGCCGATTAATGTCGGTACGGCATTACAGCGAGCATTGCGGGAGATTGAGAAAGCCAACCCCAACACTCTGTATGGTGTTTTTGGTGATGCACAGTGGACTAACAAAGACCGTCTCACCGATGCACTACTTAAAGACCTGATTGAACATTTTTCCCAACTATCGCTTGGCAACAAGCATGTAGCCTCAGATATCCTGGGTGATGCCTATGAATATCTGATCAAGAAGTTTGCCGATGCCACCAACAAAAAAGCCGGTGAGTTCTATACCCCGCGCAGCGTTGTCAGGCTCATGGCGAATATGCTTGATCCCAAAGAAGGCGAAACCATTTACGATCCCGCTTGCGGAACTGGCGGTATGCTGCTCGCTGCACTTCAGCATGTCCATGAAAAGCATGGCGATACGAAACGTCTCTGGGGCAAGCTATTTGGGCAGGAGAAAAACCTTACGACGTCATCTATTGCTCGCATGAACCTGTTTCTGCATGGCATCGAAGATTTTCAGATTGTTCGTGGCGATACACTGCGCAATCCTGCGTTCTTTGAAGGTGATCACTTGGCCACATTTGATTGCGTCATTGCCAATCCGCCTTTTTCTTTAGAAAAATGGGGAGAGGAAGTCTGGCAAAATGACCCGTTTGGCCGTAACTTCGCCGGCATGCCACCTTCAAGCAGTGGTGACTTTGCCTGGGTACAGCACATGGTTAAATCCATGGCCGAAGTAACAGGGCGTATGGCAGTAGTGTTACCGCAAGGAGCTTTGTTCCGTAAAGGAGCTGAAGGGGATATACGGCGTAAGTTGTTAGAACTGGATCTAATAGAAGGTGTTATCGGACTTGCACCGAATCTGTTTTACGGAACCGGCCTTGCTGCCTGTATCCTTGTCTTGCGAAAACGAAAAGCCTCAGCCCGTAAGGGCAAAGTTATGATTGCCGACGCCTCAAGCCTGTTCCGAAAAGGTAGAGCCCAAAATTACATGGAGCCCGAGCATGGAGCGGAGATCCTGAACTGGTTCCAGCAGTTCACCGATGTCCAGGATCGAGTGCGCATTGTCAGTACTGATGAGATCAAGGCGGAAGAGTGGACGCTTAATATTTCTCGATTCGTGCTGCCGCCGCTTAACGAGGACATTCCGCCACTGCCTCAGGCCATAGAAGATTTTAAATCCGCCTTAGAGCGATGCCGGGAAGCCGAAGCCCGCCTGAATACGCTTATGACCGAAGGTGGGTGGCTGTAGTGAGTAACCGCATTTCCCAACAAGAACTGGAAACATACCTCTGGGGTGCAGCTACGCTTCTGCGCGGCCTGATTGATGCCGGTGACTACAAGCAGTTTATCTTCCCGCTATTGTTCTTCAAGCGCGTATCCGACGTGTATGACGAGGAGTACCTGCGCTCAGTTGCCGAATCAGGTGGTGACTTTGCCGAGAATCATCGTTTCCAGATTCCAACCGGCTCCCATTGGAATGATGTCCGTCAGGCCCCCAAGAATCTCGGCATGACTATACAGTCCGCCATCCGGACACTTGAAGCTGCCAATCCTGATCTGTTGACAGGGATCTTTGGTGACGCTGCTTGGACTAACAAAGAACGGCTGCCAGACGAAACCCTCAAGGACTTGATTGAACACTTTTCAACTCAGACACTTTCAGTTGCTAACGTGCCGGAAGATGAGCTTGGTAATGCCTACGAGTTTCTGATCAAGAAATTCGCTGATGACTCCGGTCATACAGCGGCAGAGTTCTATACTAACCGCACCGTTGTCCATCTCATGACACAACTGCTTGACCCACAACCGGGTGAATCAATCTATGACCCTACCTGTGGCACTGGTGGCATGCTCTTGTCTGCTTTGGCAGAGGTAAAGCGCTCAGGTGGCGAATTTCGTACCCTCAAGCTTTATGGCCAGGAGCGTAACCTGATGACATCCGGTATTGCGCGGATGAATCTCTTTCTTCATGGGATTGAAGATTTTCAGATTGCTCGCGGGGATACACTGTCCGAGCCCAAGCTTATCGAAGACGACCGACTCAAGCACTTTGATGTGATTCTGGCAAACCCACCTTATTCAATTAAACAATGGGATCGTGCCGCTTTTGAATCTGATAAATGGGGCCGTAACTTCCTTGGCACCCCACCTCAAGGGCGGGCAGATTACGCGTTCTTCCAGCACATCCTGAAGAGCCTTACTAACAAGGGGCGCTGTGCTGTTCTCTGGCCCCACGGCGTGCTGTTCCGTAACGAGGAACTGGAAATGCGTTCCAAGATGGTAGCGCAGGATCTTGTTGAAGCGGTTATCGGCCTTGGGCCAAACCTCTTTTATAACTCTCCGATGGAATCATGTATCGTTGTCTGCAGCCGCAACAAACGACCGGAGCGCAAAGGCAAGGTGCTTTTCATTGATGCCCTCAACGCTGTTACCCGCGAGCGGGCGCAAAGCTTTCTCAAGCCGGAGCATCAGGAACATATCCTAGGATCTTTCCGCGCTTTTCAAGATGAAGCAGGATTCTCCCACCTGGCAACCATTGAGGAAATTGCTGCCAACAATGCCAATCTGTCTATCCCACTCTATGTGCGTAAGCATGATGCTACAATCAATGGTGAAAACACCCAGAGCTTAAAGTCAGTATGGGAACAATGGCAAAGCGGCGGCCATGATTTTTGGCAACAGATGGATAATCTGGCTGAAACACTGGATTCACTATCAATTAAGAAAGATCCGTGTGGGAGTAAAGACTGCAAGGCTGAACTTGCAACCTAATACCAGTCGAGCATGCAACCTTGCTTCAGTTTTTAATTGCTATGTTTAAAAAAGTGTTTACCTTTTTGGTTAATTGTTTTATACAAGGGCCTCTTGAATGGATATTGCGTTTTCCTCTCCTGATCTGCAAGCACTCTGCGAACAACAAAGGCTCATGACAAAACAGTTAGGTGACAACTGTAGTCGCAAGCTCCGCACCCGAATAGCTGATATACGTGCAGCTGCTACCGTGGCAGAACTTACTGCCGGACACCCTCACCCCCTGAAAGGTGATAGAGCTGGTGAATTTGCTCTTGATCTTCATGGAGGCAAACGCCTTGTCTTTGAACCTGCAAACATTCCGGTTCCCAAACATGAAGACAACTCCATAAGCTGGGATCTTGTCACAAAGATCCGCATCGTTTTCATAGGTGATTATCATGACTAAACAATCAAAAACATTCACTCCTGACTGGGTTTCTCCACCAGGTGACACCATTCTTGATCTGCTGGAAGAAAGGGGCTGGAATCAGGTCGAATTCGCGAGTCGTACTGGATACACGACAAAGCATATCAGTCTGCTTATCAATGGCAAAGCAGCCATTACTGAAGATACGGCGCTAAAGCTTGAACGAGTCCTTGGCAGTCCGGCCAGCTTCTGGCTTACCCGTGAAGCCCAGTATCGCGAAGCACTGGCCCGAGCAGAGGAACGCATCTCATTGGCAGCGTTTGCTGATTGGCTCAAAGAAATTCCGGTACGGGACATGATTAAATTCGGTTGGATTCGACACTTTGCCGATAAAGGCGAAATGGTCGCGGAGTGTCTGCGTTTCTTCGGGGTTGCTTCAGTTTCTGCCTGGGAAAACGAATACGGTAAGCCAATGGCGGCCTACCGCTCCTCGGAAAAATTTGCCAAGCATAGTGGCGCCGTCTCGGCCTGGTTGCGGGAGGGGGAACGGCAAGCAGGGCTTATTCAATGCAAACCATATGATAAAGCCGGATTTAAAGAGTCAATAGTCAGACTTCGAGCACTTACCAATGAGCCAAATCCGGACATTTTCATTCCTAAGCTCATGGAAACCTGTTCTGCGGTTGGTGTTGCCGTTGTTGTGGCCCCGGCGCCGAAAGGGTGTCCAGTAAGCGGAGCGACGCAATGGCTCGGCCAAGACAAAGCTTTATTGATGTTAAGTCTGCGCCACAAAACCAATGACCATTTCTGGTTTTCACTCTTTCACGAAGCAGGGCACTTATTACTTCACGGTAAACGGCTACTTTTCATTGATGTCGAGGGTGATCTTGGTAATGATCATGAAGACCAGGCTAATGTTTTTGCCAGTGATGTACTGATTTCACCATCAGCTTCTCGGGCATTACGCCTGCTTCCTGCCAACGCCGAATCAATTCGTTCATTCGCGGCACAGTATGACATTGCCCCCGGCATCGTTCTCGGGCGATTACAGAAAGAAGGCCGTCTGCCATGGCAGTCTATTCTGAACAAATCACTTAAAACTCGTTATGTGTGGGCACATGAAGGATAATCAAGTACTAAAACCAGGCTGGCAACGAGTCAAGTTCGGTGACGTTGTCCGCCTGTCCAAAGCCCGCAGCAGTGATCCTATCGCTGATGGCTATGAACGGTATATCGGTCTTGACCATATCGAGCCGGAAGATCTTCGCATCAGGCGTTGGGGAAATGTGGCTGATGGAGTTACATTCACCAGTGTCTTCAAGCCAGGGCAGGTGTTGTTTGGCAAGCGCCGAGCCTATCAGCGTAAGGTTGCAGTGGCTGATTTTTCTGGTGTTTGTTCAGGCGACATCTATGTGTTTGAGAGTAAAGACTCGAACGTGTTGCTACCGGAGTTGCTGCCGTACATTTGCCAGACCGAGGCTTTCTTTCAGCATGCCGTCGGTACCTCTGCTGGCAGTCTGAGCCCACGTACTAACTGGACGAGTTTGGCTAATTTTGAGTTCGCTCTGTTGCCGTTGGCAGAACAAAGAAATTTTGCAGATTTGGTCGCTATGCTCGATGAAAACCTTGATAACCTTGAAAATGCAGATAAATTATCCAATAAACTAATTTGGTCTCTATATTGTTCTGAAATTCTTGGAAGAAACAGTCAGTGTAACTGCATAGAAGACCCTCATTTTGGTGAGGTTTCTGCGGGATTGCAAATATTGACTATAAATAGTATTGCGGAGCTTGTTACGGATGGAGAACATGCAACCCCAATAAGGACAGAAGGTGGCGTTCCTCTTTTATCAGCCAGGAATATCCAAGATGGATGGCTCGATTTAACAGAATGTGATTTTGTAAGCGAGGAAACTTTTAACTTAATTGCTCGACGTATTAGGCCAAAAATGGGTGATGTGTTTTTGAGTTGTTCTGGTTCTATTGGTCGCACCTGCCATTTAGCCGAGCAAGGTGACTTTGCGATGGTCAGAAGCGTTGCAATAATTCGCCCATCAAATCAACTCAATGGTAAATTGCTGGAGTTATCATTAAGATCACCTTTTCTTCAGCGACAAATTGCTGGGAGGGTTTTACAAACTGCTCAGGGGAATTTATTCCAAGGTGAAATAAGGCGACTGAGAGTTCCGGTCCCTCCGCTAAGTAGCCAGAAGAGATTCCTTTCAATAATTACAGAACTTGATCAGAACAGTAGCTCACTAAAACAGCGAAAACTCAAGTTACAGTCTATGAGAAAAGCCATTCTGGCTATACTCAGTTTGAGGAGGATTAGTGTTTAACGAATCCAACACCGTAGAAGCCTACCTCCGCGACTTACTGACCGGTTCGACTAAAGTGGCAGTTCCAGGAGTTGTCAGTTCACCAGAACCGCTCTACATTGTCGGGCGAGCGGCAAAAGGAATCGGTTGGCGGTATGTCTCGCCAAGCAAGCTCCCTCGTCAAAGCCACGAAGTATTTGTTGAATCCTACCTGCGCGACTCCCTTATTCATCTCAATCCCGAAATTGTAGAACAACCTGACCGAGCCGACGAAGTAATCTACAAACTGCGGGCCATCGTGCTCTCGGTACGTTCAGACGGACTGATTCGCGCCAACGAAGAAATGACCGCCTGGTTGCGTGGTGAACGCACCATGCCATTCGGCCAGAACAATGAGCATGTTCCAGTACGGCTAATCGACTTTGAAAATCTGGACAACAACCAATTCATCGTTACCCAACAGTACACTTTCCGCGCTGGACCAACAGAAAAACGTGCTGACCTGATGCTGCTGGTGAATGGTCTGCCGCTGGTACTCATCGAAGCCAAGACGCCAGTCCGCAAATCCACCAGTTGGGTTGACGGCGCTATTCAGGTACATGATGATTACGAGAAGTTTGTGCCGGAGCTGTTTGTCTGCAACGTATTCTCAGTTGCCACCGAGGGTAAAGCATATCACTTTGGTTCCATCGGCCTGCCGGTTAAAGACTGGGGGCCATGGAATCTGGATGATGGCGGCGCTGATCCTCAGCACCACCCGCTTCACTCCCTGAAAGCAGCAGTCGAAAGCATGCTGCGCCCACACATTGTCCTCGACATCCTTGCCAACTTCACTCTGTTTGCCACCCATAAGAAGAAACAACGGAGTAAGGTCATCTGCCGTTATCAGCAGTATGAAGCAACCAATCTGATTGTGGAACGTGTGCTGAGTGGCTATCCAAAGAAGGGGCTTATCTGGCACTTCCAAGGTTCGGGGAAATCATTACTGATGGTGTTTGCTGCTCAGAAGCTGCGCATGCATCCCAAGCTCAAAAACCCAACTGTACTAATCGTAGTAGACCGAGTCGATCTTGATTCCCAGATCACCGGCACTTTCACTGCCGCCGATATTCCCAACCTGGAAAAGGCCGAATCACGCGAAAAGTTGCAGAAGGTGCTGGCCCAGGATGTCCGTAAGATTATCATTACGACCATCTTCAAGTTTGGCGAGGCTGATGGCGTTCTCAATGACCGCTCCAATATTATTGCCCTGGTGGATGAAGCCCATCGTACCCAGGAAGGCGACCTTGGCCGTAAAATGCGACAGGCGCTTCCCAATGCATTCTTGTTCGGGCTCACTGGTACACCGATCAATCGTAGTGACCGTAATACCTTCTATGCCTTTGGTGCTGAAGAGGATACGGGCGGATACATGAGCCGTTATGGCTTTGAAGAATCAATCCGGGATGGTGCCACCCTGCCGCTGCACTTTGAACCGCGTCTGGTGGAACTGCATATTGACAAGGAAGCTATCGACCAAGCGTATGCCGAGCTGACCGGCGATCTGTCTGATCTGGATAAGGATAACCTGGCTAAAGCCGCCTCAAAGATGGCGGTGCTGGTAAAAACGCCGGAGCGTGTCCAGCGCATCTGCGCAGACATTGTGCAGCATTTCCAGAGCAAGATCGAGCCGAACGGCTTTAAGGGGCAGATCGTCACCTTTGACCGTGAATGCTGCCTGCTCTACAAGAATGAAATCGACAAGTTGTTATCGCCCGAGGCGAGCGAGATCGTCATGACGGTCAACAGCAATGAGCCTCAGTACAAGATGCATGAGCGCACCCGAGATCAGGAAGAACGCCTGCTGGATAGATTCCGCGACCCGAATGACCCACTGAAACTGATCATAGTTACCGCAAAACTGCTGACCGGCTTTGATGCGCCAATTCTTCAGGCAATGTATCTGGACAAGCCGATGCGCGACCACACCCTGCTTCAGGCTATCTGCCGTGTAAACCGGACCTATTCAGACACCAAGACCCACGGCCTGATTGTGGACTACCTCGGTGTCTTTGACGATGTTGCCAAAGCGCTGGAGTTTGATGACAAGAATATCCTCAAGGTTGTTTCCAATATACAGGAGTTACAGAGCAAACTACCGGAAGCCATGCAGAAGTGCCTTGCATTCTTTCCCGGCGTTGACCGGACTGTTCAGGGATATGAAGGGCTTATAGCAGCGCAGCAATGTTTACCCAACAACGAAGTGCGTGACAATTTTGCTGGCGAGTTCAGCGTCGTCAACAAACTCTGGGAAGCAATATCACCAGATCCGATTCTTAACCAGTACGAGACAGACTATCGCTGGCTGTCACAAGTTTATCAATCGGTACAACCATCCGGTGGCCATGGAAAACTGATCTGGCATTCCCTTGGAGCCAAAACGATAGAGCTGATTCATCAGAATGTTCATGTTGAGACATTGCGTGATGACCTAGAAACACTGATACTGGACGCCGATCTGCTGGAAGCGGTACTGAGTAACCCCGACCCCAAGAAGGTTAAAATCATCGAAATAAAGATTGCCCGCAGATTGCGCAAACACATGGGTAACCCGAAGTTTAAGGCGTTGTCGGAACGGTTGGAAGATCTGAAAAACCGCCAGGAACAAGGGATCATAACCAGCGTGGAATTCCTGAAGCAACTGCTGCAACTGGCCAAGGAGTTGCTCCAGGCTGAAAAGGAAACTCCACCGGAAGAGGATGATGACCGAGGTAAATCGGCATTGTCTGACCTTTTCCAGGATGTGAAAACTGAAGACACACCGGTTATGGTGGAGCGGATTGTTACAGATATAGACGACATTGTACGGCAAGTACGCTTTGATGGCTGGCAGTCCACCACAGGGGGCGAACGACTGGTAAAGCAGTCCCTCCGCAAAACGCTCTTTAAATACCGACTCCATCAGGATGAGGAGTTGTTTGAGAAAGCGTATGGGTATATTCGGCAGTATTACTAAAGTACAGGAGAAAATTATGCCCATTACCGTTGCTACAGCACTTGGAGATATAAACCACGTAATCCATTATGCAATTCTTTCGGGGCTCTCTTTTGCAAGGACAAAGAGTAAGCTCGAAGAATGCACTGGACGGATGCACGCTCACAATGCGCTCAAGTGTTTTGAATACGAATATCCGCCAATAGGCGCAATTTCCGTTGCAGTTGCAGTTGACTATTTTAGAATTATCGAAGAAATTTCAGTATTGGTTGGGAGTAACGTAAGGAGGTTTAAGCGAAGTATTGAGGGTGAAAGAGGCAGCAAGTTAATTCGAACAGTCTTTGATACGACAAAAGACCAAACGGGATATTCGAAATTAAAAATATCAGTTGTCAGGGAACTTATTGGAAGACTAGATGAAATAGCCGAGGAATTTAATGAACCTTGGGATGAAGTTGCTCGACGGCTGAAAAAAACTAGTGGAAGGAGTCGAATACAAAGTGTATTTTCTTCTCCTGAGGTTGATGTTGAAAAAACGCGAACATTTGATGAAATTCTTTCTGAAATGACGTCTGCAAAGCCAACTCCATATGATTATCAGCTGGAGCTTGTAGCAAATTTTAATTTAATTAAACATGACAATAATAATATGCATGTTATCTGGCTTCCAACCGGAGCAGGAAAAACTCTTGTTGCCAATGAATGCGTTAACAGTTTTCTAAACAGCGAACCTGATTCAAAAGTACTT
The DNA here is from genome assembly GCA_903939115.1 of uncultured Geobacteraceae bacterium. Classification (GTDB taxonomy): domain Bacteria; phylum Desulfobacterota; class Desulfuromonadia; order Geobacterales; family Pseudopelobacteraceae; genus JACRCG01. The sequence continues at coordinate 33,001 of CAJAFV010000026.1, forward strand.
TGGCTTGCACCAAACTGGGAACTTCTTGAGCAGGCTGCCATAAACATGGCCGCCTTTTTTGGTAGAAAGGAAGAACTCAGATACGCTGGTAATGGGCGGAAATTACTAGGAATGGATAAATTTACCCGTCGTGACAAAAAAGCACGGGTTATCTATACAACTCTTACTTCATGGTACCGAGGGAAAGGTAAAAAAACAAACTTCCCACAGGACAACCGCCCACTTTTGGTTGTTTACGATGAAAGTCACTGGGGACTCGGCGCTACAATGCTAAATAATTTATTCAAATATTACCTGGGAAAAGCAACTTTACTTGGACTTTCTGCGACTCAAAAAGAACATGGTAAAATAAAATTACTCTCTCCAGTAAAAACATATTCTGACTTGGTTGGTTCCGTTCTCGCAACTCCATTAGTCAAACATATTAATACTGGTGTTGATTGGAACCCCACATTGACTCCTTGCCAGACATTTAGTCAGGGATCACTTGCGGAGCTTGGCAACAATCCCAAAAGAAATGATTTTGTCGTGAGCACGGTTATAAAAAAATTGAACAGTTATAATAAGGTTCTTGTTTTTGCGTGCAATATAAAACATGCAGAGACGCTTAACTCAATGTTGTGTAACAAAAATGTTTCTTCTGGAGTCTTTCATTCCGGGTTAAATCACAACCTTAGAATCTCTCAACTCAACAAATTCAAGACAGGGGCTTTAAAAATACTTGTTAGTGTCAATATGGCGACACATGGGTTGGATATTCCGGAAATTGATTGCATTGTGTTAGCAAGACCAACAGAAAGCGCAGCGTTATGCTCACAAATGGTTGGACGTGGCGCAAGGCTTGCTCCAGGAAAAACTGAGTTTCATATCATAGATTTTACAGATAACATGCTGAAACATCCTGAGTATGTGTTTGATCCGAAAGAACTATTTTCAGCAACATTAGGTTATGGTGCAGGTGATGGGGTCAGACCAGAAAGTGATTTGCATTGTGAACCAAGGACGGTAAGTTTTGAACAACTAAATAACATTCCTGGAGTAGAGGGTTTGCAATATGCCGTGGGGCATACATTCGGCATTGAAATTGAGCTAACTGCATTGCCGAGTAATTCTGTTGAAACTGTTCCGAAATTTGACGACCAAGAATGGCATCGTATAGCAAAAAGAATTATTGAATGTATAAGAGCCGAAAAAGTGGATATGAGTGAAGAACCCACTGAATATCACGGAGGAGATGTTACACGGTGGCGCGTAGAGGAGGATTGTTCTTGCGGATGGGAAATAATTTCACCACCACTACGTAACCAGCAAGGTTTTGAGGAATTATATATCGTATGTAAGGCATTGAATAAATTTATCAGAGACTATCGAGAGTTGATGATTGATTTCCGATGCGGACTACATATTACTCTATCAACAAAGTTGAAAGATAAAATTTCACAACAGAATGTTTTGAGGATGGTCCAAAGGCTGGAACCAGGTTTATTTACTTTGGTGAAACCTTCCAGGTTGTTCAAAACAAGCCTTTATGGATACGAAATTGCGAAGAATAATTCTTATTGTAAACCCTCAAGGTCCATTTTAATGGATGAAGATGAATATTTAGATTTGAACTATGCGAATCCACATCATTCAGTTAATTTCTGCAAGGCACAGGATAGCGATTACAACCTATTTGAAGTAAGAATGCATCACAGCTCAACAGACTATCTTGAGATAATTCCATGGATATCTTTATGGATGCATATTTTCAATACCGCAAGATTTTCAACTGATGGTTCAGGAGTTGAAGGAAAAGTATTCCCACGTGGTGACTCTTCAATAAATGATACACAGGCAAAAAAAGAAGATATTTTCGAGCTGTTTGATAATGACAAAATACTGATAAACAAAAAACTTAAAGCCGCATTATTAGCAAAAAGGATTTCCATGAAACCTCTCTGGGAAAACATATTACCCAACAGAGTCGATTCCTGGGATGGTGCTGGCTGGTATGATTAATAATTCTTTTTTCAGTATTTAATAGAGCCGGCTCCCCGTGGCCGGCTCGAATTGCGTGATGCAACCGTAATGTCACTAGAATCTCACTTCCGTACCGATAAAACGTTCTCGAATCCAATGGTACTCTGATCCTCAATTGAGGTGAAATCTTGAAAGATAACAAGATAAACCCACGAGTTCACCGTTTAACTATGGATAGCCAACTATTATCGTTCAGCTGGATGATGATGTTATTGTAAAGCCGGAACATGTGGTTCGATGGCTTAACGGTCAGTATATTAACATTCTCAACATTGCCGGCCCCCGAGAGTCGAAATGCACAGGCGGCATATATACTGAAGCACTCACTTATCTGGACGGAGTCTTAATGCTACTGAAGGAATAAAAGAGATATAGCCGGAGGATATTGAGATTAGTAGTCAGGAAAAAATTATATCCGCCACTCGTCGAACGGACATTCCCGCTTTTTATACCCCTTGGCTTATGAACAGAATACGTGCTGGGTTCTGTTACTATCCAAATCCGATGTATCCAGCAAAATTCTATCGGGTGAGACTCAGAAAAGAAGATGTGCTTGGATTCGTATTATTCTGGACTCGACACCCGACTCCGCTTATATCATCCAAATATTGTGAGAACTGACATGACCATAACCCGCAAGAGAATATTTATCAGCAGCGTTCAGAAAGAGTTTGCTCAGGTTCGCCGAGATCTCAAGGCCTTTCTCGTGGGAGATGCGGTCCTTCGCCGTTTCGTTTCGGACGTTTTTCTGTTCGAGGAACTTCCGGCACGAGACCAGCGTGCAGATACGGTCTATCTGGAAGAGGTCGAACGGTGCGACATATATCTGGGCATCTTTGGCTATGAGTACGGTTTTGAGGATGCATACGGTGTTTCTCCGACAGAGCGAGAATACGACCATGCCGGTCGTCATGGTAAAACCCGTCTGGTGTATGTCTGGGGTTCTGAGGACAAACAGCGCCACCCCAAGATGCGGCAACTCGTCAGCAAGGCAAGTAATGAGTTGATCCGCCGCCGCATTGAAGATTCCAGCGCTCTGACTGCCGAGGTCTATGCAAGCCTTGTGGACTACCTCGACAACTGCGGCGCCCTGCGAGTCCCTCCCTTCGACACATCTCTCTGTCAACAGGCAACTCTGAAAGACATTTCCCGCAAGCGGATGGAATGGTTTCTGGATACCGCCCGCCGTGAACGCGGATTTCCGTTAAAATCAAATACCAGCACCCAGGTGCTGCTGACCCACCTTAACCTCGTTCATGAGCACAAGCCGACCAATGCAGCGATCATGCTCTTCGGCAGCAATCCGCAAAAATTCCACCGGACTGCTGAAACCAAGTGCATGCATTGTCGTGGCACTGAATATCGACGCCCATTTGTATCGATGCAGGTCTATGGTGGTGATCTTTTCGATCAGGCAAACCTTGCCCGCGATTTTGTTCTTGACAGGATTGATCGTGCTATCGGCGTCAGAGATTTCAGCATCACTGCACCTGCGACCTATGAACTTCCTCCCGATGCCGTGGGCGAAGCTATCGTCAATGCTATTGCTCACCGGGATTATCACAGCAATGCCTCTATCGAGGTCCGACTGTTTGCCGACAGGCTCGAAATCTGGAACCCCGGTTCGTTGCCCAGCACTCTTACCATGGACAGTCTTCGACATGATCACCCCTCTGTGCCGTATAACCCGCTTCTGGCCGAATCGCTCTATCTGGCACGTTATATCGAGCGGGTCGGTTCCGGCACCCAGACCATGATTGAGCTCTGCCGCGAGGCCGGACTGCCGGAGCCGCAGTTTGAACAGCGGGAGGGATTTTTCGTTACAACCATCTGGCGGGACTGGCTGACTCCGGAAATACTGGCCGGAATGAACCTGAACGAGCGGCAGGTGAAGGGGATATCTTTTGTAAAGGCGAATGGCAGAATTACGAATCGGGAGTATCGTGAACTGACAAATGTGACCATCAGAACCGCTTCCAGAGATCTTGAGGACGTGGTTGGTAAAGCCGTCTTGAAAAAATTCGGTACTACCGGTCGGAATACATTTTATTGCCTGGCCGGTAAACTGGACACAAAGTAGACAAACTGGACAAGAACATAGAGAACCGCAAACTGGACATAAACTGGTCAAACAAGACATAAAGGTAGAATGATTCACCCGACATAAACCCGACAAACCCTTCATTAGTATCAAAGGTGGTTTCATCTTGAAAACAGGCAGAAATGCTCCCTGTCCCTGCGGCAGCGGGCTCAAATACAAAAAATGCTGTGCTGACAAACAGGACGGAAGTGAACACCAGCGCGTCATGGGGCCTGTCATGGGTGAACTGAAGGAAATGCTCAAGGATAAGAGCTTCGGCTCGCTGGATGAAGCCAACGCATTTCTGCGTCAGCACAATCAGCAACGTAATCAGGCACCCAGAGACGATTTCCACGGTCTGTCTCCGGAACAGATGCACCGGTTTCTCCATTTCCCGTTTGATACGCCCCATCTGGTTACCTTCCCGTTCAGTCTCGACAGTATTCTGCAAGCCCCGATTATGTCCCTGTTCAATCTGTTGGCAGAGGGCATCGGCAATGACGGTCTGAAGGCGACCGCCACCGGCAACCTGCCGCGTAACTTCTGCCGGGAATCGGCCCAAAGTTACTATAGTGAAGAGGAATACCGGAGAATAATCGAGGTTGGCGAGCTGAGAACAGAGCCGGAATTCAGGATAATGCATACAACCCGGCTGGTTGCCGAACTGGCCGGATTGATCAGAAAATACAAGGGGAAGTTTATCCTCAGCAGGGAGTGCCGGAAACTGCTGGCTGAACAGGAGCAATCGGGCATCTACTCGCGCTTGTTCCAGGCCTTTGTCAGGGAATACAACTGGGCCTATCAGGATCATCTGGGAGAAATCCCCTTCATGCAGCAGTCATTTCTGTTCAGTCTCTATCTGATGTCCAGATATGGTGGTGAGTGGCGGAGCAGTATCTTCTATGAAGACAATTTCCTGCGGGCTTTTCCCAATCTGCTTCCGCACATTCAACCAGTCGGCAGCTACTATTCGCCCGAGAAAGTGGTACGGACCAGTTATTCTTCGCGCTGTCTGAATCGGTTTGCCCGTTACTTTGGGCTGGTGGAAATTGAACGTCCCGGCAATGACCTCTATTCAGCAGAGTTCAGGGTGAGAAAGTTGCCACTCCTGGACCAGGTCGTCCAGTTTCATCTCTGAGGTCATTATGGTAAAAAAGAAAAAAACGGCAGATCCGCTGGTGGATTTATTGGAGGCGGCCAAACCTGAGACGCTGATCGCATTGATTGCCGAGCTTGCGATAGGTCGGCCCGATGTGCGCCGTGAATGCTTTGACTACTGGACAGGCTAGTTCACAACGCACACATGATAACCATGAAAGGAGAATCGATGAGATAACTGATGTCAAAGAACAATTAAACTGGACACCACAAAACCAAAACAACGACAGGAAGAAATGAAAAAATATCTATCCCGTTAAAACCTGAAACCCTGTCCAGATAAAACCGGAATCACTGTCCAGTCAAATCGGCTTGACCAGGTCCCAGAAACTTCAGGTTTCTTCAGGTATTATGCCCCTCCAACACATACAAGCCATAAGAGGCCTTCTGTCGGGCATGTATCAAGTAATTGGTGTAATTTTGATTTATATAGCCTGTATTTTTTAACCTGCCAGCATTTCGGTTATTCCACAAGTCATTATGTCGCCATATCACCAGATAGATTTTAATTAAAAACACAGTACTATAGATTTATTAAATTAATTAAATGGCACCTTTTTTGCTTATAGCCAATCTTATAATATATATGCAATGTTCTGTTTCAAGGTATCCCCATCGAAAGGTGGGTGCACAAAGTCACAAGTCCGATTCAATTTTGTAACGGACAGTTGGGCTACCGGGAATATTTATGGTGGAGCTTCTGTGCGTTTTAAATCGATATTACTTAGGAATAGATCTGTTTTTCAGGCCGACGTTACCGGTTACTACCGTGCGCCGGTTTTTTTGTTTTGAAAAATGGTTACTTCATGGAGGTACATCTTGAGGGGGAGATAACCACGGTTCAACAAATGCTTCGGTATGCCAAACCGCTCAAATGCTGCACGGAGCTCAAGGCTTTCAAACATACGCTTGAAAAGGGCCTAACCGCCCCATGCCGTAATTTCTTGGCTTGAGAAGCCATCTGTAAATCTGTCACCCTGAAGTTTGTGAGACATAAGCAACCCGCAACCAAATAAAATCAGATGAGACTTTCTATTGGTTCCATTAGTCCACATCAGAACTTTACGGACAAGAGGGGCTGATGAAAAATCTCGGTTAAATGTATAGTGATAAACCGATCGAAAATATTTGTTATGAAATCTCAAAATAAATGGAGTCGCCGTGAAATTCATTAGGTACATTATTCCCAGTTTATTACTTTGTAACAGCGTAGCATTTGCAGACGATGGTAATAGCGGTAATAACTCTTTCTTCAGTCTTCCCGTTGTTGCTGCAATAATATGTTATTTCCGAAGAAAGGAAGCCATTGGTGGGTGGCTGCTTTTTTATTTTTTTCAATTATATTATGGGGCCTTTAATAGCCTTCCTGTGTTTATTCAAGGCATAGGTGGCGGGTGGTTCCCAACAAGTTTTAATTCGAGTTCTGATTATTTAATGTTTTTACTTATAATATTACCAACTAATTTGTGTATTTTATCAGAAGTTGTGATCAGCATTTTATTGATGCGGCACCAAACGAGAGACAAAAAATATGTAAAAATATTGCTAATTGTTTTTGCTGTGGATTTTTTAACATCCATAATTAGCCTGCCTATTGATATATCTAATACTGATTACGTTGCATCATTTATCAGCTTTTTACATGTATTGTTAAGCGCTCTTTGGTTCTTCTATTTTAGAACGTCTAACAGAGTGAAATTGGTATTTGTTGATAAAAAATGGGATTTCAATATTTTTATATCGCTTAAAAGCCAGAAGTTTCAGGAACCTATTTCTGAGGGCGCTGAATAATTTGTAAATTGCAATACTAGACATGGACTAATAAGGAAGGATTTGGGCAGCAGATTCCCATCAACCACACTTAGTTTTGGCCAACAAATGACAATGGTCTTTGGGATAATGTGGTATATTAAAATTAATCCTAGGCAGATGGAACGCCGCTTTGCCAGGAGTATTTGAACATTAAGTCATGGCCACCCGCAAAGCGGGTGGCTTCATGGCATTTCCTCCTGTTGATTGCCCTTCGGGGCTTTCCTCAGGAGGGAGTGTCGCAGGAACGGCATAGCCTTTTCAAGTCACACCAGCAGAGCCGGTGGTTTACTGAAAGGCATCAATTACCATCATCAAATTTTGTCAGCTACGATAAACTCCCAATATCTTCCACCTATGCCAGCAGCAAAATAGCAAGTTAGACGGGACAAAATGATTAATGACATTACCCAGGAGGGAGGAGATGAAAAGATGTGCGTGTTTTCTTATGCTGGTGGCGCTTTTTACTCTTAACGGATGTGGCGTAAACTATGTTGCTGCTCAACGTGATTTTGGCCTAAAGGAAAAAGAGCCAATTGTTTACGGGGTTGTTGCCAAGAAATGCATCGTTAACGATACCTCAAATTATTTCATCGATTTCATTGTGGCTAGTACCTTTGTCGACTACATCAACAAGAATGGCGGCAAGGCCGTCCTTCTTAACAATAAAAAACTGTTAACCGTAGATAAAGCGGCTTCGACGTACAGCACTATGAGGACGAACTGGGCCCAAACCCGGCCAATAAATAGTGAAACTAAGTTCGACCCGGTGGCGAGTGACTTGGAAAAGGCCGGTGCAAATGCGCTTATAGTAATTGGTGTGGATGCATACGCCCCGTCATTTGGTCGGGTCATGCAATCTATGGCTGCTGATGCTGCCATTAATTCTATCGCGTATGGTAATATTGCAAGCACCATGTTTATTCCTGTGACACCATCTTCGTTCTTCTCAGTCCTGGTAGTCAACAAGGATGGCAGGCCAGTTTATTATAACAAGGAGATGTTCACACGGATGTTACGCCGTGATTTTTCAGATGATGATCATGTTCGCCGCATGTATGCTGCTCTCTATGAGAATATTACGAACACTCTCACTCAGTAGATAGGCTCTGCAGCGACTGATGCCACACATATAGCTTGCAATGTCACTTAGGCTACACCCTAAACTGAAATAGAAACCATTCCACGCCGCACGGTTGGTCGCAGAATAAATAAGGGTATACTCACTATCCAAGGGGCTTCATTAAAGTTAGCCCCTTGTAAAACTGCATCAGAAGCGCTAGATCTGCATTATCTGTTATATTTTACAACTTCTACCGCGTATATTTTTGAATAACTTTTATTCTTTGTGCTCAGTTTACGCACAAAACCTGAGTTATAACGTATGGGTGCAGAGGATACTCTGCCACAACGACGAAGAATATAATGATTTAATAAGTGATGCAATAGCTGCTATAGTGGGGTGTGATGGTGGATAATAGATGGATAGTACCTTAACGAATTTCAGGTCAAATAGTTGTGAGGATTGTTTATAATCTAATGGGGGGCAATATGCCTAGTAAAATGAGTGAAATTATAACAGCAGGTCTTATTCTATCGATGCTAACGGCATGCGCAGCAACTAAACCAAAACAAAATGAGGTCATAGAAAGCTATGGGAGTGCGCCGTTGTATGCTTCAATATCATGGGGTGAAACTTTATCATTTGGCGCAGTAGGCAATACACCTGAAGTAGGAGAGCTCGTATTAAACAATTTAACAACGTCACCTGCTTATAATAATCTAAATCGAAAACTTTCATCAGAAAGACAGCGTGTGATTAAATTAGCTAACGGATTAGACAGAAAGGCAATATTTACTGCATATGATAATTATACTAATAATCTGAACGAGTACAAAACTTACCGGGGATCTTTGGTTGAAAATTATTACAGCGCATTTACTAGAGTAAATAAGATCATAACTATTGATGACCAGTCTGGACTATATAAAAACGATGTGGATTTTAATTCAATTGTTCAGGTAGCTGTAAACGATATTAAGCCTACAATATCCAGTAACTTTATGATTACATCGCGTTCAGGTAGCTACAGTCGGATGAAAGATATGGTCGTTAAGCGTTCGACTATTAATACTAATAACGTTGTGAATGTTATTAATTCATTGGATACCATCCAATCAGAAAAAGACAGCCTAAATTCTCTTGTAAGCTATTACAAAGTTATTAAAAATAATATCGACACAAAATATAATTACACTTTAGATGTTGCCGATACGGTGCCATTCAGTAGAAATGAAATGCCTGTACCAGTTAAGGTAACTATAACGAGCCGCAATTACGACAAGCCACTATTTCCAAGTCATACCTTTTCAGACAAGAATATATCTATAGATCTTAAATCAGGAGACCTAAAGATCCGCAATAATACAGACCAGTATATTAAGCTTCTTTCCATAACGACCTATTTAGATGATATTGTGAGCAACTACAGCTTAAAAGATGATCAGGCAATTGAGCTGCCACCACATTCATCATCCAGTGATATTATTAAATACGATAGTTTAGTCATAAAAAGTGTGCTAGATGCGTCACAAAGAAGAAACATGACATTAAATATAAGCAAAAGCACACAAGTTTCATTCGGAATTGCTGCTAAGTACAGAATAGGCGAGCAAAACATAGACAAAACTCTATATACAAAACAAAAAAATTATTCTGTGTATGATATATTAAAAGCTAATCAGTTATTGTAAAAAATCCGTTCGCTCAAAGATAGAAATCTAAATATTTCTATACAAGTTTATATTCGGTTAAGCAGTCTTCAAGCCTTTTAAAATAAGAGCTTGGAGGCTGCTTTTTTGTTTTATGGATGCTCTACCTCCGCTCGACCGGATACTTCACCGGTGAGTTTTGACACTCTCATTTTTGTAGCTAGCCTGATGATCGTCAACTGCTATTACCGGGCGGGTATTCTAATTGTCGCTCATCACTACACTAGCCCTTCATCTGTAAATACAAAATTATTTTGTTATCAGACAAACGCACCTTTATCCATAAGAAAATTAGTTAATGTACATTATAAACAAAATGCCTCGCTGCTTACAGATGTTATTACTACCGTAATTCATTATTCTTTCAACCAAGCATGCCTCGAGGAATAGTGGGTTGAGTTATAAAGTTTTACACTATCAATAGCCCAAGCTCTAGCGATAGTATCCCGAATCTGTAAATAATTGTATCAATAGGGTTGTGTTTTAGCTTTTGATAGGTTATTATCAAAATATCTTAGAGTCTTGTGATAGTATGAGGAGTCGAGAATGGCAATTATCGGATACGCACGAGTCTCGACAGAGGATCAGAATCTGACAGCCCAACTTGAACAGCTCAAAGCAGCCGGCTGCGAGAAGATCTTCAAAGAAAAGGCCTCCGGAGTAAAAATGGATCGTCCACAGCTCGCAGCCATGATCGACTACTCACGTGAAGGTGATACGGTTGTCATCTGCAAATTGGACCGGATAGCTAGGAGCACGAAACATTTATTAGAGACTATCGAAGGCCTGGAGAGAAAACAAGTCGCTTTCAATGTACTCAACATCAATCTTGACACAAGCACTCCGACCGGCAAACTTATGCTCTCAATGTTGGCAGCAATTGGTCAGTTTGAACGGGAAATGATGTTGGAACGACAAAAAGACGGAATTCGGCTCGCAAAAGAGAATGGGAAGTATCTGGGTCGAAAACCGACTGCCCAAGCTCAAGCTGAGAAAGTCATGGAGATGTTGGGGCAGGGTAAGACCAAGGCTTTTGTGGCCGACAATCTGAAAATCGGGGTAGCTAGCGTCTACCGGATCGCAAGAGTTGCAAGGGGGTAGTTTAGAGAGGTTTAAGTTTTAAGATGTTATTGAGACTGGTAGATTAGTTGGTTAAGCACCCTTAGCTTTTCAATTGACATCAATAATGCATTTTTTTTCTTCAGTGAAAAATATGCATTATCTCTTGTAAAACCAGCAGCTCGACACTCAGGAATTTCTGGAATTTCAGCTTCATACAGTAATTTAGTATGATTATATTTGATAACTACTGTGTATTTAGTTGGTAATTCACTTAACGCTATCGTTTGTGCAGATGGTGCATCGAATTGATTATGCAAATGAAATAGTTTTGAATAAAGCGCTGGGAAGTCGATTCGGAATGACCTGTGAGCCGCAAGAGAGTGAGAATTAGATTCGTCTACATAGATTGCAAGAGCATTTGCTGTGATTTCTGGATCAATTCCGTGACTTGCGCACCACTGAAGATAGCTGAGTTTACATTTACTTAAAGCCGTTTTTAGTGCAACTGGAATTTGATATCGTGGTTGACGCTTGCGTCCTATCTTGCTTATTATCTCTTCTTTTCTCAGAATTTCATAAAGTTTTATCGCCGTACGATGATTGAGTCGTCGCGCCAATTCTATAATCGAATAGCCATTGCTGTACGCTAGCTTCAGCTCATTGATCAAAATGGGATATAATTCATCATTTTCATCCCAAAATAAATAAACTTTAAAATTCATAAATCGAAACCTACCTATGAAACTTTAAAATACTCTTTATTTTCATAAAGAGTATGGGTTTTCAAAATTAGTGCTACAACAGCTGCTTATAGCAGTCGTAGCTCTTTCACATTTGCCATAGCAAGTGTTTTTCTTTTAGCAAAATTTGCTTTTAATGGACCAAACGCGGACAGCAATACTGGCAACAGCTCGATTATGATTATTTTGTCTCCATTGGCAAAATCGGGGTTAAGCTGAAATTTCGCGAAGCTTTGCCCTTGTTGCAAGTATTGAGACGCGACAATATTTTTTGCTTTTATTAATTCAGCTACGACGCGATTAATGATGCCTATTTGTAAAGATGGATATCCAGTTGATTTTGCCACTGTTCCTTGACTTACTTTCTCAATAGCATGCCAGACAGCACTTTTTTTAAAATAAACTAAACCGTCAAGTTCGATGCTAGACCAATATTTATCGCCGATTAAAACGTGATTTACAGTTTCTGCGAGTGCGTTCATTACATTATTTATTTCTATCCAGCTATAAATGTCACTATAAATGTCATCTTTTGCTTTAGAAACTTGCAGTTTTGAATAGCGTCTTCCCCGGACTGCGCAGACAGCATTGTCAGAATCTGTAGTTATCGGTTCAATTGAATAATTATTTTCATCGTATTTTTGAATCTCATTATATCTCGCAAGATGGTCACACTCATGGATAGTTTTCTCAAAAGCATTAGCGCTAGGAAGATGATGTCGTAACACTGAATTATTAATCATTGCGAAGTCATCACGATCAAGTGCTTTCATCTCATCAGTAGTTTTAATAATGTTGCTGCTGATGAGCGGATGAGGTACGTAGGGATGGTTAAGGTAAAATTTGGGGATTTTCCCAAGATCATGGCACAACAAAGCTAATACATGTTTTTCTCTCATCCGTACGTTTTCAGCGGCGCGGCTATCGAAAAATTCATATACTGTATTCAATGTATGTTCGCATAAACTTATTGTTGCGTATTTTTTATAAGTACCATAAGTTTTATAGTTAATTTCCGGATCATTATCATATTTGCAGACCACTGATGGACAAACACCGTATCCATCAAGGATTTTCAAAACGGCAATAATTGCGCGCAAGTATTCCTCTGAAATAGAAAAATAATATTTTGGGTCATTATGTAATAGATGGAAGAGAAAGGCGTTTATCTGAATATTATTGAAAATTACATTATTATAAATGGGTTCCATATTTTTGATAAACTTAATTCTTTGTAATGGGTTCATCATATTATAGCCGATTGTCATTGTTTTCATCAGTTCATCTCCGAATAAGTTTATTTTTAATAGTAGAATGTAAACGACCTGCCCCTAAAAAACGTGGGTTAAGGGAGCAGCCTGACCACAAGTAACGAGCCTTTATCTCCGGCGATGTGCTCCTGACGCAAATAAGATCCAGTTTCTTATTCTAGGTACAAACAGTTCACGGAACTAACCTGTACAGATAGATTTGGAGACTTGGGATGATATTTGTTTTTTCTGTAAACCCCCTCTAGTGGCCTTAATTAGGACTTTTTACGTGGAACCCCGTTATCGACCCAATCATCCAGTCAGGTTTCTAATAAACCAATGCCACGCCAGTAAATGTTTCCGGATTTCACTTTGGTGAATCCCTGCTCAGCCAGGAGACGACCGAATTTCTGGGTGGTCATATGCCGCAAGTTAGTAAAGCGGACGAATGAATCAATCAGAGCAGATGCTGATGACTGATATTCGCAACCGGTGATGCAGCACTCATCAAACCATTGCATGAAAACGTCCTCTGACCGCCGGTAATGCTCCACTTCCTGCAAAACCTCGTCTGGTGGGTCTAGTCCACGCTCTTGCCAGGCAAGGCAGCCTTGGACCGCCCAGGCCAGTATTCCCTGCATCTCCTTTAGTAACCGCCTGAATAGGTTAGGGTCTCGCTCGTGTTTTGGGATTATTACTCGGAAAGGCAAAAGATGAATTCGCCGCCAGATGCCATAATCACGGCCACGAATACTAGGCTTGTGGTTGCCAAGGAGGATAATTTTATAGGTCGGCCTGTATTGAAAAAATTCGCCATACAGAAAGCGACACGCGATGCGGTCTTCGCCGGTCAAGGTTTTAAGTTGTGCTTCTGATATTTTGTCAGATTCGTCGAATTCTGCGACCTTAACCAGCCTGGCTCCCCGCAAAGCAGCCAGGTCATTGCTGGCGTTCCTGTTATCACGCTGCATTAATAAATCCGCCGATGCCGTAATAGCCAAGTCACAAAGCAGTACTTCGACAACATTTGCCAATGTAGTTTTACCGTTGGCACCTTCGCCGTGCATAAACAGAATAACTTGTTCGTCAGTCCGTCCAGTGAGGCAGTAGCCAATAAACCTTTGAACATAATTTATGAATTCTTGGTTTTCAGAGAAAATTCTATTCAAAAACTGTATGAATTCGGGGCATTCACTTTCCGGGCAATATTCGATATCAATTATCTTTGTGAGGTAGTCTTTTGCGTTGTGAGGCCTAAGTTGTCCGGATGAGAGGTCAAGAGTCCCGTTTTTGACATTCAACAACATGGGATTCATGTCGAATTCATTGCTGTAAATTATGAGCTGAGGGATAAATTGTGCCGCCGACAGTATTGCGTTCTGCCGCTTATGTGATTCGAGAGTTATGAGGTTTTTGAGGTATTCAACTCTTTTATTATCATCGGAAATTGAATGGGCGATTTTGTATAGTGCTTTAATCATCTTACGGATAAACGGGTATGGCCCCCCTGGGGCTTCTGAATGCCAGCGAGTGCCATCAAAGACTATCCACTTATTAAAGGCGGGACAGTAACGGATTACAGATATGAATAAAGCGGAAAAATACAAAGAAACGCGGCTATCTGTTAATAGATCTGGTGCGATAGGGTCGTTTGCCGTCTCCGCTGGGGGCGTGCTCTTTGATGGCGACTGCTGCTTGGCAGTTCCAAATCCTCGACGTGACAATTCGCTTGCCGCTGCTGATAAATCGCCGCCGTGCTTGAGAATTGAGAAAGCTGAGAACTTATTGTAGCCCCGGTTGGGCTCAAACGCGGTCGAACTGCTGAAAACGTAAAGCAAGTCAGAGTCCGCATGGTTAGTGGTTGCGGATATCCCCTGGTACTTACCTGGTCGCCTCCAGTATGTTGTTGTCCCACGGGTGAAAATTTTAGTCCACCCATGCGCCAATAATATTTCTTCCCATGTTACTCTGGCATTGAAATCATCACCGGGGCGAATTTCGCTGCGAATTGATTTTTTTTGTGCCATTTCAAAGTTCTGGGAAATATTTTCTTGTGCGGAGACGTTGAATACCCTGGCAATGTCATGCAATGCATGCAGCTCTTCGGGTGTAATAGTCGTGATGGTGGCAAAACTGCCGGATTGCAATACATATGGCCCAACCGGGTTGAAGGGGCCGTAAGATGGGGCAATAATGCAATATCCGCCTTCACCGCGTGTCTCAATCAATGTCTTGGTATTATCGTTGTCGTGGTTTTTTTCACTATCCAGCTTTGGCCGAGTAGCTAATTTGACATTGCCGCCAATCACTGAGCATCTGTAAAGCCAGTGAACGCCGTTGGGTGTAAACTCCAGATATCCCGCTTCTATTCCGCGGACTAAATCGCCAAGACCTGCTGCTTCTGCCAGTTCCTTATATTTGAAGTAGGTTTCCCGGTCGTCAAAGTCAAGAACTTCAAGACCGCCCGAAACTTTACCGCAGAAAACGCCAACTCCTGTACGTTTAGGATGTTCATACCATCCCAGCACATACTCCAACGTGGGAAGCTGGCTCTTGAATCTGTCCCAATTATGATTCTGGTCCGACTCGCCCAATGGTGCTTTACTGTTATTGCGAGGCGGGTTGACGCATAATCCATTATTCAGAGCATCAATAGCAACCTGCTTGATGATTTTCCTTAAATCTCCCATAAACTACACCCCGCAGCGGTTTTTAGCCCAATCATTGATTTCTGCTAATAAATATCCAACTCGCCGAGCTGAGAGTTTGAAGTCCATCGGCATTGCTTCGCCCAGCCAACATGCGCATCCTGACGTAAATTATCTGGACGGCATCGGCATCCGGCATCTGTTCGATGGCGAGCCAACGAGGATCATCGAACTCTGAGCAGAAAAGGCGAACCCAAAACACTTCATTATTCATAACTGTCTGGAGCCAGAGTTACTGGTGTGTAAATATTCTGTCTGCTCATTAAGCCATCGATTAATTGTAGAAAGTTTATATCGAACGGATTTTCCAATTTTGCAATATTTAGGGTATCCAGGTGTTCCATACACCCTGGCTCTAGCTAGCGTTCCAGGTGCCAGGCCTGACAATAATGCAACCTCTCGCGTATTCAGTAACCGATCATTTTGAATGGTCATTTAGGGGATCTCCGTTCCATATTTTGCATATTGTTAAACGTGTAATGATGTGGTATAATGATTTATGATGATGTTAACTAATTAAAAGTGATGTGTCAACATGAAAAATGATGTAGGTGAAAAACTAGGTAGATTATTAGAAGTTTTGAAACAAGTGGGAGTTGAGCACGGTTCGCGTAATAGAACAGTTGCTGAAAAAATAGGTTACTCAGAAAAGTCAGTTGCCAATATTCTTTCAGGGAACGCCACTTTATCGGACCGATTTATTAAGATTGTGTGCAGATCTTTTGATGTAGAGGATGATTACGTTTTAAAGGGAGACGAAAATATCGAAGAGGTTCATATCGAAAGATTAAATCGACTGGTTAATTCTCCACAGGATTTAAGAACCATAGCCTTAAAACTTCGTGATGTTTGGGATGAATTAATTGATGAGGAGAGGATCTTTGCTGCTTCGATTATGCTGAAACATATAAGGAATTTAAAACGCGACGTTGAGAAAGCATTGCTTGAGAATTAATTTTAAATCTCTCCGGGTCATATTCCCGGGAGCTCCAATGTACCTTTTGTCCGTCCCAGCTCTAAGCGAGGCAGAACACTCAGTTGGTACCTAAAGGCTTCTGGAGGTGATCCATTTAAGATATTCATTTGTATTTAAAGCTTGTTTTAACGAAGACCTACTATCGAAGTCACAAAAAAAACCTTAACTGAGTTCAGGCCTCTTGTCAGCTACCCGAGTACTGGTTCTCTCAGTCGCTCAACGCTCATACAAGAGTTCCCACCAGTAACATCTTGCTTCATGTCAACGCCACCTGCAGAACCTGGTCTTCAGTCTGGTTTGCAATTGCAAGTTCTGTAATCCGGTCAGCTATCTGCTGCATGGGTCCACGCAAACGTTCCGTGCTCAGGATGATGTAACCGCCCGTGACGTCATTAGTATCACTACGATTGTTACCTGTTTTGTCAATCCCCATGCTGTGATTGAGAAGAGCTTTCAGGGCATAGTGCGGAATGTCCAACGATTCAGCAATGGTGATAAAAGTGCGACGAAGGTCATGAAAGCAGAATATAACGCCACTGGTCAAGATAATGTCGCGTTTGTAGTTGTCGGGGTTAGTCAAAAAAGGAGATGGATGTTTACCAGGGAATATATATTCGTTTTCCCATCCTAGAGCTTTCCGATGAAGTAGCAATCGGTAAGCTTGGACTGACAACGGCATGGTGACGCGATCATTGCCCGGCATTTCTCCTCGTTTTTTTTCTGGGGTAAATGAAAAAGTCTTCTCCTTGAAATTAATATCTGACCATTTTAGCCGTGCCGCCTCGTTGCGCCTCAGTCCAGTGTAGAGCAACAACAACATATAGTCTTTACCTTTGGGTAAGTGATACTCATTTACTGCCCTGAACCAGGCAGGAAAGTCCTTTGGCTCTATATACGTCATTCTGCGTTTACGTGGTGCCCACTCTCGCCCGCGTATCTCTCTGACAGCTTCGACCGGGTTATGAACGATCACACCGGGATGAAGCGCCATACCTAGGCGAAACAGGCCACGCAGTAATTTAATTGAGCTTGCCGCCTGAGTAACGCCGTTGTTCTTTTCCATCACTATTAGCCGGTCAAGAATCATGCTTCCGGTGATACTGTTCGCGGCAACTGGCAACCAGTCGGAAAAATGATTCTTCATCCACGAATTGTAAGCATACACAGTGCTTGCAGAGAGTGGAAACTTTTTACCTGATATATATTGACTATACAGGTTTTGAATGGTTATGATTTCACGCTTGGGCTGTTTCTTTGGGTCTGGGTTTTCTCCAAGCTCCATTCGTCGGATGTAATCTTTTGCCACCGTGCGGGCTTGCTCGGGTGAAAATTCGCCATAACGCCCGATCTTGATGAAAGTTTTGTTCTTCTCGCCACGGACGCGGCGATGAACCATAAATGTCAAACTGTCTTTTGTGGCCCGTACACCGAAACCAGCTAAATCGGTGTCCCAATAATCCACTTGTCCGGTTGATGCCGGATTGATCTTGCTCATGTTTGCTTTAGTGATTTTTATGTTTGGCATATAATCTCCATAGTGACCAACTAAGTGACCAAATAGTGACCGAAATGAATAAATTATGCAACATCATAATCATACATGAGCACACATATACTGCCGATATATAGGCGATTATACATCATCATCACACTATGAAAATCAAACGTCTTGAAATTTCCGGTTTCAAATCCTTTGCCGACAAGGTGGTACTTGACTTCCAACAGGGGGTAACCGGCGTGGTCGGCCCGAACGGCTGTGGCAAGTCTAACATCGTCGATGCCATCCGTTGGTGCATGGGAGAGCAGTCCGCCAAGAACCTGCGCGGCAAAGCGATGGAAGATGTGATTTTTGTCGGCAGCGAAACCCGCAAACCGCTGGGGGTTGCCGAGGTGTCGCTGGTCTTTTCCACCGAGGATGGCCGCGCACCAGCCAAGTATCTTGATTATGCAGAAATACAGCTTACCCGCCGTCTGTACCGTGATGGCGACAGCGATTATCTGATCAACAAAACCCCCTGCCGTCTGCTGGATATAACAGAACTTTTCATGGATACCGGCGTCGGCACCCGTGCCTATTCGATTATCGAACAGGGGAAGATTGGGCAGATTCTCCACTCCCGCCCTGAGGAACGTCGTTTTCTGATCGAGGAAGCGGCCGGGGTTACCAAATTCAAGTCACGGAAACAGCTGGCGCTCAAAAAAATTGAGGGGACTCGTCAAAATCTGGCCCGTCTGGCTGACGTGCTGGGGGAAATCCGCCGGCAGTTGTCTTTTTTGCAGCGTCAGGCAAAAAAAGCCGAGAAATTCCGAGAGATTCGTGACGAACTGCGTGAAATTGAGCTGCTCTTTACGGCGCGGGAATATTGCGAAACGCAGCGGCAGCGAGGAGAGGCGGAGCGTGAACTGAGCCTTCTCAACGAGCGTATCCGCGAAGCGTTCGCCGCCTCTGCAGTTGGAGAATCTCAGGCTGAAGAGGCCCGCGTGGTTCTGCTGGAAGCGGAAAAACAGCTGATGGCCGCTCAGGAGGAAATCTTTCGCGTTAGAAGTGAATTCAGCACGACCGGAAATGGGCTGGAGTTCCAGCGTAAGGAACTCGCCGGACTGGATGGCCGACAGGTTAAACTGACAGTCGAATCAGCCGAGCTGTATAACCGCTTGAAGGAGTGCAGTGATCAGCGGTCGTTGCTTGAAATCCGCCGTGACACGGGGAGTGTCGATGCCGCCGGCATGCAGGCGGAACTGGAGATGTGTGAAGAAGCTCTGGGGGGGCATCAACTGGCTGAAGAGGAGTTGAACC
Organism: uncultured Geobacteraceae bacterium; assembly: GCA_903939115.1. Lineage (GTDB taxonomy): Bacteria > Desulfobacterota > Desulfuromonadia > Geobacterales > Pseudopelobacteraceae > JACRCG01. The sequence continues at coordinate 52,375 of CAJAFV010000026.1, forward strand.
GGGATCTCGAGAGCCGCCGCCGGGAGCTTTTTACCGCTTTGGCCGAAGCCGCACAGTTCAAGAGCCGCTTTGAGAATGCCCAAAAACGGTTGGCAGCGCTTCGGGAACGGACTGATCGCCACACCCGCGAAGCGATGCAGCTGGCTGAAAGGAGTGAACAGTTACGCCAGCGGGCGGATGCACTGAATAAAGAAATCGCCACCGGACAACAGGAACAGGAAACACTGCAGGCGCAAATGTCAGCCCAGCGAAGCCATGAGGACGACCTGAAACGGCGGCTTCCCGAGGTCGAAAAGACGTGGCAGTCCCGCCGGGACGAATTAAATCGCAGCTCTTCGCGCCTCCATTCGCTGAAAGAGCTGGAAGCTCAGTTTGCCGGCTTTGGACAGGGGACCCGGTCTTTGATGAAGGATGCCGGATTTCGCTCTCGTTTTAGTGGTGTGCTGGCTGATGCCATTCAAGCCCCGGCTGAACTGGAGGCTGCGCTCGAATCTGCTCTGGCGGAACGCCTCCAGTGTATTCTCTGCTCTGACGACCGTGATGCTCTCGGGGCACTGGAATTTCTGAAAGCCAGCAAGGGGGGGCGGGCAGGCATCGCACTGCCGTTGGAGTTAACGGCCGAACCGCTACGGTTGGTGAGTGGAGCAACTCAACTGGCTGCAGAGGTGCAGGTGGCTGGTCCGTTTGCCGGATTAATTTTGAATCTGCTGGCTACTGTCATGCTGGTTGATGACTTCAGTGTGGCGCTCGGCCTGGCTCGTCAGCATCCAGGTCTGATTTTTGTTACCCGTAGCGGCGATATGGTCGCCTACGGCGGAATAGTCAGTGGCGGTTCAGGTGATCAGGTCGGGAATGGCTTGATCCACAAAAAAAGGGAAATCAGGGAACTGGAGCTGACGGTGTCCCGGCTGGAAGAGGAAACCGCGACGCTTGGCAAACAGCGCGACGATCTGCGGCGTCAGAGCCAGGAGGTGGCCGAGGGCCTTAAAAGCTGTGGAATTGAACTGCATCAGGCAGAGCTGAAGCTGACCGGGTTGCTCAAGGATCGCCAGCAGTCAGTTGATGAAAGCGCCCGCATTATCGAACGGCTGGAAATCCAGACGCTCGAAGCTGAAACTCTCAACGAGGAACAGGTTTCTCTGGAGGTGGAACAAAAACTCGCCGGGGAGCAGATGGTTCAGGCCGGTGACGCCTCAAAGGCGCTGGAGGGAGAAACGATCCGCCTGAAAGGAGAGCTTGACTCCCGTCGTTCGCAACTTGCGGTTGTCCGTGAAAGGGTGACCGCAATCCGTGTGCAGACCGCAACGGTCAAAGAGCAGCATGAAGCCGCGCTGCGCGCTTTGACGGATCTGGATCAGCGCACGGAAGAAATCACCCGGCGCATGGCTGACGACCGGCTAGAGCTTGAATCCGGAGATACTGCCAAGCTCAAGCTTCAGGAAGAGATCAGCGCCGCTACGGAGCGGCTGGAACTGCTGGTGAGAGAACAGGTAGCATCGGAAGGGCGGCTGACTCTGCTTCGGAATCGCTTTGAAGAAGCCGGTAGTACGCTGACTCTGATTGAAGCGCATCTTAAAACGGCTCGCGACGAGAGTGTCGCCGTCCGGCAAAGTCAGGCGGATCTGAATCTCCGTTTTTCAACGCTGTCGATACAGGCGGAACATCTGGAGCAGACTCTTCAGGAGCGGAGTCGTATCGCCATGGCCGACGCTGTGGCAAAGCTTGAGGTCGTCGAATTTGACGAAGCGCCCAGCCGGAAACGGCAGGTGGAGCTGCAGCGGCTTCTGGATGAGATGGGAGAGGTCAATCTGATGGCGATTGAAGAGTGTGCCGGTATGGAGGAACGGCACACGTTTCTGAACGGTCAGAAAGAAGATCTTGAAGAGTCACTGCGCAGCCTGCAGCAGGCTATTCAGCGGATCAACCGTACCACCCGCCAGCGCTTTCAGGAGACGTTCAACCTGGTCAATGCGAAGTTTCAGGAGGTGTTTCCGCGCCTTTTCTGCGGCGGCCGTGCCGAGCTGCATCTGACGGATGAAGAGGATCTGCTGGAGACCGGCATCGATATCATCGTACAGCCCCCCGGCAAGAAGCTGCAGAATGTAACGCTGCTCTCCGGAGGCGAGAAAGCGCTGACCGCTGTTGCACTTATCTTCTCGATATTCCTGATCAAGCCGACCCCGTTCTGTTTGCTGGACGAGGTCGACGCACCGCTCGATGATGCTAATATCGGCCGTTTTAACGACATGGTCAGGGAGATGAGTGCCATTTCGCAATTCATCATCATTACTCACAATAAGGCCACCATGCAGGTGGCCGATACTCTGTACGGCATTACCATGGAAGAACCGGGGGCATCACGGATGGTTTCGGTGCGGCTGCATTAAAGCATCAAGGAGCGCAATAATGTCGTTCGAAATAATCTTGAAAGAGCTTGTGGACAGCGTGCCTCAGGCGATCGGCGCTATCCTCGTGGACTGGGAAGGTGAAGCGGTCATGGAATATTGTCACTGCGACCCCTATGATATTCGTTTCATCGCCGCCCACAATGGGATTATTCTGGCGCGCCTCAAAGAGACGCAGAGTTCCGCCCAGATTGGTGAAGTAGAAGACGTCGTTGTTACCTCCAGCAAGGGTCATCTTCTTATCGGTTGTATTGATAAGGATTACTCGCTGGTGATGAATGTTGAACGCACCACCCCGGTCGCTCTGGCGCTGTACCCTTTCCGCCGGGCAGTGAGTGAACTGAAGAAGGAGATATAATGGAGCAGCAGGAGAAAAAAAGCTATTTCCGCGGTATGATGGACAAGATCGTCACCGTCGCTAATATGGAGGTGTTCCCTTCCTCCAAGCCGGCACCTGAACCACCAGTGCAAGATGGTGAGGCGACGGGAGAGCTGGCCGGGGAGCCGGAACTCCAAAAGAAACCGGTGCTCAATCCGTTCGGTGTGGTGGACCTTTTTGGCAAGCTGAAGCTGGGGCTCCAAAAGACCAAAGAGGGTCTGGTGGGGCGGATCGACACTCTGCTCTTGGGTAAGAAAACGATTGATGCCGATACCTTTGAGGAGTTGGAAGAGATTTTGATTACCTCTGACATTGGTGTCAAAACCACGGTTGAGTTGATCCGTACTCTGGAGCAACGGCTGGGGCGTAACGAGTTGAAAGATGGCGAGGCTCTGCGAGCAGCGCTGAAAGAGGAAATCCTGATCCGTCTGACCGCCCACCACACCCCCCTTGACATAAACAGCGGGAAGCCGTTTGTGCTGTTGGTGATCGGCGTTAACGGCGTCGGTAAGACGACAACCATCGGCAAGCTTGCCTCGCGCTTCACGGCTTCCGGGCACAAAGTGCTGCTTGCTGCGGCCGACACGTTTCGGGCTGCCGCTGCCGAGCAGTTGATCGTCTGGGGAAAACGCGCCGGAGTCGATGTTATCCGGCACAAGGAGGGAGCGGATCCGGCGGCAGTTGTTTTTGACGCCTGTAAGGCTGCTGTCGCCCGAGGGGTTGATATTCTGATAGTTGATACCGCCGGGCGCCTCCATACCAAAGTAAATCTGATGGAGGAGATGAAAAAAATACGTCGTGTCATAGATCGGGAGATTCCCGGCGCCCCGCATGAAACATTGCTGGTTCTTGATGCTGCAACCGGTCAGAATGCGACTTCACAGGCCCGCCTGTTCAAAGAGGCCGCCGGTGTTACCGGATTGGCTCTGACAAAACTGGACGGCACGGCCAAGGGGGGCATTGTGGTGGCGGTCAGCCATGAATTCGCTCTGCCGGTTCGCTACATCGGTGTCGGTGAATCAATTGAAGATTTACGCGATTTTGATCCGCAGGAGTTTACGGATGCCCTTTTCCAAACCTGAAAAATCACGTTTCAGGCGCGTAAATGAGACCACTGAACTCTGCGATATCAGTCAATTAGGGCTTGACTTTGTCCCTGTCGCTTCGTATAGTGTGCAACCTCGAAAGGAGACGGAACCCATGAATCAGGAACTCATAGACGTACTCGAAACTAAAATAGGCGCTCTCGTCGAAAAATATAACGACCTTAAAGAAGAAAACGCCATGCTGCATGAAGAAATTCAGCGCTTGTCAAATGACCGTGAGGGCATCAAGGCCCGCGTTGACGCCATACTTGGCAAGCTCGACGGGATTTAGTACGTGACCATGGCCATTGTATGAAAACAAGCCATGCCGTAACAATCCTCGGCCGTGAACTTTCGGTCCGGAGTTCCGCTCCGGAATTGAAAGTCAGGGCGGTTGAAACTTTTGTCAATGGTAAGCTTCAGGCGATAGGCAGCGCTCTTAAAAGCGGTGATGCCCAACTGGTACTGTCGCTGGCTCTGCTGAATATAGCGGAAGAATTACTTGAACTTCGTCATCTGCGGGAGAAAGATTCTGTTGTCGACAACAGGATTGATTCGCTGATAGCGACGCTGGATACAGTCTGATTTTACATGGTCTCTCAGGGAGACTTGATCATATATTCGTGCGAAACGCTCTGCTCTATCGGGCCCGTCAAACGCCGCTTTGCCAGTTTGATTGAATTTATAACCAATGCCCATTGAATATATACTCACTGAAAGGAAAAAGCATACTGAGTAACGTGAACGTAATCAGCATAGTTACCTGACGGCACTCAAGCCTTTTTCCCCCTTCAGCCTCCTTGGTTGACCTTCCCGATTCCTCTTCGGGGCCATTCCGCACGTGTCGCATCGAAAGATAGGTATGCCCAAGCATTCGCTTCGTTCGCAATTATTGGCGCAGCGCCGTTCGCTCAGCCATGATTCCTGGTGTGCATCAAGCCGTGCTGCCCAGCTCAACCTGCTCTCCCTCGATGAGTATGCCGATGCTGACTGCATAGCGCTGTATGCCCCGGCTCACAACGAGACCGATACGGAACTGCTCCTGTCAGCCGCATTTCAGGCGGGAAAACGGGTTCTGTACCCGGCGGTCTGCGGCCACCAGATGGTATTTCGCAGAATAGAGCGGATTGAGGAGCTGCAGAAAGGGTCGTTTGGTATTCTGGAGCCCTGTCCGACCGGAGTTGACCATCAAGCGAACGAAGCAGATTTGATCGTCGTCCCGGGAGTCGCCTTTGATCTTGCCGGCCACCGGATCGGCTACGGCAAAGGTTTCTATGATCGCTTTCTGCCTCACCCGGACTGCTCGGCACATCTGGTCGGGCTGTGCCATGATTTCCAACTGACGGAGGAACTGATTCCAGCAGACGCACATGATATTCCGATGGAAATTATTGTTTCTGATAAACGCATCATACGCAGTGGTAGCAGGCGTACAGAGAAGTAACCGGAGCACGCCAGGCGGCCCGGATTTATATACAGGAGGTTGATAGTATGGAAGTAATTATGGTCATTTTTACTCTGATCGTTGCTGCCGGGGCATATTTTGCCGGCAACAAGCTCAACAAGAAGGATTCAGGATCCATCCTGAAGCAAGCCGAGGAGCTTGCCGGAAAAGTACTTGATGATGCACGCCGTGAAGCTGACACCATCACAAAGGAAGCAGAGCTCAAAGCCAAGGATGCTGCTATCCAGGCCAAGGAAGATCACGACAGAAAAACGAGCGAAAAAAACAAGGATTTGTTGGCTCTTGAAAAACGTCTGACCCAGAAGGAAGAAAATCTCGATAAAAAAGCCGGACTGATCGATCAGAAAGAGATGGATGTTCTTAAAAAGGAGCAGGCGGTTTCCCAAAAAGAGCAGGGCCTGGACCAACGGGATGCCGAGTTAAAGAAATCACTTGATGTTCAGAATGCCAGACTGGAGCAGATTTCCGGTATGTCGGCCGCAGAAGCAAAAAAAGAGCTGATGAATGCCATGGAAACAGAAGCCAAGCATGATGCAGCCAAGATGATCAGGGCTATTGAAGATGAAGCACGTGAAAACGGTGATAAAAAAGCCAAGGAAATCATGGCCCTTGCCATTCAGCGGTACGCCGGTGAATATGTCGCCGAGCGCACTGTCTCTGTTGTTCCTCTGCCGTCGGACGAAATGAAGGGGCGAATTATCGGCCGTGAAGGACGAAATATTCGCGCTTTGGAGGCTGCCACCGGTATTGATCTGATTATTGACGATACTCCGGAAGCGGTAATTCTCTCCGGATTCAACCCGGTACGTCGTGAGGTAGCGCGCATATCTCTGGAAAAACTTTTGGCCGATGGCCGTATCCATCCCGGCCGTATCGAAGAGGTCGTAGCAAAAGCAACTGAAGAGGTAGAGCTGTCAATAAAAGAGGCTGGTGAACAGGCCGCATTCGACCTGGGAGTTCATGGCATCCATCCGGAAATCCTTAAATTGGTTGGACGCCTCAAATATCGTACCTCCTACACCCAGAACGTCTATCTGCACTCACTGGAAGTCGCGTTCCTCTGCGGTATCATGGCTGCCGAACTGGGGGTAAACGTCAAGCAGGCCAAACGGGCCGGACTTCTGCATGATATTGGCAAAGCGGTTGACCACGAAGTCGAAGGCTCACATGCGGTCATAGGAGCGGAGTTAGCCCGCAAATACGGTGAAACACCCAAGATTGTTCATGCCATAATGGCTCATCACGAAGATGAAAAACCGAATTCCATACTGGCTATTCTGGTTCAGGCTGCAGATGCGCTTTCCGGAGCACGTCCCGGCGCCCGTCGCGAAATGATGGAAACGTATGTCAAGCGCCTGGGGGACCTGGAACGTATCGCAACCTCGTTCAGCGGCGTACAGTCGTCTTTTGCAATACAGGCCGGCCGCGAGATTCGCGTCATGGTTTCCAGCGATCAGGTATCTGATGATCAGTCTACTATTATGGCTCGCGATATTGCCAAGAAAATTGAAGCTGAAATGACCTATCCAGGCCAGATTAAAGTTAATGTCATACGCGAAACACGTTCCGTAGAATATGCCCGTTAAAATTCTGTTTGTAGGCGATATTGTAGGAAAACCGGGGCGTCAGGCGTTGTCGCGTGAGCTGCACCGCCTGGTGGACCGGCACACGATAGATATTGTAATTGCCAATGGTGAAAATGCCGCCGGTGGGTTCGGGTTGACGGCTGAGGTTGCCAAGGAACTGTTCGGTCATGGCATCCATCTGTTGACCGGTGGAAACCATATCTGGGACAAAAAAGAGCAGGTATCATTCATCCTGTCTGACCCTCGCATTATTCGTCCGGCTAATTATCCTGACGGTGCGCCCGGTGTCGGGAGTGCAATTTTGAAAACCCCCGGTGGGGTTAAAGTTGCTATTCTCAATCTTGAGGGGCGGGTCTTTATGAAGAGTCTGGAGTGCCCTTTTCTGGTTGCGGATCGGGAGATTAAACGGCTCAGGCAGGAAACCCCGATTATTTTTGTTGATTTTCATGCCGAAGCGACCTCTGAAAAATCTGCACTCGGCTGGTATCTGGATGGCCGGATCAGCGCTCTGGTAGGAACTCACACTCATGTGCAGACTGCAGATGAGCGGATTCTTACGCAAGGCACCGCCTTTTTGACCGATGCGGGGATGACCGGTAGTTTTGATTCGGTCATCGGAATGGGTAAGGAAGAGACGATCCACCGCTTTCTGACCCAGTTGCCGGCGAAGTTTGAAGTGGCCAAGAAGGATATCCGGCTGAACGCGGTGGTAATCGGCGTGGACGAAACCAGTGGCAAAGCGGTAAGTATTGAGCGAATTAATATGAGTTGTTAAATAAAAACCCACCACGGAGGCACAGAGACACGGAGTAAATTTAAAAACCTAAGATATTATATGAAGTTATATCAAAAATACGTATTCTGGTTTTCTCCGTGACTCCGTGGTGAAATGCTTTTGAGGTCTAATATGAATATGTCCGTATCTGAACAGATGGCCGTCATCAAACGCGGTAGCGTTGAAGTGCTGATCGAAAAAGAGCTCGAAGAGAAGCTGGCGAAGTCCCTTGCGACCGGAATCCCGTTGGTCATTAAGGCCGGCTTTGATCCGACCGCGCCGGATCTGCATCTGGGGCACACCGTACTGATTCAGAAGTTGCGGCAGTTTCAGCAACTGGGCCATGATGTCAATTTCCTGATCGGCGACTTTACCGGTATGATCGGTGACCCGACCGGCAAATCAGAAACCCGCAAAGTGCTGACCCGCGAAGATGTACTCAATAATGCCGAAACATACAAAGAGCAGGTTTTCAAGATCCTTGATCCGGAAAAAACCAAGGTAGTGTTCAACTCAACCTGGCTGAATGAACTCGGCTGTGGCGGCATGATCGCTCTCGCCTCTAAATATACCGTTGCCCGGATGCTGGAGCGGGACGACTTTCATAAACGCTATACGACTCAACAGCCGATTGCCATTCACGAATTTCTCTATCCTCTGATCCAGGGGTATGATTCCGTTGCCATGAAAGCTGATGTTGAGCTTGGCGGAACCGACCAGAAGTTCAACCTGTTGATGGGGCGTGAACTGCAGCGGGAATGGGGGCAATCACCCCAGTGCGTTCTGACAATGCCTCTCCTGGAGGGACTGGACGGCGTCAACAAGATGTCCAAATCGCTCGGCAACTATATCGGCATCAGCGATCCGGCCGACGATATTTTCGGCAAGATCATGTCGATATCCGATGAATTGATGCTTCGCTATTACGAGCTTCTCTCCGATATGACTCTGGCAGAAATAGAAGTGCTGAAGCGTGAACTCAAGGATCATTCACTGCACCCGATGGCTGCAAAAAAACAGCTGGGGCGTGAGATCGTTTCCCGCTTCCTCGGTGCCGGTGCCGGAGAGATTGCAGAGGAAAACTTTGTCAAGCGCTTCAAGGAGAACGAAATTCCGGAAGAGATGCCGCAGGTCAGTTTTACGATGACCGACGGTGTTGTTCTGCTCGCCAGAGCGATGACCGAAGCCGGACTGACCAAGTCGAATGGTGAAGGGCGTCGAGCGATTGATCAGGGGGGGGTCAAGCTGAACGGTGAAAAGGTCAGTGATACCAATCTCGAATTGACTGCTGTTGGTGAATATATTGTTCAAATTGGTAAAAGGCGGTTTGCCAGGATTGTAGTGATGTAGGCAGGCTCTTTCATGCAAAACAAAAGCGGGACTGGCGCATGCCATGTCCCGCTTTTGTTTTGTGGAGGCTCATTACCACAGATTGCGGTTTCCAACTGGATGTTTCATTCACCTGCATCCGCTTGAAAGCTGGCTTAAGATGAATTCTGATTTCATAGGACCGCTTTTACATCTCCATAATCACCGGCAGTATCACCGGTCGCCGCTCTATGGTCTTTTTGCAGAAACGTCGTAACGCCTGGCGGACAGCTGTCTTCACCTCGTCAGCATCGCAGCGCATTTCGGCGTTAATCTCCTCCAGCGCAAACGCCACAACCTTGCGGGCATCTTCCAGATACTCCTGACTTTCATCCTCAAAGACAAAGCCGCGCGAAACGATATCCGGGCCGTAAATAACAGCCCCGGTGGTCATATTCAGTCCGATGATAACGACGATCATGCCATCTTCTGAAAGATGCTTACGGTCTCTCAGCACCATTCTGCCGACATCACCCACACCTTTGCCATCAACAAAGACCCTGCCTGATTCGATATGTTCCACTATCGCGGCGGTCTCGGAATAAAAGGAAACGACCTGGCCATTAGTCGCAAGGATGCAGCGTTCCTCAGGGATTCCAACTTTACGGGCCAGTTGGATATGTTTGACCAGATGGCGATACTCGCCGTGGATAGGAATGAAGAAGCGCGGCTGCACGGTGTTGAGCATCAGCTTCAACTCTTCCTGGCTGGCGTGGCCGGAAACGTGCACCTCGGACACCCGTTCATGAAAGACTTCGGCGCCGCGGCGGTAGAGGTGGTTGATCAGCTCCGAGATAGTCCGCTCATTGCCGGGGATGACGCGGGAAGAGAGAATAACGGTATCACCCTTTTCCAGTTTGATCTGCTTATGATCGTCCATGGCAATGCGGGTCAGGGCGCTCATCGGCTCACCCTGACTGCCGGTGGAGATGATGCAGACCTGTTCCGGTGGTAAATGCGGCAGTTCGCGCAGGTCCATCAACTGCTCGTCTGCAATAGTCAGGTAGCCGAGGTCCCGGGCGATTTGGACATTTTTCAGCATCGAACGGCCGTTCAACAGGATCTTGCGGCCGCAGCGTGCGGCGACATCGGCGACCTGCTGCACGCGGTGGATGCTGCTGGAGAACGCGGCGACGATGATACGGCCACCGCTTTTCGGGAAGATGTCGCCGAACGCCTCGCCGACATATTTTTCCGAGAGGGTGTACCCTTCGCGCTCCACGTTGGTAGAATCGGACAGAAGTGCCAAAACACCGGCTTCACCATAGCGGGACAGACTGGCCAGGTCCGTCAGTTGGCCGTCTACCGGAGTGTGGTCGATCTTGAAATCGCCGGTGTGAATGACGACCCCTTCCGGGCAGGTTATCGCCAGAGCGCAGCCGTCAACGATAGAGTGGGCCACGCGCAGGAACTCGACCTGAAAAGAGCCGATTGCCACGGTTTCACGAGGTACAACGGTTATCAGTTCAACTGCGCCGTCCAGCTTGTACTCCTCCAGCTTGGCGGTGACGAGGCCGAGTGTCAGGGCGGTACCGTAGACCGGAACATTCAGCTCCTGCAGCACAAAAGGGAGGGCCCCGATATGGTCTTCGTGACCATGCGTCAGGCAGATAGCCCGGACCTGTTCTGAACGCTCGCGCAGCCAGGTGATGTCAGGGATTACATAGTCGATGCCGAGCATATCGGGGGAGGGAAACATCAGGCCGCAATCGACGACAATAATATCGTCGCCATACTGGTAGGCCATCATGTTCATGCCGATTTCGCCTAATCCGCCGAGGGCGACAATCTGCAGTGCCGAGTGTGATTCTGATATGTCCATAGGTTATCTTTCGTGTTGCAAGGGTATCAGCGCGGCAATCTTTTTATCGCATTTTTCAATCCAGGCCATGCCGGGTGTGACCAGCCAGTGATCAGCGTAGAACGAACTTCGCAGGGAACGATACGCAATCAAGGCGCGTTCCACATCTCCCAGGCGTTCATTTGTTTCGCCGATCTGCCATAATTTTTCTGCCGCCCTTTCAATGTTCGGGTGGGAAGGGATGTACATATGCAGGGCGGATTCGTATCCGGCAACGGCGCCGGCAAAATCACCTTTACGGAAGGCTTCTTCACCCAGGTTGAATTGGCTGCTCATGCGCCACCAGGTTCCCGCAAAGAACAGTAGCAGACTGATCAGGCAGATAACGATGCCGTTGGCGATGATATTTTTTAGCTGCTCGTTCATGAAATTACCTGCCCCCAAAAAAACCGGGGATACATGTTAAAAGGATGCCCAGAACAAAAACAACTACGCCGAGCAGAACAACAGCCGCCGCAGCAATATCGAAGGGTTTTTTCAGGCGGTGTGACGCTGGAAATCCCCAGATCATGCCGGCAAGTCCTGCAATAATCAGGGCGCTATACTGATAGCCGATCGTCATTTAATGCTCCAGAACTGAGTCAATCTGTTTCCGCACATGTTCCATCATCCAGGTTTCTGCTTCACTCCTGCGGAGGCCGGCAGGGGAAACGACCGGGGGATGCAGAGTGATGCTGATATCGCCGCTGAACAGTCTTATCTGGTTGGCCGGGTTTATCCGGGCGCTGCCGTTGATCGTAATCGGAACGACCGGTACGTCAGCCTTGCGCGCAAGAACGAATCCGCCGCGCTTGAACGGCAACAGATTGCCGTCCGTTGAACGGGTTCCTTCGGGGAACAGAACGACGCTCTTCCCCTGATGAATTGTAGCGGCAGCTTCATCCAGGCTCTGCAACGCCTTGCGGCCATCACTTCGGTCGAGAGGGATATAGCCGCCGCGTCGCATGGAGTGGCCGAACACCGGAATTTCAAAAAGTTCCTTCTTGGCGATCCAGTAAAATCGGCGCGGCATTGCCGCCAGCAGCGATAAAATATCGAAGTTGCTCTGATGATTGCTCATAAAGATTACCGGACCATCCGGTAGAAGTTCACTGCCGATGACCGTTACCTTGACCCTGTTCAGTGCCAGCATTAGCCGTGCCCAGAGACATGCGTGCCAGGCATAGATGCGTCCGCTTGGATCAAACATCGTCGAAATAAAAGAGCTGACTGAAAACAGCAGCGTTAGAGGAATAAAAACCGCCAGATAGAGGTATGCGCGAACCATCGTACTACTCCAAAGAGGTGCGGGACCGTTTTTTGTCTGACACAATGCGCTTTTCTGTAAGGCGGATTTCCTTCGTTCTTTTTGGCACACGCGTGGCGATCCGCTTTTTGATTATGCGCTCACGTCGTTCCAGGGCAGAGCGCAGACGTTCCATGGCGACTTCACGGTTTTGGAACTGGCTGCGATTCTCCGAGGCCTGGGCAACGATTCCTGTCGGCAGGTGGCGGATGCGTACAGCAGAATCAGTCGTATTGCGGTGTTGTCCCCCCGGACCGGAGCCCCGGTAAAATTCTATTTTTATATCGGTTTCTTTAATTTCGGTCACGAATACATTCCTTCTCCGGCTACCCTTCCGCCTTCAAATCCCGGGCCATCAGCTCTATTACCGCCTGTCGCGCCGGTTTGTTCTCATGCAGAATCTGGTAGGTCTTCTCCACGATAGGCATTTCGGCGCCAAGCTTACGGGAGAGTTGGTAGACAGAGGCGGCGCTCTTGACCCCTTCTGCAACCATACGCATTTCGGCAAGAATATCCGTCAGCTTCATTCCTTGACCGAGCTTGAAACCGACCGTACGGTTGCGGGAAAGATCTCCGGTGCAGGTTAACACCAGATCTCCCATGCCGGCTAATCCGGCAAAGGTGGCGCTCTGCGCTCCCATGGCCTGCCCGAGGCGGTTCATTTCAGCCAGGCCCCGTGTAATAAGGGCGGCACGGGCGTTGTGGCCAAAACCGAGGCCGTCGCAGATTCCGGCAGCAATTGCGATAACGTTTTTTACGGCGCCGCCAAGTTCGACACCGATCACATCACTATTGGTATAGACCCGCAGGCAGGGGCAGCTGAAAGCGGCCTGAACCCGTCCGGAGGCGCCGGCATTTCTGGCCGCAGCGACGATCAGGGAGGGAAGTTCCTGAGCGACCTCGCGGGCAAAGGTTGGCCCTGATAGCGCCACATAACGGGCCAGCGCCGCATCGCCGAGCAGCTCTCCGCATATCTGGGACACCGTCTGCAGGGTTTCCAATTCAATCCCTTTGGAGGCATTGGCAATAATCGCGTCAGAGGCAATATGCGGAGCAAGCTTTTTCAACACTCCGCGCATCACCTGAACCGGCGTTACGAGCAGCACGATGCTCCGCCCTTGCACGGCCTCTTCCAGATCCCCGGTACAGGCCAGAGTCGGATGCAGGTTGATTCCGGGGAGATAGAGCGAGTTGGTACGACTTGCGTTGATTTCCGCCACAAGCTCCGGCTCGTACGCCCAGAGCACCGTATCATTGCCGTTTGCCGCCAGTCGACCGGCTAACGCGGTACCCCAGCTGCCACCACCGATAACGGCAATCCGTTCGATGTCACTCGTTCTCCCGATCGTTGGCTCATTCATCGAAGTCATCGTCATCAAATCCTTCCTCCAGACGTGGGTCATACCCCTCTGCCAATGTTTGCCGGGCGGCGTCCACACTGTCCAGAAGCAAACGGCGCACGAACGGATGACGGAAATCGGGTAAAAAACCACCGACAAGGCTCAATGCCGTAGCCAATGTTTTTTGTACCGCGCTATCGTCACTCTCGATCTGCTGGAGGTAGTCGGCGGTCAGCAACAGCCGCTTGATGATATCGGCACGCCGGGGAACTATCAGCGCGTCACAACAGATCGATATCTCATGCTCCAGTGCCTCCGGCGATACGGAGTCCGGTCCGCCATCCATTTCCAAAGCAGAGAAGCGATCGGCAACATCATACAGCGCCGTTTCGGTGAGTACCCACCCCTCAAGGCCAGGTTCATCAAGCAGATCGTTGCCGGTGGCAACATACCCCGGGATTTTTTCGACAATATCTTCAAGATACTTGAGTTTAAAACGGGGAATGTACGCTTCAGGCTTGAGAGAATCGGGACGGAAGAGGCGCATGTCGACGTAAAAATCCGGCGGGAGATAAAAACCGCCTTCACGGCTGCGGTGGAGGGCATCCCGAAGCGAAGCAAGTGCATAACCTGACTCTACAGGCATCAGCATCTCGCCGCCGGCCACATCTTTTAAAATATGGCCATACTCTTTTTCATCTTTCATGCGATAGCTGATCGCGTTCAGCAGGCCGTCAGCCTCGCCGGTCAGGATCAGCATCGCAGCAAAGGCATCATCATCGAGCCGCCAGGAGAACCAGATGGTACGCGAACCGTAAAAATCAATGGGGCCGGCATATACTTCATGAAACGGGAGCGGTTGCTGAAGGGTCTGCGGTAGTTCAAGTGCCTCACGAATGCCGGTGAATGAGAGGCGCAGAATGCTGCGCCGGATCATGTCAGCCTGATCTCCGCTGTGACGATTTTCTGCACGTTGAAGCACATCGAGGGCATAGCCGCTTCTGGCTCTCCCCAAAGATTGAATCGCTTCGCGGACGATCTCCTGTTTCTCGAAAGAGAGCAGAATTTCCAGCAACGCCACCGCTTCAGCTGAGGCTTTTTCGGAAAGGCGCTGCATCATCTTCACGCGAAACTCGTCTGCAACATCCAGAAAACTGTCGATAAACCGGACAAGTCCACGCTCGTTATCACCGAGGCAGTCATCAACAAAACCTTCAAGAGTAGGGGCGCCATAGCCTGTCATAGAGGCGAAAGGTGGAGCAGTAACATCGATGCCGCTTTCGTGAAGCACATCCAGGAGTGCCAGCTTGCCGTCCTCTTCAAGATCCTTGCGCCGTAAAGTGATCTGGATCAGCTGATCCATCCAGGCTGAGGCATCGAAGAAATCAAGCATACAGGTGTAACGATACAGGGCGGTGCCGTTCTGCTCACGCCACAGTTTTCGAACCAGCGGTGAAAGCGCCCGTTTGCCGGACTTCTGCAGTCGCCGTCCGATGCGCTCCATCTGCTCGCCGGTCAGGTCGTCCCGCTTGAGAAAATCGAGCAACCGATTGATGCGGCGCCGTTCTCGCAGAGTTTTATCTATTTTAAGGGGCAGCGTCATGTTTTTGATTGCCTTCTTACCTTTCGAATCAGCGGAAGGACTTTATCACACGAACCATTTGAAGGCAATCATGTCTACAGTACGTCAAGTAGTTTATTGACTGCTGGTTCAACGGCATAATTTTGTTGTTTTGCCCAACCAAAGAATCCTGTCCCAAGCTTACAAACAGTTTCTCTGAATTGGAATATGGGGATTTTTGCATCCCATCCTGCAAAAAGCCCCATATATTTAATTTTATTTTGTATGCGATATTTGACAACGGTGATTAACAAGGGAGGAGCCATGAAGCGATCGAGTTCTGTCTCTGCAGTTGCCCTGGCTGTTGTAAGTGCGGGGTGCGTATCCCTGTTGGCCCAAAACTATCTGGAAAAGAAGGGCGGCACTGCTCTCCAGGAGGTGGCCAAAGTATCTGAAGTTAAAGATGTCTCTGCCGGTACGAATGTGGAGAACCTCATTATCAGGCTGGCAAACCCACCAGAGGAAAAAACGGCGGCAGATTATTATAGTGATACAAAAGCCGCCGCTTTTTCCGGCTACATGGAGGATTCAAGAGGTGTTATCCGGTTTAGCGTCTACAGCAGCAAACTGTTAAAGTGATATTTGCTGTCGATGACATCTCTTAATTGGCTTAAGCGGCCATTCTTAATAAACTTTTCTGGTTTCATTGAACGGCACGTTACAAAATGCGTTTACCGACAATTTTCGAGAGCAGTACAATAGCATCACCAGTGTCGATAACTCCATTGGGAACTGATACACCATTTACAACAGGGGCAACATCAAGCCGAATCATCTGCTCCTCCGTTGGCGTTATGTTCCCGAATCCTATCTGAAGCGCAAGAAGTGCGTCGGACAGAGTGGGGATTGTGGTGTTCGGTAAAGTTATGGTGGTTGAGGCCGAACGGCTGCTGGAGACGTTGCCAGCGGCATCTTTGGCCCAGGCGTAGGCGGTTTTGCTGCCGGCGCTGCTGAAGGTGAAACTTGTCGGTGCGGTGGCGGACCAGCCACTTGTTGAGGCGGCAGGTACTGTGGCACTTTCGGTGATCAGGTAGCCGGTAACGCCGATGGAGTCGTTTGCGCTGAGCCCGGAAACAGCAACAGTCAGCGATGCTGCGGTTGCCGGCAGGATAAAGCTGTTCACAGTCGGGGCGGTA
>CAJAFV010000027.1 GCA_903939115.1 uncultured Geobacteraceae bacterium
CAGCTCTCGACCGCTTTGAAATGGTCGTCCGTATTATAGCGGAAAATGAGGTTGCTTGCAGTCTCATGGAGAAATTGCTGTCAGCCGCCGAACGCTACTTCTGCAAGGTTTTTGAAATGGAAACCAAGCTCAAGATTGCTCGCCTTCGTGTTGACGGAAACGAGTTTCGTGAACTGACGGAAAATCTGGATAAAAATCGCACCTACGCTCACGAAGCACTCATCTCGGATCTTCATATTTTTCATCGCTACGTTATGAAGGAATTCGCCGAGGAAATGCCAGTAGGGGGAATCTTCAACAGAGAGCCGGAACTCATTCACAATCGCGTTGCGGTTGCTAACTGGGCTGGGGATCTTTTGACAGCGGTATACCAGAATCGGAAACGTTGATATCGCTACATAACTGACAATCTAAAGAGTGCAACCAGAGGTGACCCTGTAACAGGTAGTCGCCTTTTTTGTTGCCAAAAACTCACCGAACCTGCAGGGGAAAATAAAATTCCCACACGGGGGTTTTGTCTTCTCCACACTACACAATACCAAAGGAGACGGAACCATGAGCAAACTCGATTCATTTCTCGCAAACGCAATCCAATCACACCAAAAACAACTCTCATCACATCTTGGTGATCGTACCCTGTACGTCGGAGCCTCCGATATTGCCGGCTGCCCGCGTAAAGCGGCACTTGGCAAACAAGTACCGGCAAACCACGACATCAAGACCCTGCTCCGCTTTACTCGCGGTCATGTCGCCCAATCAATGTACGCAGAGTTTTTCAGAACCGGTGGCGTAAACTTCGAGGAAGAAGTTGAAGTACGTCATCCGGAATGCCCTGAAATCCTTTGTCACATCGATTTTCTGTTCTACGCGAACCGGGAAAACAAACGGCTTCATGTAGTTGAGATGAAATCGACCAGCGGCATCCCTGAAGAACCATACTCATCATGGGTTGATCAACTGCATGTCCAAATGGGCTTGCTGAAACTCAATCTGGCTGATGATGTGGAAATCGGTGGCTCTGTTCTGGTTGTAGATCTCAATGCAGGAGAATACCGGGAGTTCAACAGCTATAAACCAAACGCTCTGGTTTTCGATCACCTGATACAAAAAGGTGAACATATCCTCGCCGCAATGCGTGGTGAATGTGAAGCGAAAACCGAAGCAAGCTTTCTTTGCGGTTACTGTCAATTCAGAACCGGATGCTCTGCACATCCGATAGGATCAACAGCGGTACTGCCT
The DNA here is from genome assembly GCA_903939115.1 of uncultured Geobacteraceae bacterium. Lineage (GTDB taxonomy): Bacteria > Desulfobacterota > Desulfuromonadia > Geobacterales > Pseudopelobacteraceae > JACRCG01. Next base: position 1,240 of record CAJAFV010000027.1, read on the forward strand.
CTGGAAATCCACCAGGCTGGCAAAGCATATCTGGAACTGAACGCACAGAAGAAAACGATCGAGTCACAGCTGAATGTACTAAAGGACGACCTGCTCAGCTACACGGGAGGTGTTTTCAAGTCCATCACTGATGAATTTTCCATCGTCGCGACAACTGTGGGTGAATCAGTAACCGTAGACAGCAAAAAACTCAAAGCGAGCTTTCCCGACATCTACGCTCAGGTAACGAAACCCAAAGCTGGATTCGTCAAACTCGAAATCAAACCACTGGCAGAATAAAGCAACCACCCACAGGGAGGCGACTCACGCTTCCCACGGGGAAACTCCTGTCATGGAGGCGTGTCGCTCCCATGAAAAGGAGAAATGACCATGTTGCCATATGATCTTAAAAACTACACCGCCCGTATCACATTCGGCATTATTCTCGCCAGGATGGTAGATACTCTCCACTTTTTGCTGACGGCATTGCTATTAACGATGATCTTTGCCGCACTGTATTTCAGCTTCATTTTGGCAGCCACTGTGCCGGTTCTTGAACCGTTCCAGCGGACTTCTACAATGGAGGTGCAAAAATGATCGGCGCATCACTTACCCTCCACGCCACAAACCGCTTTTTTGAGCGAAGTGTGCCCATTGATGTGCTTTTGTTATTACCAATTATTACCGCTCTCCTGACTGACAAGCCTCTTAAAGTCAAATTCAGGGAAGCGGGCATTACATTGGTAGCACGTATTGCAGAAGATGGACGTCCACGCCTTGTGAGCGCCTGGAAAAATACATAACCAGCCAATAAAACCGCCTGACAGGGAGATCAATCCATCCCCGTAAGGGAGGTTTGTCTCCTTGTCGAGGACGGATATCTACCTCAAAAGGAGACCACTGATGGATAATTCAAATCATGAACTGACCCCGGCAACATACACCGTTCAAGACGTTTTCGGATTCCCTTCACAGATGCCGCTGCAAGGTTTTGCCCCAGGTCACCCTCTGGTACCCAAGGCAACCGCCGGCTATGTCTGGGAAGCAAAATTGGCCAAAGATTTTATCGAATGGCTGACAGAGCCTAACCCCGACCCTCTCTGGATTTCGGGACCGACAGGGTGCGGTAAGACAGAAACCCTGAAGAACGTATTCGCTGCACTCAATATTCCCACGGTCATCGTTTCGGCAAAGGCATCAACTGAACCGGACGATATTCTGGGAAGAGTGCAACTCAGAAATGGCGATACCGTATTCATTCCCGGCAATCTTTTGCTCGCCTACGCCAAAGGGTATGCCATCGTTTTCGACGAAATCGACGGCTACAATCCTGAAGTAATCATGGCGATCCATCGAATGCTGGAGCGTGCGGTTGTTACCCTGGATGACGGTACCATTATTAAACCTGCACCCCGTATTTACATGGCAGCAACCGCGAACACTCGTGGTGATGGCCTTGGCGGGGATATTTACACTGCAACCAACATATTCAACCTGGCGTCGCTCAATCGCTTCGAAAAGTGGGAAATGTCGTATCCACCGGCTGAAGTCGAAGAGAAAATCCTGCAGAATTCCTTTGCAGGCAAGCTGGAACCAAAAGTCATGCAGGCCATGGTGAAAACAGCTGCCGACATCCGGGCTGCGTACCGTGACGGCAATTGCCCCGGACCAATATCCATCCGCGACTTGCTTCGTTGGGGGAGAAAGCTGGTTCAGTCCTGGGCAAGAAATGATGTCCCTCCGTTATATCACAGCTTCGACAAGGCTTTCGGGAACGGAGTCGATCCGCACGTCAGGGCAATGCTTCATACCCTCGTGCAGACCAACTTCGGTGTTGCATCACCCCAAATTCAGGGGGTGACGCTATGAGCATCCCGAATCTTTCACCGAACACCGTGTATGCAATTCATCTTCGTGCATCGTCAGTATCTGGCGGTAAAGACTGGATTGGGTCCGTTACCGGAAATTGTGAAATTCACACTTTCTGGGGGAAAACCGGGCTGATCCATCAACACGCTGCAAAACAAGGAAACAATCTGGACCTGCAGAAGATAATCGATCAGAAAAAAAACAAGGGTTACTCCTTCGTGGACGACTACACAGAGCAAAAAGGCTGGTCCAGCCAGAAACAGCAGGTGGCACCGGCCTCTCAACCAAATGTGCCCGTTGTTCCCCCGAAAAGCGTAACCCCAATCGTCAACTGGAACGAAGCGCCCGCATCACCTGACGCTATCAAATGGGATTTTTAACCAATCAACCCATGCAGGGAGGAAAACATCCCCTGCGGGGTGTCTCCTTGTCTGTACGGATCAAACAACGGAAAAGGAGAAAACACCATGGAAATCCAGACTATACTCGATCAGATGATCCTCGTAGTTTTACATGTATCACTTTGGCAAGGGCGAAAAGCACTTCAC
>CAJAFV010000028.1 GCA_903939115.1 uncultured Geobacteraceae bacterium
TCAGGCCAGGACTTTGCTTACAGCTTTCTTCAGATTCCGAGTCACCACGGACACCCTTGCTGTTCGGCTAACGGTTCCCACCATCAGGGCCCGTAGAGGACTTTCACCTCCAAGTCACCAATCAACCACCATAGCTGATTTGATGGAGCTTACGCGCCACGCGCCATACCTGGCGCACATAAAAAAGTCCGCCCCTGATATTATCAAGAGCGGCCCCCTGCCCTACAGCAAACCTCTCTCAGTGAAAGAAAGATAAGTACCGTCTCCAACGATGATGTGGTCAAGTAAACGAATCCCCATCAGTTCCCCGGCTTCGCTCAACCGTTTGGTTATGGCTATATCTTCACTACTGGGCGTCGGATCACCGGAAGGGTGATTATGTACACAAATGATGGCTGCCGCCGAACTCAGGCAAGCCGTCATAAACACAGAGCGCATATGGACTATGGATTGATTAAGGCTTCCGATACTTACAACGTCCATGCAGATGATGCGGTTCTTGCCGTCCAAATGAAGCGTGATAAACATCTCCTTGGTTTCCTTCATCAGGAACTGGAATGTATCTGATACCTGCGATGGTGATGTGTAGCGGGTTCCTGTCTTCAAGTAGACTTCTATGTCCTCTCGAACAGTAAGAGTCTCGAACACTGCCTTAATCTGCTTGAACTTAATGGAGCGTGGTTTACTGCTGGTTTCTTCCTTGCCGAATAATGTCTCGATGGTCATGGTATTCTCCTTAGGAAAAAAAATAGGGAGCTTGTGAAGGCTCCCCTTAGCTGGCTGATATGTTGTTGGCTTTCAGCTCAGATACTCCCTGAACTTCTTAACTATCGTGATTGGCGCGACATCCCTCCACTCGGCTCCGAAATACTCTTTCAACTTCCACTCATTCTCGACAAAGATGCTTTCATGCACTTCGCCGGTAGTTGCATCGAACACCTCTAATCCGGCATACTCGAATCGGTAATTGACTGAGAGGACATAAAGCAGGGCATCTTCTTTGAAGACATGTATCTGATCGCTTCTGCCGGCGGCGATAGGAATAACTACTCCCAGCAGTTCAATCACGCTGCCTGCATTGATGAGTCTGGTTGTCCTGATCTCCTCCGGTGTCATCAGCCTGATTCTTGGTTTAACTTCCGTCATGGTGTAGTCTCCTTGAACGAAACAGAGGCACTGCCGGTGATGGCGTTGCCCCTATTTGCTCTCGTTATGTAATTGGTTGTTATGGTTTGTCAGCACAGACCCTGCAGTAGATATGGCCGTTTATGAACAGCCACGGATAGGACTTGTTCTCATCGGAGTCTTCCAGCTCCTTTCCGCACTCATAGCAACGGATCATGCTTCGGCCTCCCTCTCTTCTGGCTGAATGTTTAGAAGATAATCTGCGGCCTTGTGTCCCTGCGCGGCAGCATGAACAAGTAACGTCCGGTCGTCTTTTAGCGCCTTCAACCAACCGGCAATATAACTGGCTGAGTTTTCAATGGTACTGTTTACGATACCGGCGTGACCGCTGACGAATGCACTGCAGCACTCCGCTATAAGCTCCTCCTTACTATATTCGTGTGAACCAAAGTAACTGGTCTCAGTAACACCTTTTCTGCCAAGCCGTTTCGCATGTCCTGTTGCGTGTGCCATCTCATGGAAAAGACAGCCGTAATATTCCTCCTCACTGTCAAAAGCAGTCTTGTCTGGAAGCTGGATATAATCGAGAGAAGGGCTATAAAAGGCTCGGTTGCCACCAAACTTTATTTCCGGCTTCATTGGCATTCCCCGGAATAGAAGCTCTGCACTTTCGATTGGCGTGAAGGGATTACTGACAACCGTGGCGCTCGGTGGTATTTCGACTCCGTCACATTGATCAGAATTAAATACGCTGTAGTATCTGAGGAGAGGGATTTTGCCAGTAGTAGCCTTGTCGCTGGAAGCATCATCCTTATCCAGCATCTTCCAGAAGATAACCGGCGTGGACTTCTCCCCCTTCTTTACGTGGCCGCCAACGTCCGTGGCCTGTTTGTAAGTCACCCAGTACGGTGAACTGAATGGCTGGCAGGCAAGCATGAACAGATTGACGCCCCGATAGCCGCGCTTGCTGACAAGGTTCTTCGGCATGGATGTACTGCTCTGCCACGGTTTGTGCCAAGGGACTGTCCCGGCCTCGAGCAGCTCCATGATTTTGTCATTAACAATTTTGTAGACATCGCTTCCCATAATAACTTCCTCCCCATTTTTGGATTCCACCTATTGGTGGTGCTTCTGGTAATAAAAAAGCTGGCCCCTCGGAAGAGAAACCAGCCTGGTAAACTGTTTGTGTATGCAGCCCCATACACAGGGAAAGAGACTAATAGCCAGCGGCCTTCACTGCACTGTCGAAGAGCTGGGCCTCATACTCAGCATCAGCCTCATCTTCAAGGCGCAGTATTTCAGCTATTATCCTCTGATTCGTTATCAGCTCAAGAGCAGTTTCTTCAGCAGCAGACAGGTCAAGAGCCTCGGGTTCAAATGCTCCGCAGGCTGGGCACTGTTCGATTTGAAAGCCCTCCTCTTCGTAGCGGGTGGTTAACATCGGTACGTTACATGAACACATAAATACTCCTTTCAAAGGAAATGTTGGCCGGGGCCAGTTTTGAAGACTGAAAAAAAAGATTTCGCAGAAACTAATCCCCGAAACCCCACTTATAAGTTCCGGAGCCTGTAGTAAGGCTTTGTAAGGATCGCGAAGCGTTTACATCCAGAACCCATAAAACATAATAAGGCTTGTCCATAACACCGGATTGTCCTCGTAACCTGCTGACGCAGTCGTCACTTGTCTTTGTGCTGGCTCAGGCAGAGGCTATGGCAGAGGCAAACGGCATGGGGGCTTAGTCTGGTATGGCTTGGAAACGAAGAGGGCTTGGCGGTGGTGGTGCACGTAATGATGTTCAGTTATCAGCAGTGCTGTTACGCGGCGGGGCTGCTGTAGCCATCTACTGCATATATTCGCATCCTAATTACGCCTTTGAACAGTGACTGCCGTGACCTGTAGTCGAATGGAATGCGGTGTGATGTGATTGCAGTTATCTTCTGACTCTATCTTGGCGTATGAAGACAGCGGCCTCTTGCTGGCTGATGGAGCGGTCTTCCTATAGTATGTGCTGTTAAAATACAGGCGTACGTCAGCCTCTATAATTTACTATCCATACTCAGCTATACCTCTGATGCCGTTCGTGCCTAGCAGGTGGGTAAAACTAAGTGATGTGTCGTCAGGATGCCTGTTCTTATGTGTGGGAGCCGATGAAAATAAACGGTTCGGGGGGTGGGGGGTATGCCCCCGCTGTGGTGGATTTGATTGATTTAGACTGTACCAATTTCACCTACATCGATTTTGGGTCAAGGTAACTTCCGGACTCACCGACAGTGTCTGCTTCGCAGAAGCAATCTGCTGACGCAGTCGGCACCGACAGCCTTGGCTGTCACCGATAGTGCCCCAAGCTTGATGAGTAGTACGCCTGCGATGATGATGATGAGCCAGATCATGGTGATTTCTCCTTTGTGTGATTTAAAAAAGTCCCCAAGGCTATATGCCAAGGGGGACTATGAGGGGGGGGACCGCCCAGTGTGATGGCGTTTTCCGATCTTAATAATATCTTTAATTTGTAAAATAGGTTAGAAAGTCGAACCATTATCTGACAAATAGCCAGCAGAGCATAAACGCTCGTTTAAAATTGGAGTTTAATTGTCAGGGTCTCTTCTCAAAAAACTAACTTTTGTGCTGCTTGCATTCATGCTTTGCGGCACTTTACCTGTTTTTGCCGAAGACGATTCCCTTGAGACTCTTGGCTTCATAGAAAAAACAACAGAACCTCTTGTTACCACCTCACGGATTCCACGGCCAACCTCCAAAATTGCAGAAAATGTTACAGTAATAACCGCCGCTGATATCAGCCGCCTCAATGCCCATACCTTAGCCGATGTATTACAAACGGTGCCTGGCATTCAACTTGACTACGTGCGCACCCCGAGCACCTTTTCCTTCTTCACCATCCAGGGGGCTGCGAATACCACGGTAATGGTTTTGGTGGATGGCATCCGCGAGAATGATTACGATCAAAACATTGCCGTTCCCGGCACGATCCCGGTTCAGCAGATTGAACGAATAGAGATCATTAAGGGAGCAGCGTCAACTGCATGGGGATCAGCTCTGGGCGGAGTGATCAATATCATCACCAAAAGCCCCAACCCGGATCGACCGTTGTCAGGTATGGTCTCCGGATCGACCGGTACCCAATTTACCGCCGACGCTCGTACCGAGTTGAGTGGCACTCTCGACCGCTTTGGCTACTACATGACCGCTGGACACCTCCGTTCAGATGGACTCTCTGCCAATACCGGTGCCAACCAGAACAACCTGTACGGCAAGTTTACCTATCTTTTGCCAGATAACGGTTTGGTAACCTTCGGCCTGTCGCACTTAAAATCGCAGCCCGGCCTTGATGAAGCTGACACGACAAATTGGGGTTTCATTCATGACAACAACGAATATCGCCGTACCAACGCGTTCCTCAAGTTCACTCAACCGCTGGGCAACAAGCTCACTCTTGATATTGATGGTTTCCTAACTGATCGGGATGATCACACTAAATTTGGCGGCCGAGATGGTCAGGGGGCAATCACCTTCTTTAACGACTACACCGCGAATGATTCAAGCCGTGGGGCTGGTGCCCGTCTTATCTGGGGTGACAGCCAGCAGAATCTGGTAGCCGGCCTTGAATATGCCCATGTACAGGCCAGTTACCGGGATAAACTGAGTATAGACTCTCCTGTCTATGACCGGAGTTGGGATCGCTGGGCAATGTACGCCAACGGCGCTTATTCCATCGGCGAGTTGACCATACTACCTGGAGTGCGCTTTGATGCCACCGGCACGTCCGGCGATACGACGAGCTACTCGCTGGGCGCCACCTATCAGCTCGCCGAAGATACAACGCTGAGAGCCTATGGCGCAGAGGGGTACTCTTTGCCAAGTCCCCGCTCCCCCGGCAAAGATTTACTGCAGAAGATCAGGACCTTTCAGGGTAGCATTGAAAGCAGTGCCGTCCCTTATTTATGGTTGAAAGGGACCTATTTCAATAACAACCTGCACAACAGTATTTCTGTTGGAACTATGACGATAACCGATCAGAACCGGGAGGGTTTTGAGGTTGAAGCACGTACTATTCCGTTTTACGGTGTATCTCTTGCCAATGGCTATACCTATCTATATGCAAAAAACAATGATACCGGTGAACGACTGCAGACCGACTCTAATAATGGCGTTCCACCCCATACAGTAAAGGTGGCCCTGAACTATGACAACACCGGACTCGGACTGCGCGGTGCTCTTACGGGCAACTACGTATGGTGGAACTCTCCGGCAAACTCTCCTGCCCAAAGCAGCGGCATGGTCTGGGATCTTCATCTGAACTGGAAACTGAAAACGATATCAGGGCTGACACCGGAGCTGTTCTTCTCTGGCCACAATCTGTTTGATGCCGTGCAAACGACCTATGCTCCTGTCTATCCAAACGCCGGCCGCTGGTTCGACGGCGGACTCCGGGTGAGCTTCTGATGCGGCGCCTGGTCCTTCTGATAATCGCCTTGGCGACCCTGCTCCCTTCTTTGGCACAGGCCTACGACGTGCTGATACTCCAGAGCCGCCGTGATCCTGCCTATGAAGAGGTGCTGAGCGGTTTCCGCAGCGGCGGGAGCGTCACGCAGCGTGTGGTCGTACTGGCCGACTACGCCGAAGTTGATGTTGTCCGCATCGTGCGCGAGGATCGACCCCGGATGATTCTCGCAGTGGGAGATGCCGCCGTGACAGCAAGCCGCACGGTGAAGAACCTGCCGGTAGTCTCGGTTCTGGCGCTCGGCATCCATAACAAAAAGTATGCCCCGTCCAACCTCACCGGTATCAGCATGTTCGTTCAGCCGGAACGCTATATCGCACTGTTCAAAAGTATGAATATCAGGCGCGTCGGCGTGGTCTATAATTCGGAAAAAAGCGGCTGGTATCAGCTACTGGCCGGTAAAGCGGCACGTGAGGCAGGAATTGAACTGGTGGTCCGGGAAATCTCTGCTCCTCATGAAGCAGCTACGCAGCTTGCAGCATTGTCTGGTAAGGTTGATGCGCTCTGGATGCTGCCCGATACAACCGCGGTAACTCGTGAAACAACCGAAGCGTATTTCCGCTTCGGCCAGCAGAACTCTGTGCCGGTGATCTCTTTTGCTCCAAGTTATCTGGGACTGGGGGCTGCAGCAGTGTTAGAAATAGATCGGGTTGCCATGGGCCAGCAGGCTTTTGCCCTGGCTGCGAAACTTCTCAATGAAATGAGCACCATCACGCCTGTTGAACTTTGCAAAGGTGCAGCAGTCAAGACCAATCCAGTCGTTTTACAGAAGATGGGACTTCCTGTTAAGCTTATGTCCCTTCAGCCCCCCCCCCCTCTAACTCACCGAGATAGTCTCCAGGGGCTTCCAGAGGTCGGTCAATTGCGTGATGGCAGCATTTGACAGGCAGAGAACACTGCTCAGATCAGAGCGTGCTTCATAAATCCTCAGCGTACTACTGCTAGGGACTTAGCTCATGTCCCTTCCACCCGCCTTTCCCCTTGACACAAACCCTTGCCGGTGCAACAAAAAATGCTCTTACGGGATGTAGCGCAGCCTGGTAGCGCACCTGCTTCGGGAGCAGGTGGGCTGTTAGTTTAAATGCAGTTGTCCTGTCGAAATAATTAACACATTATGAACGGGGTGGCCAAATGGTCGTCCCGTTTTTTATTGGGGGGGAAGAGGAAAGATGTGGTGAGCGCATAAATACCCATATAGCCTCAGGCACGATCAGGTGCAAGCCGGTGGAGAGGCAGGTGGGATACTAAGGGCATAGTGTCTCCTGCTGGAGACTAACACCTGCCTGCCGGGGGCGAGAACTCCTTGCCCAGACAGTACTCAACACTACCCCACACCGCCTTAAGTGCTTAGATAAGAACGCTTGCCTTTTGATTCGGCAGTGGTATTGTGCCGCTGCAACCAAACGAATGATATCCTTTAAGAAAATTGCAAGGAGATCACAGTGATATTCAAACATTTAAATTGGCTTACAGGCATATTGCTAACAGTTCTCCTCAGTTCCTGTGGTGGCGGAGGAAATGTCAACAGCGGAGGCACTCAATCAGCATCGCGGCCGGTAGCATGGGTCGACAATGCCTGGACCCAGCCAGTACCAGAGTGGGGTTCGCCGGTGCGCCTTAACCTGCCGGTTCCGTTGGATAGTATAGTTTTCGGTCCGGGTGGGGGGATTGGTGCTTTTGGTGCACATGAAGGAGGACACGTGGAGGGTTTGAATCATATCTGGATTCCAATACTTCCAAACACACCTGTAAGGAGCTGGGCGAGCGGAACGGTTACCCGAATCGAAGACATGGGAGATCGAGGCACCGGTGATGGCAGACACGAATACTTCATTACTGTAGATTATGGGCAGGGACTGATCGGCAAACATCTTGATGCCGATATACCTCTGGTTAAGGTAGGCGATCAAATAAGGCAAGGCGATATGATCGCAACCGGACCCAGTGCCGAATTAATGTTGCAAGACATGAACCGCAGTGATGGTGAACGCTCTGGTGCCGGATCCCCTGTATCTCCGTTTGACTATCTCAAAGATGACGTTAAGGCCGCAGTCATCGCTCGCCATATTGCCCAAGTCGTAGAGCCATATTTTAAGATCGGCACCGTGGTCGGCAACAGCCGTCCTTGGGAACCGTACCTGACAAATAGAGTGCTGTTTCACAAAAACTATCAGGGTAGAGTTCCCGGCGAATGGATTTTGACTAACAAGGGGTGGAAGACACCTGATCCCCTCTATTTTGATGTCATGACAATCTTTGACGTAACAAATGATTATGGCCATTTCCAGCGTTTTGAAGTTATGGATTATGATTGGTCAATTCTCGGCAACAAGAAAAACGGCAACGGGACCTGGAGCGCTGCAGACGGACAGGGGAAGATAATTTTTTCCCTGACCGGCAACGGACGGCTCGCCGGGAATTACTATGGTTTGTACAAAATAGACGAGTCTGGGGGGCGCGCAAAAATGAGCATTGAATGGAAGAAGGATGGTTATCCAGATGCTATCAGCGCAAATGCTGCTGTCTATACAGAACGATCAGCTACCTATTTGCAGAATGATGCACAACAGCTTGGAATCCTGAAGTAACCCTGAAATATTTATAGCTTTGCATGGCATTACCTCGAAGTGCCCAGAGGGGTCAGAGGGGTCAAGTTTCAACGCTATACTAAATAGGTAAAAATCAAGTTTCCAGAAAGTTTGACCCGCCCAAGTTCTGGCCGGACAGTCTCCTACCCGGTTCACATTTCGCAATTAAGAAAGGCTGTATCATGAAGAACTGGATAATAATGCTTTGTATATTAGTGTCACTTGCTGGATGCAATTCTACAAGCCAACCGCAACCACAAACTAATGATAAATACAAAGTACGAGAAGAGACAAAGAAACTTGAGGCAGCATCGGCTGTAGGTTATGACGGCAAGGCTATCCGAAAGAGCGTGGACAATACTCTCAACAAAAACGATGACCACAACAGGGATATGGATAAGGCAATAAAAGCGGATGCGGAAAAATAGCGATGGATAAATATGCATTCTCTGAGGTGGAGAGCACCCCCGCATAAGCCCCGCCAGCCTCGTACATACTCAAACCCATAGGCTACTATGCTTTTAAATAAATAATGACTGTATCCCTTCTGAATCCCGTGTCTTTCGTGTTATTCATAGCGGCGAATCAACTGATCGGTTTTCTCATCCAATTCGTATACCAGCGTCTTGCCCTTCTTTGACTGATCCTTCTTACCCTCAGCTTGCTGCTGAACCTTTTTGCTAACTTCCTGCTTTTCGTACTGCTCCAAAGCAGCAGCACTTCGTCTGGCTACAGGGTCTTTGGCTGCAAGGTCTTTATCCCACACGACCTTCACCCTGTTGCGGTATTTTTTAGGCACATCTTCAAATCGGTTGGTGATGATCAGATTGCCGCTATTATCCTTGTACTTGAAGAAATCTGCCACAGAAACTGATGGCAGCATAACAGTGACAAGAGTCGATAAGGCACACAGTAGAATGTAAGTTGGTACCTTCATGGTGTCCTCCAGCGGCGTTTAAGTAATGCGTGGATAATACACAGATATATTTTTGCAGGCAACAAGGTTCAATAGGAATAATCTGCTTTTTAATGTGCTGACAGACATCCGCATAGACTCAATCAGCCACGAATGAACTCGGCTGGTATGCATGTTATAGTTCCGACGGCTACCCCGGCCATTAGCAACACAGCAATAAACTATCTAACCACTTTTTTACGACCCCGCCACCTCGCTATTCCACACGTAGTTATGCCGTTATACCACCAGACAAATTTTAATTAAGATTTCAAGGGTTTAGATTCGTTGAATTAATTAAATGGAGCCTTTCTTGCACAGAGACAGTCGAGTACTATTATGTAATGTTCTGTCTCAAGGTATCCCCATCGAGAGGTGGGTGCACAAAGTCACAAGTCCCCTTTGATTTTAAACGGACAGTTGGGCTACCGGAAATATCTTGGACGGGGCTTCTGTGCGTTTTCAATCGCTACTACATAAGGATTTTTCTGTTTTAATGACCGACGTTTCGGATTATTTCCGTGCGCCGGTTTTTTTTGTTTTTGACAAGTAGTATAAACGGCAAATCTGCCTTAATTCGCCTTTATCTAGGGGCTTTACTTAATACAAATCATTAAAATGATCAGGAGGAGCATCATGAAAAAGAACACCGTAATCGGATTTACTGCAACGTTTTTGATGTTTGTTATCGCAACCATCGCTTTGGCCGCATTGCCGCAGACAATGAGTTATCAAGGATACCTCACCAATGGGTCAGGTACGGCTATTAATGCCCCAACAGCCATGACGTTTTCACTCTATTCTTCTAATCCACACCGAAACAATCCCGTATGGAAAGAAACGCAACCGTCGGTCGCGGTAAGTAATGGCGTCTATAATGTTCAAATAGGATCTGTCGCCCCAATAACCGCAAAATTTGATGTGCCGTACTGGCTTGGCATCAAGGTGGGCAATGATCCGGAGATGACTCCGCTCCAGACACTTGCTACTAATAGTTATGCGTTTATGGCACAAAATGTGATTGGCACCAGCCCTGGTTTTACAAACTTTATTATTGGACGTAATGCCGGAAATTCAACCATGACCGGATCTGGGAATACTTCTGTTGGGGTAAATGCATTTCAAGAGAACACTACCGGGAATTATAACACTATCGCGGGTACTTCGGCACTCAGAACAAATACTACTGGTAATGCGAACTCTGCATTTGGTTATCACTCCCTGCAATCATCCACAGATGGCAGTTGGAATACTGCACTTGGTTTTTACTCACTTTTTTCAAATACCGCCGGGGTAGGCAACACTGCGAGTGGTAACAATGGGCTTTTTACAAACACTACTGGCGTCTATAATACTGCCAACGGTAAAGATGCGCTGTATTTTAATACTACTGGCAACTATAACACGGCCAGCGGATTTTCATCACTTATTGATAATACCACTGGCAACAACAACACTGCAGTCGGGCTGTTATCTGGTAGCAGCAACACCAGCGGTTTCAGAAACACATTTATAGGCGCTAATTCTGTTCCCGCAAACCCTGATCTTGTCAACGCCACAGCCATCGGAGCCAATGCCGTTGTCGGAGCCAGCAACAGTATGGTACTTGGGGGTACTGGAGTTAATGCCGTGAAAGTAGGGATTGGCACATCAACTCCATCCCAACCGTTGGAAGTTGTTGGGACGGTAAAAGCGACTTCATTTGTGGGAGATGGGTCAGGGCTTACGGGTCTACCTGTAGGCGGAGGAAGTCTCACTGCCGTTACAGCAAGCGCTCCCCTTGCTAGCAGCGGCGGCACAACGCCCGTCATTTCCCTTGGCACAGTAGGGGTCGCAAATGGAGGGACCGGCCTCACGACCTCTGGGGTGGCGGGACAATACCTCAGAAGCAACGGAACGGCGTGGACATCGGCAGCAGTACAGTCGTTTGATCTGCCGACGGGGAGTGTAAATTACCTCCAGAACCAGACGTTGTCTGCCCAAGCAGCTAGTTTCAATATTAGCGGAAATGGAATGATTGGCGGAAATCTTCTATTACCAACAACCACTACCACAACCGGATTCCTTATGTCGGGAGGCAGTCGCCTCATCCATACCTATCCAGACTCTTCTAATTTTTTTGCGGGAATAAATGCAGGTAATCTTAACATGACTGGTACTAATAATACCGGCAATGGCATGCAAACACTTAGTTATAATACGACGGGGTTCCGTAATACGGCAAACGGAACGTCTGCTCTTCAAAGAAACAGCTCTGGAAATGAGAACACTGGTGTCGGATATGTAGCACTTTTCAAAAATACTACCGGATCTGATAATACTTCAGTTGGCTCTTGGGCACTTAACGAAAATACGACAGGTGCTCAAAACACCGCATATGGGGCTTATGCACTTCCTAACAATACATCTGGAATTAATAACACCGCCATCGGATATAATGCACTCCAATCAACCACAGTCAGTAACTGGAATACTGCGGTTGGTGTTAGTGCCGGTCATACTTGGGACAACGGCTCAAATAACACTTTCATCGGAGCATCGGCAGATTCTTCTATGAATAACTTAAACAACTCCACCGCTATCGGTGCAAATGCGGTCGTTGATGCATCTAATCAAGTTAGAATCGGGAATGCGAGCGTTACCCAGATCGGTGGTCAGGTTCCTTGGACGAACCCTTCTGATATTCGACTTAAGACGGACGTCCGTGACATCTCGGCAGGACTCGCCTTCATTAAAGCCCTAAAGCCAGTTGAGTATAAGATGAAGAAAGGGAACAACAGAAACGATTTCGGCTTTATTGCTCAAGACGTTGAGACATTGATCGGATCAGAGTACAACATCCTCAGTATCGGTGGCGACACCGACCGAACCCTGTCACTGCGTTATACTGACTTCATCGCCCCGATGGTGAAGGCAATGCAGGAGCAGCAGAAACTGATAGAGGATCAAAAGGAAACGATTGACAGCCAGAAACAGCAAATCAAAACACTTGAAGAGCGCCTCTCCCAAATTGAGTCATTGCTGACAGGCAAGTAGTCATCATTTGGCCAACACGCAATCGATCCGCCGTTTTTAGAAAACGGACCGGGAACAGGAGAACTTAACCATGAACAAGCGCTATCATAAAATAATATCGGGAGTTTTGTTAACGTTGTGTTTTGTTCTTGTAAACACACATGACTCCTTCAGTTTAAACTACGGCACAACAAGTAATTCCTTTACCGGTGGTGGCGGTTCATCAACCTCTTTCGGCTATAAATCTAGCGGCACAATAGGCCAACTGGCAGCTGGGACTGGCAGTAGTCTGACGTATATGGCCCAGGCAGGGTTCTGGAACCCAAGTACGTCATTTGTTGCCAGCATTAACCATTCGCCGAACATTACTGGATTTCCCGACACTAAAGCATCTGTGGGGACTTTTTACAGCTTTCCACCTTTTGCAAGTGATCCGGACGGCAACACTCTTACATTCAGTATCACCGGTCAACCGACCTGGGCATCTTTTAACTCAGTCACCGGCAGACTGAGCGGAACGCCTTTGTCATCGGGAACGTATGGCAACATTCAAATTTCTGTTTCAGACGGTTTTGTTACCGTCCCTCTTGCGCCATTCGACATTGTCGTAGCTGCTTCCGAAGCAGCGCCTGTTACAACCGGAAACACGGTCAAAGTAGAACCTTCATCGGGCGTCACCGTCACCTTTAACAGTGTGACCTCTGGTGGCTCCGTTTCCGTAGTCCAAAATCCTTCCCCCCCCCCTCCACCTTCTAATTTTCAAGTTGTTGCGGGCAACAACTATCTTTTGGAGACAACGGCAATATACTCCGGTAGCATTGTCGTATGCCTTGATTACAATGATTTGGCTGTAGCAGACAGTAGTGAATCACTGCTCAGGTTGTTACATTACAACGGTAGTGTCTGGCAGGATGTGACTACTTCGGTTGATACGACAAGCAAATTGATCTGCGGATCAGTCACTTCTATGTCACCTTTTATCGTAGCACAACCTTTAAGTGGGAGTGGTACCCAAGTCCCAGTCATGGACGGCATCTGGTTGTTGCCAGGAGTGTTGGCAGGTCTTGGCTTGTTTGCCCGTAGACGTAAGGAATAATCTTTGGTTAAGAAAAAGAAAAAACTCCACTTAGAGCTAACTCAAACTGAACAGACGATACAAAAAGAAGCCGGGGCAAGTAATCGCCTCGGCTTTTCTCCGCTCGTTAAGACCTGCGTACTGTTTGCTGTAATCCTGATGGCGCATTCCCTCCATTTGCCTAATTAAGTGTGCAGGCAATAACTAATTAATGTGATTTCCATATACAGTAGCCTTGTCGTTTACTCGCCTTGACTGTTCTAAAATATGGGGCGATGTTCTATTTCAAATTTTACATTATTTTGCAGTAGAATATATCCGTTTACTCTCCGGTTATCTCACCAGCTATCACGTTATTTCGCAACATCGATACCGTTATATACCACCTTATCTTTTAATTAAAACCATAATTGTCTGAAATGTTTATAATTAATTATTGGCACTTTTTTTGCTCAATGATTCAAACTAAATTTTATCTCCGCTCAAGGTAACCCTATCGTGAGGTAGGCGCACAAAGTCACAGATCCCGATTAGGTAAAAGGACAGCTGGGCTACCGGAACTGACCTGAACGGGACTTCTGTGCGCTTTGTTTTATTTTATAACTATTTTGTTTATTTATCGACCGACGTTGCGGATTGATTCCGTGCGTCGGTTTTCTTGTTTCATTAACTGTTTTCGTATGTATTTGAAATGAACCAACAAATGGAGGAAATTCATGTTGATGTCGCATTATAATAAGGTCATGGGACTGCGCAAAAAAACGAGTTTGGTACTATGTACGATAATTGTACTTTGCTGTTGTATGTTTTTTGGCCTGTCTCAACCAAGAACAGTGTGGGCAGGTTCCTTACCGACAACTGTTACTCTCGCATCAAGTTTAAACCCTGCCACGGCAAAACAGCTAACTACCTTCACCGCTAGGGTCTATCCAAGCAATTCCACTGGAACAGTTACGTTCTTGAATGGTTCAACGATCCTTGGTAGTGCATCGCTTTCAGATGGAACTGCAACTTACAGCACATCAGCACTGGTTGGAGGCAGTCACAGTATCACTGCCACATATTCCGGCGACAGCAGCTACGATGCTTCTACATCATTAGTTGTGACCCAAGTGGTGGACAAGATTCAAACCACCACAACAATGATATCTACAAGCCCCAATCCCTCCACTTATATGCAGCAAACCGTTACATTTACAGCAACGGTGACGCCATCTACTGCCACCGGATCTATGGCGTTTATGGACGGAGCGACATTCTTAGGCGGAGGAAGCCTTAGTAATGGCTCTGTCACTTACACGCACTCAGCCAGTAATAGTGTTGCCATTGAAACAGGTAATCGCAACATTACTGTTGTTTATTACGGCGACAGTTATCACTTAGGCTCCTCGTCGCAATCTGCTACTCAGACGGTTAATAAGGCCAACACCTCAATATTAATAATGGGTTCTACTACTGAGGATGCCACTTGGATTTCCACTAAATATCCGTCAGAAGGGCAGAAGATTAATCTGAACTTTTCTCTGAGCGGGACTTGGTCATCATTATCTCCCCTATCGGGCTCAGTCACCATTATGGAAGGGGCAACTGTTTTAGGTAGCACTGCCCTTCCGGATGTGGATAATAGTGTCAGTATTTCATCTCTTTCAGTTGGTACCCACAATGTCTTGGCCGTTTTCTCTGGTGACAGCAACCACAATAGTTCGACCTCAGTGGCCTACACCATAACCGTATTACTACAATCCACTCTTTCAACCACAAATGTAGGCGTCAACCAAGTCTCCGTGGTTTTACAACCCAACACAGCCACTTCCGGTAGTTTCACGATTTTGCCAGGTGTCTATGCGAAGTGCGGTTATGTATCTCCTGTAGCGCAGGGAACGATGCCGCTTTCGGCCAACAATCCTTCAAGCTTCACGATTCATAATCTTACTCCCGGTACCGCTTATACTGTCTGTGCTGATATTGTTGGTAGCACCACTAAGTTAAGAACAAACTTCAGCACTTTGACGCTTCCACCGTATGTTAACTCGAACTGGGAAGCAATTGGAAGCGCCAATCCATATGCATCTTCAATAGCTTTTGCCCCAGATGGCACACCATACGTAGCATCAAATGCTGGTGTAAAAAAGTTTGACGGAAGTTCTTGGCAAATGGTTGGTGGTAGCGAGTTTTCAGTTGGTGGTGTTTATGGCTCTGAGATATCGCTTGCTTTTGCTCCAGACGGCACTCCATACGTGGCCTACGCAGACCGTAACTATGGTGATAATATAACGGTTCGAAGATTCAACGGCACTTCATGGGATGTTATTGGAAACGCAGGATTCGTATTTGGGACTTATTATGTAAAACTTGCCTTCGCCCCGAATGGAATCCCTTATGTTGCCTACTCTGGTAATAATAAAGGAATTGCACAATTAAATGGTAACTCGTGGACGTTGATTCCAGCTAATGGACCTGGAATCACATCGGCAAATATTTTCATGTCATTTACTATCGCCCCGGATGGAACCCCGTATATAGCATACTATGGTAACTCATATAGTTTGAATACATCAGTAATAAAATATACTGGCGGTTTATGGACCCTTGTTGGAAGTGCCAACTTTGCAGGTAATTACTCAGATTATATATCACTTGCTATAGCTAATGACGGAACTCCATATGTTTTACTTCCCGATATTTACAATGCCGAAAAAATGTCTGTAATGAAATTTAGTGGCGGTGCATGGGTTAAGGTTGGTAATGCCGGATTATCGTCTAATGCTTACGGGTTCTTGTCAATTGAAATCGCATCTGATGGTTCTCCTTACATTGCCTGTTCAGGATCCACAACATCGGCCGTAATGAGATTTAACGGCAGTTCATGGGATGTGATTGGAAGTACTGTCTCCGCAGGTGGAAAAGCAAATCTTGCACTTGCACCGGATGGCAAGCCCTATGTAGCCTATCAATCAGCAAATGTTTACAAACTGTCACAACAGCAAACCACAACCATCAACTTAATTAACCGACAAAACCCACTCGCAAAAGTTACTAACGCTTCATCGGTAACCTTTCGTATCACCTTTGCGAGTCCGGTCAGCGGGCTTACCGCCAGCAATTTCAACCTTAGCAGTGCGATTACCAGCGTAACTCCACTGGATGGTTCTCCAGCAAATCAATGGGATATCACTGTAAATACAGCGACATTGGCGGAAGGAGCTGGCTGGCTGAATGTAGTGAATGCCACGAACATCATCCCTATTGTTACTACGCCGCTTCCTTTCGGTGATTATTCAGTCTGGCCTACCCCTGCTGATGGAACGGGTATCGACCTTTTTACTCATTCGTATAAGTTAGATCGTACTCCACCAACAATTACAATCCCAGCGTATGAGCTTTCTCCTATTATTGAAGCAACTGATCAATTTGGGGCACTTTTCACATTCCACCCAACAGTTTCGGATTCGTCAGATCCTGCTCCCACACTTACTTGGAGTCCGGTACTTAGCCGTTATCCATTTGGCGCGACTACTGTTACATTCACGGCCACAGATTGGGTAGGCAATACTTCAACAAAACAAGTTACTGTAACAGTTCGTGATACGGTTGCCCCTTCAGTGATTTATTTAAATGCTCAGCCATCATCGTCCCAGATACAGCTTAATTGGGCTGGTTATGATGTAGCAAACAGTATTTCCTATATTCTCATGGGTGGTTTAACTCCACCTGCCAACTGTAGCGGAACTCCACTGTACTCAGGGACAAATACGACATTTACTCATACAGATCTGATGCCATCAACTAACTATTTCTACTTGCTCTGTGTAACTGACAAGGCCGGCTACTCCAGCTCGAAAGCTAGAAACACCTCAACTCTGACACCTCTGCCGACAATTAGCGGCTCACCAACCACGAATGTTATCTTGGGAGCTGCCTACAGCTTCATTCCCACAACTTCGTACGCTAACATCTTCAGCATTAGTGGTACTATTCCTCCAGGATTCAACTTTAATACCACAACCGGCGTCCTGAGTGGCACTCCGATTACCAGCGGAACCTACAATAATATAGTCATCACTGCCGCCAATGTCAGTGGCAGTACATCACTGGCAGCCTTCACGCTAACTGTCGAGAAAGCAACGCCAAGTATCACAACAGCACCGTCTGCTACTGGAATATCTTTCGGCCAGGCACTCTCCGCTTCGACACTCTCTGGTGGCGCAGGATCGGTATCCGGCAGCTTCACCTTTACCGCTCCGGCAACAGTACCTTCTGCAGTAGGCAACTACAGCGCTGCAATTACTTTCACTCCAACCGATACCGCTAACTACAACACTGTAAGCGGCACGGTTAACGTTACGGTAGCCGCTCTAATCAACGGCGCCTGCGGATCCGCCAATACTAGTTTCGTTTCTGCCGCGCCTTCTGCCAACCTCTGCAACCCCGGCATACCAACAACGGTTGTCGGCAGCGGTCCGTGGGGCTGGAAATGCATCAGTGTCAACGGTGGCTCCAGCGCTAGTTGCACCGCAAACGTCCTGAACCCGACACCTGTCGTTACGGCTGCACCTCCTGCTGTCAACTACACGACTGTCAAAGACGGCACCACCTTTGACATCTTCCGTTCTGAAGCAGGAAAGACCTATACTGCAGTGGCAACCGCAGTCACTACGCCCATCTACACCGATGCGACGGCATTGAAACCGAACACCGTCTACCAGTATGCCGTATCCTCAGACGCCGATCCGACTCCGACAGTATTTACGACGGTTCGTACTCCGCTTTACAACGGCTGGAACATCGTTGCTGTGCCTTACAGCACCGGCAGTACCACCCCGGCCAGCTTCTTCAGCAATACCATCGGCACCGTCTTTGAATGGCAGCCAAGTGGCGCAACTATCGAGAGCAGCACATCTCAACTCGGTTCATACGCAGTTGTCTCCAACTTCACTCCCGGCAAAGCATACTTTGTCAAAACCGCTACTGGCAGCGACACCCTGCTGGCTAACAGCGGTGGCTCCGCAGGTCCGACCAGCACCACTGTAACCCTGAATCCTGGCTGGACTATGATATCCAACCCAAACACCACCAACAAGACTGATATCAAAAACAGTTGGCTGATCGACGGCAATCCACTTGCCAACGCCATTACCGGTAACAAGATCGGCGGCGGCATCTACTGGTGGAACGGCAGCGCATATGATTCCTGGTCGATTGTCGGTGATTCGTCGCTCCAGATAGAACCCTGGAAAGGCTACTGGATATTGAATATGGATACTGTGCCCCATACACTAACAATTCAGTAGGGGAGCATGCGTGACGCAATAAGCATAGCAGCACTTCTGGCAACAGCACTTACCCTGACAGCAACGGCGGCCTTTGGCTTCTCGCCCCTGACCGCCACGGTCAAAGTTTCAAACGGCACCCTGTATGACTATGTTGTCATCGGTGAACACGCCGAAGCAACCGATGGCTTTGATAACGCTTATGACACCATATCACCGGGGAACCTGAATGCCACTATGGGTCAACCGTTTATCAGTGTCACCATCCCGCACCCGGACTGGCAAGAGGCCGCACGGGAGTTGCGGGGAGATATTCGCGCCCCGGCAAAGAATCAACAATGGCGACTGAGCATCAAATCGAGTCTGCCGAAGGATACACCACTGACAGTAATACTCCAAATGGAAGTCTCTTCCCTGCCACATGGAGTAAAACTGAAAGTGCAGGACAAAAACAAGGAAATTGACCTGATGAATGGCATCACTATTCTGGCAGCGGGGCCGGGCGAAACAACTACAGTACTCATTAGCGCAGAGCAACCATAAGAAGGGGACAAACCATGAAGAGAAACCTTAAAATTGTATCTACACTCACGCTCTCGGCACTCATCATCATGAGCCTGTATCTGTTCAGCTTTGCCGATCCACCCGGGCCACCTGCACCACCGACAATTTCCGGTTCACCGACCACGACTGTAACAGTGGGAACAGCATACAGCTTTGCACCATCGTCAGCCAATGCCACTGGTTTCGCCAACACTGGAACCATCTTGCCGTCATGGCTTACACTTAATACGACAACTGGGGCTTTGACCGGCACACCGACAACGGCTGGAACTGTCGGCAACATTATCATTACAGCTTCTAATGCCGCCGGTTCAATGTCGCTACCTGCCTTTACAATTACTGTTGCACCAAGCCTGTCAGTTGACACTACTTCGCCAAAACTGACCGCTCTTTCTTTTACGCCAACGACTCTTAATGTTGGTACCTCTGGCCAGTCAATCATCGTGAAGACATCTGCAACTGACGATTCATCCGGGATATATAATGTGAGCGTCAACATTACAGCCCCTTCCGGATACGGTTACAGCGCTGTAAATATCCTGCAATCAGGAAACAATTTGAACGGTAACTACCAGTACACTTATTCTCTGCCCAAAAATTCGGAAACTGGTACGTGGCATGTATCATTCATTTCGATGACTGATAATGCTGGCAATACCAGTTCTTATTGGGAGAATGACCTGAAATCCTTGGGTTATTCCACTACATTCCAAGTTTCTTCTGGAAGCTCTGGCACTTCGGGTGGCAACACCAGTGGCACTCAAGTCCCTGTCATGGACGGAATCTGGATGCTTCCTGGCGTATTGGCGGGTCTTGGCTTGTTCGCTCGTAGACGCAAGGAATAACCCGCTTGGCAAAGAAGAAGAGAAAGCTCGACTCGGAACCGATCCGAGTCGAGCAACCAATACAAAAAGAAGCCGTGGTGAGCAATCGACCAGGCTTTTCGCCATTGATTAAGACCTGTGTGTTGTTCGCAGTAATCCTGATGGCGCTCCACGCTTTCACTTGGGCTATCGCTCTCAAAGGATACATCAACTGGGGTTATGGCACCGCCCATATCGTTTCCAGTATCCTTAACTCAACAGGAATACAGAACTTAGTTGATGGCAATATCATCACACTTCGCAACGATACCTGGAACGTCACATCTGAATGCACCGCCGTCAATGCCGTGTTCCTCTTCATTTCATTCATTCTGGCTTATACTTCTACCATCAGATCAAAGGGAGTAGGACTCATAACGGGAGTACCACTGATCCTGACAGTCAACATCCTCCGGCTGGTGGTCCTTGGCTGGGTAACTGAATACTGGCCGAAGCAGGCAAAGCTGTTCCATGACTATGTCTGGGAAACCATCTTTCTCTTCTTCATAATTGCGCTCTGGTTCGTTTGGATCAGTCTGGTGGTGAATCGTGAAAAGACTTCTACCGTTCCTGCTTAGGCTGATCGTCATATCGCTATTATTCTTGCCGGTGCTGTCACCGCTGCACTCAGCATACAAGTTTGTCGTCCGTGGACTGAGCAACGCTGCTCTGCCTGCAGGAATGTCTGTGGTCGAACTCCCGTATGACGGTTCTGGCTATCTTTACACTTTTCTTATCTTGATCTTGGGTGTCCCTGGCTTGTCTGTGAAGAAGCGTATCATAGGTGTCATTACGGGGATATGTTTGTTTGTCGGTGCTGATTTCTTTATGGCGGGGGTTTGGTTGGGGTATATGAAGCCTGAGAAGATGTCGTTGGGAAGTATGGCTGTCGAGTACGGATATATCGTTTTTGTCCATTATCTGCTGCCGTTTTTACTTTGGTTAGCGTTTGCCTTCAGAGAGATAGAAGGATTGATGCGGGGTGTTAAGCTGAATCATCTTGGTTGAGTTTGCGGAATTGGGTGTAAATAGGGGACTTGTTGTCTCTCCCCGCAGGCTCCCGCAGGGCATAGAAGGCTTCGATTGCAGGGGTTAGTGTAACCTTGGGCTTAAAGGGGCTAGGCGGGGCGCTGCCCGCCTCAGCAAGCATAAGAGCCGAGAATGGTAACTAGCTCCCGGTGGCCCTTGACCTTGACACGCAGCACGCAGAAGCCGGACTCCTCGCTGTGGAAAGTTACCCGTTCAACGGAGCCTGATAGCCGCTCGATGGGTGCGTCCGACATATGTGTGGGACTTTTAAAGCCGGTCACTTGTTAATCGCCGCCTTCAACAGAGCACTTGGCTTAAATGACAATATGCGCCGGGCTTCTATGGTAAGTTCCTCGCCTGTTGCCGGATTCCTGCCTCTACGATCTTTCTTCTGCTTAACTTCAAAGTTCCCGAAGCCGGATATCTTTAGATTTTCCCCTGACTCAAGAGTGCTCTTCATTATTGCAAAGACCGCCTCCACCATCTCTGCGGACTCTTTTCTTGCCAAACCCATTCCTTCCTGAACCTTCTCAAAAATATCTGCCTTGGTCATTGTACGCTCCCCTTACTTTATATGGGCAGAATGTAACGATACTTACGGCTTAGGTCAATCATTATACGGGCGTCTGTAGCAGTACCGGAGTTTCGCCCCGCCGCCCGCCCCATACTACAATACCGCAAGAGAGACACTACAAAAGAGGGAAGAATAATTGGTGAAGAATAAAGCATAATATGACTATAAATCTACAATTTAAGTAGATTATTTAGCATTGTTTTGCTTTATATTTTTAGTGCCTATGTATCTAATATTGCAGCAATAACATACTCGGCTTGGGGGATTATAGGTTAACTGATACGGGCTTATTTGTCTTTCTGGACTATATCAATGGCTGTGAACGCTCACCTGCTATTGCATTTAATGCCACAAAAGCCTGTAGTGGCGGCGCTTTACAGAGCTTTAAGACAAGAGATAGAGCGGCTGTCAGAAAGAATTTATTCGCCTTCCCTGAGCGAGAGTAGCACAATATTTTAATTCGTGGCACGATTTTACCGGCAAGATGGAATCCTTACTCTATAAAGCGTTCCTAGTTAAGAAGGAGCGGCCGCCAATTAAGCAGCCGCCCCACATTATAATTCAACCATCACAAAAGCTCTTAATAATCAAATAGCAGGCTACTAAATGGAGCATCTGTTTTTGGATGATAGATGTCTTCAGTTTGGATTGCGCTGTTTTTATAGATTAGGTTCACCAACCAAATCGGTGCCTCTGAGATTTCTGTCTTATCCATTACATATAACTTGCCGTCTATTGTTGACGGTTCGGCCAGGATATAACCTGAGTAAGCACGTATATCAAGCCCATCTCCAGGACAATTTATACTTGATGGAACAATGATATTTCTAGTTTTATAGATGTAGTGGCGTCCACCGCTTGGAGTGCTTTGAGTTTTAGTTTCCGGCAATTTGCCAAACCTTTTTTCCAAAGCCTTGATGGTTTTAAAGCCATCAATGCCATTTTTACAGTCAACATCCAGAACCAGCAGGTCTCTTGTCTGAATAGCCACATTTGCCTGTGGGCATCTAGCCCACCAATAGTCGATGATCTTGAGATCTTTTGTTGCGTCACTAAAGCCGTTCGGCGTCAGTGGCTTTTTTGAGTCTGGCCAGCAGGGTAATACCATGAAGCCTTCTTTGGCATAGCTGCGTGCATACAGATGATTACGGTTGGCGTGCACTGCTGTGCTGGTCTTCTTCTGCGTTGCTTCCTGTGGTTTAGTTGCCATGATGTGTATCTCCTTTGTGTGTCGGCTCTTTGGCCGTTTGGTTACCTTTGCCTCTTCTTCCTGAACTACTTTTACTTTTGCTTCATTCATCATGGCTGGCTCCTGATTTTTTACCTTGGCCATAAAAAAAACGGCACAAAGCCAAGCTATTACGCTTGTAACTCTGTGCCGTTTGTCGAAGCGTCCGCAGTATTTCAGCGGAAACCAGATGTTACGGAATCAGTGGCGGCGACGAGGAGGAACCAATGCCTTCTGCAAGGTGTCCTCAGTCAGTGAATACTATTTACTCCTCAATGTTGAACCCAAGGTCTCCATCTGACTCGAGATGTGCAGCCTTGTCCTTTCTTTCTAAATACTGTTTAGATCGTTTTGCCGTGGCATTTTGTCCCGCTGGGATGCCATTGTTGAATCTTATCTTAACAGGATTGACTTCGTTGTGTATTGGGTTGGCTATATCATCACCATCGATCAGCTCACCGTAAGCTCCGTGGAGTCTGAATATAAAATCTTCTACTAACCCAGCAAAAGCTCGCTTATATTCTTTAGATATGCGAAGCGGTATTCCATCAAGCAGCACTTCGTTTAGTGGTGACGAGCAAATACAACCCTCCACCGTCTGCAAGTTTGTAATCACTTTCTTTTGACTTCGCGTTCTTCACTTGAATGTCTGATAACGGCGCAATCCTTTTAGGCATGGCATTTCCCCCTTTTGACGGTATCTACTTTCACACTATGGCGGTATACCGTCACACATACCGTCATAACTATTGGTTTCAGCCATACCACAAAGAACCCTATTGGACAATAGACAATAAAAAACCCCCTATTTTCAAGGGGGTTAAGTACTTCATTGCATCTTATTGGATTGTTAATTGGTGCCCGAAGCCGGAATCGAACCGGCACAGTCTTTCGACCGAGGGATTTTAAGTCCCTTGTGTCTACCAGTTCCACCATTCGGGCATAACTTCCAGCAGACTTATTATCAGCAGTTTACGCGTTCCTTAAGCTCTTTACCCGTTTTAAAAAACGGCGTCTTCTTGGAAGGGATACGAACTACCTCTCCGCTTTTCGGATTTCTTGCTTCGCGGCCAAGACGCTCGCGAATGGTAAAGCTGCCAAACCCGCGGATTTCTACTTTATCTCCGGACTTGAGCGCTTCTTCAATTGAATCAAAAACAGTATTTACGACGATTTCAGAAACTTTGACATTTAACATGCCGTGCGACTGGACAACTTTTTCGATGAGTTCACTTTTGGTCATACATACCTCTGTCGCGTAATATGAATTAATTGGATCTATTGTTGAGGCCCTGTTTCAGTAAATCGCCAAACGTTGATGTTGATTCGCCCTGTGAACCCATATACTGCTCAAAATCAGCTTTTTCTACTGCAACATGCATCGATTTTATGGATAGCGATATCCGGCGATCTTTGGAATCGCAGCTTAAGACAACAGCTTCAAGATTATCGCCGATTGCCGCAAATTCTTTAGCTGAAGCAACTTTTTCTCGGGAAAGTTCAGATACATGAATCAAGCCTTCAATACCCTCTTCAAGTTCTACAAAGACACCGAAATCAGTTAAAGAGGTCACTTTACCAGTGACAAGAGCGCCGGCACGATATTTACCCGGTGCCAGACTCCAAGGATCGGGCTCAAGCTGCTTGATTCCGAGGGAGAGACGTTCGTTTTCAACATCAACCTTAAGGACAACTGCCTGTACAAGGCTCCCTTTTTCATACACATCGCCAGGATGTTTAATGCGCTTTGTCCACGACATATCAGACACATGCACCAAGCCGTCGATACCATCTTCGATACCGATAAACATACCGAAATCAGTCATGTTCTTTATCAGTCCTTCAATCCTGGTACCGGCTGGATACTTGTCGGCAATAGTTGCCCAAGGGTTATCCGACACCTGTTTAAGGCCGAGAGAAATCTTACGATTCCCCATATCAATACCAAGAACGATCGTTTCAACTTCTTCACCAATAGTAAGCACATCTGCAGCACGGCGAACACGCTTGGTCCAGGACATTTCTGAAACGTGAATCAGCCCTTCAATACCCGCTTCAAGTTCGATAAAGGCACCGTATTCCATCAAGCTGACAACCTTGCCGCGTACGCGGCTGCCAATCGGGAACTTGGCTGGAACATCAAGCCACGGATCAACAAGAGTCTGCTTGACTCCGAGTGATATTTTCCCTTTTGCACGGTCAAATTTGAGAATTTTTGCCGTGATTAACTGCCCAGGCTTGAGAACATCAGCCGGTTTGCCCACTCTGCCCCAGGAAAGATCTGAAACGTGGAGTAATCCATCAACGCCGCCTAAGTCAACAAAAGCACCGTAGTCGGTAACATTTTTTATAGTTCCCTCAACAATTTGTCCTTCCTCAAGCTTTTCAAGTGTTACGTCACGAACCGTTGCCCGCTCTTCTTCAAGCACAGCGCGACGGGACAGTACAATATTGTCACGACGCTGGTTGACTTTAATAACCTTGAATCGTGCTTTCAGACCGATATAGCTGTCTGAATCGGATGAAGGACGGATATCAACCTGCGAGGAGGGCAGAAACGCCTGAACTCCGCTGATGTCGACAGTAAAACCGCCATTTACTTTACCGGTTACAATACCTTCGACTATGCCGCCTTCTTGACAGGCATCACCGATTTTATCCCACGCAGATAAATAGTCTGCCTTCTTTTTCGAGAGGACATACCCTTTTTTGCCATCCTGACGAGTCATCAGAACACGAATTTTATCGCCGATCTGTACCGTTAATTCTCCATCAGCATTCCGAAATTCCCCGACCGGCACATGCCCTTCCGATTTCAGTCCGATATCAACGAGGACCGTATCTACATCCACGCGCACTACAGTTCCCTCTATGATTTTATCCTTTTCAGGACGATCTTTTAAACTCTCAGTGAAAAGCGCTGCAAATTCACTGCTTTGCTGATCGCCGTCGAGTTCCTCATTTTCTTCTCCGGCAGCGTCAAGCTTTTTAAAATTCACCATTACACCATACCTCCTGGACATTTTCGTTCTTCTGTTTTTATTAAGCGTAGCAATGTATCAATATGATCGGAATATTTCAATCGCTTTTATTCAATTGCTCTATTTTGTTCAAAACTTCATCGATTATCCACTTTGGGGTTGAAGCGCCAGCGGTCACACCGACGAGGTCGACACCTGTGAACCAGGACGGACTAATTTCGTCAGCCGTCTCAATATGAAAGGTATGCGGCTGTATTTCAGCGCAGACTTCAAGCAGGCGCCGGGTATTGGCACTATTAAACCCACCAAGGACCAACATGCATCCAACCTGGCCTGCCAGCTCTTTTGCTTCTTGCTGACGATCAGCAGTGGCATCACAAATAGTGTTGAACACGCGAATTTCACCGCCTCGCAGCAAACATCCTGACACTACATTTTTTAAATTTTCAAACGACTGGGTGGTCTGAGCTACCACTCCGATTTTATTCATTTTAGGGAGTTTTTGTACATCGTCACTTGACGCGACTACATAAACATTCTCCCCTCCGTAGGAAACTATCCCCTGAACTTCCGGATGATCGGCATCGCCAACAACTACGACGCTATATCCGGCATCTGAAAGACTTTTCACATGCTCCTGAGCTTTTTTTACAAACGGGCATGTCGCATCGACAACATCAAGGTTCTTCTGCTGCGCCTTGACGATCTCTGACTGTTCCACACCATGAGACCGGATGATTATGGTACCCTGATCAAGGCCGTCAAGAGAGTCGAGGGCATGGATTCCCAGCTCTTCAAGCTTACCGACAACTTGTGGAGAATGTATAATCGGCCCGAGGGTGTAGGTTTCATTATTTTTACCGGCAGCTTCAAAGGCAATCTGAGTTGCCCGCTTTACTCCGAAACAAAAACCGGCCTGTTTAGCAAGAATAACCTTCACAGTGTAGTGCCCATATTCTCTATTTTTTTACGACAGATTGCTTCCATGCTGCTCAACACTTCATCGATAGAAAGATGGGATGAATCTATCAGCAACGCATCATCGGCCTGCCTGAGTGGCGCTATATCCCTCTCAGAATCCTGCTGATCACGTTTTTCTACATCGGCAACTGTTTCAGCAAGAGATACCGGTTCACCTTTACTGATCAACTCTTCACACCGCCGTCTGGCACGTTCTGCCACGGAGGCGCTGAGATAGAATTTTATTTCAGCATCCGGGAACACGACCGTGCCGATATCACGCCCCTCAAGAACAACACCACCCCTGCTTCCCATCTGTTGCTGCGCTTTCAGCAACGCTTCCCGTACCGGCTTTAGAGTTGCTGTCAGAGAGGTCAGAAGCGACATTTCAGCTGAACGGATTTTATCCGTTACGTCGGCACCGTTGGCGCGGACTACCTGTCGGCCAGATTCCAGTTCAAGTCTGATGTCAATGGTACGGCAGAACTGCTCAACAGCGGCAAGATCGTCAAGATCTACGCCCGCGAGCGAAAGCAATAGAGCCGCCGCCCGGAACATGGCTCCGGTGTCGATCTGAATATAACCGAGCCGTTCCGCAAGGAGACGCGCAATGGTGCTTTTACCGGCACCGGAAGGGCCGTCTATCGCTATGACTATACCGTCAGGTCGTGAAGGCATCGGTTATTTCAACGCCACTTTTTCCAGCAACGGGAAAAAAGTTGGAAAAGAGGTCGCAACACAGCCGATATCCGCCACGGTGATAGCAGAGGAAGCAACGAGAGCGGCAATGGACATGGACATGGCGATACGATGGTCGCCACAACTGTCGACAGCAGCACCGAGAAGCTGTTCAGAACCGGCAATATCCATGCCGTCTTCCGTTTCAGTGACTGTGATGCCCAGCCTTTTGAGATTGACAGCCATGGCGGTAATCCGGTCGGTCTCTTTCACGCGCAATTCCCTGGCATCCCTGATCGTTGTTACCCCTTCTGCCCGTGCAGCGGCAACACAGATAACCGGAAATTCATCAATGGCACGCGGTACAACGCTGCCGGATATGTTGGTTCCTTTCAGACGGGAGGAGCGAACCAATATGTCTGCTACCGGCTCGCCGGAAACTTCACGTGGGTCGACAAGCTGAATATCGCCTCCCATGGCCTGAAGAATATCGATAACGCCGGTTCTGGTAGGGTTAACCCCGACGTTTTTGATCAGCAGTTCAGAGTTTGGCGTTATGAGTGCCGCCACGATAAAAAAAGCGGCCGATGATATATCCCCCGGCACGGTCACTTCCTGGGCCGTCAGCTCAACACCGCCCCGAACGGTAACTCCTCTCCCGTTTGTTTCAACCGACGCGCCAAAGTGACGAAACATCCGTTCGGAATGATCCCGGGAAAGGCTTGGTTCAGTGACGTTTGTTTCACCGTCAGCATAAAGACCGGCCAGCATGATTGATGATTTAATCTGGGCGCTTGAAACCGGCGATCGATAACTGATACCTTTCAGACTGCCGCCATTAATGGCCAACGGAGCCAGCGTACCATTATTGCGGCCTGCGATACGTGCCCCCATGAGTGAAAGTGGTTCTACAACACGTTTCATAGGGCGTTTCCGCAGGTATTGGTCTCCGGTAACAACAGAGAAAAAAGACTGGCCGGAAAGGAGGCCGGTAATCAGCCTGATGGTGGTGCCGGAGTTACCGCAGTCCAGAACGTCGCCCGGCTCTTTCAGGCCGTGCAGTCCCATGCCGGTGATCTGAATTGTTTCGCCATCGTCTGCGATATCAACTCCCATGGCACGAAATGCATGCATGGTCGACATGTTGTCTTCACCACGGAGAAATCCGCGCACAGTGGTAACGCCAGTGGCAATTGCGCCGAGCATGATTGAACGATGAGAAATAGATTTGTCACCGGGAACGACGATGTCGCCCCTTACTGAAGCTGCAGGTTGTATAGTAATCGAATTCACCGGTTCTCCAGAAAATTTACATTAAATTATTCCATCGCGGAACTGTTTTGCAGTAGTGAAAAACTCCGTTAGTCCGACTTTATCACTCGTTACGATGCGGCTGCGCAACTCGGCCAGACTGGCAGAAAAGCCGTCAATACTAGCAAGTAGTGCCTCTCGATTCATCAGGGCGATATCGCGCCACATGACAGGGTCGGAAGAAGCGATTCGGGTAAAGTCGCGAAAACCGCCCGCAGTATAAGAGAGGACGTTTTCACCCTCTGCATCGGCGCTCCCGACCGCATGCACCAGAGCGTATGCAACAACATGGGGAAGGTGTGAAATCTCGGCAAAAATACGGTCATGATGCCCCGGCTCCATGGAGCAGACCTCTGCTCCGGTAAGACGCCAAAGACGATCAACAGTTTCAAGCGCGGCACGGTCGGTCTGCTCAGTGGGGGTCAAAATACAACGTTTGCCCCGGTAGAGAGTGGCAAACGAGGCTGCAGCTCCTGAATGCTCGGTGCCGGCAATCGGGTGCCCGCCGACAAAGTGGCAACCGGCCGGCATTAGCGCTTCGCACTCCCTGACGATAGCC
This sequence comes from uncultured Geobacteraceae bacterium, assembly GCA_903939115.1. Taxonomy (GTDB): domain Bacteria; phylum Desulfobacterota; class Desulfuromonadia; order Geobacterales; family Pseudopelobacteraceae; genus JACRCG01. The sequence continues at coordinate 29,296 of CAJAFV010000028.1, forward strand.
GTCTTGACGCTGCCTCCGTCCGTGACGATGCAGCCGGGAGCCAACGACGGGGCAATCTCGGCAACTACTGCGGGAATGGCGCAGACCGGCACGGAGATAAACACCATATCCGCACCCTCTACACCTTTAAGAACGTCCTGGGTAATTTCATCACAAATCCCCAGAGCAAGTGCCTCCTCAAGGTTAGCGAGAGATCTGCCAATGCCGACGACACTCCCCACAGCTCCGGCATCACGCAGGGCACGAGCCAGAGAGCCTCCGATCAGCCCCACACCTATTATTGCCAACCGATTAATTAACATAGTCATCTGGCCAGCCCCCTACATCGACCTCGGATATGATCCGAGAACCTTGAGAAACTGGCAGCACCCTTTAAGTTCATCAAGAGCTTCGGAAACTTCGGGATCAGAAACATGGCCGAATAGATCAAGGAAGAAGATGTACTCCCACGCCTTGCTCTTATAAGGTCGCGATTCGATTTTGGTGAGGTTGATCCCCCGCTTGGCAAACGGTTCCAGCATACGGCAGAGGATTCCCGGTTCATCTTTAACCGAGAAGAGTACCGAGGTTTTGTCGCTGCCCGAGCGGTCACACCCCTTGCGGGAGACGACCAGAAAGCGGGTAAAATTATTAACCTGATCCTCAATCCTGCTCCTGACAACCTTGATATCGTAGAGTGACGCGGCCAACTCACTTGCTATAGCGGCAGCGGTGTAATCCTCACTGGCAATCTGGGCCGCTACGGCAGTGGAGGCGACATCAACCTGCGGAATGCCCGGCAGATTATCATCAAGCCACTGACGACACTGAGCGATCGGCTGTGAATGAGAATAGACCTTCTTGATGTCCTCGAGTCGTCCAGTGCGGGACAACAAGTCATGATGCACTTCGAGAAGGATCTCGGCGGTTATTTGCAGTTTGCTTTCCACAAACATATCGAGGGTGTGGGATATGACCCCTTCTGTCGAGTTTTCTACCGGCACAACACCGTACAGCGCTTTGCCCTTTTCAACCTCTTCAAAGACTGACGGGATTGACTTCATCGGAACAAACTCGGCCGAAAGTCCAAACTGCTGCAACGTAGCCAGATGGCTGAAGGTCGCTTTGGGGCCGAGAAAGGCCACTTTCATCGGTGATTCCAAAGCCAGACAGGCCGATATTATCTCTCGATAGACACTTTTCAGAGCATCATTCGGAAACGGCCCCGCATTCTTACTCAGTAATCGTTCATAAATTTGTCGTTCTCGACCCGGAACATGAAAATCGAGATTATTGCCTGATTTAAGGCGGCCAACATCAAGAACAACCTGAGATCGTTCATTCAACAGATCGAGAATGGAATCGTCAATAGTGTCAATACGCGTACGAAGATCCTGAATGCTTACCGTATTCTTTTGCAAGGGGAACCGCCCGGGAAATGTATACCAAGTCGCAATCAAACGATTACGTTGTTGGCTTCGTACTCATTTTGATTGCATCATGGTATTAGTATGATGCTGTAAAAGGGGAGATAATGTAAAACAAGGTCAGATAAAAAGCAACTGCATTTCTGGGACACTCATTTCGGGGATCTTCAGTAATAATTGAGCAGAATGATACTATTCAGTAGATGCATTTACTCACATCAAACCGGGAGAGCCAGGAGTCAAATAGAGCTACTTTTTCTTCACCAAACGGGAGCAGTTTTTTCCGTACCGTATCGACAGTTTTACGTTCGGCCAATCTTCCCGGCTTTTTTGAATAAAACAGATCGGCAAAACAGATGATCTGTTCGGAGAGTGACTCGGGACACATGTCTCTCTGGGGCAACGGCAAAGCCTGTCGGACTATATCGTTGAGAGTCAAGCCGACGCCGGTATGGCGTTCACAGACCAGCGCATGAAGAGGAAGTCCTTCCCCTTCCAGAATTGTTCGCCCGAGAACGCCATGCATAATATACGGATGCGGGCCATGCAACCCGAGGCTGGGTGCATGCACCTGACTAACACCGATATCATGCAGCAGCGCCGCTTCTTCGATAAAAACCCGGGTTTCTTCAGGCAGTGCCAGACGGCCGGCAACTTCCAGCGCAAGGTCGGCAACATGGCGGCTATGTTCAAGCACAATTTCAAGTGGTTTACCCTCAAGATATCGAGCTAACAGTTGTGGTGCCCACATACGCAGCATACTCCAGTCATTATTTTGAACCATCCACCCACGATTCTCGGCCTATCGAGTCAAATATCCGACACAATACATGCCACAGCGGCGTACTAATCTTCCTGATGAATAATGGAGCTTCTCCAGTTAAACGCTTCAAGTTGTGCAGACAGCAGTTGATCGAGGGAGACACCGCACTCGCCGAGAAGGACCGTTACCGCATCAAAGTCTGTCAACTCTAACTTTTCAGTCAGAACCAACATCTTGCCAAGCCGGCCTTCCCGATTCAGCAGAGCCGAACTGACATCATCATTGAGGTTGAGGTTGGAAATAATTTCCGCCATTGGAGTTTCAAACAAAATATCCAGCAACGAAAGAATGCCTACCATAAATGCGGCCTCAGCCTGTTCATCACTGACTGCGCGACCAGCCAACTGCCTGAACATAATCTCCATAAGTCTTCCACGAACGGCAGCCATCTCAAGCAGCGGGTGATTAAGACCACGTGAATCATGTCCGGCAAAGAGCGACAGCTGTGTCCAGCGCCGCAATGGATTCATCCCGATAAGGAGGATCGCATGACGAAGAGTTTTGATTTTTTCCCGCATCCCGAGAGACACTGAATTTACAAGCTTCAGAAGGTTATAGGAAAGACCGGGATTCTCTTTGAAGGTCATTTCTATCATTTCGATACTGGCCTTTGTTGACAATTGCTGCAGCAACTTGAGCAATGCTATCCCCGAAACATCGATCTTTCTTCTATTAAGCACGACCGGACGCGCGAAGAAATATCCTTGAAACAGATCAAAGCCCAAATCGAAACAGATTTGAAACTGTTCAACCGTTTCCACTTTTTCAGCCAAAAGTTTGACAGGATACTTTCGAAACTGCCTGACCATATCCGGCAATGCCTCCATCCCGATCAAAAGAATATCTATTTTAATAATATCAGCGACGTAATAAATTTCGCTGTTAGATGGATCGAATTCATGATCATCAAGGGCGATGGCAAAGCCCATCTCTTTCAACTCGCGACAGCGTTCGAGCACCTGACCATCGAGCTGAATATTCTCCAGAAGTTCAAGTACTGTTGTCTCCTTCGGCAAAAGTTCAAACAGATCTGACATCAGTAAATCAAGGTATATGTTTATGAAGCCGAGCTTTCCACCAAGAACCTCATGAATGCCAAAAGAGGTAAGCGCGTGGGTGATCACATCCGAACAGGCCTGGGAATAGCTGTCAAAAATCGCCTGACCGATATCGGCGGAACGAAACAGCAGTTCAAAACCGATAATTTCCTGATTGCGATCAAGAATCGGTTGCCGTCCTAAAAAGAATTTTTCTGGAGAAGATGCCATAAAGAGACCTTTACCGTGCAGATTTGAGCAGATCAATAATGAGCGCATAGTAGCAGAAGTTCAGCAGAGTACAAGTGTCATTTTTTCGACATACAGCTTTACATTCAGTTGTACGTCATGCTAGCTTTGCGAAAAATTGGTCCTGTGACGATCACCGCCTATTCCGAATGTATCGCTCATGGAGCCCCAGGAGTAACGTAATGAAACGAAAAGCTATTGCCCTTCTCTCCGGAGGACTTGACTCAACCCTGGCTGTCAAAATGATGCTCGATTTAGGCATCGAAGTTGAAGCCCTCAATTTCACCTCCCCGTTTTGTACCTGTACCGGCAAAAATTCCGGCTGTAAATCAGAAGCGGTCCGCGTCGCCCAGGAATATAACATCCCGATCAAGGTAATGCATAAAGGCCTTGATTATCTCGAAATCATTCGCAATCCGGTGTACGGCTACGGTAAAGGCGTCAACCCCTGCGTGGACTGCCGGATATATCTGCTTAAGAAGGCCAGGGAGTATATGATTGAAAGCGGCGCTGACTTTGTTTTTACCGGCGAAGTGCTTGGCCAGCGGCCAATGAGCCAGAGACGGGACACACTGCGGGTCATCGAGAGGGAAAGCGGACTTGAAGGCCTCCTGCTGCGACCTCTTTCGGCCCGTCATTTTAAACCGACGATCCCCGAAACTGAGGGGTGGGTAGACCGGAGCAAACTTCTGGCAATAGAAGGGAGGTCGCGTTCTGTGCAGATGCAGATGGCTGAAGATCTCGATGTGCAAAACTACCCCTGCCCGGCCGGTGGCTGCCTGTTGACGGAACTGTCATTCATTCCTAAAATCAAGGATGTTTTCGCACATTCGGAAGAGCTGAATCTGCGCGACTTCAGGTTGTTGAAGACAGGCCGACAATTTCGTGTCGGCCCGCATACCAAAGCAATTATGGGGCGAAGCGAAGCTGATAACAACATCCTCGAAAACACGCGCAACGCCGATGAAGCCGCCCTTACCTGGCTGGATGGCAATACTCCGGTGGCCATCATCGTTGGCAATCAGGAGGACGCACTCCTTAATTTAAGCGCCAGAATCATGTTGCGCTACACCAAAGCTGAACCAGGCGCTGAATGTAGAATAGAGCAGCGATTCAATGATGTGACTACGACTTTTACAGTGGTGAATGACATGGGTGCTGATGCGGTGGAAAAATATCTGGTGGCGTAACCTGATCTGCTTTATCACATTCCTGCGAGATTACTTGCTGCACCCTGCTGAATGACAAGATAATTCTGCCGGATGATTTCCCGAAATGCAGCGCTGGCTGATGCCCAATCCACGACATCAACCCGAATGGGTAAGTCGGATTCAGCGAAGTCGTCCTTAATCGTCGCCATGCGTTCTATTGACAGCGGTTTATCAGCAAGTATTACTAAATCGAGATCGGAGTAGGGTTTTGCCGTACCGGACACGCGTGAGCCAAACGCCCAGACGGCATATTCCGGAACATCGTGCGTAAGTATCTGCGTGACCACATTCAAATCACGTTGATTAAGGTCAATAGTGCGGCTATCCGGGGTAGTTTTCATTCTTTATGGTTTCTACTGGTGAGTTGCAGGTAGAGGTAACGGGCTTCGTCCAAAAAATCCGGGGCTATTTCATATACGGCTTCAGCTTTATCACCGTCGTAGGTATGGCTGCTGTCGGTGCGAGCCTGACGATACATTTTCCACCGCAGCCAATCAGAACGTAACAGCCCCTTTTCATTACCTTTGCGTATGAGGTCTTGAAAGGTACTTGTGTCTATTTCTTCAGGCGTTGCAGCAGTTTCTTCCAAGTAACGCTTTAGCATTTTCCAACTAAGCTCATAGGTAAATTCAAAACATTGAATAACCGAGTTCCGTAATTGCTCAAATAACTCATAGTCTTGTCGGGCAGTATCTGATTGCGAGTACAGAATACTTTTTTCAAGCTGACCAATGGCACTCGCAAGTGATGAAAAATCAATGTTCATAGCAACTCCTTAGAGGACACGAGAAACTCACCCCAACTTCAACTCATCCAGCGACAACCGATACCCGGGAAGAAGTTTTTCCAGGAAATAGAGAACCTCAGGCAGAGTGCTTGCTGACAGCTGTTCAAAATGTTCTGTTTCCGCGCGGCGAAACTCATTGTTGCCGCTCTTCCCCTCTTCAATGCACTTCGTCAGTGCCGCAATTCTGTCGGCAGCTTTTACCAGATGAACATACTCTTCCTGATCATCGAAAAAAAACAACGGCTCATATTCTCTGGCCAACTCAGGCGGCAGCATCGCCAGCAGCTTTCTGCGGGCGGTATCCTCTAAAAGATGGAACGATCGTTTAAAGTCAGGATTAAAATGCTTGACCGGCGTCGGCATATCACCGGTGAATATCTCACTGGTATCGTGAAATATTCCGTACAGAGCCGCTCGTGAAGCGTCAAGAGTTCCTTCAAAATACGTATTCCGGATCATTACCAGCGCATGAGCAATAATTGCGACATCAAGACTGTGTTCCTGAATGTTTTCCGGGACGGTGTTACGCATTAACCCCCAGCGACTGATGTAGCGCATGCGGGAGAGAAACGCAAAAAAATCATATTGTTCCGGTTTTGGAGTTTCTGGCATTGTTACACTCTTTCATATGGCTCAAACAGCCGCTTATATTCATCCAGCGCAAACCGGTCTGTCATACCGGCGATATAATCGCATACCACTCGATGCAGCCCGAAACGCTCCAGACGTGACTGGTATTTTGGTGGCAGCAGGTTGGGATAGCGCAGATACGTTTCAAATAATCGAGTGATGAAGACTTCTGCCTTTATCCGCATCTTGTCTACCTTGTAATGGCGATACAGGTTCTGGAACAGGAAACGCTTCAGAACCAGATTACGTTCGGTTATGTCGGCGTTAAAATGAACGACAATCCGGTTTTCTCTCCGCAGATCATCAAGTGATCCAATCCCCAACCGTTCAATATTTGCTGTCGTCGTACTACAAATATCGCCGATCAACAACCCAATCAAGGCACTGATAGTCTGGAATACAAGGCGTTTATCGTCAATAGTCGGGTACTTGCGGCGAACTCCGGAACAGACCTCCTGCCACAGGTCTACCTTCTCCAGCATTCCCAGAGTTATATAACCGGACTTCAAACCATCATCAATATCGTGATTATTATACGCTATTTCATCTGCATAATTAATAATCTGCCCCTCAACAGTCGGTACAATTCCGGGCAAAAATTCTGCCATTACTTCACTTGAGGAGTCATAGGGTGTCGAGTGCTTTATGATCCCCTCCCGCACCTCCCAGGTCAGGTTAAGTCCATTAAACCCCGGATATCTCTCTTCGAGTTCATTGACGACTCGAAAAGACTGCATGTTATGCTCAAAACCGCCATAATCCTGCATCAGTCTATTGAGAACATCCTCGCCGGTATGGCCAAAAGGGGTGTGGCCTAAATCATGGGACAACGCCAAAGCCTCAGTGAGTTCTTCGTTTAAATGTAATTTACGGGCAATAGCCCTCCCTATTTGCGCGACCTCAAGTGAATGAGTCAGACGGGTCCGGTAATAATCACCTTCATGATTTACAAAAACCTGCGTCTTATATTCAAGGCGCCTGAAAGCAGCACAGTGGATAATGCGATCCCGGTCCCGCTCAAAAGCCGGACGATTGTCACGATGCTCTTCTGGATGCTTGCGGCCACGAGAAGCGGCGCTGGTACAGGCATATCCGGCTAAATCAGTTCGTTCGATCGAGGTATTCATCAAGGTCCTTTTTTGCTTATACGTTTTTTAGCACCTTTTTTACCTGTTGCCCCTGCTATCGAGAGTACATCTGCCAACTGCATTTTCCAGACACCTTCCATATGAGTCATCTTGAATTCGCGGGTCGTTGAAGCATCTGTATTCGGAGTGCCCTCCAACCCGATTTTGACGTATACCGTCGCTTCGGTACGTTTCTCATCCAAAATTTTGAAATTTTCCATTTTCTGCCAGCAACAGGCGGGACGAATTGTCGACTCCCGCATTTTTCTCACAAATGATTCGCGTGACGTTTTACCTCGATGCGCCAACTGGTCAAAAAGCTGTTCATAGCGCCCTTCACGCCAGGTATCAAGAGTATCAGACATACTTTTTTCGAGTACGGATTCCGCGTGCGCCACATTTCCCGGTCCAAAACCGGTAGACAGAACGACCATAACGAACGTTGCCGCAATCAAACATCTTAATTTCATATTCCACCCCCTTGAACCTTGATACACAGAATAAATACGCCTCTCATCAACAAAAGAACTGAAATTATACGGTATTCGCTGGAAGGAGTTCGGGGAGAATCGCGTGGTGGCACCGATGAGGGTTGTCAAACATCTGCCCTGCAACCGGTATAACAAATAAATTTTTTCTGAGGTCTCTACCGTTTCGGCAGTCTAACGAATCTAAACCGCCAGCATATCGACAGACAACCCCAGATCCGCAACTTGCCCCATGGCTTCAAGATGAAGGAATTCACTCTGAAACAATTTTTGAGACACTCGTTGAATATCTGCACTGCTGACCGCATCGTAGTTGGCTATAACATCTTCAATGGACTGCTGTTTTTGATGATATATTTCGTTTTTAGCCAGGCGGGTCATCAAACTGTCGCTGCTTTCAAGCGACATGAGTGTTTTCCCTTTCAGCTGCTCGCGAGAGGCGTCAAGTTCGTCCTGCGGTACCTCTTCACTGACAAGGCGTGACATCTCCCGTTGTGCGATATCAATTACTTCACGACAATGCTGTTTTTCAGTGCCGGCATACACGACGAGCGCACCTGTGTCCGCATGGGAAATGATGTACGAGTAAACAGAATATGCCAACCCTCTTTTCTCTCTAACTTCCTGAAATAAGCGGGAACTCATCCCGCCACCCAGTATTGTTGTCAACATAAAAAGAGCATAGCGATCATGGTGATCAGAACGGAGCGAACGAGTACCAAGACAGACAAGTGTCTGCTCCATTTCACGCTCGATGAGTTGCATCTTCTTTTCAGCGGGAGAAAATGAATCGGTTTTATGATGCTGCCACGGGGAAAATATATCTGAAAAAAGCGGCGACAAAATGGCAACCAGTTCGTCGTGTTGAATATTACCTGCAGCTGCTACGATAATATCCTGGGGGCGATAGCGACTGTTTTTGTGCGACACAATCGAGTCTCTCGTAAGAGAGGCTACCGTTTGTTCACTCCCGAGAACCGGCATGCCGAGCATCTGGCCCCGAAAGAAGTTTTGATGAAAGTGGTCATGAATGTACTCTTCGGGTGAATCATCCCGCATTTTTATTTCCTGAAGAACAACCTTGCGCTCCCGCTCAATTTCATCAAGCGGAAAAGTGGAATTCAGAAAAATATCCGCCAGAAGATCGGCAGCACGGGGAAGGAATTTAGCCAAAACTTTGGCGTAATAACAGACGTACTCATGTCCGGTAAACGCGTTAAGGATACCCCCCATCGAGTCTATTTCCCGGGTGATCTGGTGGGCGCTGCGACGCTCCGTACCCTTAAAGAGCATGTGCTCAATAAAATGGGCCACGCCGTTATCTTCAGGAGATTCATGCCGGGTGCCATTTGCAACCCAGATACCGGTCGTTACCGTGTGCATATAGCCAATATTCTGTGTAACGATGCGGACGCCATTATCAAGAGTAGTTGTTATTATCATTGTTTCAGAATACCTCATATTATTACTATTTCAACTAAATATTGAGAAAAAGCCGAAAATGGTCATACGTCAGTTCCGGTTCTCTGCAGAATTCCCTCTGACACCCTGATTCCACTTGCCCAGGCACCGGTAATCCCCCGTGATGTGCCGGCACCGTCACCGGCCATGTACACGTGTGCAGACACCCTGAAATGCTGATCAAGAAAGGCAGGCTTGTTGGCGTACATTTTAATCTCCGGATAATACATAATCGTGCTTGGGTGGAGAATGCCGGGGACAATCGTGTCAAGCTTTTTCAAGGCTTCCCAGAGATGACGCATTATTTTAGCCGGCACTGCCAGTCCAAGGTCGCCGGGCGTTACCTGACAGCTCGGGGGAAAGTCATAGAGGTCTTCATTAAAGGTATCGCCGCTGGAGCGTTTCCCCATGCGAAAATCTCCAACCCGCTGCATAAGCGGCATGCCTCCGCCGATTTCATTGGCCAGTCGGGCAAGAAACACAGCCATCTGTTGGCCGCTCCGCACCGGATTTTTCAGGCCGATCGTCTTGAGCAGGGCGAAATTCACAAGATTATTCCCGGACTGATGCTCTGAAAGGGCATGGCCATTGATCAGGTTAAATCCCTGATAACGCTCCAGCACTACCCGGGCATGCCCGGAGTTGGTACAGAAGGTTCGTACATTGTTGGGAAAGATGAACTTGGGATCATAGTAGTCATTAACAATCGGGTAGTTCTCACGCTTTGTTTCAACGCGGATACCGACATCCACCACGTTATCTATGTAGGAGATGCCCATCCGCTCCATCACCGACTGAAGGAAGCTGAAGCCTTTCCGTCCAGGCGCGACAATAACCTTCCGCCCATGAAATGTTTCTGTTTCGGATATCACAATACCGGTACCCGAAGCGTTGTCAAAGACATCCGTGACTTCCCGCTCCAACAATAACTGCACTCCACGCCTTGAGAGTTCGTCGCGGAGATGCTCTATCAGTCTCAGACTGCGATCGGTGCCGACATGGGCCTGGCGAACGTCAAGCAGAGAAGTGCCAAGACGTTCAGCCCGCCGCCGATAAACTTCAATATTCTGTTTTTCTTTTATAACCGGCTGCAGCAACTTTTCCACCAGCGGTAACAACCGCTCGACTTCTTCTCTACTCCAATTTTCGACGTCAAAACCGATTGGAAAAGTATAGTTCTGCTTACAGTCGTTAAGCAGACCTCCAGAGCATATTTTTTCCCTGTCGACCATAAGAATGGAGAGTCCAGGAGAGTGTTCAACGAGGTGAAATGCAGCTCCAAGACCTGTCGGACCGGTTCCGACAATTATGACATCGTAATTAAGAGAGGACATGGGAAGCTCCTTCGCTGATCAGGATTCTCAATACAGTACGCGAGAGAGTTCTACTCTCATTTCCGAGTATTAGTTAGCCTACGCTAAGGGTACCGCATTAATGTATGTTGTCAAGCGGAACACCCTCATCCGGCCTTCGGCCACCTTCTCCCCGGGGGAGAAGGCGTGATGTTATTCCTCCTCCATTAGGGAGAAGGTGCCCGATAGGGCGGATGAGGGGTGATTTTGACGTTCCGCAAAAAGCTAACCGGACACTACTAAGTTTTTCAGTTACCTTGTATTTGCCAGGCCATACGTTGTAGTATCGCATTCATGAAAACTATTAATCACAGTGAGCGGCTTGTTTACTACAGCGAGGGGGAAGAACTGGCCAACCGGTGCACTCACGGCGGTGGTGCGCTGGTTAGTGCAATCGGGGTGATCGCCTTGATCACACTCGCCTCCAGACAGCATGACATATATCGCGTCGTCAGCGCTTGTATTTACGGCGTGGCAATGGTCACCTTCTATTGCCTGTCCACCGCCTATCACAGCGTACGCAAGCCCTACATCCGTTATATTTTCCGTATTCTGGACCATGCCAGCATCTACCTGATGATTGCAGGAAGCTACACACCGTTCGCCTTGGTGACTTTACAGGGAGCGTGGGGATGGTCCCTGTTCGGGACGGTCTGGGGGTTGGGAACTGTGGGGGCGGTCATGAAGATCTTCACGACCCATCGCCTGCGTTTTATCGGACCGATACTCTACATCGCTCTTGGCTGGATCGTAGTGATCGCCTGGAAGCCGCTTTCCGCGGCACTCCCGGCAAATGGTCTATTACTGCTGGTCGCCGGCGGTGTGGCCTACACCGCAGGCATCACCTTCTACCTCTGGGACCGCCTCCCCTACAATCATGCAATCTGGCATCTCTTCGTTTTGGCCGGCAGCGCATGCCACTTCTTTTCTATTTACCTGTATGTAATTCCACGCCTTGCCCTGTGAAGCATTATTCTACTTTTTTCCAGCTCTTATCCGGATTGTAAAGTTTCATCGCAGCCGCTATTGTGCCGCTGGTTTTCCCCAGATTTTTTTGGTAGACAACACCGTTATGGTTCACGATGAAGGTCATAATGCCTGAAGAACCGTACTGTGCGGGATAGGCCACCAAGGCAAAACCGAGGAGCATTTTGTCGTTCACGAGGTAATCGAACGCTCCCCCTTCGGCGTCTTTCCCCTGCCCTTTCAATATCCTGAAGAAATACCCGTGCAGTGCGGCATTCTCCTTTGAATACCCCTCCTTGGCAGCTTTAGCCGCAAACGGCCCAAAGGGACTCTGCTTCTCCCCCTCCTTAGCGGCCCAATAGAGGCCATCTTTCTTCCCTGGACTGCTCCTGAACTTCTGGGCAAACGCCAAGGCGCCGTCGCCATCCCAATCGGTAGAGGCGTATTCACGTTGTGCATCCACATAGGCTCGAAGAACCTCAATCACCTCCAACTCGTTTCTTCCGATCCGGCGGTTCAATAGTTCCTCCCTGCCGGCCTTGGCGTCAAACCGCCAGACAGTTCCCTTTTTGACCACCGGTATCGGAAAGGGGTAATCCTCATTACCCATGGAGAAAATAGCTTTGCCGGTTTCAGCGCCTTCGATGACAATTTTCTCGTCATGCAGTTTGATAAAACGTTCCCGCCCGGCCTTGTCGTCAACCGGGTCGCCAGATGAGATAATTTCCTTCGAACCTGGACCGAGGATGGCGAGAAGCTCTTTGGTATTGTTGTCTCTGACTGCCTGAATGAGACCCTTCAACGCTTCATCCGGCGAAAAGAACGATTTCTGTGCGTTTTTTGCCGGAGCTGCCGTAGCTGGAGAAACGTTCGCCAAAACGAGAAGCAGCGCCGTCAGCAGGAAAAGTGATACGGTAAAATTCTTAAATGTCAATAACATGGTGTGAGATCCTCCCGGGATGAATAGGTAATAGAAACATAAGGCTACCTGCGACGACCACCACCGCCGCCACCACCGCCACCACCACTGCCTCGGAAGCCGCCTGCGGAACTGGCACTCTGACGGCTTGACATCCCTCTGTCGCTGGCCGTCCGCTCCTGCCTGCCGCTGCTGCCTCCGCCACCGAAGGCACTGTCCCTGGAAGAACCGGCCGAATCACGATTGAAGCTTGAACTGCCTCGCTGTCCGGCACCCTTATCCATGGTACCTGCTGAGGGGCGTCCAGCCGCATTCCCTCCCTGCGCGCTTCCATAGCCCCGGGCGGCATCACCTCTCCCCGTAATTGACTGCGTCGGAGACTGGCCGTACTTCTTCGCCGTAGCCCCGTCTTTGTAGGCAACATTCTTCCGATGTTCCGGATTATGCTGCCAGGCACCCTGACCCTGACCCGGTTTCTGGTTTATGTTGTTTACGTTGTTGATGTTTACGTTTTTATTGACGTAGACATTATTGCCATGCCAGTTACAGTTGCCCGAGTTATTGTGCCAGGCGGCGCCGATTGCAATGCCGACGGCAAACGTATAAGCAGGATAATAGGGTGGAGGCGGAGGATAATAGTAGTAAGGCGGATAGGCGGGGTACATCCAGGTGCCGTAGACCACAGTCGGGCTGTAGGTCGGGACGTAGATCACCTCAGGACTGGCCGCCTGGATTATAATGACCTCCTTCTCCACGACGACCTTCTGTTCCTTACTCGTTTTCAGATTCCCGGCATCATAGGCTTTTTTGCGCAGGATCTGGATCGTTTCCATCACCTCTTTCTGCTGGGCCAGAAAGGCATCGCCGATCTTGGTGGTTATATCCAATTTCTCACTCATCGATGCAAGAACGGTCGGAAAACTGACCAGCGACTTGACGCTCGGATCCCAGGTCTCCTTTTCGAGCTGTTTGGTCAAGGCATCTCCGGCGCTCTGCTTATGACTTTTAGCCCAGCGATCTGCCTGGACCACCTCAAGTGGATAGGTTGATGCCATGAGGATTTGTGAAACAAGTGCGTCCGGGTAGAGAGCAATCGGTGCGAGCAGTTGTGCCAGCTGTTCATTCGAAAGTTTCTTAGACGAATCGCCTCCGCCATCTTCGGCCTTAACCTGGGCTGTCAGGGCAAGCAGCATGACGAGCAGGAAATTTACTGCTTTGATCCATAACGGCTTTAGTCTCATATTTTGTCTCCTTAAACCAGAGCCGGCTCCTCAATCAGGGAGCCGGCTCATCATCAACCGAGATAACAAATGAATCCCACCCCGAATTTACTTCTTTTTGGCCGGCTTCACCGCAACAGCCAATGCCTCGGTAACGGTAATTTGTACTTCGTCGCCAACCTTCACATTATCCAGGTTTTTCTTGTCCTGGATCTTAACTACTTTGTATTTTCCGTCAGACATCTTCAGGGTGACAGTGGTCTTTTTTGGGCTGATTGATTCCACAACTGCCGTTATGGTGGCCTGAGCCCCGACAATTCCGGATGGTTTATCGCCCGGCTTGGCAAGACGTTCTGCAGCCACTGTTGCGCTGTTACCCTGCGGCATTTCTCCCGCTTTAAATACTTTTACTGCAACAGACTCGTAATAGGTAACTTCCATTGTATCACCGACTTTTACCTGGGCAAGGTTTTTGACCTGATCACCGGCCGTGATGTCGAAGATATTACCTTCTGGCCCTTTGACAGTGATAATACGTTTTTCCTGGTCAACAGCCTCTACTGTCGCAACAACATGAGTAGCTCTCTCTTTTTTGACAGAAGGTTTTTTCCCCTCAACAGCAGCTTTTTTCGCATCTGCTGCGGGCTTTGCCTCTTCAGCGATCGATACTGCAGCAAGCGACAGGGCAAAAAGGGATACAGCTACAACGGTAATCAGTTTTTTCATTTTCTAACTTCTCCTTTGGGGTTATTGGGTACAGGCACAATGACCTGTCCCTGGGTAATACAGTTTATAACTACTCCGCACTCAAGTACTCCACCGTAATGATCACCGTACGGTTGAATGAACGAGCCTCTGGAGACAGGTTGTCAAACAGCGGGGATTTAGGACCAACGCCCGAGTAGCGGATACGGTCACCAGGAGCTTCGCCATAGGCAGTTGTCAGCATCTTGTAAACTGCCAGTGCCCGACGTTCGGAAAGCTTCTGGTTGTATTTTTCCGCACCGATATTATCGGTATGGCCGACGATCTCAACTTTAGCCTGCGGCAGGCTCTTGATGCGCCCCACGATCTTCTTCACTATTTCCTGGTTCTCGGCTCCGATCGTATCCTTGTTGAAGTCGAACAGTATCAAGGCATATTTTTCCTGTACCACCAGACCCTGCTTTTCTGCGAGTCGCTGGCTGGTCTGAATGAACGTGACCTTGACCGGATCCGGAGAAAGCGTCAGAATTTGCCCTTTGTTGTCTTGCAGCTCTATCTTGACAGTAATATCGCCGCCGGTTGCCAGTGCCTTGAGATCTCTGGAAGCGAGCGGGATACTGATTTCCTTGGCCGGAGCCCCCTTCCCGCTCAAGTTGGCAAGGGTTTCCGAGCCATTGGCAACGGTTACGGTCCAACTGGCAACACCATAGGGCGCAACAACGTCCGGTTTCAGCGTCAGGGAGGGTGTATCAATCCGGGTGGTAAGATAAGTGCTCCGGATCGGCTCGAGTAACGCCGGATCAGTCGAAGTAATCTCCATCCTCCGGTTCTCCGCCTGCCCTTCCTTGAGTTGAACGGAACTCGGTTTTGCCGGCAGGTTACGCGCTACAATCGTCATCCGCTCAGGGGCTATATTCCAGACGGTCTTCAGGTAATCCCTCACGACTTCGGCGCGCTGGGTAGAGAGTTTTTTATTCCCCTTTTCCTTGCCGATATTGTCATTGCACCCGACCAGCGTAATTTTGGCTTCGGGTTTATCGGTCAGTCTTTTGCCGATAATATTCAGACCCTGGTAATATTTTTCGAGAGTGCCGGCAAACTTTTTTTCATCGAAGCCTGCAGTTTCACTAGGATCGCTAAAGCGGATATACTGGGGGGGAATCACACTTGACCCCTTGGCGAAGTAAACATGACCAAGCATCGGTGAAGCATCAATGGTCTTGATCTCTTCGATAGTCACGCCGGCAGCACCGGCAGGAGGAGATATCAGACTAGCTCTGGTCTGGACAACCTTGATTTTAACCGGCGGCGAATTCAGTAGCAGACTCTGCCCTTTACTGTCTTTCAGCTCCATCCTCACAGCAAGGTCTCCACCGGTGGCAAGCGCCTGCATATCTGCCGTCTGTAGTGGAATAGCCAGCTCAGCAGCAGGATTACCTTCCCCGGCAAGGCCGGCTATGCTCCCTTTGGCATTGCTGACAGTGATTTTCCAATTTGCGATGCCGTAGACAGAATCAACCACCGGTCGCAGCAGCAGCGCTGCCGCATCAATCTTTGTATGCAACCCGGCGGTCCTTACCTCGTCAATCGTCAGACTGGCCGGCTCAACAGCCAACTTCCCACTCGGCTCAAACAGGTAATTGACCACGTACAGATGCTGCATTTTTGAGGCAACACTCTGAAAAATGGAGACGAGGTTCGTCTCGGATTTAGCTTTCCATATCTGGCCGCGATTCTGGCCAACAAACTTTGACAGGAATTTATCGGCTTCCGGTGTCTCCATATAATCAACGGCAAAAGCATTAAAAGCCCCGACACTCTCAGACGCTTTAAGGACGTCCTCACGACTGTAGGAGCTGTTCAGATCTTGTCCATCGGTAAAGATCACCATGAAGCGTGGTTCCTTGGCAGGCATGTTATCGACAAGATCCAGGCCGGCCAGCATTGCCTCATAAAGCGT
This sequence comes from uncultured Geobacteraceae bacterium, assembly GCA_903939115.1. GTDB lineage: Bacteria > Desulfobacterota > Desulfuromonadia > Geobacterales > Pseudopelobacteraceae > JACRCG01. The sequence continues at coordinate 45,637 of CAJAFV010000028.1, forward strand.
GGTCTTGGAGGTAAGGCCCTCCTTGCCGTAGGATTTATCAGCAAAAGCCTGCACTTCGGCCGGTTGGTTTGATTTGAATGTCTGCACGCGTAACTCACGGTTACCGACTTTTATTTTTTTCGCGCTGTCGAAAACTACCACTTGCACATCGTCAATCGGGCGAACGGTCTTCAGCAGTTCGGCAACGCCATCAAGCAGCGGCTTGACAGCGTTACGCTCACTCATTGAGAACGAATTATCCAGAACCAGGACGATGTGGCGAGGCACATCCAGGCTCTCGGTAATCGGCAGTACCGAAACAATTTTTGCTTTTTTGCCGGCGTGCGTCACAGAAAAATCCAGGGTACTCAAGCCGAGCAACGGGTTTTTCATGGCATCGTTAACGTTCACCAGCACCTTACCATCTACGACAACCTGATCGATCGTCGCAGTTGCTCCGGGCCTGGCGACAGTGACATTCACCGTTGACTCACCTGCAGCAAAGGCTGCCCCACTCACAAACAGGGCAATTAACACAAGGTAAATCTGTCTGAATAACATACTGTTTCCCTCCTTTATTTGTCTGCAGTCGCTGTGAAGCATCCAGAGTACGTTAAAAAAAATATACCATTGATAGTGAATAAGTCAACCGATGATATTAGAAATTAAATATAAAAAAATGTTAGTTTTTTGCGTCAGCACCGTGCTCCTCTCCGGAAATGTCACCGACGACCCATGCTGAAAGCAGGGTGTAGGTGACGGCAAGAACCACCGGACCAATAAAAAGACCGATGATGCCGAAGGCAAAAAGACCGCCGAGTACACCGGCAAAAATGAGGATCAGCGGGAGATCGGCCCCTTTCTTTATTAAAATTGGCCTGATAAAATTGTCGATGGTGCCGACAAACATCGTCCAGACGATCATGATGCATCCCCAGAGGGTCTGGTCCTGCCAGAAAAGCCATATCACAGCCGGAACGAGTACCAGTCCCGGTCCAACCTGTGCGAGGCAGAGCATAAACATGACCGCCGTAAGGAGCGTTGCTGCCGGCACCCCGCTGATGGCCAGACCTATCCCGCCAAGGAGAGTCTGAACGAGCGCAGTGACGCCAACCCCGAGAGCAACCCCACGGGTCGCCTTTGCCGCCAGGATTGCAGCCTCTTCCCCCTGCTGCCCTGCAAGCCGCCGGGCAAACAGGCAGATCCCCGCAGCGGCCATCTCGCCGGTACTAAAGAGTATCGCCGAAATCACCACAGTCAGAAGGAACTGGACAATCATGATACCGACATCACTTGCCTTGGATGCGAACCAGCTTGCGACTTTTCCTGCGTAGGGGGTCATACGCGCTGAAAGCTCCGCCGGAGTGCTGGCGGCAAGATGGATCCAGTTATCTGCTATTCTTTTGCCGACCACAGGCAGAGTTCTGACCCAGCCCGGCGGCGCCGGCACGGAGAGGGTGGAAAGGGACCTGGTCCAGTCGACAATCTCGTCGGAGCGTTCAACGACAGTTATAATCGAAAAAAACAACGGCACCACGAGTATCATAAGCAGCAGCAGCGTCATGAATGCCACGGCCAGAGAGCGTTTACCCCAAAGCAACTCCTGTACTTTCAGCATCAGCGGCCACGAGGAGATAACAATCATGGTAGCCCACAGCAAGGCACTCATGAAGGGGTGCAGTATCCAGAAGCAGGCTGTAATGAGCACGCCGATGAAGAGCAGAGCCAGTGTCGTGCGAGTCAGATCCTGCGATAAAGTAGAAATGGACATTGGAATAATTCCTCCGGTTAATTTTGAAGCATCGGCAGCAGCAGAAAACAGGCGATCATCACCGTCGTAGGCACAAGCGCCCCCAGCAGGAGGCCGGACGCTGAAATGCCCTCGTCGAAATAACCGCTCAGAATTGATTGGCCGGCCGGGTTAGGTGCATTCGCAATCACGGTCAACCCGCCGCCGGTAACGGCCCCGGCCATGACGGCATATTTCATCGACTCGGTCAGGTTCGGCACAAGTGAGGAGAGGTAGGTAATAGCGGCATTGTCATTCAGCGCGGTGAGTCCGATTGCACTCAGCATCAGCGGGACCTCGCTCAATCCGCCCAGCACCGGGGCAATCCACCACTGCTGGAGTCCACCATGGATCACAAGACCAGCCAGGAAGAACCCGACCAGAATAGGTGAACGGAGCTGGAAGGTACCTTGATAGTCTTCAGTAACCTCGAAGAACGCCAGAAAGAAGAGAAAACTTCCCACCAGTAGCGCCGGTCGATGGATATTATATACCGCCGAGGCCATGAAGAGCAGATGGATGGACGTAACCCAGAACGGGATCGACACTAAACCGTCAATTTCAGCTGCCACTGCAACATCAGCAGAATGGAGTGCAGCAAAATCCTTGCGAAACAGCAGATAATAGAACGTGTTGCTGATCAGAATGCCTATTACGGCAATCCAGCCAAAATGTGACAACATGTAGGAGGTATCCCATCCCCACGCCGAAGCCACCATCAATACCGGCGGTGCGGCAAAGTTGGTCAACGTGCCACCGACGGATATGTTGACAAACAGCAGGCCGAGAGTGGCATACGCACACCGGGGAGAAGGCTTGAGCGCATAGAAACATCTCCCCAGCAGCAGGGCCGAGATGGTCATGGCTGCCGGTTCGGTGATAACAGAGCCGAGCAGCGGCCCGATAGTGAGGATCGAAAACCACCACGCCGCCGGTCCGTTGCCACCAAGGCGGGCAAAGACCGCCAGGCACTGTTCAGCCAGCAGCAGGATCGGCCTGGTGGCGGATATCGCCATGATGACCACAACGAAGAGTACCTCGTCATAATTCACGCCATGTTCAATATAATTCAGAGCCTGATTGAGGCCGAGCTGTGAGGTCAGCAACAGCGCCAGTGGTATAACCCAGAGGCCGAAGACAACTTCGACCTCACCAAAAAAGAGAAACAGACGCGCCGTGCCGGAGGTAAACGTGCCGGCTTCGGGTGGGACTCCGTCTGCGCCGACTGGTACGCCCGTAGGCGGGTGCTGCAGCCGGTGGCGCTGTTCCAGGACAACCGCGTAGTGGTGAAAACGCTGGGTAAAAAAGGTATGTACAATCGCTCCCAGAAAAAGGAGGCTACACCACAGATTGAGAGGCTGCATACTGATTCGGTAGCGAAGAATGTCGATCAAACCGGACGCACCCACATCACCATAGATTTCGAGGGCCGGAGGGAAGGAAGCGGCAGCGGTTGGGGACGCAGCATGAACAGCTGTAGTACAAACCATCAGTAATAAAATGGCACTTCCCCAAGGTAGAGATGGTTTTAACCTCTTGATATTTTTCATCTTCCGGAATAACCCCTTGGGCCTGAAAGTAAACATTTCTTCATCAGTTGTGTCCATATTTGGTAATTGCAAAGATACTACAACCCTGTCTTATCCCCTCACCCGGCCTCCGGCCCCCCTCTCCCGGCGGGAGAGGGGATACATTATTCCTTCTCCATCAGGGAGAAGGTGCCCCGAGGGGGCGGATGAGGGGCGCTTTTGACTTTTATGCATGATGTTATCATTTGACGGGAGTCGCCCCGGACGACTTCGCAAGATTCTCCACCAGTATCCGCCGCATTTCGTCAATCGCCAGCGGGTTCAACTGGCTGGAATGGCCGCTTTTGACGATTAATTCCGATTCCATGCCATCCAGATGGGCGCTGCTGTATTTGACAACACCATCATCGCCAAGTTTCGGATCGCCATCACTGTTGACGGCAATAATCGAATGTCCCTTTACCCCCGGTGCCAGCGGAATATCCGCCAATACTTTGAGCACCGGGTTATCCGGCGACATGCCATCTGCACTGGTAAAGATGGTTTTTTTCCCGCCCATCATTTTTTTCACATCATCAGTCAGATAGTCAAAGGTATCCATAGTTGTCTCAACCAGATTCGCCGGAAGTGTGATCAGCCATCTGACCAGATTCCTGTTCCACTCTTTGCTCTGGAAACTTCCTCGATGAGGGGTACTGAAGAAAATAACCGTTTTCACGAATGGCAGCGGTTTGACCACCAGAAGTTTGCCTATCTGAGCTTTCTTTTTTTCCGGCATGTCCAAACCGGCAAGATCTTTGCCGGTCAACACCTGTACAAGACGGTCACCGGTATCAACCACAGTAAACTTGGTCAACAACCCTCCTTGACTATGGCCGACCACAACCATCTGCTGCAGTGCCGAGTCCTTTCCGAGTGGATCAAGAACCGCCACCCGTTCGCTGAGAGCATCCCGCAGTTCCGCAGCAGACGCGGCAACAGCCTTATTACTGGTGTACACAAAATACCAGAATTGATATTTCTCCCGGATCAGCGGATCGGCTGTGAGGGTATTGAGTAACTCAACCCACCAGACCGGACTGCTGGCCGTGCCATGAACCAGGACGACCGGAATTTTACCTGGGCGATACGGTTCTTTCAGATACAGGCCGTCAGGAATTTTATTCGGCTCTCTGCCCAAAAAAGCTCCCAGACTAAGATCAAAAAAGTTCGAACCTTCCATCCTGTAGGCTAATGGCGTGGTGATGTCAGTTCCAAGCGGTACCGACCGGTTGTTAAGCGTTATTGTGCTGCTGTCCAGCGCCGAATAGAACTCAAGAGAAGCTCTGTTTGCACCAGAGTTCAGGGCGGCAAGGCCAATCTGCAGCCTCAAGAAGGCGGTCAGCGGCAGGTTCTGACCAGACTGCTTCTTTATCCCGATCAGCGGCAGACCGACGCCTGGATTCCGGTTACGCACCGAAACACCGCGAACTTTGTATTTATCAGCCGGTTCAAATCGGTCGAAATCCTCCAGTTTCCAGGGTGAGTGTGATTCATCAACTGTTATGGTTAGGGTACCGAACGGAAGTTTGCGTTCTCCCCCCTTCAGAACCAACTGTTCATTTTCACCGGTTTCAAATCCCTGCCATAAGCCATAATTGTACATATCCACCGCATTACGGATACGAGAGTCAAACTGAGAAAGAGATTGACCGTCTCGCTCTTCGAGACAAAAATTGTAGGCATAGACCGCAGACATGAGAAAATAGTCTTTACTCAGCTTCTTCTGTTCCTCCGCAAGACGAGAACTGTACGGCCACTCCTTCTGCAATTCCACCTGGGTGGTGATCGGCAGAATGCTGGCTTTAGCCAGTTTGCTGCCATAGAGATAGGAAGCCTCGGCAAGTGCATAGAGAATATCGCGGCGATCGTCATGAAGCGCCTTGTCATGCAGGGCAGCAATCGCAGCAACCGGATCATCAGCGTACGTATCCAGCAGAAAATGTCTGTTAAGGACAAACTTTGCCTGGTCACTGAGTACTTCCGCATTCAAGGGATTGGCATAGGCGTCATTATATGAATCGCGCGGCGATACCGCATTGACGCCGATCGGAGTAGCGCACCCATAGAGAAATAACATACACAAAAGTAACAATGCCGCGGCACAGAAGGTTATAGTTTTTGTCCTCATGCCTACAATTCCTTACCGGGCAGGCCGACCCGGATCAGCTGCGAAAAGTTCGGGGACTTGTCAGCCGCCTGAGCCCGGGGGTTAACGTAACTCCGTTTTTTCAGCTCCGCGAACGGCAGGCTTGTAGTAATCATCTTCCTCTCGTAGAGCATCTCATCGATGTAGCCGTTGACGATCAGCCGCCAGTCGAACCGGGCCTTGGGGTTGTACGGCATAGTATGCTTGCGGATGCTGGTGGTGCAGTTGCCGGTCAGGGCATTGTACCACTGCGGCTTCTCTTTCAGCCTGTTGACTTCGCCCAGGTAACTGAGGAATATCTTGCGGGCAGTTTCCGGTGGAACATTCAGCCGATAGAGATAGACATCCTCCCCCTTCCCTTTCTCGCGGTAGTTTGTCCTCAAGCGGACCAGATCCCGCTCGTCAGCCACAACGTACATAATTTCAAACTGGCGGAAGAACCCCTTGATTGTGGAATACTCCTCCCCCTTTTCCTTGCGTGTCTCGATAGAGAAAACAACATTCCCCTGCCCCTCAAAATCAAAGCTCATCATCGTATGGGCAATTTTCGGCGATCCCCAGTAGACGAGAAAGAAATCAATTCCCTTCAGTTTTGCCAGATCAAATGTTTTGTCGTAATGGCGTACGGTAAAATCGGTTTCGGTCCGGTAATCACAGTTTCGGATGTTATGGATTGCAACCTTGTCTCCGCTGATTTCGGCCCAGGCCAGCGTCGCCAGATCGGACTGCCAGTCGCGGTTATTGCTCGGCGGCATGGCCAACCACCAGACCACCAGCAGAGCAAAGAGGGCCAGAAAGATCATTTTTCCACGCCGTCTGGGCCGGACAAACAGGAGTATCCCGACTGAAATCAAGCCGAATAGAGCTGCAGCATACGGACGCACGCCTGCAGGGAGGTTGGAGTAAAAGATCGCCACAATGCTCCAACAAGTCAAGGCAAGGAGCAGCAACCATAGAATAAATGTGGTCAAACCGGTCAGGAGTTTCAGTCCAGGTCCCTTTGATGCTGCTTGTGTATCATTGTTCTGTGCCATTGTTCATCCTTAATGAATTTATCGGTTACCCAACGACAAGCTCAGGGTGAGCTGCGTTTGTTCATGTCAACAGTGCAAGAGTCAAAACTTCCAGTTCATTCTCACGCCCAAAGCGTTGATGTAATTAGTATCATACTGGCCGACAATATGCCCGGCCAACGGTCCGCGGTTCTGGTTAATCTTGCTTTTGCCGGCATCAATAAAGGTATAGTCGCAGCCGAGCGTAACATCCCTGTTCAGCGTGTACTCAACGCCGGTTGCATAACGGTACTGCCGGTCGAGCGGCATGGCCACTGAACGGTGCTCTTCCTTGACCGGTGAACTGTCATAGGCGAAACCAGCCTGTACGAGCCACGGTTCGGCGAACCGGTATTGCATGCCGACAGCACCGTGCCAGGTATCATCAAAACCGGCATCAACAGTTTTGCTTCCGGTATTGGTTGCACTCGACAGATCGGCTGTAATATTTCCAAATCGGCTCCACTCCTGCCAGCCGACATTTGCCATAACAGCGAGGCTGTCAGTCAGTTGCTGGTAGACGCCAACGTTCACCGCCTGCGGAATGGTCCACTCGAGATCCAGTTTGCTGTTGTTGAACTTCAGTGCAATCAAGTCCCAAACCGGCGCCGTGATCGGTACATTTTTAAACGCGGCAATATCATCAAACTTCAGCTTTACTTGTGAGATGTAGGTAACCCCTATGCGTGTTTCCTTTATCGGCTGAATGAGAACGCCAAGGTTATAGCCGTAGCTGATATCGTGTGAATTAACCTCCAAAAGGCCGTCACGAAGATCACGTGCGCCAAGCGGGCTCGTGTTTATTGCCATATCCTGTGAGAGTTTCCCGTAGAGAACCGTTGCGCCGCCGCCGACCGCAAGCCAGTTGTTAACCTTGTAGCCGACAGACGGCGTGATCCCCATGGTAAGCAGCTCGGCTCTCTGCACATAGTAGCGACCCTGCCAGCTGTCGCCATAGTCGAGCGCCAGACCGAAATACGAACCGACCGTGACTCCCAATCGTAGATCAGGTGACATGACGTGGACATAACTGAAATTCGCCACCGGCGTAATGGAGCCGATATTATGATCGTTCCCCGCCGTTTCAACGGAACCATCAAGGTCAGAAAAAGTGGTCTGCCCGGTGAATTTCGACTGAATGCCAAGCCCCACAAGTCCGACCTGCAGTTGAGAACGATCAAGCCGGGTCATCCCGGCCGGGTTGTTGAATGCGGTAGACGCATCGTTCGCCAGGGCAACCCGCCCGGCTGTAGCGGTCCCCATGCCGGCTGACCCGTTTTCATTAAGCCAGACACCGGCAGCCCGGACGTTGGTAGCTATCAGTACCAGAAGTGCGGCTAGTAACAGCTGACCTGCGTTTATTACTTTCATGTCATGTCTCCTTGTCGATACTAATTCAGGTTGCCGATAAGCAAACCAAAATAACTATTTTGAGCGAAATACACTATTAGTCATCAATTTATAGATACTATTCCCGATTTTTGGTTAACTCCGTGGGTCGGCTCTTTCGGACAGCCCACGGAGTTAACAGCAGGTAGTTTATATCTCCTAGTTGTTGTTAGACTTGGGATTTTCAAGCTTCTTCATGACACCTTCGAGCGCCTTCTTCAGGCTGAGCGTGTCCGCTTTCTGCCGAGGCGGATAATCAGCAATGCTCTTCAGGTGCTCCGCGATGAATGGTCCGGCGGCAGTTGGTGCCCACATTTTCTTGGCAAAGAATGCGCGCCCTATATATCCCCACTCTTTTGATTCAGGATCAAACTTCTCCATCGGGTCCATCAGCAGGTTGAACAGATAGGGAACATTCGGGTAGTATTTTTCGTTCCACCAGAGTCCTTCCGGCTTCACGCCGATGTGCATCTTCCAGGCGTCAACACGGATGGCCATCAGATCGGTCTCATCATAGTAGAAGAATTCACGGCGTGCCGACTTTTCACTCTTGCCGGTCCAGTAGTCGAGCTGATTGTAGCCGTCAAGGTGGACTTTGTACGTCATCTCCCCCATCTTTTTGCCGTTAAGCAGTTCCGTCTTGATATTCGGCGCTCCGGCTGCGGCTGCAAGGGTTACAAAGAGATCCTCGTGACTCTGAATACCGTTGAGTTCAGTTCCGGGCTTGATCTTACCAGGCCATTTAACAAGCATTGGAACCCGGAAACCACCTTCCCATGAAGTCCCTTTCTCACCGCGGAATGGTCCCATTCCGCCGTCGGGCCACATCATGGTCTCCACACCGTTATCAGTGGAATAAATAACGATGGTGTTGTCGGCAACGCCCAGTTCGTCGAGTTTTTTGAGGAGTGATCCGACCTGCTCGTCATGCTCGAGCATTTTGGCGCGGACGACGTCTTCCTCGGCCCGTCCCTCGTTAACAGTCATCTGGACATACTTGTTGGTCGGATGTGACCAGATATGGATTGCGGTGGTGTTGTACCAGACAAAGAAAGGCTTGTCTCCTTTGCCGACTTTATCAAGGTATTTCAGGGTTGCATCGGTCACTTCCTGGTCAAAAGTTTCCATACGCTTACGCGTCAAAGCACCTTTTTTTTCAATCTTCTGCTTGCCCACCCGGCCAAAGGTCGGATCTTCAGTCGCATCATCCGTGTTTGTCGCCCATGAGTAGAGCACTTCTCGCGGACCGTACTTTTTTGCGTACTCCGGGTTTTTCTGGCCGGGGTAGTCGAGTTGCTCAGGCTCCTCCTGGGCATTCAGGTGGTACAAGTTGCCGAACCATTCATCGTAACCATGAACAGTCGGCAAGAATTCATTACGGTCACCCAGGTGATTCTTGCCGAACTGCGCAGTCACATAGCCCTGCGATTTCAACACCTCGGCCAATGTTGGATCCTCCTTCTGGAGACCGAGCTTGGAACCAGGAATACCGATAGTCGTCATACCGGTTCTCAGGGGCATTTGCCCCGTCATAAATGCAGCACGTCCGGCGGTACAACTGGCCTGACCGTAGTGGTCGGTAAAAATCGCGCCATCCTTGGCCAAACTGTCGATACTCGGAGTCTTGCCCATCATGCCATGCGTGTACGCACCGACATTCCACATGCCGATATCATCGCCCCAAATAACGAGAATGTTAGGTTTCTCCACCTTTGCAGTAGCCGCCTCCGCTTCCTGCGGCGCAGCAGCCAGACAGAGGGTAAACCCAGCCAGTATGCAGCCGACTGCTGCCAACTTGGTGGCCTTTGCTGTTAAACCTAAGGTTTTCTTCATACATTCCTCCTTGTTTTGTTTGAGTCAGTTCCATTATTGTCATTTTCATCCAAAGGGGGCGAGGCACCGCCGCCGCCCCTACACCTTCAAACGGGCGCTTACCCGCTCAGTCAGACAGCGCCTTCTTCTTTGCAGCATCCTTACTTGTCTTCTCTGCCTCCACTTTATCCGGTGCCGCCATCGGCTTGACCTCGACCGTCACTTTGGAAATCCTGCCGGTGAACTTGGATTTTGCCTCCGCACCGATCGCCTCGACCACCGGTGTGCCGAGGTCGATACCGACGTCGGCGGTTTCATCGGCCGAGAACATCATCGCCTGGGTATGCTCGATCCGCCCTTCGGCGACTATCTCACCATTGACGAACAGGGTGCCGAGACCGCCTTTGCCGAGGCCGCCGCCGTCATAGGCGAAGTCAAACTTGATCGTTGCCTTACCGGGGGGAAGCGGTTTGGTTGCGGCAATGGTAACGTGCTTCATGCCGAGGAAGTTGTAGTCGTAGGCCGGCACGCCGTCCTTTACATAGAGCGCCCAGCCACCGAAACGCCCACCCTGTACGAGGATGGCACCGTTCGCACCCTTTGCCGGCACCTCGATTTCTGCGGTAATGGTCTTGGATTTGTTCTTCACGTTGATAAAGACATTCTCCATCATCCCGGTCATCCCCTCGGCCAGGGTCAGGGAGGTGCGTCCAGCCATCAGGTCGGGACGACCGACCATTTCGGCAACGGCCCGTTCGAACACACGATCGTCGATGGGGAGGACATGGTTCTTTTCCGCCTCCTTCATGAACAGCGCCTGCAACTCCTGCAGCTTCTGCGGTTTCCGTGCGGCCAGATCGGTGCTCAGGCTGAAATCATTGCGCACGTCGTACAGCTCCCACACATCCTTCTCAAGGGGCTCGCGCCGCTCTCTTTCCCACGGTGCCTTGTGGATAGTGCGGGCCAGCCAGCCGTCATGGTAAATGGCGCGGTTGCCGGCAATTTCAAAGTATTGGGTGGTATGCCTATCCGTGGCCTTGGGGTTGTCGAAGGTATAGACGAGACTAGCCCCCTGCATCGGGATCTGGGGTGTGCCGTTCACCACTTTCGGCTCCGGCAGGCCGACCGCTTCCAAAATGGTCGGCGCAATATCGATGACATGGCCGAACTGGCTGCGCATGCCGTTCTTCGCCTTGATCCCCTTGGGCCAGTTGATCACCATGCCGTTACGGGTGCCGCCAAAGTCGGAAGCCATCTGTTTAGTCCAGGTGAAGGGGGAATCCATGGCGACCGCCCAACCGGCTGCGTAGTGCGGGTAGGTCTCGGGACCGCCCCACGTGTCGATGACCTTCAGCATGTCGGGTACGGTCTCCTGGACACCATTGAAGTAGGTGTACTCGTTGAACATGCCGTTCTCGCCCCCCTCGGCGCTGGCACCGTTATCTCCGGCAATGTAGAAAACGAGGGTGTTATCGGCCTCGCCGGTCGCTTTGACCGCATCGAGCAGCCGACCGATCTCGCTGTCGGCAAAATCAAGGTAGGCGGCGAAAACTTCCATCTGATGGCTGAAGAGGCGCTTTTCGTCAGCAGAGAGGATGTCCCACGCCTTGATCGCCTGTGGTTTCGGCGCCAGTTTTGTGTTCGGCGGGATGATCCCCTCCTTGAGTTGGCGGGCGTAGGTCTCTTCACGCATCTTGTCCCACCCCTGGTCGAATTTCCCCTGCCACTTGTCGATCCACTCTTTGGGTACATGGTGCGGCGCATGGGTGGCGCCTGGCGCGAAATAGACGAAGAACGGCTTCTCCGGTGTGATGGCCTTCTGGTACTTGATCCAGGCCACCGCCTTATCAGTCATGTCGATCATGAAGTGGTAGTTGGGATCGTGCGGCAACTCGACCTGGGTGACGCCGTCATAGAGGTACGGAGCCCACTGGTTGGTTTCGCCGCCAATAAAGCCGTAGAACTTGTCGAACCCCTGGTGGGTCGGCCAGCGGTCAAACGGACCGGAAACGCTGGTTTCCCAGGCGGCGGTCTCATGCCATTTGCCAAAGGCTGCAGTGTTGTAGCCGTTGAGACGGAGCACTTCCGCCACCGGTGCCGTGGTATTGGGGACTTGGCCGGTAGCTCCCGGAAAGCCGGTGGCCATCTCGGTGATGAACCCCATGTTGACCATATGGTGGTTGCGGCCTGATTTCAGGGCAGCACGGGTCGGCGAGCAGAGCGCCGTCGTGTGAAAATTGTTGTAGCGCAGACCGCCCTCGGCCAGGCGCTCCAGCGTCGGCGTGGCGATCGGGCCGCCATAGGTTCCGGTAGCACCGAAGCCCAAATCGTCGATCAGAATGATGACCACGTTCGGTGCCCCGGCGGGCGCTTTGACCTCGGCGTGGGGCGGCGTCTTGACATTGCGGACATCAAGCTCCTTGTACGTCGGCCGTTGCGGTTCCTGAATCGGCAGGATAGTACGATCGAGGGTTTTCAGTGAACTGTCTGCCGCTGTCGCCAGGGAGTGCATACCGCTCAATAGCACGGTCGTCGCCACTGCTGCAGTTGCCATTCTCAGATAATTTTTCATTCGCCTGACTCCTTTACATTGAATATAAATCAGCAACATTCCCCCTCACACCAGCCCTCACCCCCCTGCCGAAATAGTCACGACAGGCGCACCTTCCTTGCCGCCGGTCTCGGTGAGGGAAAAGAGAAACATTAAAAAGGAGAAGATTCCTTTGGATTGCAGATCACGGTTGTCGATCCAGAACCAGTGTGACTGATAAGGGACCGCCACGAACGCGTCGCCGGGCTTGCTTGATGAGCTCTGTATCCTGATGAGTGGCGCCAACGTAGCGCCCGCTGCCGTAATTTCCGGAGAGGTCTTCTTTACCCGTTTGTCGGCCACATGGGCATCCGGCACCTCGATGCTTGATGCCAGATTATTCATAATCTGCAGAATAGATCGGGTTAAAATGGCAAGTTCATTGCCGTCCTTGGCCTTCGAAGCATAGACTACTTTAAATTCCTCTTCTGTCCGATCGAGTCCGAGCACCTTCCTGACGTAGAGGGAGTCTTCATCCAGCGGTGCAGCAGTATCCCCTTTCATGGTAAAGACGGTTGTCTCTTTTTCGGCACTCCTCTGAACTCTCAAGCTGATCCCCCCGGAGCTCTGTATCCGCCGCATTCGTTCCAACAGCAGGTAAAACTCCGGACTGGCGGCTTGGTAACGTAACAGGGCATCAAACCTGTTCCTGACGCCGTTGATTGAATCAGCACAAACCCGGAGAACCACATCAACAGGGTAGCCGGCCTCGATCATCCCCAAAACCGCAGAAGGTGGCAGTGGTCGCATGAGACTGCGGGCAAACCTCTCGCCGCTGAGCGGAATGTAGGTTATGGTCGGGCGGTCGGTAAAGGTGGCTGAGCCGCCAATCCCCTGCGTGTTGGCATTACTGTTGTAAGGCGCCTGCCATTCCAGTGAGGCCTGCCCCTTGGTTTCCACCGAATACTGGTTGATGACCGAAGCTACATCGAGAAAGATAGGCGCGTCACCATAGCGAAGCCGTACCATATTGATGAGCATGCGCTGTTTCCAGGAATCAGCCAGCTCCCTGGTGTAGTCAAAACTGTCAATAGAGACTGATCGGGGGCCGATTGATGAACAACCTGAAAGAACCACTGAACAGATAAGCATGGCTAACAGCCGCGATCTATTGAAATATCTCATGACGCAATTCATTTTCATCTACCCTCTTGAAATTCCGGCCAGCGGTATTCTCTCTTCAGCTTACTTCTCCCCCGACAGCCGTTTCATACCTTCGACGAGCGGATGCCAGCCGTACACGAGTGAAACCATGAACACGTCCATCTTCAGGTCATCAGGAGCGCTGTCGTTCACGGTCGACTTGTAGCCAAAGGTGAGGTTCAGGTTGTCGTTGATCTGGTAGCCGAGCGTGAGTCCGACGCCGATGTTACTGGATGACGTGCCCGAAACACCATCGACGCTCGATTTACCGCCCTTGTAATAGGTACCGTCAATCGCCCCCCAGAGCTGCTCGGTAAAATCGCGTGTCAGGTGTGCGTCCAACTGAAACGAAGGATCCGTCTTCAACGTCTTGCCGCCATAATCGGTGTTATCACCAAAGAGCCACACTGAGGGGAGGATTTCCAGGGTCGTGCGCCGTCCGGGAACCCACGGGCCGAGCTGCCAGATGACCGGCATGGCGACACGCCCGTACCAGCGGTTCTGCCCGATATTCAGCGACTGACTGCTGTCATACTCGCCGATCGGTAGCGCCAGGTCAGCGAGCAGGTCGAGAGAAAACCCCGGCTCATAGCGCAGGACGTCGGGGATGTTCTTTTGCGCCGGCGGGCCGATGAGATTGATATCAAACTCGAGCATCGGGTCACCGAATCCTTTGGCCGATTGACTGACCGACTTGCCGGCGACGGTGACTTCTCCCGATATCCGCCCCATCGGGACAATGATCGCTGCCAGGGCGGCACGATCAAACAGTGGAAAGGCGAGCGCATACCCGGCTAAAGACATGGTTGCGTCAAAGTTCGCTCCTGCTGTCACGTTATGGGCGGGGTCGAACGGATTCGTGTTGCCGCTGATAGATTCAACGATGAGCGGCACTGCACTGCCCCCCGACAAGGATTTCAGGTAAAAGCGTGCCGGGAGCTGGGCCAGGGCCTGCGATGGAAAGAATGCAGGCGTGACGGGTATCAATGCGAAGATAAACCACGAAAAAGTAACAAATTTCATTATATTCCTGTTGTTGTTCATATAGTTTCCACCTTTTTTGCTTAATGGTTGACGCATGGCGCTACGGTGCTCACTGTTTGGGCTCAACCACCATCTCCTTTGGCGGCACGAACTGTTTTTTGTAGAGAAGCGGCGGATAGCCGGGGTCGTCCGGGACGCGCACCGGCAGCACGTCGTACATTGTCTCGAACACGGAGCGGCTCGGCAGAATCACATTGTTCGTCTTCACGTAGTCGTCCCAGAGGGCCAGCAGCGCCTTCACCTTATCAGGGCGCTCGGCAGCCAGGTCCTTGCGCTCAGCCGGGTCAGCCACAAGGTTGAACAGCTCCCACTCCCCCGTGCCGAGCGGTTTGTACTGCCAGCGAAGCTTCCACTCCCCCTGCCGTACGGCACGGTTGCCAAAGAGTTCCCAGCCAAGATAATCCTGTTCCGTCCGGGGTGACTCCGCCTTGCCGGCCAGGAGCGGGCCCCAGGACTTGCCGGAGATTGCCGGCAGCTCTCGACCCTGGTAGCTCTTGGGGTAGCTCGTGCCGGCGATTTCGAGCAGTGTCGGCATGAGGTCGGCCACGTGCATGACGCTGTTGTTGATGCTCCCTTTGGGCCGCTTGACTGCCGGGCCGCTGACGATGAGGGCATTGTGGATACCCCCTTCCGCGAGCCACCCCTTGAACTGGCTGAAGGGGGTCATGGATGCCTGCGCCCACATCGGGCCGTAGGCAACGTAGGAGCCGGGGTCGCCCCAGGCGTTGGGATGGGTCTGCGACCAGTTGATTGCCGCAAAGAGGGCGTCACGGGTGCCGGGTGTGCCGGCGATCATTTTGAAGAGGTCGTTACCCTCGGCGCCGTTGTCGCCGAACACGAGGAAGATCGTGTTGTCGTACTGACCGGTTTTTTTGAGGTAGTCAATCAGCCGGCCGACGTGGAAGTCGAGGTTCTCCACCAAGCCGGCGTAGAGTTCCATCTTCTTGCCGAGGATGGCCCTGCTCGCCGGAGCGAGGACGATCGGGTCGGGGATAAACCACATCCGCTCGGCGAGCGTTGTTCCCGCAGGCATGATCCCCAGCTCGATCTGGCGCTTCAGTCGTTCCTGCCGCACCGCGTCCCACCCCTTGTCGTATTCACCGACATGACGATTGCGCCAGTCCTGCGGCAGGTGGTACGGATCGTGGGGCGCCTGGTGGGAAACATAGGCGAAGAACGGCTTGCCGTCGCCCCGACCGGCTTCAATGAAGCTGATCAACTTGTCGGTGTACGTTTTGGTGGCGTAGTAGTCATCGGGAAGCTTGGTCAGATATTTGCCGTCTTCGGTGAAGACAGACTTGGGTGTCGCGGCTGATAAATTCGTCATGTCCCAGTAGCTGCCGGCTCCGTCGAGCAGCGTGAAGTCGCGCTCGAAGCCGCGCGCCGCCGGAATCTGTTCCGGCGTCTTCCCCATATGCCACTTGCCGACCATGTAGGTGTGGTAGCCGGCGTCTTTCAGCAGCTGCGGCAGGGTGGCCACCCGATCGTTGAGGACCCCTTCGTAGCCGTCCACGCCCCACTGGTTGGGCGCCGTGAACTCGTCCATGTTGCCCAGGCCGTTCTGGTGCATGTCTACGCCGCTTAGCAGCACAGACCGGGTGGGCGAACAGCTTGCGTTCGTGTAGAAGTTGGTGAAGCGGACGCCATCCTTAGCCAGCGAGTCGAGATGAGGCGTTTTGATCTCGCTGCCGAAGGAACCCAGGTCGGCGAATCCCAGGTCATCGCCGAGAATGATAACGATGTTCGGCCGTTTTGCCTCATTTTTTCCTGTTGTCGGGCCAGGCGGTTCTGCGTACGCAGAAGTGACAATGACAACAGTGAAAAAAACTACCAATACCATCCCAGCCTGCTTGATTTGTTGCTTGATTTGTTTCATATTGACCATCCTTTTCAGTGAATATAAATCCATGTCATTCCGCCTCACCCCAGCCCTTTTAGGCCCCAGAGGGCCCTCCCTCCAGTACCCACAGGGCATAAAGGAGAGGGAGCTTTGAAAACCCTCCTCCCTTGAGGACCCGCAGGGCCTAAAGGAGAAGGTGGCCGTCAGGCCGGATGAAGGGGGAATCATTCATCTTTCATCGTTTGCCTGTATATCTCTTCAAGAACTGCTTCGGTTTCGTTAAAGACGTCGTGATTCCAAAACCTGATAACTCTGATACCAGCTCCATTTATAATTTTTGTACGCTCTTCATCATAAGCTGTCTGATCGACTGTAGCATGACCACCTCCATCGAGTTCAATCGCAAGATTGAGGTCATCACAAAAGAAATCAAGTATATAGGCACCAATCGGACACTGTCGGCGAAATTTAAGGCCACAGAAATTTCGGTTCCGCAATATTCGCCACAGAAACTGTTCAGCATCAGTCTGCTCCTTGCGCAGCTTTCTGGCAAATTCAAGCAGAGTCGATGGAATTGGCATGGGTGCTTATTCCTCATTCCCCCTCACCCCAACCCTCTCCCTCAGGGAGAGGGAGCTTTTAAAACCCTTCTCCCTGAGGGAGAAGGTGGCCGAAGGCCGGATGAGGGGGGGAGTATGCTTATTTCTTCGGCTTGAGTGGTCCCGTCTTAACCGCCCCCTGCACCGCCTCCAGCCGACTCTTTATATACTCCTTCGCCTTCGGTGACAGCCCCTCAACAGCCATCGCCCGCTTGTAGACCTTGACCGCTTCGCCCTTCTTCCCCTGCTTCTCATAATTCTCCGCTAACTGCAGGTACGCGTCCGGATAAGTGGGCACCCGGCTGATAAGAGTATCAAGGGTAATAATGGCAGCGGCTGAGTCACCCCCCTGTTGCTGATAAAACGCAAGAGTCGAGGCATACTTCGGCTCCTGTGGACGAAGTGCAACCGCTTTCTTGCACCAGTCAAGCGACTCGGCAGGACGATCCTTGGCGGAGAGGATGCAGAGGTTATACGCAGCGGCGGCCTGTTGCGGGTCACTCTTGAAAGCCTCTTTCAAACTCTTCTCTGCTCCCTTCAGATCCCCCCGCTCAGCCTTGACCAACCCCAGGTTGTAAAGGGCTGCGGTACTGTTCGGGGCGATTTTCAATGCTTCGTTCAGCTTCTCCTCCGCCTTGGCAGGTTCACCCAACTTGGCGTGGGCCATGGCGGCGTTGACCAAGGTCAGGACTGACTGCGGTTCGTGCTTATAGGCGATGTCGTATTCTGCCAACGCCTCTTTCGGCTTGTTCTGCCCCAGATAGTAATTTCCCAGGTTGTAGTGACCATCCCAGCTGTCGGGGCGGGACAAGAGATAATCCAGAAATTCGCCCGTCGCCTTGTCGAGCTGTTCCTTCGCTTTCCCCTGAGGACGAACGCCGGGAAACTGGGCCATGGCAGCGGCGGCTCGAACCCGCACGAGGCGGTAGTCATCACCGGTTGCGGCGGCGATATCCTGCAGCAGATCAAAACGTGGACTCTGCCCCAGACCCTCGACGGCAGCACCGCGTACCAGTGGTGACTCGCTATTGAGGGCATTACGGAACACCGGAATCTTGGCCGGATCGTCGCTGTGACTCAGCAGACGTATCAGGGAAGTAACAAAGATTTCATCACTCTTCGGATCACTGATATACACCAGCATCTCTGGTAGTTTTTTCCAGTCTCGTGTGCGTGCTGCTTCGATCAATGCCGCACGTTTAAGAATTGGACTCTGATAGTCGCGCTTACTCCAGGAGCGCACCAGCTTGTCAGCCCAGGCAGCATCTTTATCCTGGTGGCAGACATTACAGGCGTTAGGAGATTTATAGAGCATGGTTGTCGCCGGAGTCGGCGGCAGCATGGAGTGGTCACTCCGCTGCATGCGGGCAAATTCGGTCTTCGGCATATGGCAGGAGATGCACTTACTCCCTTCGCTTTCCGCAGGATGATGGCTATGTGCCGCCACGTTCTTGACCCGCTCCTCATGGCACGGGAGGCAGGCGTTATTAAAGTTCTCTTTCTTGAAGCGATACCGACCGCTTGAGGTATGGCAGGTGACGCAGTGGAGTTTGCCATCCTTGGCGCAGGGACTCATGCGCCAGGATGTCTGGGTGTAGTTTTCCCCCAGGTCGCGGCCATCCGGATAGAAATCACTGTTTTCGAGGGTTACCAGATCAAAATGATCGAAGAAAGGCTCCGGAGTTTTATAGCCGGCTGTCAGCGGCATCGCTTTGGAGTGACAGGAATTACAGGCATCGTTATGCTGTGCCGAGGTAAAGGTTTTTGTGCGGATGAGCTTCAGGGCAGCGTCGTTGGCCGGCTTTTCACCTTTTGGCAGCATACGCATGGCCGTGTTGTGCGGCTCAGATGGTCCGTGGCAGGACTCACAGTTGATCCCCGGCTCTTTCCAGACCGTGCTGTAGCTGTCCGTTTTCAGGTCGTAGTTAGTGGCGAGCTGGCTGACATGGCAGCCATAGCAGGAGGTATTGAAGGTGTAGGGATATTCCTGCCACCCTACCGCTGTTTCGCCCGCCATCTGACCGGGAATGTGGCGCAACCCGGAGAGGGCGGTGTCAAACCACTCCTTTTTTCGAACATCGTAAGCCACCGGCAGAGTCTGCAGCCGCCCTTTGTCCATCGGCGTCAGGAAGTAGAAAACATTTTTGCCGCCGAGGGCATATTCGATCTTGTACTGTTTCTTCTTCCCGTCCGCGCCGGTCTCCAGAACGGTGCCGATCTCGGTCCGGTAGCGATTTGTACCGATAACGACATCATCTTTCTGGGGAGAGAGTTTCTCCTTCGCCAGGCTCTCGCTATAGGGTTGCATCGCTAAACCATGCATGGAACCGGACCAGAGTCCGTAGAAGCGCTCGTGGCACTCCCGACAGCTTTTGGAACCGGCGTATGAGGCTGTAGGGATCTCTTCGGCGTGCACCGGCTGTGAAAAGGACAGGCTGGTTATGAACATGATAGCGGCGATTCTCATGGTGATTCCTTTAACAATGTGGAGAAAAACTGAAAAAAGGGTGACAATCTCAGCGTAATCAAAGCAGGATTCATTCATACACCGCTTCAAAGCGCGATAAGAGCTGATCGCCACCAAGGAGGAACAGCTGCTGCCCTTCAATGCGGTAGCCTGTGGTGGCGCCAAGCATCTTCAAAAACGTGTCTTCCATTTCCATAAAAACAGGTTCACAGGCCATTTTCGTGCCGGCCATCTGTGTAAACTGCAACGTATTTTTCTCCAGCAGATACCCTCCAAAAAGCTGGTTACAGCCACCAAAAGCATTCAAACGCGCACCTTCAGCGGTGAGGGTGATGTGCGCCACACGTCTTTGTTGCGGAGCCATGGTTATCTGTGTGCCTTCCAATTCCACCAGCTTCCAGTAGGTATTTTTCAACTCAGCCACGTCACGGCAGACGCTCTCAACACAGCCTGACTCCCCGGCAAATACCGGGGCCACAATAAGTGTACTAAAGAGCAGAGTCACAACAGCAATGAGTGCATGTTTCAATGTTCGCATCTATATAATCTCCTCATCTGTTGATCCGGTTACCCCACCACACCACCCGGCAGTGCTACCAACGCAACAACCAGGGTGCGCCCTTCAGCGTTGAACAATTCATTGAGTGTCAGTTCTGAGGTATTGAACGCCCCCTGATCCCGCTTGATCCCCATACTGTCGAGAGTCAGCGTTTCCTGGCTGGCCCAGAGATATGTTTCAGGATTGCCCATCACGTCCACCAGGATATTCAAGTATGTGTCGAACATGCTGTCATCGCCGCCAAGTTCCAGCAGACTTGCTTCGATATCCGCAAGCTGTTTCTCAACTCCGGTCACATCAAGCTTTTCAGAGGAATCCGAGTCGTTAAATCCCCAGCCACCCCGCTCCAGCAGGTTGCGTTTCGCCTGCAGAAGCTCACGGTGACGCCCCAGCTGTTCACGTGTCGATTTCACAATACTGATGCGCATCAGCGCCAGACTCAGCAGATGGTCAAAGGCCCGCCTCTTGAGCTGGCGGCGGGTATCCTCCTCGCTCCCGGTCGGGTCGACCAGACGATGGGCCTCGAAGCTGACCGAGACCTGAGGAACATCGCGCATGACGAGCTCTCCAGAAATCTCGTTCCCTAAAATAGTATTTTCCCGCTTTTCCATGGCCAGCAGGGCAAAAACCTGAAGCGGAGTCTCGCCCGCCCCCCGCAGGTATGCTGCAAGGTTCTGGTCACGGGCAAAGGTTTTCTGCATATCGTCAGGAGAGACGAAAAAGGCCTTGAGCCGGGGGACGTCGCCGAAGCTGTTGCGGCTGATGGTCATCGGCACAGGAAGCCTATCTACCAGAGAGACCACATGATCGATTGACTTCAGGATTGCCGGTCTCAGCTTTTTTTTATACCCGGAAACAGCACGCAGGCAGGGATCGGTTCCGTCTACCGCCCGCTCGATCGCCGCCTTGACAAGCCACTCGGGGTAGTTTCCCTCGGTTACGCCACCGAAAATTGACTGCAACAGTTTCAACATGTTTCACCTCCGGTAAAGGGGAGATCTTATTTTGGATTTATCTTGGTGATCTTAGACCCTTGTATGCCGATCCCGGCCATCATCCCCTTCTGGCTGAAGATGAAGGCATAGACGTCATCCTTGGCGGTTGTCGTTGTCAATGATTTGGCGGCACCTTCGTCAACAACTACGATGTTCGGACCGACCCCGACCTCCCAGCCGTCGCTCTTGTCGATATATTTCCGGGCTTCATCGGTCATCAGGAACATGGCATAGCCGAACTCCTGTACGCCGGCCTGAAGTCCATAGGATGCCGCTGAAATGTTGTAGTGACCTACGATTTTACCGTTCTCGATCAGGACTCCATTACCCCCCTGGCCGCCGATAATTAACCCGGCCTTGAGGATACTGGGGAAGACCATGATAGCTTTTGCCTTTTCTCCGAGCATTTTGGCTTTAGGGACCGTGTCGTACAGTCTCTGGAGAGCAGTGAGCGAATCCTGGCTGATCTCCGCCCCATTGGCGGCCACGGCGGAGTGTGGGATCATCACGATTACTGCTGCAACCACGGTTATGATGAGAAGTGCTACGGTTCTGATTAGTTTTTTCATCTGGTGTTTCCTCCTTTGGGTTAGTGTTACTCAGGTTAGTTCATACATTTTCCGAAGACGATAAACCCTTCCCCGTCGCCGGCAACACTCAACGTAATGTCTCCTGACTCCTCTCCCATGGCTATGCTCCAGCCACGCATTTCAGTGCCATGCATAACTATCAAGCCCTCTAAGCGATCAATTGCCGCAATTTTTGAGGTTTGCGCCACCGCTTTATCCAGGGAGGTGATGGTTTTTGCTTTCAGGTCGATGCGGACGAAGTTGGGCAGGGCCATCTCTTCCATCGTCCATGCTTTGCATCCCTGATCAGGGGTACATTCATATGCCCTGGCAAGGGAACAGGTGATGGTATCCTCTGCCGCCGTACTGATGCCGGCGCTGCCGACCAAGATAGTTAATGCAAAAAATGCCGTTATATATCTAGTCATGGTTATCCCCTTATAAATTAATTGTAGTTGCGGAAATGTTCTATTTAACCGTGTACCCTTTACCCTCCATACATGCGCCCCAGGCGCGGTTATAGGTGGTGCGTTTCTGCTCGTATCCGGCTGCCTGCTCCTGCGTGTACTGTTCCTGCTCCTTGTTGCTCTTTGACTTGCGTGCACCGCCGATTATCCCGCCGGAGGCAGCACCGATAGCTGCGCCTTTTCCGGCATTACCGGCAACAGCGCCGATAGCCACACCCGCCAGTGCTCCAACGGCAGCCCCTTTCACCACGCCGCCCTTTTTCTCAGGTGGAGGTGCTGTGGCAGTCGGTGCCTGCATCGGGTCAAAACCGGTCTGGCCCTTGGCCCACGAATAACAGGAGTACTTGTCTTTTTCTGTCTGCTCGTTGCTCTGCCCCTTGGCAGGGAAGACAATCGGATCCTGTGCGGCATACGCGGTAGCAGCCAACAACAGGGCTACCGTGCCGGCAGCAATAGTATACATTGACAGCTTTACTCTGGTTGATGTCATTGTCTGCTCCTTTTTTTTCATTTTAATTTCCGTTGATATTACGCCTGCTGATATTTCTCCACCGCCTGCTCCAGTGTAAAGAACATCCGTTCCCGCCCCAAACGTTCCCAGAGAGGCGAATGCTGCACTACCTCAAGCACATCAGGATTCATCGCCACCAGACAGAGCATGGTCCCCATCTCGCGCATTTTTTCCTCACCATCGGTCAGCATCCGTAACGCAGTGAATTCCAGATTCGGCACCGCGCTCAGATCCATTACCAGCACTCTGGGGTGGAACTCGTTAATCAGGTTCCGCATCTCCTGACCAAGACGCGGGGCGTTGCCAAAGTATATCGCGCCTTCAGGTTTAAGCAGCAACACGCCGGAGATCATCTCATCTTCCGGATGCTCCTTCGACGTGGGGCGGAAGATATTAGTGCCGGGCTTGCGTCCAAGTATGAGCAGCGGATAGAGATTGGCTCGAATAATAATTGCCAGCAGCGACACCAGCACCGCTACCAGTATTCCGTTCAGGGTGCCGAGGAACAGCACTCCGGCCACGGCAATCAGGGCCCAGCGAAACTCCATCGAGCGGATTTTCAGAATGGAGCGAAACTCTGCCGGGCTGATCAGACCAATGCTGGCGATAACGACGACGGCGGCCAGAGTCGGATGCGGCATGAGACCGAAAAGTGGCGCCATGAAGAGCAATGTGGCCATGACAACCGCAGCAGCCACCAATCCGGCAACCTGACTGCGTGCTCCGGCACTGTTGTTCACTGCCGTTTGCGACGTCCCGCCGCCGGACGGCATGATGTGGAAGAAACTGCCGGCGAGATTGGCCACGCCGGTCGCCACCAGTTCACGGTTTGCGTCAACCTGAAGGTCACCATGCTTGATGAAGGCCCGCCCCGCGGCAGCCGTTTCGACAAAACTCATCAAGGCAATACCGAGGGATGCCGGCCAGAGCTGCACCACCAGGGAAAGATCGGGGATAGTAAAAGAGGGCAATCCGGCATCGACCTTCCCCACCAGTGCAATACCCGCCTTGTCGAGTCCGGCAAAAGCCGAGGCGGCGATGCCTGTCGCGACGGTAACCAGTGGTGCCGGGACTTTTGGCGCGAAATGTTTGAGGCTGAGCATAAGCGCCAGCATTACCAGGGCTAACAGCAGAGTAGGGATGGATGTCTCCGGCAGATGTGCGCCAATCGACCAGATATCACGCAGGAAACCAGCCTTGGCGATATGTATTCCAAGAAGTTTAGGCAGCTGATCGAGGACGATGACCAGGCCGATGCCTGCTTTGAAGCCGGTCAGCACCGGGTATGAAATCAGATTTGCCACCACGCCGAGACGCAGTAGACCGGCCAGCAGCAGAAATAGACCGGTCAGCAGCGCCAGGGTCGCTGACGCCGCGATCAGCGAAGCGGAATCCCCTCCGGGAACCGCCTGTCCAAGAATGCCGGCTGTCAGGATGGCGATTGTAGAGGTGGAGGTGACGCTCAGGGGGCGGGAGGTACCCATGATGGCGTACACAATCAGCGGCACGAGCGAGGTGTAGAGACCGACGACCAGAGGGAGGCCGGCGATGGCGGCGTAAGCCATCGCCATGGGGATGACCACCGCCGACGCCGTCAATCCCGCGACAACATCGTAGCGTAACCACTCCTTTTGATAGGAGGGGAGCCAGTTGAAGAGCGGAGCTATTTTACCGAGACTGTTCATTGTCAGGATCCTGATGAATTGCGCTGCGCTGACCGTCCTGCACTTCATGTACCTTCGCTTACCCGTTCAGCATCTCACCAAGATCACCGGTGAAGTAGCGCATGGCAATTGATTCGAGGCCGGCCTTGAGGGCCGTCTCATCGCTGGTGGCGAACCGGTCGTAGAGGTCACGGGAAATACCCCGAAACACATCGAGCACCGCCGGGTCGAAATGGGTCCCCCTCTCCTCTTCAAGAATCTCCATGGTGCGCTCAAAAGTAATCGGCTCCTTATAGGGACGATGCGAGTTCAGGGCATCAAATACATCGATAATGGCGAAGAGTCGCGCGCCAATTGGAATTTCATCCCCTTTTTTCTGCGTGTCATAGCCGGTGCCGTCGTATTTTTCATGATGCCAACAGACAACATTGAGGGCGTCCTGCAGCCAGACGGCACGGGATACGATATCTTTCCCATACTGCACATGCTGTTTCATCTCGCGGAATTCCTCTGCATCCAGGCGACCCGGCTTGAGAAGAATGTTGTCCCGGATGCCGATTTTACCCACATCATGCAGGAATGCCCCCTTGATCAGCGATCGGATGTCGCTGTCGGCCAACCCCATCTTCTCGGCCAGGCAGACCGAGTAGATAGTGACGCGGTAATTATGGAGATCGGTGTCGCTGTCGCGCTTCGCAATGGCGCTCCCGAGGACATTGATGGTCTCCAGGTTCGCTTCCAGCAGATGGAGTGACAGCGTGGCGATCCGCCTCATAAGACTGATGATCACCGGGTAGAGCAGAGCGACTGTCATTAAAACGATCAGTACCGAGTAGAGCACCGTACGGAGAACAGTGCTGTGAAGCTCGGCAACGGTTCGGTCCGCAACGGCGTAGATTCCTTCTGCATAGGCGACAATCTCGTCGCGGCTGTTGGCCAGCGGGAGAGCAATTTGAATACAGGGTTTCCCGTCAATGGTAACAACCTCGTGCCAGAGTTCACGTTCGCCCGGCATAAAACGGTGACTTTTGACGCGTAACAACTTTTCAGCAGCGACAAGATGAGGGGAGTGGCTGTTTGTAATCGAGGCTACAGGGGTGTAGGCACCATCCAATACCCGGAGTACGACGTATTGACCACTGGAAGCTCCGTATCCGAACTTTTTGAAAGAGTTCAACGTATCTTGAATCTTTGCACGGTCTCCCAGCATTGGTGCATCAAGCTCACTCATCAGCGCAGCCCGGAAATGCCCCCCGGCGAGCAGGGTCCGTTCCGTGAAGTAGGTGCCGAAACTGGCACGCTGGTTCAGATAGACCACGGCTGCCAGCAGCAGGCAGATACAGGCCGTCATCGCGGCGATACGCAGAATCAGGATGCGGTGTAACGGGCCAAACGATTGTCTGCTGCTGAGTGACGTATTCAAAGCATTGCCCGTGGCTGACCTGTCGACGCAATGACGCTACCCCACAACCACCCCTCAGGATCGACCTTCTTCCTCTTGCTTGTGGCGAGGGCAATCGGAACATGGGTAAACTGGTGATTCCAGAAACCGACCACCATGTCGGTGCAGCCGCTCATCCCGGCATGCACGGCGTTCTGCCCGAGCAGCAGACAGAGGACAGAATCGTGAGGATTGGCCGGTTGGCTGCGAATAATGTAGCTCGGGTCTATATACTTGATGTTGCACTCTATCCCGCGACCGCTGAAATGTCCCTTGATCGCGTCCCGCAGAAACGTGCCGATATCGCCGAGTTTGGCGTTACCGGAGGCGTCGCGCCCCTCCGTGGCCGCGAACAGCTCCTGGCCGGCCCCTTCGGCTGCCACGATCACGGCATGGCCGCGCCGTTGCAGCCGTTCATCCAGACACCGCAGTAAACCGTCAAGGGTGAAGGGCACCTCCGGCAGCAGACAGAAGTTGACCTGACTGTCGATCAGTGAAGCGTAGGCGGCGATGAACCCTGAATCACGCCCCATCAGCTTCACCAGGCCGACACCGTTGCGCGCGCCGATCGCCTCGGTGTGAGCGGCGTAGATGGCGCGGTGGGCCTCGGCCACGGCGGTCTCGAAACCAAAAGTTTTCTGGACATAGGAGATGTCGTTATCGATGGTCTTGGGAATACCGATAACAGAGAGAGTATGGCCGCGGCGACGCGCCTCCGCAGCAATAGCGCCTGCCCCTTTAAGGGTGCCGTCGCCGCCGATAGCGAAAAGGATACCGACTCCCAGTTCAGCCAGATAGTCCACCATCTCGGCCGGATCCTGGGGGCCGCGGGAGGATGCCAGAACGGTCCCCCCCTGTTCACCGATAGCACTCACCACATCCGGTGTCAGCTCCAGAGGGGCATGACCGTAGCGTTTCACCAGCCCCTCATACCCGTAGCGGAAGCCATAGATTTTCTTGATGCCATAGTGATGATGCAGGCTCAGCGTAATGGCGCGGATCACGTCATTGATGCCCGGGCAGAGTCCGCCGCAGGTAACGATGCCGCAGGCGATAGTCGCAGGGTCGAAAAAAATCCGTTCCCGGGGCCCGGCCAGCTCGAGGGATGGCGGTTCCTCCCCGGCGATAATGTACGGCTGTATATCTTCAAAACGTGAGTGATAGAGTAGACGCTCACGCTCTGCGATGAACCGCCCCTCCCGCATCGGAGACGGGAAGCGGCACGGACCGAGATGCTCGATGGTGAAGTCGGCGGTTTGACCATTCATAGGAAGTGTCCTTTCTTTAGGCAGTGCTTCCAAAGAGCGTTGCGCCGAGCGGATGGCTCTGCCCTGAAGTTATTTCATGCTCTGACATACTGAATTCATTATCCCGGCAAGATTCTGGCACTCCAGATCTTCTCGCAGTAATCGCGAATGGAGCGGTCCGAGGAAAACATGCCCATCCGGGCCACATTCAGGATCGACATCCTGGACCAGAGTTCACTGTCACAATAGGCCGCATCAATCCTCTCCTGGCAGTCGATATAGGCCTGGTAATCTGCCAGTACCAGGTAGTCGTCATGATTGAGGAGCTGTTCCACCAGCGGTCGGAACAGCTCGCAATCGCCGCCGGAAAAGTCGCCGGCGGCAATCCGGTCGATGGCGTCCCTTAGATCCTGATTCCCTTCGTACCGGCTGCGCGGGGCGTAGCCGCGCGACTTCACGTCCTGTACTTCCGCGGCGTTAAGACCAAAGAGAAAGAAGTTATCCTCGCCGACTTCTTCACGAATCTCAACGTTGGCGCCGTCAAGGGTGCCGACGGTGAGGGCGCCATTCAGCGAAAATTTCATGTTGCCGGTTCCCGAAGCCTCCTTGCCGGCGGTGGAGATCTGCTCCGACAGATCGGCGGCCGGATAAATCACCTGACCGTTGGTGACATTGAAATCGGGGAAGAAAACTACCTTCAGACGACCGGCCACGTCAGGGTCATTGTTGACCACCTCACCAACGGAGGTGATCAGTTTGATAATCAGTTTGGCCATGTGATAACCGGGCGCCGCCTTGCCGCCGAAGATGAAGGTCCTCGGGGTAATGTCGCTCTGCGGGTTCCGCTTGATCCGGTTATACAGAGTAATGATGTGCAGTACTTTGAGGTGCTGGCGCTTGTACTCGTGAATCCGTTTCACCAGCACATCGAACAGGCTGGCCGGATCAACAGTAATGCCGGTTCTCTGTTTGATCAGAGCCGCCAGAACCTTTTTGTTTTCTTTCTTAATCTTCTGCCATGATTTTTGGAAGGTGCGGTTGGTCGCAAACTTTTCCAGACCGTGCAGCTCGCCGGGTAATGTTAACCATCCGTCTCCAATTTTCCCGGTTATGAGAGCGGTCAGTCCAGGGTTGCTGAGCGCGACCCAGCGACGAGGGGTTACGCCGTTGGTGACGTTATGGAAACGTTCAGGATAGAGTTCATAAAAGTCCCGCAGGATGGTCTGCTTGAGGAGTTCCGTATGGAGCGCCGCTACTCCGTTGATGGCATGGCTGCCGACACTGGCCAGGTGCGCCATGCGCACGTATCGTCCACCGCTCTCATCGATAATTGACATCCGTGCAGCCAGTTGATCATTGCCGGGCCGGGCGAGTCGCACCTCGTCGAGAAAGCGCCGGTTGATTTCGTAGATGATCTCCAGGTGGCGCGGCAGCATCTCGGCAAAGAGCGGCAGCGGCCATTTTTCGAGGGCTTCCGGCAACAGTGTATGGTTGGTATAGCCCATGGTGCTGCGGGTGATCTGCCAGGCACTGTCCCACTCCAAACAGTGTTCATCGACCAGCAGTCGCATCAGTTCGGCCACGGCGATGGATGGGTGAGTATCGTTGAGCTGCACAGCAAAGCTCTCGGCAAAAGTGTCAAGATGCTGTCCCCGCAACAGGTGGATGCGGAGCATATCCTGCAGCGAGCAGGAGACAAAGAAATACTGTTGAGCCAGACGCAGCTTTTTACCGATCTCCGGCTCGTCGTTTGGATAGAGGACCTTGGAGATGGTCTCTGAGACGATTTTTTCATCGACAGCCCGGTAGTAGTTGCCAAGATTGAACGCCTGAAAATCGAAGGATTCGACCGCCTCCGACTTCCAGAGCCGCAGCAGGTCGGTTACCCCCGACCGGTAGCCGGCCACCGGCGTATCGTAGGCGACCCCCTTGACAATCTTGTTCGGCATCCAGCACACCTGCATCCGGCCGTTTTCGTCGGCAAGCTGCTCCGTGTGTCCCCCCAGGTTTACCAGATAGGTGATTTCCGGTCGGCAGATCTCCCAGGGATTTCCCAGCCGCAACCATTTGTCGGTCTTTTCCACCTGCCATCCGTCGCGGATCTCCTGATCGAAGATACCGAATTCATAGCGGATGCCGTATCCGATAGCCGGAACCCGCAGGGTGGCAAGCGAATCCATGTAACAGGCTGCCAAACGGCCGAGACCACCGTTGCCGAGCCCCGGCTCTTCCTCCTGCTGCAGCAGGTCGTCGAGATCCTGGCCGAGTTCGGCCACCGCCTGCCGGATCGGCTCCGTGATCCCCAGGTTCACAAGATTGTTGCCGAGATGGGGGCCCATCAGGAACTCCGCTGAAAGGTAGCTGACTATCTTCACCTCCTTGCGCCGCAGATGCTGCAGTGAAGTGAGCCAGTCATCCAGCATCCGGTCGCGGACGGCACAGGCAACCGCCATATACCAGTCGTTGCGCGAAGCCAACGGGACAGAGCGCGCCTGAGTAAAGTGCAGGTGGTCAAGAACCGCCTGTTTCAGGTCCGCACAGCTCATGCCGCGGCGGGCATCTTTTACGCCAACGGGCGGAGAGAGATCAGCTTTATTTCCGGTCATACGTTTGTCCGCCATCTCGTTAATCCTCTCATCGTACGGGACTGTTCATCTGTCCGAAGTTCATATGGTATCTTTTTTATAGATCAGTTGCGGCAGTTAAGGTCATCCGTGTATTCAACTTCACGGTGACCTTAACTGATGGACCTCTTAGAACGCGTATGTAACCAGCGCACCAATCAGCATCTGACTGGAGCTACCGCCGTTTTTCACAACAGGGCTGTCAGCGGCATCACCTGTGAGTTCTGTTAACCGTACAGCCCCCATTAATCCCCAGTTATTGTCGATACGATAGCGCCCGATTACTGCGAGTGACACGTCCTTGATTCCTGCACCGGCTTTATTGTAAGTGGGGGTGTTGAAGTATGCTTCCATGTAATTATCGCTCGCGTATGTTGTGGAAAGATTCAGAGCCAACGATACTTCCCGAGAAAGCAGAAATGTGTAGCCACCCGACAGCGTCGCGAGCAGGCCTTCGTGTCCACCACCCACATCCTGGGCCATTTCAAAGCGGGCGTTCCACTGATTTTCCTGGAAACCGACAAAAGCGCCTAGTTCCACCGCCGCATCTACTTTTGTAGTAAAATGTTTGACATAGTCATTATCGATATCATCCGGATTTCTTTCACCCCGGTAGCGCAGCAACGGGCCAGCCTGCCAAGTTTTTCCCTCCACCAGATTGGCTGTCAGGGTCGCGCCCATGAGTTGCAGATACTGACCGGAAGCCATCTGGGCACGAAAGAAGGGCACCGGAGCACCTTTGGAATCTTTGGATCCTTCATATTGAGGAACCGCCGCTACTCCGAGTCCGACCGTATATGTTGTCGCCTTGACCACCTGCATTGTCCCGTCGTCCAGTTCCCCCCCCACGGTGGTTGCCGCAAAACTGCCTGAAGCTATTCCGAACAGACATACCGAAGTTACTGCCATCACTTTTTTTATTACTTTTTTCATGATTCGTTCCTTTGGGGAAAGTATCCCTTGTTAAATAACCTGCGCCAGGATTGGCCAGGTGTGCTTCATCTGATCGCTAACGCGGCACAACGCGCGGCGCCGAGCAGCGCCGTCCGGTCATTGAGAATAACCCGCACCGGGATATTCTCCAGAAGCGGGCTCAGACGCCCCTTGGTACAGAAGCCCATCATGAAACCGGGCCCTTTCAGCCGCTCAATTATTTTCGGGGCAATGCCCCCACCGAGGTAGATGCCGCCCGTTGCCAGTGTCCGCAGCGCCACATTGCCCGCCTCTGCCCCGTACAGGGAGACGAACAGATCAAGCACCTGGCTGCAGAGTGGGCACTCTCCGGCAAGGGCCGCCCGGGAAATGGCGGCAGCCGGGTCTCCCTGGCGCATCGCCTCGGCGACCGCCGGGGTTTCGGGAAGGTGCCGGGCGTCGCGCAGGAAACGGTAGATGTTGCAGAGGCCGGGGCCGGAGACAACCCGTTCGGTGCTTACCCGGCCATGTTCAGCGCGCAGAAAGAGCAGCAGCTCTGTTTCCAGCTCGTTACGCGGGGCGAAATCGGCGTGCCCCCCCTCGCTGGAAAGCGGCCGGTGCGCAGTGCCGTCCCAGTAAGCCAGGGCCTCTCCCAGTCCGGTGCCTGCCGAGACAACGGCAATAGTACCGGTTGGATCCGGGACGCCCTGGTTGAGAACTACCAGATCATCCGGCCCCAAAAGGTCGATGCCGTAGGCGTTGGCCTCAAGGTCGTTAAGTAGCCGTACCGACGGAAGTCCGAGGATTCCTGACAACATGGCGGAGTCAACGTTCCAGGGGAGATTTGGCGTTCTGACACGACCATTGCGGACCGGACCGGCAATGCCGAAACAGGCACTCTCCGCAACCAGATCCTGCTCGGCGGTAAAACGGCTGACGATCTCCTCCAGGCTCCCGCTCTCACGACTGGAAAAATTCTTCTCGACCACCGACCGCAGGGCGCCGCCGGCAGTGTCAAAATAGGCGAGCCTCGTGGAAGTCCCACCGATGTCTCCTGCAAGAATCAGCATCTGTACCTCTCTTAAAATGTCTCAGGAATGAATTTGAACGGGTAGTCAGCCGCCTTGTACTTCTTACCGATATCCTTGCGCTTCGGCAGATCCACTTTTTCGTGCGGCACGCTCTTGTACGGTATCTGGCTGAGCAGGTGGCTGATGATATTCAGCCGGACCATTTTCTTGTCTTCGGATTTTGCGACAAACCAGGGTGCCCAGGAGCTATCAGACGCCTTGAACATTTCGTCCCGTGCCTGGGTATACTCATCCCAACGGGTGTAGGATTTCACGTCCATCGGCGACAGTTTCCAGATCTTGCGCCCGTCGTCGATGCGGCTTCTGAGGCGACGTTCCTGCTCTTCCGGGCTTACTTCGAGCCAGTATTTGAGCAGGATGATGCCGGACCCTATCATCGCTTTTTCAAAAAAAGGAATGCCATCCAGAAACTTCTCCACCGTGGCCTGTTCGGTAAAACCCATCACGCGCTCGACACCGGCCCGGTTGTACCAGCTCCGGTCAAAGATCGTAATCTCTCCGGCTGCCGGAAAATACGGAACATAGCGCTGCAGATACATCTGGCTTTTCTCGCGGTCACTGGGCGTCGGCAGTGCAACCACCTTGAACACCCGCGGACTGACGCGCTCGGTGATCGCCTTGATCGTTCCCCCCTTGCCGGCGCCGTCACGCCCCTCAAAGACAATTATGACCTTCAGACCCTTGGCAACCACCCATTCCTGTAATTTTACCAGTTCAACGTGCAGACGCCTGAGCTCTTTGTTATACAGCTTTTCCTCCGTTTTTTTGGCCTGCTTCGCCTGTTCGGTCGGAGTAACCTGGTCAGGTGGACTCTCCACTTTTACCGCCTTGCCGGTAGCCGCTTTTTTCTTATCTTTTTTGGCCTGTTTTTTTTCGTTTTTCATCATGGTCTCCTTTTTACGATCGTAGAGCGATTGATAGCTTTGTTTATCATCATTCGTAAAAGTCTATCTTAGGGATCAATTCAGTCAAGGAACTTTGTCAGTTTTTTTGCCTGCCTGATGCTTTTCTCGGTGAACGATCTCAAGTGACACCAATCGGGCCAGGAGTGTTGCCGGGTAGAGCTGTCCGATCAGGGCTTCAATAATGACAAACATGCGGGAAATCGGGTGGGCTGCTGTAATGTCTCCATACCCAAGGGTTGTAAGAGTCACAAAACTGAAATAGGTCAGGTCGGCGGAATGCCGTATGTCACCGGGATTGGTAAGGAGATGGGGTAGATTGAAGGCTTCGGGCACGCGCAGGACAATCAGCTGATAGATATATGACCAGCTGAAGCCGATCAGAATGTAGACCGCCACCGCCCCCTTGATCTTGGCGACCGTTACAGCACCGTCCTGAAACACCTGTTTCAGAATTACCACAGTAAGCAGGAGAAAGCAGAGCAGAGAGAGGAAAACCGCACAGAAGTCCAGAATGGGGAATACATATATATCGTGCAGCCAGTGGGTGACTATGGTTGTACCGACCAACAGACCGGCTGCAGCCCTGGGGAGCAGGCGGACGGAAACGCTGGATACCCCTGACAGCAGCAGCGCACTAAAGAGCAATCCAATCAATATACGCGCAAAATTGAAATTAATGAGCGGGGCAATGAACGCGGACAAGAGAAACAGGATCAGGATCGCAGTCAGACCTTTGTCCCCCCAAACGTACACCCTGAACTTTTTTTCCATCTCTCTTAACGAGCGTTTCATTAGTCTTGATTAGCCTCTTAGCGCAGAAACTTCCGGCTGTTTATTCAGACACTCCAGCAGACGCCCATCCCCCTACTTAACATCCGTGCAGAACCGCTCAAGTTCGTCCGCGCATGGCCTGGGGGTTTCCGCAACAGCCGCAGTAACCGCATCGCCCTGGGCCGCCGCACGTTCTGCTTCGGCTATCCACCCCCCCCCCATGGCCTTGTAGAGATTGATAGCCGCCTGAAAAAGAACCCCCTGGGACTGGACATAGGCAAGTTCCACGTCGAACAGGCTTCGCTCGGCGTCCAGCACCTCGATATAACTGGAGTAACCGCTGTCATAGCGGAGTCTGGCCAGATCGGCATAGAGACGCAGCGCCTCCACCCGCCTCCGCTGCGAATCCAGCTGTTGCCGGGTCAGGCTCTGGGCGGCGAGGGAGTCATTGACCTCCTGGAAGGCGGTCTGAATGGCCTGCTGATAGCTGTAGAGCGCCTGCTGCTGCAGCGCCTCGGAAACTTTGACCTGGCTCGATATCTTGCCGGCGGTAAAGATGGGGAGGGTTATAGGTGCGCTGTACTGCCAGATCTTGGCCGGACCGGTAAAGAGATCAGAGAATTCCGAACTGGAAGAGCCTAAGAGCCCGGTCAGAGAGATGGACGGGTAATAGGCTGCCTTGGCTACGCCGATCTGGGCGTTGGCCGCAATCAGGTTCTGTTCGGCCAGCTTGATATCGGGACGCCGTTCCAGCAGGTCGGAGGGGAGACCGACCGGAACCGCCGGCAGTTTCAGGTCATCGATGCTTTTACCCCGGGGAATTGGACCCGGATTCCGGCCCAGAAGCAGACTGAGGCCGTTTTCCTGCTGGGCTATAGACTTCAAAACCTGGGGAATGGTGGCCAGAGCCTGCTCGTATTCTGATTTGCTCTGGGCCAGTTCCATCTCGTTAATGATCCCGGCTTCAAAGCGGAGCTTGAGCAGTTCGTAGGAACCCTTGCGGCTTTCAGCCGTCCGACTGGATATCTCCAGCTGTTTGTCGAGATCGCGGAGGTTCACGTAGGAGACCGCCACCGAACTTACTAACGAGAGAATAACGCCGCGCCGTCCCTCTTCGCTGGCCAGGAGGCCGGCACGGGCCGCTTCGCTGCTTCTCCGGATTCTCCCCCAGATATCAATTTCCCAGGAAGCGTTCAGAACCGCCTGCTGGCCGCCGGTGACGGTATGGTAACCGGAGGGGAGGTTGTTGCCGCTCCGCTCAGTGATCTGCTGCTGGCCGAATTGCGCCCCCGCCCCTATCTGGGGATAGAGATCGGCACGAACCACTCCATACTGGGCCGCATACTGATCAACCCGGGCCGTGGCTACCAGGAGATCTTTGTTTTCCTTGATGGCTGAGGCGATCAGGTTGTCAAGTACCGGGTCGCCGAACTGCTGCCACCAGGCGGTATTAGCGGTTTCCCGGGCCTCTCTGTCCGTCAGACGCCAGGCCTGCGGGGTCTCAACCACGGGTCGTTTATAATCAGGGCCGATCATACAGCCGGTCATAACCAGTGAAAGCAGTGCAAGCGCTATCAGTTTACTCATGGTGGTCTCCCTCCTTTCCTGCAGTATCTATGGGTGGAGGCGCAGCGTGTCCGCCCCTCGCTTTGTCACCCCGTCTTTCAACAACATAGAAGCAGACCGGGATCATGAAAATACCGATAATCGTCGCAGCGAGCATGCCGGCGATGACGGTGGTTCCCATGACCTGGCGGGATATTGAGCCTGCCCCCTGGGCGATGGCCAGTGGCACACAGCCGAGGATAAAGGCGAACGAGGTCATCAGAATCGGTCGCAATCGCAGCTTGGCACCCTCAAGTGTCGCCTCCACGAGCGGCCTCCCCTTTTCATATTCCATTTTGGCGAATTCGACGATCAGGATGGCGTTCTTGGCGGCCAGGCCGATGAGCATTACCAGACCGATCTGGGCATAGACATTGTTCTCCATCCCCCGGATCATAAGGCCTCCGAAGGCCCCGGCGACGGCAATCGGGGTGCCGAGAAGCACCGAGAACGGCAGCGACCAGCTTTCGTACTGGGCCGCCAGGATCAGAAAGACGCAGAAGAGCGAGAAGGCGAAGATCACCGTCGATGAAACCCCCTTCTGAGCCTGCTGTTCCTGGTACGACATCCCCAGATAATCAAAGCCCATCTCGCGCGGCATAGTCTGGGCGAAGACCTCTTCCAGAGCCTTCATCGCCTGGGCCGAACTGTAGCCGGGGGCGGCGTTGGCGTTTATCTGCGCCGAACGGTAGAGGTTGTAGCGCATGGTAAATTCCGGCCCGGAAACGCTGCGCGTCGAGGTCAGAGCCGAGAGCGGCACACTGTCACCGTTGCTGTTGCGTACATAGAACTGGCCGATGTTGTCGATATTGGTCCGGTACTCCCCTTCGGCCTGCACGTATACCTGCCACTGGCGGCCAAAGCGGTTGAAGTAGTTGACAAAGCCGCTCCCCATGAAGACCTGCAGCGACTTGTAGACATCGGCGATCTTGACCCCCTGTTTGAGTACCTTGTCACGATCCACATCGACAAACTTCTGCGGCACCGTCGGCCGGAAGGTGGTGGTTACACCTACCAGTTCCGGACGTTTACGCGCTGCCTCGATGAACTTGGCGGTGTTATCGGCGAGGAAAGCAACATCTTTTCCGGCCCGGTCCTCCAGGACGAAGGTGGCCCCGCCGGAGGTTCCGACCCCGGGAATTGCCGGCGGCGAAAAAGCGAAGCCGATGGCGCCAGGGATGGCACCCATGCCTTTGCTGATGCGAGCCTTGATGGCAGCGTATTTTTCTTCCGGTTTCTTACGCAGAGCCCACTCTTCCAGGGTGATGAAGAAAAAGGCGCTGTAGGTATTCTGTACCCCGCTGATCATGCTGTAGCCGATGACCGTTGAGCAGAATTTAACTCCCGGTGTCTTCATGATGATCTCTTCTGCCTTTTTACAGATTGCGTCGGTCCGCTGCAGTGACGAGGCATCAGGCAGCTGCACACCGGCATACATATACCCCTGGTCTTCCTCGGGTAGGAAACCTGCGGGGGCCGCTTTGC
Organism: uncultured Geobacteraceae bacterium; assembly: GCA_903939115.1. GTDB lineage: Bacteria > Desulfobacterota > Desulfuromonadia > Geobacterales > Pseudopelobacteraceae > JACRCG01. Next base: position 81,904 of record CAJAFV010000028.1, read on the forward strand.
CCAAAAGACCGCTGGATACGGCGACAGCAGCCAACAGCAGCATAGTGATAAAACTACGGCGGATACCGATCCGGCAGATGCCGACATAGCCGTCGGTGACTTTGCCGAATATCCGGTTGAACCAGTCATAAAACTTCTGCAGCGGTCCGGTCCCCTTGACCTTCGGTTTAAGCAGCATGGCGCAGAGGGCCGGACTAAGGGTCAGGGCATTGAAAGCGGAGACAATAACCGAGATGGCTATGGTTACGGCGAACTGCTGATAAAGCCTGCCGGTAATCCCTGGAATAAAGGCGGTCGGGACGAATACGGCTGCCAGGATGATGGCGATGGCGATAACCGGTCCGGTCACCTCTTCCATTGCCTTAAAAGTGGCCGCCTTGGGATCGAGGCCATGCTCGATGTTATGCTCCACCGCCTCGACAACAACAATGGCATCGTCGACAACCAGACCGATGGCCAGTACCAGGCCGAACAGTGACAGGGTGTTGATCGAAAAACCGAACAGCGGAAAGAAAGCAAAAGTAGCCACCAGAGAGACCGGCACCGCCAACAGCGGAATCAGCGTGGCACGCCACCCCTGGAGGAAGATGAAGACCACCAGGATGACGAGGGCAAGCGCCTCGAACAACGTCTGCTTGATCTCCTTGATACCTTCGGTAACCGCCAGAGTCGTATCCAGCGCAACAACGTAGTCGAGATCGTCCGGGAAGCTTTTTTTAATTTCCGCCATCAGATTCCGGGCCCCTTCTGCGGCATTGATGGCGTTTGAACCGGGTGTCTGATAGAGAGCGATAAGCGCCGTCGGCTTGCCGTTGAGACGCCCTGAAAGGTTGTACGTCTGGGCGCCCAATTCGATGCGCGCCACATCATTGATTCTCACCAGAGAACCGTCCGGATTGGCGCGGAGTACGACGTTACCGAATTCCTCTTCGCTCTGCAGTCGACCCTGGGCTTTTACCGCATAGGTGAACTCCTGTCCTTTGGGCGACGGTTCTGCACCGACCTGTCCGGCAGGATTGACGTTGTTCTGAGCTTGCACCGCATTGACTATCTCAGGAATGGTGATGTTGAGTTTTGCCAACTGGTCAGGTTTTACCCAGATACGCATGGCGTACTGGCCGGCACCGAAGACGGTGATACTGGCGATGCCGGGAACCCTTGTCATCTGGTCATTGATATTGATGAAGGCATAGTTGGCCAGGAATACGTTGTCGTAGGTCCCTTTGGGTGAGTACAGTGCGAACAGGAGCAGCGGCGAGGAGGTCGATTTGGCAACCGTAACCCCGTAATTATTGACATCGGAGGGAAGTTGCGACGCCGCCTGATTTTGCCGCATCTGCGTCAGGATCTGGTCGGTATTCGGGTCCGTCTTGATGTCAAAGTTGGTCGTGAGGCTGGTTACGCCGTTATTTGCGTTGATGGAATACATATAATTGAGGTTGTCAACGCCGGACATCTGCTGTTCGATCGGCGTGGCTACCGACTGCTCGAGAGTCAGGGCGTCAGCGCCCGGATACGTTGCGGTGACCTTGATTTCAGGCGGAACAATATTGGGGAACAGGGCCGTCGGCAACCCCATCATGGCGACAACACCGATCATAACCATGAGGATGGATATAACTATGGCCACTATCGGGCGATTTATGAAAAATTTGGACATGGCGGCCTACCTCTTTTCTTGTTTAGCTGGTGCGGCAGGCTTCATATCTGCGGCGGCGGGATCTTTTTTCGCCTGGCCGTCCGGGTTGTATGGTTGCGGATTAACCGGACTGCCCGACCTTACTTTCTGAATCCCTTCGACGATAATCTTCTCGCCCGGTTTGAGCCCCTCGGTAATAACCCAGAGTGAACCGACCACTTCAGCAACCTTTACCGGGCGGAGGTCAGCGGTATTGTCAGCTTTTACGACGGCAACAAGGTATTTTCCCTGCATTTCGGTAACCGCGCGCTGCGGCACGAGCAGAGCCGCTTTTCTGATACCCATGACCGCTCTGATCCGGCCGTACTGGCCGGGGCGCAGCAGGCTGTTCTGATTGACAAAGAGTATGCCGACCTTGAGTGTGCCGGTCGTCGGGTCAACCTGACGATCGGCCAGAGAGAACTTTCCTTTGTGCGGATAGACACTGCCGTCAGCCAGGATAAGCTCCAGGGGGATATTTTCGAGGTTCTGATTGCTCTCCCGGCCCGCAAGATATTCCCGTTCACTGACGTTAATAAAAGCTTTGATCGGATTGACGCTGGATACGGTAGTCAGCTCCTGCGAGGAACTCGGTCCCACCAGGTTGCCGAGTTGGGTCTTGGCGATGCCGGCGATGCCGTCAACCGGTGAGGTAATCTTCGTGAAGCTCAGATTCAACTGGGCATTTTCGAGCGCAGCCTGGGCGGTCTCTACTGAAGATCTGGAGGAGAGTTCGGAACCGGTGGCATCGTCCAGGTCTTTCTGGCTCACCGCATTCTTTGCAGCCAGAGGTTTGATGCGTGCCAGGTTTGCCTTTGACGTGTCATAACGGGCCTGTTGTTGCGCCAGCTGACCTTTCGCCTGATCCAGCGATGCCTGGAATGTCCGGGGGTCGATCTCGAAGAGCACCTGCCCTTTTTTGACCAGTTCCCCTTCGCGATAGTTCTGCCTGACCAGATAGCCGGTCACCTGAGGCCGGATGACGGCGTTGACATTACCATCCAGTGAGCCGATCCACTCCTTGTAGATCGGGACATCCTGGACTGTCACGGTAGTCACTTCCACCGTGGGGGGTGGTGGCGGCGCGGGTTTTTCCTTTGCGCACCCGGCTACGACAAGCATCCCGCAGAGGAGACCTCCCGCAATCAATCCGGTCTTCATCTCCATCCAGCTGGTTTTCGTCGTGAGTGTGGTCCATTGCATAACCGTCTTCCTCCTGTTTGGTACTCTATAACGTTTTAAAGGGCCCGGTAGTAGTAGCGGTTTAAATCAAAAAGCCCGCCATACACCGGTTCATCTTCATTAGAGCGTTTCTGAAACCAGTCGTAGGTTTCCCAGAAGCGGTCGTCCGCCCGGTTTATCCCGTACTTTGCCAACCGCGCAAGATCCTTCGGGGTCTCTTCGAAATGTGCCAGCAGATCGATAAAATCAGGGAGATCCTCTTCGCGCACATCAAAGAAATAATTCGGGTATGAGCCGATCAGCCCTTTGACAAAATCGACACTGTCCTTGGTCGCATCGAGCCTGGCATCCTCCTTGATCAGGAAGGCCACATTATCGTGCCAGCGGTTGACCACCATACTGCTGACCACATCCGTACCGTTCTTCAGGCGGATCCTCAGGTAGGCAAGGTTGGAGTTTTGGCCATTGATCACCCGGGCGAACGGGGTGCCGGGTTGGGAAAGCACCCGGAAAGCCCGCAGATAGTCCTCCGTGCTTTTGTACTCTTTCGGCATCGCGGGATAGCCGACCCCTGCACGCAGATAGTTGATCGGATCAAAAGATATACCGCTGCCCGGAAGCAGATGTCGATCAACAACCTGTTCGACAAACTCGCGCTTGGGGTTGTCGGTTACGAAAGGGATCTGTGCCGGCAGCGCAGACGGGTAGTAATGCATTTTGTCCAGTTTCTCTCCCAGATACCATGACTGCATGATCTCCTGACGTTTGGCCGGGGGGAGGAAATCGAGGAAATAGCTCTCCCCTTCGACGCGCAGTTCATCCATGTACAGCCTGACGGCCAGCTGGTGGCCGGCGGTGCCGTAGATGTCGAATCCGGCAACGAGGGCATAGTAGATCCGCTCCAGCAGCGGATAATCGATAACCCACAGTGTCTTGGGCAGATTCCCGAGCGCCCCCTTATGCACCGAGGCGCTGTCGAAATGGCGATAGATGGTAAGCAGCGGCTCATCGCCGGGACGACTCCCCGCCCAGATGGCATCATAGCCAAGGCCGGAGTAGTTATGCGACATGTAGTAATCCTGCCGGGCCTTGTAAAATTCGACCGCCGCTTTGCGGTGCACATCGGTAAGCGCCGAGAAGAGTCCCAGGTCACTGCCGCTTTCTGTCGGCATGGTAAGCCGGTCAGCGTGCAGCTTCAGAAATGCCGGGTATTTAACACTCAAATCGTGATCAGGGTCCATGAACATCACCCAGAATTGATCATCAATCACATTGAGAGCTATCTGCCCCTTGCAGACCGGACCATGAATGAACGTCGTGATCGAATACCGGGCATTGTCCAGTAAGAACTGATAGCGCGAACGGGGCGGGATCTGCTCGAACACCGTGAACGGCCGGGCACTCAGTTTCGGGTCATACTCCATCAGATGAGGCGGCTGCAGCCATTCGGGCTGGATGAACAGTTCGTTGAAGCGTTTGAGCTGGGCATCATCGAAGTCGAATACCATGTGGGTCTTCTGGACGATAGTTGAGTGGATTTTCCTGAAACGGTAGTAAAACTGCGCCACCCCCGGGTTGTCATACGGGCGGACAGACGCGATAAGGTTGATCGGTTGCCCCGGAGGAGTTGTGGAGCGCACCATTTCATAGAATTCGTTGGTCGATGTACCGAATTTCAGATGTGCCAGGAAGATGTGTTCGTAAATATAGCGCGCCGTCATTGCATGCTTGGCGTCACTTTGGTTAAAAAAGGTTTCCCATTGCGCTATGGCCACCGCATCTGCCGGCTTCGGCTCCGTGAGCAGCTCCTGTCGGGCGGTATCAGGCCCTTTGGCACCCTGAGCGAGCCAACCGGCAATGATCTCGAACTCATCCTGCTTCAGCGGCGGAAAACCGAACGGCATGCCGTTGTTGGGGTGCTTTTCCAGATACCCCTCCACCTCTTTCCGATTATCGGCGCAGGTCAGGTCATCCGCTTCAGGTTTGTACTCGCCGGTACTCTTCGGGTTTTTCATCTTGTGGGAGAGCAACTGGATCATCAGCGAATCGTTCAAGCCGTCACCGACGGTGCTCTCGGTGACGCTGAAAAACTTCTTCTCCCGCCACTCTCTGGTACTCTGGGCGTCGGTAAACAGGCGGGTCGGCTCCATGGTGCTCAACCGCGAGGAGTTATATATTGCGCGTTTCGTTGCACCCCTGTCTACCCCCTCGAACGAGTCCAGCTTCAGTTGGCAGGGTGAGTTGTAGCAGGAGTGACAGACCGTACAGCGCTTGTCCAGCAGCGGCTTGACCTCTTTCTGATAGTCGATGGTACGGGTCGGGATTTTAACCGATACCGGAGGGAGCGCCTTCCCGGCGCAGCCGGAGAGGAGAACGAACAGCATCAGGATGAACGGAGTGAATAATTTAGGGGTAGTTGCCAAGGACATTTCTCCTCCGTATGAGTCAGTTCACTAATGTGTGCAAATTTAGTGCTAACAATATATTTTCTATGTTTTCAACAAGTTAAACTGTTAATTAAGGAATATCGTAAAAAAAGCAACAGCAACATGTATTGACAATAATTGGCTGAATTAAGTTAACTGACTTGTATTACAGGAACAACACGCGTGCAACGATCGTTGCTGCTGCAACTATTGTCTCTTTTTGGCTATTAGATGCTTTCCCTAATCGTCACTTCCAGCGGGCGGGACGCATCCAGATGGAGGTCTCGCTGCGGGAACGGTATGCTGATTTTCGCCTCGGCGAGATATTCACTGATCCGGTGCCGGATTTCACTCCGAACGATATTGCTGTTGATCTCCGGATCAATGTTGACCCAGAAAAACGCCCGGAAATTGAGTGAACTTTCGGCAAAATCCTCGAATACCACACAGGGGGGCGGGTCGCTGCGCACTTCCTGCTGTGCCACGACTGCACGAAAAATGACCTCTTCAGCGCTGCGGGTCGACGTACCGTAGGCGACGCCCACGGTTATTTCATAGCGGGTGAAGGGGTCCGAGAGCGTCAGGTTGACCACATTCTGCTGGAGAAACACACTGTTGGGAATCAGGATTTCGATGCCATCGAAACGCCTGACCTGGGAACTGCGGAGATTGATGGCGGTCACACGGCCGCGCTGACCATCGACCTCCACCACATCATTCAACCGAATGCTCCGGTCAAAGATAAGGATCAGGCCGCTGATGAAGTTATTGATCAGCGTCTGTGCGCCGAAACCGACCCCGATAGCAAGCGCGCCACCGAAGAAGGTGAATACCGCCAGAGGGATATTAACGGTGACCAGCGAGAAGATCAGGATGCAGATAAAAATCAGATAATACGTCACCCGTCCGAAAACCTGGGCATCATTCTCGTTCAGGGTGAATTTACGGGCAGCGTGTCGCTGCACCGGCACCATCAGTTTCCTGGCAACAAAAATTCCGATAAAAAAGATCAGCAGAGCCTGGATAACCTTGCCGACAGTGACGCTCCGCGATCTGACGACCTTCTGCCCGTCAATGACGACGGTCTCTTCGGCAACATACAGGTTGGTATTCCAGATCTTGCCGCTGAATAAGAAGGTGTCCGACAGCCGGCTCTTCAACCTGACCGTAACAGGCTTGCTCTCTTCAGCGCGCACCGCGATTTCACTGACAAGACGCTGGATGAGCTGCTCCGTTTGAGAAAGCCGGTCTTCAACACGTAAGATCAGGCTTTTCTGTTCCTGCAAGGCGGCGAGGAGTATCCGGGCGGTCCCCCGTTCTTTCTCAGACAGGGTGGGAGCAGCAATCCGGCTCTGCTGATTCCTTATGTTGATCTCCACACTCTCCAGGCGGGAGCGGACATATTTCCTCCAATCCTGAGTCGTGACAAGCCCCTTCTGCAAATCGGTAACATCGAGAACGGACTCATCCTTGCCCGGATTGGCAAACTGGAAACGATTTTTCCAAAGTCTCTGTTCCGCCTGGACTGTCCGGTTTATCAACTTGAGAACCAGAACCTTGACGTTGGCGGTTTCGACTTTCGCCTGCAGCACCTCCATGGCCAGCCTGACAGCGACAAGACGGGGGGATTCCGCAGCAGCATGTTCGCCCATCGCCGTGGTGCTCTTGATCTGCTCCATCGACCTGCGCACCTTTTCCAGCTCCAGGCGTTCGTAGTCCTCACTAGTGACGGCAATCTCAAGTTCCTGCTTTAACCGATCCCGCTGACTATCGAGTCCCTTCAATTTTATGTCGAGCTCTTCACGGGTGAAGCTGAAATTGCCGCTGGCGAGGGTAAGCTTTTGCTCAAGAAAGCTGATCTCCTGTCGAAGCCATGCCATCTCTTCATGCAATCTCTGTCGTTGCGTCTCCAGAGAGATACTGGCGGTTTCATTCAGATCATTGCGCCGGGTTGCCAGGGCCAGCAGCCAGATCGTGCGCGCCTCATTCGGCTTGCCGACGCTCTGGTCCCGACGTTCTTCGGCAAGGCGCTGTCCGGTCCGGCTCTCCTTCAGATTGGTCGTATAGTCCGCAAGCTCCGCCTCGGTTATGACCATACGCATCTCTTGCGTATTCAGTTCGATCTTCCGGGTCTGGAGTAAGTCCTGCAGACTGTCCAGAAGACTCAGCGGATACGGCGGTTTTTGAGAAAAGCCGCGCCACTCTTTGCGTTGCGTTTCCAGATCCTTGAGAGACTGGCGGTTGTCCTTGAGAAAGCGAAAGTATGTGACGCGGTTTTCGAGCTGTGTGATAATCTTGTCAGTCAGTGACCGCCACTCCCGGTACTCTTCGGAAGTAGCACCGCTCGGGACGCCTGAGGAGAGGAGCGTGACCCCTTCCGGCAGCGGTTGCGAGCGGAGAGCGCTTTCTCTCTCCTGAATCCTTGCAATGGCGGCATCAATCTGTTCATTGGTAAAGGCGCCGCTCGCAGGAATCTCGGAAGAGGAGTGCTTTTTCTGTACGGCACTGACCGTTTTAAGCGGGAGGTTGACGGCCAGAGCTGGGATCGGCGACAGTGCCATCAGAGCGGCGATAATCCCAAACAGCAGCGAACTGGCGATACGGGGTGAATGATTAGAAATCAGCATCTCAGACCGCTCATACTTTTCCCCGGTATGTACCAGGTTTATTACATCTGATTCCATGCGTGTCATGTCGGAGAACTCTTGAGCGTATCGCCTGCCGTCGCCATTCCTTGCAGCGCCGTGGCAAGATCCCGGCTGACAGCGGCCAGAGCTCGGCTCTGGGCTGCCACCAAAGTATCATACCCTCCGTTCGTGACCGGCTCATGTGCCGCGGCACGACCGTTTTTCACTGCTCCGCCATCGCTGCGGCGGATCGACCAGAGAAGATCAACAGTCACCCCTTTACCCTCGGTCATCTCGAAACGCTGGATATCGATCTGAACACGGAAAACGGCATCAAGGCCGGAGTTTTGCGGGTATACCGAAACCCTGGACGGTTTAAGCAGTAGAGACAGATTGGCGGCGATAATACGGGGGAGTTCGCTCTTCAATGGTGCCGCCCAACGGTGCATTTCAAGAATATCCACACGGTTGGCGTCAACAGTGACGACGAATTGGGGTCGATCCAGCAGATCAGGAAGAGTGACCGGCCCTATTACCACTGATTCAAGAGCCTGAGTAGCGGACTCTGGAGCAGCTGCGGCATTAAGGGTGTAAAAGGTTACCCGTGGCGATCTGCTGCAACCGGTAAGCAGTACCATTACCAGACAGAGGGTAGTCAAGCTGGTGATCAGGCGTGGTATCATGGTTTTTCCTCCTGTTTTCCACGGATAAGAGTCTCAGGATTGCGCTCCAGATAATCAGTTAATGCCCGCAGCGATTGCGCAGCCTTCGCCAGTTCGCGCAGCGCTTCACGCAGATCGCTCTGCAGCGGTGCATCAGCCGAAAGGGTCTGCTTCGCCGCACCGAGGGTTTTGCGGGCATCTTCCAACACCGCCTTCACCTCAGGCACGATCTCGGCATCTACCTTCTTGACCATGGTATCGGTACTCTTGAGAGTGGTATCCAGGCTCTGCACCGCCTGGCGTACCTCTACGAGAACTTCACCAAGCGGCAACTGATCAATCTTATGAAATATCTTATCGAGCGCTGCCTGTAGCTCCATCAGACTGCCGGGCGTTGTAGGAAACTGGGGCGGATTCGTGCTCCAGACTACCGCTGCTTTTGGAGCATTCGGGAAGTAATCAAGAGCGACGAAGAGCTGCCCGGTCAGCATATTGCCGCTCTTAAGCTGCGCCCGCAGGCCGCCGGCGACCATCCCGTTGATCATTTCATGACTCTCTTTCGCCCTCGGTATCTTGCCGGAAGAGCGCGAACGGAGACGTTCCGGGAAGAGCCTGATATCGACCAGCATATTTATCTGCCTGCTGTGACTGTCATACTCCACGCGAATGCCCGATACTTCTCCTATCGCCAACCCACGGAAGTCAACCTGTGCCCCTGGAATTAAGCCCCGCACGGACTCCTTAAAAACGAGCACATAGCTTTGACTGATCGAGTCGCGATTCTTCATCGCCTCTTCCCGGTTGGCAAAAAGAGTGAAAGCGCTGTTTGGTCCGGTCGGCGGGGCTTCCCCCTCTTGATTAAGAGTCTGGAAAGCGATACCGCCGACGAGGATTGAGACCAGAGATTGCGTGTCGAGCTTCATTCCCCCTGCATCTATCGAGAGGTCTATACCGCTGGCATTCCAGAAGCGGGTGTTCGCCTTGACATACGTGTCGTACGGCGCGTTGACAAAAACCGTGAACGTCACCCCGGTCCCCCCCTTGTCAAGATCATAGGAGATAACCTGTCCCACCTGAATGCGACGGAAATAGAGGGGCGAACCGATGTCGAGCGATCCGAGGTCAGCTGCATGCAGCATAAAGCGGGTACCCGGCAGATCCGTGGTAATGGCCGGCTGTGTATCCAGGCCCTTGAAGTCCCGCTGCGGCTGTTTGGACGTGCCGATGTCAAAGTTAATATAGGCGCCGCTCATCAGGGTTCCGAGGCCGGTCACGCTCCCGCCGGTAATCTGCGGACGCACCACCCAGAACCTGGTGTCCTCCACCAGATACGGCGTGACCCCCTTTTTCAGCTCGGCAGTCGCGATTACGTGATTAAGCTCTCTGGCAATGGCAATATCTGTTACCACCCCGACCTCGACATCCCGGAACTTGATTTTGGTTTTGCCGGCTTCCAACCCCTCACCGGTCTTGAAGGCAATGGTGATGGTCGGCCCTTTCTGCAGATAGGTCTTGATCGCCAGCGTGCCACCGACCAACGCGGCAATGAGGGGAATGAGCCAGACGAGTAGAATTGAATGGCGTTTTTTCGGTTCAGCCACAGCTTCAGGTATAGCGGAGATATCCTGATCGTCCAGTGTCTCATTCATGCCCGGGCCTCTCTTTTTGAAGTGGATCCCATATAAGTCGGGGGTCAAACTGCAGTGCGGAAAACATGGTGAGAACAACAACCGCGCCGAAGGCCACTGCTGCCGGACCGGCCTTGATCGTCGCCAGGGAGCCGATCTGCACCAGCGCGGCAAGGATAGTGACGACATAAATATCCAGCATTGACCAGCGGCCGACAAATTCAACAACCCGGTACAATTTGGTTCGCTGCAGCGGCTGCCATACTGAGCGGCGCTGTACTGAAACAAGCAGCAGAGTCATGGCAATCAGTTTCAGGAGCGGCACCATGATACTGGCGACAAACACTACAAGAGCAAGATCCCAGGATCCTGAATACCAGAGATAGAGTACGCCGCTCATGATGGTATCGTCCTGGGAGCCGAACAGGGAACTCGTTTCCATTATTGGCAACAGGTTGGCGGGAATATACATGATATACGCCGCGATGAGCAGGGCCCATGAACGGGCCACACTATCCGGCTTACGGAAATGAAGCTCTGCGGAACAGCGCGGACAGTGAACTACGCCCCCCATGTCCGCCCCTTTGTCCGCCCCCCTGGAGAGCAGCCCGCAGGTATGACAGGAATAAAGAGCGCGACTGGCAGCAGTAACCGGCACGCCGTTCATTCGTCCACCTCCCGACACGGCAGCGCTTCCACCCGGTCCCAGACATCGCGGATATCGAATGAAGATGCCGTTGCGGCCAGCAGCAGAGTAAGGATGCCGAACGCCCAGAGAGCCATATCAGGTATGACAGTCCCGTAGTGGGTGAGTTTCACCAGCGCGACGATCACCCCAAGCATGAACACCTCCAACATCCCCCAAGGATTGACGTGCTGCAGGGCCCGCATTAACAGAGTCATGCCGGCAGGTCTGCGCCCGTACTTGAGCGACAGCAGGATATAGCCCATTATTGCCAGTTCGACAGCTGGCACCAGAAAGGTCGTCAGGAACACGAGTACGGCAATCGGCGGCATTCCCTGATGCCAGAGGGCATAGGCGGCGCCAAAGAGAGTGGTCGCATTGCCTGATCCCTGGATTTCAAGGCCGACAATGGGATAAACATTGGCAACGGTTAACACGACGGCTGCAGTCAGCAGAAAGGCGAGCGGTTTATCAAGAGTGCTATGAGCAGAGCGGTACAACTCAGCACCGCAGCGACCGCAGAGCACTACCTCGCCCGGCGGCAGGGCAATTTCACGCTGAAGCAGATCACATTCGTGACAGGCAATAAGTGGCGCAGAAGCAGTCATCACTTTTTCCTTGGTACCGTAACTAGTCCTATGGAGCTATTTTGCGATATTCTGAGTTTTTAACAGTGATTTTGAGCTTCTTATGTTTTGCCTCTAATACCGTCTCACGGGCAAATGTGGCACTGCCGTAGAGAGATCCCAAGGTCACCGCCAAAGTCAGGGGATCCTGTTCAGTATCGAGATGGCTGTTTATATTCAGTGAGAGCGGCCGGTTATTTGTCAGATCCAGGTCCAGGTCGACACGGTCACCTTTTACAAGAAAATCCCTGAGGGACAGTCGACCTCGAATGGCCGGTTCAGTAACGGTAAAGGTCAGTGTACCATCTACAGTAACCGCCTGAAGTCCATTTGGATTCAAAGGAATGTACTGGTGAACAAGTCGCACTGCGTCCTGAATGTATCCGGTCATCTCCTGCTTTTTTGGCGCTGCGACTTTTTCGCACACGCCGCGCATGATGTTGTGCTGAACAGGCTGGACAATCGGCACCTTCCTGACTGTCCCGTCAGCATCGTAGGAAACCCGCTGTTGTGAGCAGAACTTCTCCATCCTGTCGATGCTGATAATGGTCGTTTCAACCCACTCATACTGGCGGAGGACGGTCTGGCTCTCAACAAGATGAACTTTGAGGGAGACAACTCGATCAGTAGGGGTCGGCTCTTCTGCAAAGACAGGCAGGACAAAATTCCCGCCAATCAGAGCCGCAAGGATTACGAAAATCAGAGTTGTTCTTTTCATAAATTCATTTTCCTTTACTTGCGGGATGTCACACAGAATTCACAGGAGCTGTAATCGTTTGATCGCTCCTAAGAAATAACAAGAGTTTTTTGATCTTAATGTATATAAGGGCGTTGTCAAGCGGTGAATCTTAAAATTCAAAAAGCTTGGTATTATAATGAGCATACATTACAAATTAGTAAAGAAAGCACATGGTGCTTGACAGGCAGTATGTTGGTAACGTACACAAAATACAAATTTTTACATCTATCCTGAAATGAGGTTATAAATGAAAAACAGAGTATATATCTTCCTGATGTTTTTGACGCTGCTCGCACTGTCCGGCTGCGCCTCAATCTCGCTGCTCCACTCCGCCAAGGATCCCGCTGTCTCGGCAAAACAGTACAAAAAACTGCTTATCGTCGGAATTGCGGAAAGGCCTCAGATGCGGCAGGTCTTTGAGGAGGTTTTTGCCGGAGAGGTACGGAAAGGGGGAGCGGACGGTATTGCCAGTTACTCTATTACCGGCGTCAGTGACAAGCTGTCCCGGGCCGCGGTCGTGGAAGCGGTTAAAAAATCAGGAGCCGATGGTGTGGTCACCACCCGTCTCGTCGGCAGCAGTAAAAAAAGTGATGTTCGCACCGGCTTTGTAATGACAGACCGCGGCGTCGACTCTTATTGGGGTGGAAGCGTCTCTTATGCTGAATTTATCCATCAGCCGGTAGAGGTCATCACTTCGACAGAGGTGTCGATTGAAACGAATCTCTTCGATGCCGGGACAGGCAAGATGGTCTGGTCGGGCGCTTCGAGTGCGGTGAATCCTGAAGGTATAATCACTATCACCGGTAATCTTGCTGATCTCGTGATCAAGGCCATGAAAAAAGAGGGCTTACTGTAATCGGAACTGATTGGCAGTATGACTTTTGATACCAAGCTACAGGGAGGATATATGATGGGAAGTTCAGGGCAAGGTTCCACCACACGGTTTTTAAGCTGCTGCCTGGCAGTAATTATGCTGCTGTTGACGGGAGGCTGTTCCTCTATAAGTGTCGTGGAAACGTGGCACAAACCTGCCGTAGAGGCGCATCGGTACCAAAAAATAATGATTCTCGGAGTCTCCCGGGATGAAAACATGCGCAGTACGTTTGAAAACCTTGCTGCGGACGAATTGAGCAAACACCAGGTGCAGGCGGTTCCGGGCAATACGATCATACCGGTTCTGAATATGGACAAGGCAACCCGTGCGGAGATTGTTGCAGCGGTCAAAGCCTCCGGGTGTGATGCGGTATTGACTACCCGTGCCATGTCCGTCGGCAGCGCCACTGTTTCCCAGGGAGGCGAGTCGGCCTATATCTACGGGGCAAACTCCCTCTCTTCCCACTATGATTTCAAACGGGCAACGCTTCAGATCAGCATGTTTGACGTCGCCACGGAAGCGCTGGTCTGGAGTGCCACGGTTACGACCACTGACGGTGACTCAACAGCCAAAGTCAGTCGTGATATGGGTAAGTTCTTTTTTGAGAATCTGCGCCGTGACGGTCTGCTTTAAATCAGTGATCAGTGATCAGTGATGAGTAATCAGTGACCAGTAATCAGTAATCAGTACTACGGATATAGCAGCATCACACTAACGAGGGGGAAAACAACATGAAACAGCTTAGAAGTTTCATCACCATCTGTCTCATCCTGGTACCGGCACTCTGCCTGGCGGCGGACGCCGAATATGGTTATCCACTGCCCGGTCCCTATGGGGCGACGATCATCGGGACGCCATCAGCACTGAAAGCGGAACTCCCCAAGGAGATCAACTCCAAACGGGTTCTACTTGACGTCATTCCCGGCGTAACGAAACCGGAAATATTCTATTACGATGAAGGCTTGAAATGTACCGTCGCCTTTCAGGACAAAAAAGCCCCGTTGCTCTTCCTGATTGCCGGCACCGGTTCCGGTGACCAGTCGGCAAAAATGATGGCACTGATGAAGGCCATGTACCAGGCCGGTTTCCACGTCGTCAGCCTCCCCTCGCCGACCCACCCGAATTTCGTCATCTCCGGCTCACATAGCCACGTCCCGGGCGACCTGACCGAAGACGCTGCAGACCTGTACGGGGTGATGGAACATATTTGGAACAGGTACAAAAAGGACATTGAAGTATCCGACTTCTATATCTCCGGATTCAGCCTGGGAGCAACCCAGTCCGCCTTTGTCGCCAAACTGGACGACGAGAAGAAAAGCTTTAACTTCCGTAAGGTCCTGATGATCAATCCGGCGGTAAACCTCTTTGACTCGGTGTCACGGATCGAAGGAACGCTGGACAGCATAGCGGGCGGCCCGAAAGAAGGCGCTAAATATATTAACAGCCTGATCGCCAAATTTACCGAATTCTACGAGAAGAGTGAGACAACCGGTTTCAACGAGAACTTCCTCTACGCGCTTGCCAAATCGGGCACCGTCACCCAGGATGATGCGGCACGGATTATCGGGGTATCATTCCGAATCGCCTCCGCAGGGATGATCTTTTCGTCCGATGTTATGACCAACGGCGGCTATGTTGTGCCGAAGAACCGTGTCCTGACCAATGGCGACGACCTGGCCGGCTATATGCGCGTCAGTACCCATCTCAGCTTCATCGATTACTTCAACGAGGTTATGTTCCCCTACTTCAAGAGCAAGCGCCCGGGGCTTACCCGGGAAGCCTATATCGCCTCTCTCGGCCTCAAGAACATCGAGCCCTACCTGAAGTCCAACCTGAAGGTCGGCGTCATAACCAACGAGAACGATTTCATCCTCTCGAAAGAAGATCGGGATTACCTCCGGCAGCTGTTTGGCGAGCGGGCCAAGATCTACCCGCGTGGCGGTCATGGCGGTAATTTTGAATACAAAGACAATCTGGCCTACACGTTAAACTTTTTCAAACCAGCAGGAGGTGAAAAATGAGGCTCATAATCATTCGTCCGGCTTACCTGATGTTTGCAGCACTCTGTCTGGCGGTTTCTCTTTCCGGCTGCGCCACGACCGGCGCCACCCTTGCCCCGGAAGTACCCGCCATGCATTCGCTCAGCGAAGTAACCGATGACCGCGTTACGATGACACCTGACCCCTGGTACGGCTTTAACCGCGGCATGTACAAGTTCAACTACAACCTGGACAAATACGTGTTGCTCCCGGTCGTGAGCGGTTATGAGTTCATCACTCCGACAGTCGTTCAGAGTGGCGTATCCAACTTCTTCAACAACATTGGTGAAGTCCGCAACCTGACCAACAACCTCTTTCAACTGAAGGGGAAGGATTCGCTTATCACACTCGGCCGCTTTGTGACCAACAGCACTCTCGGTATCGCCGGTCTTTTCGACCCGGCGACCAGTATGGGCATGGAACGTCAGGTTGAGGATTTTGGTCAGACCCTTGGCTACTGGGGTACTGGAACCGGCAACTATCTGGTTCTACCACTTTTCGGCCCTTCCAACGTGCGCGACACCGGCGGACTGATTGTTGACAGCGGCATCCATTACGGGATCAAGAGCGCCATCGATCCGCTTGGAAACGCCGAACATGGCGATGCCATCCTACTTGGAATAACCGCGCTGGATGCTATTGACAAACGTCACGTTGAAAAATTCCGCTACAACGGCAGCGACTACCCGTTCGAGTACGATATGGTCCGCTGGTTGGCCGGCGAGAAGAGAAAACTTGAAGTTATGAAGTAGGAAGTACCTTGTTCTGAAACAAGCAAGACCTCCGTGGTTTAATTACCCCCGGAGGTCTTGCTTTATCAATCAAAAATCACCTTGTTCGTATCGGTGACCAACGTTTCAGGAAGCATGAACGTTCTTTTAAAAATATTGTAGACCCCGGTGGACAAGTTTTCCACCGGCCTGGTAGAAACGACAGGATCGTTCCAATTTCCTTTTACATCAAAAAAACTAACCAGAAAACTTTGATCCCCCCCGGTTAACAGCCATCCTAACACAGGAATATGACTGACGACATAACTTATAGTCTGCAGTGGTTGTGCCGCTAAGACCATGTCCAGCTCTTTTTTTATAAAGTCCGTTTTTCCCACAGCTTTAACCGTTACCGACGGACTCTGTAATGTCATGTCTGTTGTTTCTGCACAGCCATCACTCATGTTGAAACTCCCCTGAATGGAGTCGTAAAGCGTTCCTTCTTGTGCTATTCGAGGTAAACGGAATTTTAAAATCCGGGTAACATTGAAAACAGAAAAAACCTTTAATAAAACGTTGGATTTATAGATTACACCCTTCCCCATCTGAAATTTGTTCGAACCCCGGACGCTCTTCAACAGCTCCTCACCGTTATTCCCTTCGGCGGTCAGATCACCTTCGGAAGTAAGCAGTCCGGTGATAACGTGTTCTTTTCCGGCAAACGTAAGTAGTTGTGTAACATCCACGTTCTCCACCCGGTAGTGGGCCTGATAGAGCGGCCCATCTTGAGTGGAGAAGTCAGCCGTGCCACTTCCCGATACCGTGCCGTCACATACCCTCGCGTTGAAATCATGAATTATCATGGAGCCGTTTTTGTACGCAAGAGTCGCGTTAAGAGCGGAAACAGGCACGTTGCTTCCTGTATCTTTTGAGATTTTAAACCCGCCTTCGCTGATGCCCAGTTTTGCCGTACCCCGAAACGTTTTTTTAAGTTCAGCAGAGTTATTCCCTGTGGCAGTGAAATCTCCTTCTGAAGTAAGCAGACCGGTGACAACGTGTTCTTTTCCAGCCAACATAAGGAGCTGTCTAACGTCCACTCTCTCCACCAGATAGTGTGCCTGATAGAGCGGCCCATCTTGCGAGGAGAGGTCAGCCGTACCTTTTCCTGACACCGTGCCACCAAAAACGTCAAGACGTGCTTTTTGAACATCAACCCGGTTGTTTTTCATGAAAACATGAGAAGATACGTTTTTCACAGCTCTATCCTCACCGGGGGATATAAGACCGAGATCACTCAGGTGCAAGAGAGGGGATGAAAAGTGTATCTCACTGACCGGGTCTCTGAAATTTTTCACACTTCCCGATACGGTAACATCAGATTTTCCGAGATGTCCTGTCAGTTGCTTTGCTTCCAGACCAGATTCTGAAATGGTGATGGTACTGTTGATGCCACTCAAGGGTGCGATCTGTTCAAACGGTCTTAAAGAAAATTCCGCTAAAGTCACAGCACCCTGCCAACGGATATTTTGTGGTTCAGAAGGATGGCCGGATGCGTTGAAGGCCGCTTTTGCCATGCCGGACAGATGATATTTATCAAACCCGTGAATAACCGGGAGAAGCGCGGCGACGTCGAATAGATTAGTAGTGACTGCAGCCGACAGCGGAACTTTGTCGTTATAGCGATAGGTTGCGTTGACATTCACATCTAGTGATGGCAGCTCATAGTGCAATTCAGAAATTTGCGCTTGCGTCGCAGCGAAAACTGCCCCAAACGTAACCCGGTTCGACATGCCGGCCGGCTTGGTGATAACAGAAGAGTATTGATAGACGGCTCCGGACAGGTCCCATGCCCCGCTGAGCCGATAATCACTCACCAGCCCCACTCCGGACAGAAGGAGCGATGAAGGGCCACTCACGATCAATTTTGGCTCTTTATTCTGACGCAGCAACCAGTCAATTTCACTTTGTGCAGGAGACATCCGCATTGAAAACGGGTAACTGGCTGGTGTATCAAGAGGATACCCGGCTATCGTGCCTTCGAGTGTAAAGGGTGATTGTCCGAAAATACCGGTCGCGTTGCGGAGGCTGAAATCCTTACCGTGAAACTCCAGATCAGTTTTGATCTGTGAAATCATCGGAACCTGCGGACCAAAACGTAACTGACCGTTATTGATACTGGCGCGTACAGATACGGTATTGTAGTTCGTACCGACGCCCATATTGCGTATCTGGCTGACTGTGCCATCCAGAGTACCTTTCTCAACAGTGAGTACCCCCCCTTTGATGTACTTTTCAAGGAAATCAGCGGTAGCATTAGGAATAACTCCATACGGGATGTAGTGCTTCAGCTCTTCAATATGCAGCGGTGAACTGCTTACCGTAGCCTTGAGATGCGGGTCCTTGTCATGCCTGTCCAGTAAAGCCCCGCTCCCCTTCAGTTGCAGACCGTCAATATTCAGGTCAAACGATTTTACCAGGACATTTTTGGAGTCTAACTTCGCACTGTATCTGAGGGTAATTTCCTCCGGCATGATAGTGACGTGAAAGACCTCTGGATATTCAAGGTGGAGTTTTTTAAGCGTAAGGTCACCTTCCGTAGAAAAATCACTCATCGTACCTTTCAATGTTGCCACAACGTCAAGCTGACCTTGTATTTTTTCAAATGGCAGAAAACGGCCATAGTAGGGCCAATATCGGGCCAGATTAATATTTTTCACCGTAAGGGCTGCGTTAAGTTTTATCGCACTAACAGCTTCTCCCTGCAGTGGAATCCCGGCTTCACCCCAGAGAGACAGCTCTTCGCGCCCTCTCTGTTCGTCAATAACAGCGGCTAACGTGAATTCGGAGGATTTACCACGCGTCAGGCCGTCAATCTGCATATTCAGCTGCTCCAGTGTCGTTACCAACACCTCTTTTTCACGAAGATGATCGGTAAAACGGAGCGTGCCATCAGTAATTTTGATATTTTGAATATGCGGTTCAAACGTTGAAGACGTGTCGGTAAACAGGTCATTGACAGAAAATGTGCCGTCCTGATTTCTGACAAGCATAAGCTCCGGTCGCTCAAGAACGACTCCGTGAATGCGCACCTCTTTATGGAGTAGCGGCAGCAGGGCCACCCTGAAGGTAAGTCGGTCAACCGTCAGCAACTTCGTATCTCCGGCACTCTCTTTTATTTTGAGACCTTTGAAAACAACGGCGGGGTAAAATTGCCAGGAAATGGCGGCTGAATCATACGTGACAGGTCGTTTTAATGACGTTTCCAGCGTATTCAGAATGTACGTTTTGTAGTTATCAAGATTGAGTACGCGGGGAAGCAGAACCAAAACCGAGACAGAAAAAAGTGTTGCTATGGAAATAATTACCGTAATTATTTTCATGAAAAATGTTCTGGTCATGACACCTTCATATAAAATAGTTTGCTCAATGTCTTAACTGCGTCTCAGTTTCGGCCTTGAACAGCTCATATTCGGCACGCAGGGCCGCTATCCTCGCTCTGATATCAGCTGCCTCACCCTCCTTGACGCACGCTTCAAGTTCAAGGGCAACTGCATACATCCGATCGGCTCCGATGTTGCCCGACACACCCTTGATCGAATGTGCGCAACCGGCGGCGGCCTTACTATCTCCGGAGACGATCGCTGCTTCAAGAACGGGAAGATCCTGATCAACTTCCTTGAAAAACAGGGCGACAAATTTAGGAATCATCTCATCATGATTGCTGAGACGTTGCAGGAGCGCGGGACGATTGAAGATCGCCTTCTGATCCTCAGCCGGATCAGTGTGCGTAACGGGATCCGCCGGAATACCAACGTCCTTCAGAAGGCGATTCAGAACCGATAAGACATCTTCCTGTTGGAACGGCTTGCTGACGTAATCATCCATCCCCGCATCTCGGCACCTGTCCCTGTCCTCTTTCATGGCAAACGCGGTCATGGCGGCGATCGGAATATGCCCTCCCGTAGCGGTTTCCAGCTCCCGAATCCTGCGTGAGGCCAGGAGACCGTCCATAACCGGCATCTGGACATCCATGAAGATAAGGTCAAAGCTGGGGTCACTCTGCCAGGCCTCCACGGCTTCTTCTCCGTTATTGACCAGAGTCACGGTATGACCGAAGCTCACCAGCATCGTCTTGATAATGAGCTGGTTGATGGGAACGTCCTCAGCGACGAGAATAGAGAGCCGTGACCGGCTTTCCAGCACCGTGTACCGAGTGACAGGTGCATTTTCCGAATGCCGGGCGTTTTCAGATTTTCCTGAGGTTCTCGAGGGTGAAATGAGCAGACAGAGCAGATCGTGAAGTTCCGTATGAATGATCGGTTTTGTGAGATAACCGTCGACTTTCAGTTCACGACAGCGTTGTGAGTCACCCCTCATACCGGCGCTCGGCATAAGGATGCAGCGCAAGGAATCATAACAGGGCTGACGACGGATATCTTCGGCCAGCTGCCAGCCATCACATTCCGGCATCATAACGTCTATCAGAACAAAATCGAATGGGATGTCCAACCGAATTGATTCATCGAGGGCCTTCATTGCAGCAACCCCGTTTTCGGCCAGGGAGGTGGTCATCCCCCATTTCCCCAGGAAGTCGGCCAGCATGGCGCGGTTGATAGCTATGTCGTCCACAACCAGCGCAGAACGGCCCTTGAGCTGCGCTTCGCCGGGGAGCGCCTGTGGAGCATGGTTGATCGCGAAGCGTGCCGTGAAGATGAAACAGCTCCCCTTGCCGACCTCACTCTCCACCCTGACTGTTCCTTCCATCAATTCAACAAGAGTCCTGGTTATCGCAAGGCCAAGGCCGGTTCCGCCGAACGACTTGGTAGTCGACGCATCTGCCTGCTCAAACGGGTCAAAGATAATTCTCTGTTTTTCCGGTGGTATACCGATCCCTTCATCCTGAATGCCGAAAGACAACAGGCACGCCCCTGAATCTCCACATCCATCATCGTTAAACACGCTTACATTCACCACCACCTGCCCGCGAGCAGTGAACTTAATGGCATTGCCGACCAGGTTGATAAGAATCTGTCTCAGACGGCCGGGATCGCCGATCAGGGCATCAGGAACGTCCGGATTCGGATTAAAGAGTACGATCAGCCCTTTATCTGCAGCTCGGACGGCAAGACTCTGCAGCGTCTGTCCGATGGTGGTTCGGAGTAGAAAAGGGATACTCTCCAGTTCTATCTTCCCCGCCTCGATCTTGGAAAAATCGAGGATATCGTTGATAATCGAGAGGAGATGATCGGCCGAGCTCTTCACTCCGTCCAGATAACTCTTCTGCTCGCGGCTGATTTCTGATGTCAGACATAAATCCGTCAAACCGATAATCCCGTTCATAGGGGTGCGGATTTCATGGCTCATGTTGGCTAAAAACTGGCTCTTGGCCCTGCTGGCACTCTCGGCAACGGCAATGGATTCGCGCATATCGCGCAGATAGCGACGAATACCGGCAACAAGGAGGATAAGCACCGCTCCGGAAACGAAAACCAGGATAGTGAACCCTATCTTTACAGCGCGTAACTGTTTTATCTCCAGTATTTTCAAATAGGTGAATATTGTGTAGCCATCCTTGCTTTGCTGGCTTCGCGCCAACATGTGGGGAGTATCGCTTCCGGGCAGCGTGATGGAGGGGTACAAGGGAAACCGATCACCGAAATTTCCGATTTTCAGTGTAGAAAAATCCCGCCGTTTGTACTGCTTATCACGAGCCTCAGGAGTAAGATGAAAAACCTGGGCGTCTTCAAGGGCACTATGCTCAAGCACCTTATCGCTTGAAAGGATGATCACGCCCGCTTCATCGGTTACAAAACAGTTAAACCGGCTAAACCATTTGGAAAGTCTGGTTATATCGATCTTGATAGTCACTACGCCGCTTATTTGCGCACCATCATAAATCGGTGCGGAGAAAAACAGGCCGGGAATGTTGGTTTGGCGTCCGACCGCATATTGCCTGCCACGAGCACCTGTCATGGCGCTCTTGAAGTATGCGCGGTCGGCATAGCTGATGCCGACAAACGATTCGGGGGTTTCAAAATTGCTGCTGGCAATGCATTCACCTTTTTGATCCATGACCCAGAGAACATCGACATCCAAATCCTTCTTCTGTTTGCTCAGAAGGTGGTTAAGATTCACCAGATCCTGTCGGGAGTAGAGGGTTGCTCTTTTTTCAACAGGAGTTTTCCTTTCCCATAACGGTTGATGCCTTGTTGAACGGAGGGAGGCGATGACTGCCGAATTACCGGCAATGGTCTCCGGCAGTACATTCAAAAATGAGATGGAACGCTCGAAGTGGTATGTAACCGCTTCCGACGTCTGATGCAGTTCTGTGGAATAACGCCGAAGATCGGCTTCAAGGTGTGTATGTGCAAAATGTGAAACGGCAAAACAAGAGATGATGAGCCATCCACCAAGCAATACCAGGAGAAAAACTGCCGGATAACGACTTAGAAAGCCGAAACGCTGCAGCAAAGGCTGTTTTTGAGGACTATTGACAGATCCAGGATTATGTTGGAGTGACTGGTCGTCGCTCATGGGACGCTGCTCCTGATGGTTCATTCCGGTTGAACAGTAGACATGACGAACTATTTATGAGACATATCCTCAATTATTTTCAACTGATTTTTTAGACAGTCAGGACATATGCCGTGGCTGAATACTGCCTCAGAATGGTCGCTGATGTAACGTTCCAGCTGGTGCCAGTCGCTTTTGTCATCCCTGATCTTCTTACAGTATGAACAGATCGGAATTATCCCCTCAAGCTGCTTGATGCGTGCGAGTGCAGCTTCAAGCTGATCTCTCTGCTCTTTTACAAGGTCACTGCGTCGTTTCAATTCGATATGGTTGCGTACCCGGAGCTTGAGTAGATCCAGATTCACCGGTTTTGTCAGATAATCGATTCCACCCACTTTCAGCCCTGTTATTTCAGCTTCTATGGCATCCTTTGCCGTCAGAAAAAGAATCGGAATATCAGCATATGTTGCCTCCGCCTTGATTAGCCTGCAGACATCAAAACCACTCAGATCGGGCATCATCACATCAAGAATGAGCAAATCAGGTGACGTATCATTGACCTGGCTGACGGCATCACACCCATTGGTTGCTGTGAAAATATCGTAAGTACCCTGCAATGCTTTCATCAGCAGCTGAATATTAATCGGATCGTCATCAACGATCAATATGCGGGGTTTATCGTTCATCTACTCACCCTCCTCATGGCTATCAACAGGAAAATTTATAATCTGCTGCTCTCTGATTTCTTTAAATCATGATCTTTCATTGTTTTGTCAAAACAGGTCGGACATATTCCATGACTGAACTGAGCTTGTGAATGCTTACTGATGTAATCTTCCACGCGATGCCACGATTCTTTGTCATCACGGATTTGCTTGCAGTACATGCAAATCGGAATTATTCCCTCTAATTGCTGTACCTGATTTCGGGCATCCTTCAATTCTGCTTCTGTACGCTCCTTTTCCGCCAAGGCCTCGACCATAGAGTTGAAAGATTGGGAAAATCCACCCAGAAAATGCACCCGTTGCTCGTAGTCCCCGTGTGCAATTTGCCTGGTCTGCCAGGTAAGATGCTGCAAAGAAGAGTGGAGCTGTTTATACGGGGCTGAAATCTGATTGCGTGGCGGGGGCGTTACATCAAGATTTCCATTCGCAAGAGCAATGATAAAGGCTTTAGCATCGTTAAGTTGTGCCAGGTACTTGTTGAAAGTCTCTACCAAACCCGTTACATCAGCATCACAATCCTCCGGCACTGCGACTGCCGGAACGTTTTCACCTGCTATCAGGTGTTCGATTTGCTCTCGTACTGCAGCGAGCAGTTGCTGTCCTGCCTGATTCATGACGGCAGCCCGGTTTCAACAACGGCTCTGAAGCGACAAGTCCGCTCTCCGGTTGACCAGCAATCCACTTCACGGACATTAAATACTTTGCCGGTGTATCCTTCAAAGATGCCGGCAATAAAGCCCTCATCGTATTCGCACACAGTAACGCCGGTCACAGGTAATCCAGAGCAATCAAGGTCTTCAGAAACGGTCAGCGTAAAATCAAGAATTTCAGCATCAGATTTTTCCAATCTCAAAATGCCGATTTTCAACGACTGCAGCAAATCCTGAAGTTGCGCAACGAAAGCGCTTAACGGCAACTCTGTGTCGAGCATGTTTCTACAAAATTCACAGCCTGCGACATAACCGGCTTCCCGAAGCAATTCGGAAGCTGTTTCCGGAGATAGTTTGCGGTTTAGTACATCCCTCATCGTGTACTGCATCAACCGGTAGACGGTGACACTCATGGTATTGCCAAGATTTGGGCGACCGAGTTCAATATCCCCTAAATCCTTCCATTGAAAATTATACGGTTTGATTTCTTTTGACATCTGTGCATCCTTTCGTCGTTTAATATTTAAGCCAACATTCCAACGAAGTTTACATACTACGGACCTCCGGGGTTTGCAATACCTCGGAGGTCTGTCACCTCATGTTCAGGATGATGTCACGTCACAAGCCGCTACCACCCGGTTGCGCCCCTCATGCTTGGCTTGATAGAGTGCATCGTCAACCCGCCTCATCAGTTCATCTTCGTCTTCCCCCTCCTGCAGTTGGGCGACACCAAAACTGGCCGTCACAGCGGGCGTTGTAGTTCTGGGGCACTGCTCAAAGCTGCTGCGCATGCGATCTGCCAAAGACACGGAGGCTTCACAGGTCGTATTCGGCAACAGCACGATGAACTCCTCGCCACCCCAGCGGCAGGCGATATCTTCAACACGCACCATCATTTTCAGTAACAGGGAAAACTCTTTGAGGACCTGGTCTCCCATCATGTGACCGAAGGTATCGTTCACCTTTTTAAAATGATCAATATCAATGCTGATCAGCGAGAGGGGCTGTCTATGGCGCCGCGCCGCACTTACCGCCTTGCATAAGCTTTCATTGAAAAAGCGACGGTTGTTGAGTCCGGTCAGTTCGTCTGTCACTGCAAGACGTGAGATGGTTTCGTTGGCTAATTCACGCATGACGATTAAGCCCAGATTCTCGGCTATGGCGCAGAGCAGCACAAGCTCCGCCATCAGAAACGTCCGTTCCTCAAGAGAGCATACCGTTACCTTCCCTACCTTATTGTCTTGCGCAATTATTTCGAGAGTCAGCATCCATGGTGTTTCTTCGAAGCGCAGCGTCTGGAAGCTTCGTCCGCCAATTTCGACGCACGCCTCTATTATGTCAGGAGAAGGCCAGGCTGGAGGGATGCGCATAACGGCGCGCTTTAACAGTTCGTCAAACGAAAGGCCCGGAGTATTAGCCATCGAGATTATGCTGTAAAGACAGCCAAGTTCTTTATTTCTATCCTGGAGTGCCTTTTCAGCCAGCTTGCGCGGGGTGATGTCTTCCATGGCCAGCAGGATAATGTGTGAACCGATATCTTCCCTGAAAATCTGGCGGGCGTTGAGCACAATAGTTTTTCGGCCGATATTTTGAAAATCATGCTCGACTTCATAGCCATTGAATACGGCATTCTGAGGGAGGATCTCTTCAAGCAGAAGCCGCAGTTTGGGAATGTTCCATTGCCGGTTGCCAAGGTCGTAGATGAAATTTCCAATTGTTTCTTCGGGCGTGACTTTGAACGTTTCGTAGAAGCTCGAGTTGGCTGTGATTATTTGCAGGTTGGAATTCAACACCAGCAGTGGTTCGCGTAAAGACTCTACAATGTTTTCAGAGTAAACCCGGGCCTGGTGAAGTTTATTATCAACCAGTAACGCTCGCGCGCAGGTCAATAGCGCTTCAGTAAATCTGGCTGCGTGGAACGGCTTGATCATATAGCCGCTGACACCGAGATCGATACTACGTTTAAGGTACTCAGGCTCCTCAAAGGCAGACATGATAATTACCGGAACCTCCCGGTCAATGCAGCGGATCTCGTCCAGCATGGCCAGACCATCCATAACCGGCATCTGGATGTCAGTGATGATGATGTCAGGTTTGTGATGACGCCAGGCATCCAGAGCTTCAGCTCCGTTTTGCGCAGTTACAACTATGCCGACAAGGCGTGACAGAAATTGACTGCACATCTCGCGGGAGCCTTCTTCATCTTCAACACACAAAACGGTGAGACGTTTCAGATACTCTTGTACTTCTGCGACATCATTCATCGTTCCCCTCGGACAATGCTCATCAATGCTCAACGCTGCTCCATAAAACGCCACATATCATCAGAAGTCAAAGGTTCTATCGTGAGAAATATCTTATATTTTTGATTTCGATTTTGCTTGAAGGCTGTTATTTTAAAATTTTTATGGTATACAGAATGGGTCTGCCGGAAAGCATCTCATTTCCGGATCACTTTATTCGAGCAAGGGGGCTGTACATGAGTGAAATTGTTGATGTCTACGCCAGAGAAATCCTGGATTCCCGTGGGAATCCTACTCTGGAAGTTGAGGTTTTTCTTGAATCAGGCGCTTTCGGGCGAGCCGCCGTACCATCAGGCGCTTCAACCGGCGAACGCGAAGCCATGGAACTGCGTGACGGTGACAAATCACGCTACCTCGGCAAGGGTGTTCTTAAAGCGATAGACAACGTGAACAACGTCATCGCAGAAGAAATCATCGGTATGGAGGCTGACGACCAGGTCGGCATCGACATGAAGATGATTGAACTGGACGGCACCGAATACAAAACAAATCTTGGCGCCAACGCTATTCTGGGCGTTTCGCTGGCAGTCGCCAAAGCTGCGGCTGAAGAAGCCGGCCAGCCGTTGTACAAATATATCGGCGGAGCAAGCGCCCGCGAGCTGCCGCTGCCTATGATGAATATCATCAACGGCGGATCTCATGCCGACAACAACGTTGACATTCAGGAATTCATGATTATGCCTGCCGGTGCTTCGTGCTTCAGGGAAGCGCTCCGGATGGGTGCGGAAATTTTCCATGCCCTGAAGGGTGTACTGAAAAGCAAGGGATATAACACAGCAGTCGGCGATGAAGGTGGTTTTGCCCCTAACCTGAAGTCGAATGAAGAAGCGCTGGAAGTCATCATGGAAGCGATCGTCAAGGCCGGCTATAAGCCGGGCGAAGATGTACTTCTGGCACTGGATGTTGCCTCTTCCGAACTCTTTAAAGATGGAAAATATACGTTAGAAAATGAAGTTCAGAAGGTAAAAACGGCTGTTGAAATGGTCGACTTTTATGAGGATCTCGTCAACAGATACCCGATCATTTCTATTGAGGACGGTTTGGCTGAAAATGACTGGGATGGCTGGAAACTGCTGACCGAGCGCCTCGGCAAACGAATCCAGATTGTTGGTGATGACCTGTTCGTCACCAATCCAAAGATCCTGAAAGAGGGAATCCAGAAAGGGATCGCCAACTCAATTCTGATCAAACTGAATCAGATCGGCACTCTGACTGAAACTCTTGAAGCTATCGAAATGGCCAAACGGGCCGGATACACCACCGTTATCTCGCACCGCTCCGGTGAAACCGAAGATACCACCCTGGCCGACCTGGCTGTGGCGGTCAACTCCGGACAGATAAAAACCGGCTCACTCTGCCGCACCGACCGCGTTGCCAAATACAACCAGCTGTTGCGTATTGAAGACGAACTGGACAGTACCTCCCTCTTCAAAGGGCACGACGTTTTCTACAACATCAAAAAGTAACAGAAACGAAACCTGAGCCTAAAGGCGGAGCTCGTTCCGCCTTTAGGCTCGTCTAACACTCTGATAATATTTATAAACCTCTCTAAATAGCTAAACTGCTAACATTTTAGCTAATGCTAAGAGGTGAAATATGGATTGTGTATTCAGGCGTGGAAAAAGGTTTACTTGGAAGTGAGGCCATCAAATGGAACTTCACCAAATTCCTTGTTGACCGTGACGGCAATGTACTGGCACGTTACGCCCCGACTACAACGCCGGAAAGTCTGGAAAGACTCATCGAAGCAGCATTACGCAAGCCTGCTCGACCGTGATTATGTGATGAGCTACTCAATATCTACTTTAAATATCTACTTTAAAACTGGCTTTTGTGGCTGAAAAATGTGAATATGGGCAACCATAAGCAATAAAGAAAAAAGGGGAATCGAAACATGTGTAAATGCGGAACGAAAGAAGAAGGTACAAAATGTGGTGAGCAGAAAGAAGCCGTGGTAGTTGAACAGAAGCCAGTGTGCTGTGGCACAGGTCAGGTCAAGGCAGTCAACGAAGATTGCTGTTCCGGAAAGTCTGAATAATACTGGAACTATAAAATATGGAACAAAGAGCCGATCTCGACCATCTCAAGATCGGCTCTTTTCATTTGCATCACAGGGAATAAAATTTAGAAGAGTATTCAAAAATTGATTATCCTTACATTGAATTACTTCTTTTTCATTTGTGCTTTTACTGCTTTTGCTGGAGCTTTTACTGCCTTAACCGGTTTGGCATTCAGCCACTGCAAACAGAATGAACCGGACTATGAAGTTAATTTTATCAGGCATGTGTATTTCTACTCTTCTCCAAGATCATGATTATTTTCCACATACAGATAAAATACCCATCCATTGTGCAACGCCTCCACGATCATAGCATGTGCCGGAACACTTCTGCGAGTAACTATATGATCCGTCATTACACAGTGCCGTAGCGCCAGAATGGTCATCGCTCCTGATGATTGCTGTGAAATTTCCATCCCTATAGACCACATCATAGTCAGAACCACAGGCTGATATAATGATAGACGCCAAAATTATTACTATGAGTTTACCCATAGGAAGAATCCTTTCAATTTCTACCGAAGCCTTCTGAACTCTTACAGTGGTTGCGATTTTTTCGCTTGAGTTTTCAAAAGGGACTGCACAAGCTCTTCAATTACACAACGGACTCCTGCTGCTGATGACTCCTGATATACCGTCGGAGGAGACTGTCCGCAGGATGGTTACTTATTGGTATCAGAAACAGGCTGAAGATATCGTTTTGAATAATCGCGATTATACTATTCAAATTCAAAAAGACAAACACTCTCCGTCAATGACATCATTGTTGATGTCATGCCGGTCAGTAAGAGATCCTCGGTTTTTCAAATTTCTGGTTGTTTGTATCCATCGGCATGAAATTCCGCGTTAGCCTATGCTCCAAACGGCACATATATTTTCAATATAGATCTGTCGCAAATACCCTATTACGGCATTGTTTCAAAAGTTAATATATGGTATTGTGCTCTAGGAGGTAATAGCCATGTTACTACAAACAGACACAAGACGAAGAATTACGTTGCCACCAAATTCTGGGATTAAACCTGGAGATGCGATTGACTTGGAAATTCTTGAAGACGGACGCATTATGCTTATTCCTGTAGAAACAATTCCAAAGCATCAGCTTTGGGCTTGGACTACTGAAAGTAAACAAATGATTGAAACATCAATGCTGGATCCAGCACCTTCTCTTGTTATCGAGACAGATGTGCAGGAAGCGGCGCTATTGCAAGAGGTGGACGAATGAGGGTTGAAGTCCGTCCCGAATTCGATAAAGCGGTCATGGCTGCAGAACTGCCAGTGCGGAAGGCAGTCGCAAAGGTGTTTCAGCAACTGCGGGCGCTTAATTTGGTTCAGTTGTGGCAGTATCCAGGACTTAATTTTGAAAAACTTCATGGGATGATTGAACCTATTTCGGGGCAACAACTTTACTCGATTCGAGTTACAGGAAGCGCCAGAGCAGTTACTTGCTTGATAGAAGGGCCGACCATTGTGCTGATCTGTCTACAGACTCAGCATGACAATGCATAGCCATAACGACTTGCCAGCTCGGTAATCCCGTCCGACGTTATCGGTTACAACCAACGTAACTTCATGACCAGCCAGTTTGAGACTACATAATCTTGAAACGGGAAAAGTAGACGGAGCTTAAGTCGAGTGGGGCGGTGACATGTTCCACCGCCTCTCAAAATAAACTCCGGTCCCGGCAACGGAAGTCCGGCACCATCCACAGATAAAGAAATTTCTCCCAGAGGCCCCCACGACTTATTCCGCGGCATTTAACAGTTTCGTTTTATGTCACGGATTTATTTTACGGATTTTTCTACTTCCCGACAGTCCTAAATAAATCTTCCAATTAAATCAAAAGCTTAAGTCCTTGATCGACCTGGGTCTTCTTTGGCGTGATAGTTGCTGCTATTAACCCGACGAATAAAACCTTATACCCCGAAACAACGCTATAACCGGCTCAAAGGAAACAGCCATACGAGTCATTTGTGTTGATAGGTATGCCGAATAAGGGGAGCCAATATGACCGTAACTTCTGTAGTACGGGTAGAGCCAGCTTTTCCACCCAATTCACTTGCCAGACAGATGGTTGCAGGTGTTCTTGTCCTCAATTTTGTTGTTGCCGGAATAATCTGCTTTTCATTGTATCAAAGCAAACTTCATTATAGTACCCGAGCTATAGTTGCAACCCAGAACATCTCTCAGATCCTTGATGAATATATCACTGGAATTATTGCCAAAGTTGATATTGACATACAGTCCGTTTCTGATGAAGCTGAACGCCAATTGGCTACCGGAGCCATCCGTGACTCCACTTTAAACAGTTTCATCATTCGGGAACATTCGCGTCTGCCGGAACTTGTGGCGTTCAGGGCGACCAACGAGTCAGGAGACGCAATTTATGGTCCCGAGGCCACTCCGGCAAAGACAACAAGCCTGGCCCATCGGGATTATTTCAAATCACTTCGTGACACCCCTGATGCCGGTCTGTTGATTTCAAAACCTATTGTGGGTGGCATCTCCGGAAAATGGATGGTCATACTTGCCCGGCGTATTAACAAGCCGGACGGGACATTTGCAGGACTCGTCTATGCAGGTGTTGAGCTGGCTTACCTGACAAAAACCTTTTCAAAAATAGACGTAGGGACGCACGGCGTGATAACTTTTGTGGATTCTGACTTCGGCCTCGTAGCCAGATTTCCGCAATACAAAAGTGCAGGGATGGATGTAGGGCAAAGAGTCAACTCACACCGTTTTAGTGAATTGATTCAGGCCGGTAAAACCACCGGGATGTACACGTCCAAAAGCAGTATTGACTCCATTGAGCGCACTTTCTCCTTCCGTAAATTAAATTTGCCGAGTCCTCATTATGTCATCGTGGGACTGGCAACCTCGGATTACCTTGCGGGCTGGCACAAAGAAATTATGATGCTGTCTCTTTTTATGTTGATAGTCATTCTAATTACCTTTGCGTCAGCTTCGATGTTTTATCGAGAATGGAAACGGACCAGGGACGCAGAAGAAGCTTTAGCAAGCAGTGAACGATTTTTAAAAGCTATTATCGACGCGGAACCGGAATGCATCAAAATGCTCGATATCGATGGCAACCTGCTGATGATGAACCGGGCGGGTTTAGAGATAATAGAAGCCGACTCTTTTGAACAGGTAAAGGACCAATGTGTATACCCATTGATCACAGACCAACACAGGGATGCCTTTATGGCTCTTACGAAACAGACTTTTCATGGGATCCCCGGAATACTTGAATTTGAAATCATCGGAATCAAAGGGCAACATGCCTGGCTTGAAACCCACGTAGTTCCGTTTCGCAATGAACAAGGAAATATTGTTGCACTGCTGGGAATAGGCCGTGATGTTTCCGAACGAATAAGACTTGAGAAAGAAAGGGAGGCATTTAACCACAAACTCCAGCAAACTCAGAAACTGGAAAGCCTCGGTGTATTAGCCGGTGGCATCGCCCACGATTTCAACAACATTCTGATGACAATTATGGGCAATGCAGATCTGGCACTTCTGCGGATTAATAAAGAATCCCCAGCTACGGAAAATCTCCTTCAAATCGAGCAGGCTGCTGCCCGGGCTGCCGATCTTGCAAGGCAGATGCTCGCCTACTCAGGTAAAGGTAAATTTGTCGTCGAGGACTTAGACATCAACAATCTTGTTGAGGATATGCTCCATATGCTGGAAGTATCCATTTCCAAGAAATCAGTGCTCCGGCGCAATCTACATCTAGACCTTCCTGCTGTAAAGGCGGATGCCACCCAGATACGCCAGATCATCATGAACCTGATTATCAACGCATCGGAAGCGATCGGCAACAGAAGTGGAGTAATCACCCTCACCACTGGTTGTATGGATTGTGATCGGAACTACCTGAAAGATGTCTGGCTCGATGGAAACCTGAGTGACGGCCTGTATGTTTATCTGGAGATAGCCGATACCGGATGCGGTATGGACAAAGAGGTTATGGCAAAACTGTTTGACCCCTTCTTTACCACCAAATTCACTGGCCGGGGTTTAGGCATGGCTGCTGTTCTTGGCATCGTCCGTGGTCACAAGGGAGCCATAAAGGTTTACAGCGAACCGGACAAGGGGACTACCTTCAAAATCCTGCTCCCCTCCTCTGGTAGGGTGGCCGATATTTTAGCAGGTGAAACGCACAAGGACGACTGGCGTGGTGGAGGGAAAGTCCTCCTGGTGGAGGATGAAGAGACCATTCGCGGCGTCGGAACCGAGATGCTGAAAGAGTTTGGTTTTACAATAATCACCGCGAACGACGGCAAAGAAGCCATAGAGATATTCAAAACAACTTCGGACATCTCTTTTGTAATCCTTGATTTGACCATGCCGCATATGGACGGCGAGCAGTGCTTCAGCGAACTCAGACAACTTGATTCGGGTGTGAAGGTGATCATGTCGAGTGGGTTCAGCGAGCATGAGATCACCCGGAAATTTGCAGGCAAGGGATTGGCCGGTTTTATACAAAAGCCTTACACACTCTCAGTTCTCAAAGATGCAATCAGAAATATACAGTAATTGCGGTATCGATTCTTCTGGGTGTAATGCGTATCAAGCAAGCGGAGTGATTCCAGCAGTCTCCTTTTCTGAGATAAGCCCCTCACCCGCAACTGTAACAGGCCCTAAGTGGGTCCTACCAGTAATTCAAATGTTTTTTCTGTTAATCAGAAAACCAGTTTAATGCAGATTCCAATTCACAACGATGCACCAGAAGTTATTGCATATTTTTTATGACTTCTAATTGTTCTTCAAAACATTCCGGGCATATACCATGACTGAATTTAGCTTCAGAATGACTCGAAATATAATTCTCTATCTGGTGCCAACTTTTTTCATCGTCACGTATTTTTTTACAGTAGGAACAGATCGGAATTATTCCCTCCAGTAGTTGCACAGTTGAAAGAGCGGTTTCCAGTTGCACGACCTTATTAGTAATTTCCTCCTGCAAATGCTTCAATTGACAATCGGTTTGAAAATTGACCCAGCATAGGCACCTGCCTGACCCACCCTTAAGTGAAATATCAGCAAGTTATGGAATGGGAGATGGGTCGACTTAGATGCCGATGCGGTTCAAACTTGAAATTCGGTTCACATTATATTTGTAAAAATGTCTAAAATGTGTTAATAAAATTACTACTGTTTTTAAGTAAAACAAAAAACCGTAAGAGAGCTAACTTATTACTATTTAAAGAATATAAAGATTTGTAAAGGCGGAGTGAGCTCCGCCTTTTGTGTATCTAGAATTGAACGGGAGAAAATAGATGAAAACGGCCACTACCCTTTGGAACCGCTATAAGAAGCATCTCTGCCACTGCCCGGAGATAGGACTATCACTCGATATCAGCCGCATGAAATTTACTGACAGTTTTCTTGAGCAGATGGAACCTGCGATGCAGAACGCGTTCGCCGAAATGGTTGAACTGGAGGGTGGAGCGATTGCTAACCGTGACGAAGGGCGCATGGTTGGTCATTACTGGCTGCGAAACCCGGCGCTGGCGCCTTCAGAAGAGATTAAGTGCGAGATTGAGTCTGCTCTCGCACAGATTCAGGCCTTCAGCTCGAAAATCCACAGCGGGGCGATATCTGCCCAAAATGGTGCACGCTTTACCAACATTCTCATTATCGGCATCGGAGGATCTGCGTTGGGGCCTCAGTTTGTGGCCGACGCCCTGACTTCGCATTCAGACCGAATGAAAGCGTATTTTCTCGACAACACCGACCCGGATGGCATTGACAAGGTCTTTGCTGAACTCGGGGCAACCGTTGCCCAAACGCTGGCGATCGTCATATCAAAAAGCGGCTCCACCAAGGAGACCCGCAACGGCATGCTTGAAGCCAAAACCGCTTACCAGAGGGCCGGACTCGATTTTTCGCGGCATGCTGTGGCGGTAACCGGGTATGAAAGCGAGCTGGACCGTCTGGCACGGGCCGAAGGATGGCTTGAGCGTTTTCCGATGTGGGACTGGGTCGGAGGACGAACCTCTGTATCCTCTGCGGTCGGCCTCCTCCCCGCAGCTCTCCAGGGGATCAATATCATAGAACTGCTGCGCGGTGCAGAATCCTGTGACACAGCTACCCGCAAGCCTGAAACGCAGCAGAATCCGGCAGCGGTCATGGCGTTGATGTGGCACTACGCCACAGATGGTCGCGGAACGAAAGATCTGGTCATGCTTCCGTATAAGGATCGCCTCCTCCTCTTCTCCCGTTACCTGCAGCAGTTGATTATGGAATCTATCGGCAAGGAGTTCGACCGTGACGGAGTGCCGGTCAATCAGGGCCTGACTGTCTACGGCAACAAAGGTTCCACCGATCAGCATGCCTATGTGCAGCAGCTGCGCGAAGGGGTGGCAAACTTTTTTGTCACGTTTATTGAAGTTTTGAAAGATCGGGATGGCTGCTCACAACTCGTTGAGGAGGGGATTACCAGCGGAGATTTCCTGTTCGGATTTTTCCAGGGAACGCGCACGGCACTTTATGAAAATGGCCGGGAATCGATGACCCTCACCATTAATCAGGTTGACGCATACACGATCGGCGTCCTGATAGCGCTGTTTGAACGGGCTGTCGGTCTCTACGCAAGCCTGCTCAATATCAATGCCTACCACCAGCCCGGTGTCGAAGCGGGCAAAAAAGCTGCCGGCACGGTGATTCTGCTTCAGAAAGAAGTCGTGCAGTTGCTGCAGAAGGAACAACGGGATATGACAGCCGGGTCTATTGCCGCGCTGCTCGGAAAACCGGAGCATACCGAGATGATTTTTGCCATTCTGCGACATCTGGCCGCTAACCCGGATAGAGGGGTCATTCAGAGTGGAGCCGATATGTTGGAGGAGGTAACATTCCGTTTTGAGATATAGCCTGTTCCTACCCCCTCGGCTTCAACCGGCGGGTAGGAACAGCACTCCAGGGATCGTCAGGCCAGGGGTGCTTTGGATAGCGCCCTTTGAGCTCCTTTTTTACCTGCTGATATGAACCATCCCAGAATCCTTTTAAATCCCTCGTCACCTGTATCGGTCGACCGGCCGGCGACAGCAGATGTAACAGCACCGGAATCCTGCCGCCGCAGACGGCCGGCCCGACTGCCAGACCAAACAGCTCCTGAAGTTTCACCGCTAATACCGGAATTTCTCCTGAATAATCGATTCTGATCCGCGAACCGCTTGGCACGGAGAGATGTGTCGGAGCCAGTTCGTCCAGATCCCGCTGCTGCCGGTAATCGAGACTCTGCCTCAGAATAGTCGCAATATCGAGCTGTGCGGCTCTTTTTATTGAGTTGGCCCCGCCGAGATGAGGTCCCAGCCACACTTCTAGTGTGTCGCACAGCTCCGCATCAGAAACGTCCGGCCACTCACGCTCTAAAAAGGCTGAGCGTAGCAGCAGCAGGCGTCCCTGCAACTGACGCACCGCGTCGTTCATCGTCAGAAACGATAACCGTGTTGCTCGTACGGCACCGATCACCGCCGGCACAGACTGTTCAGCAGCCGGCACAACTGTCTCGGCTGTGAGTTGAATGCTCCCCAGAAGCTCCATCCGCCGGGCTATGACACGCCCCTCACGATCATCCCAACTCACCTGGGTTTCACACCGTATATGTCGTGATCGTTCCTCGCGAATGACGGTCTCGGAAATTTCCGCAGCAAGATGGATGACCGCTTCCGCCTGATTTCCGGCATCTAGCGCAACAGCAACTATATATTCCCCCGCTTTCACTGCCGAGCGTTCCGAAATTCGCGCACCGCGCCCACCGGTCAGCAGGTATCCGCCTCCAGAAGATCTGCGCCGGGCAATTCGATCCGGATACGCCGCCAGCAGCAACCGTGACACCTGTTGGTCAGTGTCGGAGCGGTCATCTCCCTTTCCCGAAACAGCCATAAGACGCCGCAACTGGCTGACCATCCGTTCCACATTTTTCAGTGCCGAAACATCCATACTCCGATCATTTTGTTCTGATGAGCGCCACTGTTTCAAAACCTCCAGTCGATCGTCTATATCAGAGCGGCTCATCAGCGGCAGAGTACCGGCAACAGGACGCAGCAGATCCCGTTCCGAAAGAAGTGCCGCTACCTGACACCCCAGACCGGGACAGTTGAGCACGCGGGAACGAAGCAATAAACGACCAAGTCGGGGATGAACCGGCAGGCGTACAACCTCGCGTCCAAGGTTCGTGATCCGACCGGTTTCATCAAGCAAGTCGAGTCCGACAAGGAGACGGCGGGCTGATTCCACAGCGGCAGGAGGTGGCGCATCCAGCCAATCGGGCTGCTGTGGGTCGGTAATCCCCCACGCCGCCAGTTCCAGCAAAAGCTGTGACAGATCAGTGACACATATCTCAGGCGGCGAGTGAGGTGCCATTGCATGCTGCGTATGCTGACTGTACAGACGATAGCAGACTCCGGGAGCGGTGCGCCCTGCCCTCCCCGCCCGCTGTTCAGCTGATGCACGCGATTCGCGAACGGTAACCAGTCTGTTCAGGCCGTTGCCCGGATCAAACTGCAACCTTCGCGACACGCCGCAATCGATAACGGTGCGAACACCTTCGATAGTTACGCTGGTTTCGGCAATGCTGGTTGCCAGTACTATTTTTCGATACGGTCCCGCCTGAATGATCTTCTGCTGTTCGGCAATCGGCAGGTCACCATACAGTTGACAGACCACGGTATTGCGCGGAATGGCTCCGGAGTCGGCCAACCGGGCTGAGCAGGCGCGAATTTCCCCGGAACCGGGTAAAAAGGCAAGAATATCTCCTTCCGTTTCACGTAACGCCCGGATGGCCGCTGCAGCGACACGCTCTGCAAGACGTACGTGGCCTGTCTCGTCAAGGTATTTCATCTCAACAGCAAAGCAGCGCCCGTCCGAGCTGATTACCGGAGCGTTATCAAGCAGGCGGGAAAGCGGCTGTAGGTCAAGAGTTGCAGACATAACCATGATTTTGAGTTCCGGCCTCAACTGCTGAACTTCCCTGCAAAGTACCAGTCCGAGGTCAGCGTGGAGGCTCCGTTCATGAAACTCGTCAAAAATAACCAGTGCTACACCGGTCAAGCCGGGGTCGCTCTGAACCCGACGGGTCAAGATACCCTCTGTGACCACCTCAATACGTGTGGAGCGAGAACTGCAGCTATCGAAACGAATGGCATAACCAACCGACTGCCCGACCTCTTCACCGCACAATTGTGCCATCCAGCGAGCAGCAGACACAGCAGCGATTCTCCGTGGTTCCAGCATGATAATGCGACCCATCTCAGGAGTAATTACATCGAGCAGAGCCAGCGGAACGCGGGTCGTTTTGCCGGCCCCCGGCGGTGCATGAAGAATAAGGTTTTGATGTGAGTTGAATGATTCAAGCAGAGCAGGAAGGATATCGTCGATCGGGAGTTTGGTCATTTGGTACATGTCACCATTACATTTTAATAGGTATATTTCTTTTTTCAGCTATATCTGCAACTAAAGCACGTTTTACTTATAATCAGAAGAGCAATATACAGAATATAAGGTATAATAGAAAACTATAGTCACACGTAACTGCCGCAACAAAAGGAATTTAACGCATGAACATCCGCATATCACTTATAGCGAAACTCACTTTTGCAACCTCTTTGATTCTACTGGTTTTCATGGGGTTGCTGGATAATATCAACCTCAAGAACTTCCGCAAGGTAATGATCGATTACGCGGTTTCTCATGCGGAACAGGTTGCCGACATAATCAGCCAGAGCACGTATGATTCTATGATGAGAAATGATAAAACCAGCCTCCATCATATGGTCGGGAAAATTTCTGAAAGTAAGAATATTGAGCATGTTCGGCTGATTGATCCGCGTGGGAAGGTAGTCTTTTCAAATATAACGGAAGAAGTCGGCTCAGTTATCGGCAAACATGCTGATGAATGCGTCATGTGCCACAATTCAGCAAGCCCCGGTGAAGCAACCGCTTCAATGAATCGCAGCCGGATCATAACGACCAAATTTGGCAAGGAGGCGCTTGCTTTTACCAAGGCAATTTATAATCAGCCGGCCTGTTTTACCGCATCCTGTCATTTTCATGGACCGAGTGACACTGTGCTTGGTCTTCTGGATATCTCGGTGTCCCTGGAAATGCTTCGCCAGAAGTCTCACGAATACCGCCTGCAATTTGTTATGCTGGCATGCCTTCTTCTGGTGTTGATCGGCATTTTAATTACTATCCTGACCCATTTTCTCGTTGATATCCCGGTGCAGCGACTTGTCCGGCACAGTGCTCAAGTTGCTTTAGGGGATCTCGAGTCACGAGTCCCGGTGTCAAGCAGAGATGAACTGGGTGAACTGTCTGATTCTCTCAATCGCATGACCGAAAGCCTCGGCAAAGCAGACAGGGAGTTGAAGGAGTGGGCAGACAGCCTTGAACGTAAAGTGGCAGAACGAAGTCGGGAAATAATGCGTATGGAAGAACAGCTGCGAAATTCGGAGAAACTGGCTTCTCTCGGCACACTTGCGGCAGGGGTGGCACATGAGATCAACAATCCACTGACCGGCATTCTGTTGTATGCCTCAATCATTAACACCGACAAACGTCTTGATCCATCACTGCTCCCGGATGTAGAAAGAGTGATTTCTGAAACGCAACGCTGCGCCGGTATCGTGAAAGATCTCCTTGAATTCAGCCGGGAATCGTTGCCGGAAAAAGAAAGTATCGCCCTTGATGTTGTTCTGGATGATGTCGTCACTTTTTTTCATAAGCAGCCGGACTTCAGCACCATCGAAATCAGCAAACAATTCCAGAGCGGACTGCCACCTGTTTCAGCTGATCTGAACCAGATCCGGCAGGTTTTTATGAATATTGTTATTAATGCCGGTCATGCCATGCCGCACGGGGGAACGCTGGAGATTTCAACGCATCTTTCGGCAGACGGGAAGTATGTCTGCGCCTCCCTTAAAGATACCGGCTCTGGCATTACTGAGGAGAATCTTTCAAAAATTTTTGATCCCTTCTTTACAACCAAATCAGAAGGCACAGGGCTCGGACTATCAATATCGTACGGTATTATTAACAACAATGGAGGAACTATTGAGGTAAAGAGCACCGTAGGGGAAGGAACAACATTTACTGTCATGCTTCCGGTTTCCGGTTGACTTTGTCCGATTTATTTTGCGTTGAATGTCAATGTTCTCCTTTTACAGAGATACCGAGCTTTTTCATCATGCCCTGAAAGTTGGGCCTCAGTATGCCGGTCTCCTCGGAAGCCCTGGTTACATTCCAGCCGTTACGCTCAAGTGCGTTTCGTACAAACAGGCTTTCCAATGACTCAATGGCGTGATCACGAATATGACGCTTCATCTCCTTCAGCTCTTCCGCGTTCATCGGAATACGTTCAATCAAGTGATCTGCATTGTTTGAATCTTTACCGGTGCTGTCCCACAACTCAAGATCCTCATTCCGGATAACATCCCCTTCCGCAAGTACGACTGCCCGTTCAATTATGTTTTCGAGCTCCCGGACATTGCCCGGATATGCATAGTGTTCGAGAAAAGATAGTACGTCCGGCGCTACGCCCCTGATTTCCTTACCTATCTCATGCGTATATTTTTTCAGAAAATGACGTATCAGGATTGGAATGTCCTTTGTGCGGTCACGAAGTGGCGGGAGTTCGATAGGAATTATATTCAGGCGAAAAAATAAATCTTCCCTGAATGTTCCTTCATGAACCATGGTCTTCAGATTTTTGTTTGTTGCAGCAACCAGGTGGATATCTATCGGCACCGGTTGTGTACCGCCGATTGGCGTTATTTTACGTTCCTGTAGAGCTCGCAGCAGCTTTGCCTGAGTAGAGATGCTGATGTTTGAAACTTCATCCAGAAAAAGTGTACCTCCATCGGCAACCTTGAATAGTCCGGTCTTTGTCTGGACCGCACCGGTAAAAGAGCCTTTGACATGTCCGAATAATTCGCTCTCCAGCAGAGTCTCTGCCAGAGAAGAGCAATCTACCGCAACAAATGGTTTATCTTTACGAGGACTGCTGTCGTGAATAGCGCGGGCAGCCAGTTCCTTACCCGTGCCGCTTTCGCCGGTTATCAACACGGTGCTGTTGGTAGCAGAAACAAGCACGATACGATGGTAGACTTTCTGCATCTCTACGCTTTCACCGATAAACTGATGAAACCCATGGTGGCGGCTGATCTCTCCATCAAGGCAGATCTCATCCAGAGGCGTACTGCGCTGAAGGAGGGCTTTATTCACTTTTTCCAGCAATACGGCAGGTACGAAGGGTTTTGATATGTAATCGGACGCCCCGTTTTTCATGGCCTCTACGGCTGTATCAACAGTAGCATAGCCGGTGATAAGAATAACCGGGATATGGGGCTGAAGTGTCCGAACACTTTTAAGCACCTCGATACCGCTCATTCCCGGCATTTTGAGGTCGGTAATAATGAGGTCGAAGTCACGTTTTTGCATGGTCTCAATGGCGCTGTAACCGCTTGAGCAGGTTTCAACATCAAAGGATTCTCCCTCAAGAACACGTTTCAATCCATCCCTTATTACGGCCTCGTCATCAACAATCAGAATTCTGCTGCGTGCCATGTAGTGTCCTTTGTTTGCTGAACTGAATTAAAGTGATTTTGCCGCCGAAGTCCGGGTTGCTTCTGCTTATACCACGGGAAATGAAAAGATCAATAGTTGTTGTCAGTTCATTGAAGTTATTATCATCTGGCACATAATTTCAGATCAGCAAGAGTCTGTGCATGGCAGGGATTCAAAGGCCAGTCAAAAAAAATGATTTTTTATTATACCTGCGGTTGCAAATTAAAATATTAGTGCTACAAGAAGAGGGGCGCTGAATAGAAGATTCCACCACTTGAATATCCTTTAACAGGGATAGGGAGTTAAAACCATGCATCTGTGTAACAGAAGTACCGGACTGTTTCTGGCTGTATTCATGTTTTTGGCCGTACCTGTTTTTGCTGCTGCTCCTGGAAATGAAACGTGCATGAACTGCCATGGCCGAACAGAAATTAATGGTCCATCTGGAATCAAAGCATATATTGATCCGGTTAGGTTTGCGGCAACAACACACTCTATTGTCGGATGCACCTCCTGTCATGGACAGGTATCCAAAGGCCATCCTGATGACGGGTTTATTCCGCCACGAGCTGCATGCGGAGATTGCCACAGTCCCGTTTACGAAGAATATTCAAAAAGCTCTCATGCCTCAAAAGCCGGATGCAATAACTGTCATAATCCACATGAAGTCCGGTTGCCGATGTTTATGTCCGGTGACGACATCAACAGGAAATGCGCCAAGTGCCATGATACCAGAAAAGCCATTCAAAGCCACTCCACATGGCTGCCACAAGCTGAGCTGCATATCGATACGCTGCCATGCATTACCTGCCATACCGGTTCAAAAGATTATGTCATTATCATGTCCATTGAAAGTCGTAAACCCGGCTCCAAAGAAGACTTTAAAACGAGCACCTATAGCGAACTCTCCACACTGTCACAAGCCGAAGATGTCAGCAGAGTAATCGATCTGAATAACGACAATCTGATTTCTCTCTCGGAACTAAGGGAATTTAATCATCGTCTCCGTAGTAAGAATATGCGCTTATGGGGCATGATGATCCCGGAGACCGTTACCCATAGTTATCAGATTCTGGACAACCGATGGAACTGTACTTTTTGCCACTCTTCCGGACCGAAAGCCGCGCAGAAAAGCTTCATCGCTTTTCCGGACAAAAATGGAGGATTTAAAAGGCTTGCCGTAGAAAAGGGGGCCATTCTTGACATCCTGTACGGAACCCCGGATTTTTATATGCTCGGCACCACCAGAAGCACACCACTTAACATAATCGGTGCGTTGATCGTTGCAGCGGGATTGTCATTTCCGGTGTGTCACGGTTTCTTCCGATTCATGACCAGAAAAAACAGAAAGGAGAACCATCATGAAGCATAATGAATTTGTCTACATGACTCCAATGCCAGTCAGAATCTGGCACTGGCTGAACGCTTTTGGAATCTTGACGTTATGTGTCACCGGACTTCAGATACGATTTCCTGATTACATTAATATTTTCGGCGCCTATAAAGCGGCCATACGCTTGCACAATACTGCCGGCGTAGTTGTGTCCATATCCTATATACTCTGGCTGTTGTATTATCTGATCGTTGCAAAGAGCCTGATGAAGCTCTATATACCAACGATTGAAGACCTCAAATCGGGTATTTTCCGCCAGGCGTTCTTCTATTTTCTCACCTATTTTCTTGGAAAGCCAAACCCGCACCACAGCACTCCTGACAGCAAGTTTAATCCGATGCAGAAGGCTGCATATCTGGTAATCATGTTCATATTGCTGCCCATGGTTATTTTTTCCGGCGTACTTCTTATGTACATCGCTCCGTTACGTGAGGTTCTTCTCATTCTTGGAGGAATAAAGACGCTGATAGGCACGCATTTTCTGCTTTCCTGCTGTTTTACCGCCTTTCTCTTTGTGCACATATATTTGGCAACGCTCGGCCATACCCCTTTAGCTCATTTTAAACCGATGTGGAACGGGTGGGAAGAAGAGGAGATAGACGACGCCAGTACTGAAAAAACCGTCGGCAGATAAAGATGTAACTGTTTAATGTAATTACTACAAAGGAGATCGCCCTATGAAATATCGTTTATCACTCTTTGTCACCGTTTTTTTTCTGTTACTGCAGTCTAACTGTTTTGCAATCAACGTACGGGATGTGGTCTATACACCAAAAAACAGCGGCAAAGTGGTATTCAGCCATGGGGATCATATAAATAAGAAGGGGATGGACAAAAATTGTCGTGCCTGCCACGATGCGATTTTTGATTTAAAAAAGAAAACACGCTTCACCATGGCCGATATGGCAAAGGGGAAATCGTGTGGTTCGTGTCATAAAGGAGAAAAGGCTTTTGCACTTGCAGCGTGTGCCCGTTGCCATCAAAGCAAGGAGATAGTTTTTAAAGTAAAAGCCACCGGACCTACCGGTTTCAGTCACAAATCGCATCTTGCGAAATCGGCTGATTGTGGCGTATGCCACCCCGCCC
This sequence comes from uncultured Geobacteraceae bacterium, assembly GCA_903939115.1. Taxonomy (GTDB): domain Bacteria; phylum Desulfobacterota; class Desulfuromonadia; order Geobacterales; family Pseudopelobacteraceae; genus JACRCG01. The sequence continues at coordinate 125,082 of CAJAFV010000028.1, forward strand.
TGTTTACAACGAGTTCAACCAAACGTTTCACCATGGCTGACATGAAAAAAGGGAAGTCGTGTGGCGCCTGCCATAACGGTAAGAAGGCATTCAGCGTAGACACATGCGTCACATGCCACCCGGTCAAGGAAATTACATATCAGGTAAAAGAGACCGGACCAACCCACTTCAGCCATAAGAGCCATCTTGCTGTGGCAGAGTGCGGAGAATGCCATCCGAAAATCTATTCACCGAATCAGAAGAACAAGCGTGTCGGAATGGCGGCCATGACTAAGGGGAAATCATGCGGGGAGTGCCACAATGCAAAGCAGGCTTTTTCAGTAAAAGATTGTTCAAAATGTCACCCGGTACGGGAGCTCAAATTTGAAGAGAAGAGTACCGGCGATGTCGTGTTCAGTCACACATTTCATACCGGTCTCTACACCTGTACGGACTGCCATGTATCTCTTTTTAAAACAGCCCGCAGTACGGCTAAAATATCGATGGGAGAGATGGAACAGGGGAAATCATGCGGCGGGTGTCATGACGGAAAAAGCGCCTTCAGTGTAAAAGAGAAATGCGAAGTCTGTCATAAGTAAGGTGTAACTCTGGAGGAATAGTTATGTTTGCAACTCTTGCGGGAAAAGCGCTGGTGCCGGTCGGGCTTGCCGTTACCGGTTTTATGGTGGTCTGTTGTCTGATTTTGTATTCGGTAATCAGGGAGGACCTTCATCGGGCTGAAATTGTTCATGCCACCAATCTGGCTGACACTATACTCAAGTCGACCCGCTACGCCATGCATAAATCTGATCGCGACACTCTCGCCACAATCATACAAAACGTCGGTGAACAGCGAGGGGTAGATCATGTCAGAATATTTAACAAGAGAGGTGTGGTGAAATTTTCAGGCAAGTCAGGCGAACTAAACCGCCAGGTGGATAAGAATGCTGAAGGGTGCGTCGTCTGTCACAAGGCAGCAGTCCCGGTCACAAACCTCGGGACCATGCAGCAGGCCCGCACGTTCAAGAATCAGGATGGTGGCGGCGTCATGGCGATAACCGCACCTATTTACAATGATCCGGCCTGTTCTTCCGCAGCGTGCCACGTCCACCTTCCCGCCCAGAAGATTCTCGGCACCCTGGACATCGGGGTGTCACGGGCTGAACATGACCATTCCCTGGCAATGCTGCGCATCCAGATGATTATTTTTACCTTGATGAGCCTTATCCTTACTGTTGGCGGTGTTACTGCATTATTACGGAGAAATGTTTTCCTCCCGATTCAGCGATTGCGGAAATATGTAGAATCCTCTTCGCTGAAAAACGAAAATCCGGAACCGCCGCCACATCTGCCCCATGATCTTGATATCATAGCCACCTGTTACTACGAAGAGAGAATGGCCGCTGCCAGTGGCACAAAAAAACCTGTATCAAAGTAGAAACCGGTTAGTCCACGGGGAGCGCATGGCATGACTAACAGGGCCGAAAAACATCCGGCTGAGGCTTCTAAAATCAGCGACAGCGCCACTATTCTGCGCACGGAACTGACACAGGAAATTAACCGGCTTAACCGTCTTTCCAGTCGCGGTACACTGGCTCTTGCGCTGTTTCTCGTAATCAGCATGGCTGCCTGGTGGAGTTTCCCCTTCCTCCCTGCTCCAGACACAGTGATCGTGGTTCTGGGTAGACCGCCATCAGCACGCATTATCAGCATTGTTCTGCTGATCTACACTTTTTCTGCGCTTATTCTGAGTCTCTCCCGAATGGCCACCGGTCTTGAACATCGAAGCAGTTTTGGCCATGTTGGCTATCTGACAGCCTTTTTCCTCTTTTATTATTTTGGCAAATCCCTTGAGGAAAATTACTGGGCGGTATTTGGTGCCGGAATTACGATTCTTGGTGTTGAAAGTTATCGTATCTGGTCATATTGTGCAGAAGGTATGGCGAAAAAGAGGGAAGATCTGGAGTATGTGGTCAGAACCGGGAGAACTCCCCCGGAAGAGTGATTAAAGTCATTGGAGTGATGCGTGAGTAAATTAGAAGTGCCTTTCAGAACCGGATATCAGCGCACTATTTCAGCTCTGTTGTGGTTAGCCATAGCTATTGGCTGGCTTGTTTCCACATTTTCCGTACTGCAGGAAATGTGTTTGACGACCGCCTGCAGGGACACTGCCGGTTTTACTGTCCTGGGGATTAATATGGGATGGTTTGGCATCATCTATTTCACTCTTTTACTGTTGATACTTTGGCAGCGCAAGAGGCATATCCGGCTTAATTGGGCACTTGCAGCAATGGTTTTTACCGGAGTTGGCGCAGAACTCCGTTTACTCTGGATTCAAAAATACGTGATTGGCGGGTGGTGCCCGCTCTGCGTCTCGATTTGTTGTGCTCTGTTTTGTGCGGCCATACTGCTGCTACTTGAAAAGAGACAAGGGGATGATCCGGATATAACCGACAAAAAAAATCTCTTGAGGTGGGTGGTTTTAATGGCGGTGATGATTGCGTCTGGACTGGTTATTGCTATTCTCGGTGTGAAAACGCTTGAATAAGAGGTGGTCACGCATTCAGCATGCCAATTATCCAGATAAAGAATGAAATGGCGCCGGCTGATCCCCAGCGGACTCCAGCGGACGCGACAAACACATCCTTTATGGGAAACGCCTTGAGCATCAGCATTATACAGGAAAATATCCAGCCGATTAAACCGGCTATAAGAATGACTGACCAGATATCATGCATCATTATTAGCCCTATTTTCTCCAAAAAATACGTGAGAGTAACGTATTCAGACGGAGCTTCCAGACCATCAGTACCGCTTCTCTGACAATTGAACCGGACATCTTTGAACTGCCGGCATGACGATCAATAAAAATGATCGGAATTTCGGAAATGCGAAAACCTTTTTCCATGCAACGGTAATTCATCTCAATCTGAAACGAGTAACCGTCGGAAGTTACGCGCGACAGGTCGATAGACTCAATAACTGAACGACGAAAACATTTAAAACCGCTGGTACAGTCCCGTACCTGCAAACCGGTAACCAACCGTGTATAAACACTCGCGAAATAACTTAACATCAGGCGCCGGATTGGCCAGTTAACGACACTGACCCCATTCAGATACCGGGAACCGATAACCAGATCGTTTTCCTGAATTGCAGAGAGAAAAAGCGGTAGAGTGGCCGGATCGTGAGAAAAGTCGGCATCCATTTCAAGTAAATAGTCCGCACCCATCCCAAGTGCAACCTTAAAACCTTCTCGATACGCAGAACCAAGACCCAGTTTACCGGAGCGATGAAGTACGTGAACACGGTCGTTTTTTGCGACTAGCTCATCAATAATTGCGCCGGTACCATCGGGAGAATTATCATCGACGAAAAGGATGTGTATGCCCGGATGCTGTGCAATGACAGCGTCTGTCAATGACCTGACATTCTCTTTTTCGTTATAAGTAGGTATAACAACAAATGCCTTCAAAACATCTCCTGACAACGATAGTTGGGCAACAATACGAGATGTAACGGTTAAAAGTCAAGGCTAACTGAATTTTTTTCACTTACGCTCTACTACAGCTGTTCCGCCCGGCGTTTTTTAGCCGTGATGAGTCGCACCTGCCGCTCCTGAAACCAATATGCATACGTCCAGTTCATCATGACAACAAGCCGATTTCGAAACCCGATCAAATAGTACAGATGCAGCAGCAACCAGGCCAGCCAGGCAACGTAGCCGCGAAAAGTAAAACCGGCAGCAGCAGCTACGGCAGAGCTCCTGCCAATCGTTGCCATCGCTCCTTTATCAAAATAATGAAACGGGGGCAACGTTTTCCCCTGTTCACGCGCAAGAATCATTCTGGCTGCATAATCGCCCTGCTGGCTTGCTACCGGGGCCATCATCGGCAACGGCGCCCCATTTTCAACGCAACACGACATATCACCAACAACAAACACCTCCGGATACTCTTTGAGGTTGAGGCCCGGCTGAACCACAACTCTGCCGGCCGCACCGCGTTCAACTCCGTCCAGACGTCCTGCCAGATCGGCTGCGGCCACCCCGGCCGACCAGAGCAGTGTATGGGAAGGGATAACGGCTCCGCCATGCAACTCTACCGATTCAGCAGTTGCTCCGACAACTCGATTCTCCAACAGCACTTCAACTCCCATGGAGCACAATTTTTGATGTGCGTACAGGCGCAGGTTGGCAGGCATGGCAGTCAACAATGAATCGGCCGCCTCAACGAGGACGATTCTTGTTTCTGTTACACCGATAGTTGAATAATCCTGCGAAAGGACATATACAATCAACTCCCGCAAAGCGCCGGCAAACTCGACCCCCGTAGGTCCGCCTCCTACGATGACAAACGTCAGCAAAGCTGCTCTCCGCTGCGGATCCGTCTCCCGGGAAGCATGTTCAAACGTCAGCAGAATATGATTACGTAAATCCTCTGCCTGGGCAAGCTGCTTAAGATCAAAAGCATACGTTTCAACACTTTTCATGTTAAAGAAGTTGGTGCGACTGCCTGCAGCAACGATAAGATAATCATATGGAATTGAGCCTGCATCCGTCAGGACTGATTTTCCGGCAAGATCAACGCCACCAATCTCAGCAAGTAAAAACGAAGCATTTGGCCATTGACGGGTCAACCCGCGCAGAGGGTAGGCAATCGCCTCCTGTTCAAGTCCGGCGGTTGCAACCTGGTACAGAAGCGGTTGAAAAAGGTGATAATTGTTACGATCAATCATGGTCAATTCAACATCGCTTCCGGCAAGGGCTTTTGCGGCCCGTAACCCGCCGAATCCCATTCCGGCAATGACAACACGTTTTTTCTGCATCTCAGGCACCTTTTACAGCAGATTTAATTGCGAGTACAATCACGTCCTGACCTTTTCAGGCAGACCTATCTTATAAACCGAATCGTAGCGAGAGGCAAATTATATGGAAGCAGACCGGATTAAATGGAATACACGGTATGAATCAGAGAATTCTTTTCTTGGCGAGCGCCCGTCGCCTTTTCTTGCACGCGAGATAGAGAGGATCAAAACCCTGGTTCCTGGAACAGTTGCGTTGGATATCGCCTGCGGAGAAGGAAGAAACAGCTTGTTCCTTGCTCAGCACGGTTTTAGTGTCACAGGGCTGGATATCTCGGACAGGGGGCTTGAAAAGGGGAAAAACAGGGCTCAAGCATTGGGACTGGACGTTGAATTCCGTAGAGTTGATCTTGATGACTACATTATTCAAGGGTCATTCGATCTGATTATAAACTTCAATTTTCTTCTACGGGAGCTTATTCCCTCTGAATTGGCGGCCCTCAAGCCGGGTGGAGTGCTGCTGTTTGACACCATTATGGCCTCGGAACAGCTTCTTCAGAACCATAAACCATCCTTCCTGTTGCAGCCGGGAGAATTAACCCGTCTGTTTGAAGCATTTCAAGGTGAAATCCTGTTTTCGGAAGAGAGCATAAGCGGGGAAATGCCGACAGCCAGAGTGCTCTTCAGAAAAAAAACCGCGAGCTGTGAGCCAATTATGATTTTATAAAGAGAGGGATCGCTGCAGAGTGAAGAAAAACGTTGCCCCGACTCCAGGTTGAGCTTCAGCCCATATTCGCCCACCATGTCGGAAAATGATGCGCTGAACGGTTGCAAGACCGATTCCGGTTCCGGCAAACTGGCTGGCAGCGTGCAGTCGCGTAAAGACGCGGAAAAGCTTACTTGCATCCTTCATATCAAAACCATCGCCATTATCGCGGACTGCATAGACAGGACCGGTTTCCGTCTGTTCGACACTAAATTCAATCAATGCATCTTTCTTGAGAGAGCTGTACTTCCAGGCGTTCCCCAGTAGATTAATCATAACCATTTTTAAAAGCCGCGAATCACCTGAAACAACGACATTTGGCACAATTCGAATCCTGACCGGGCGATCAGGGTTTTCCAGCGTAAGTTCCCTTAAAACCTCTTCAGCAATGGCACTCAGATCAACACGACCTGAAACAATCTCAACACGCGTAAGTTGCGCCAGTTGCAGCAAAGCATCAATCATTTCATTAAGCCACGTTTCAGACTCATAAATGCGGGTAACATATTCTCTGGCATCCGGGTCAAGCGTACTGTCATCGTCCAGCAACAACTGGCAATATCCCGAAATTCGTGTCAGCGGGCCACGCATGTCATGTGAAACAGAATAATTAAATGTCTCCAGCTCATTGTTAGCTGCCGCAAGCTCAATCGCCTTCCGGCTCAATTCGTCATTTAGCAGGCGTACCTGTTCAAGATGCATACGATCAGTTTCTTCAGTTAATTTCCGCTGGGTAATATCCCTGTCAAAACCCAATATATATTTTTTCCCGGCAATTTTTATAAGTCCGGCATGAATCTCAATCGGGAATTGGGTACCATCCTTTTTCAGGTGCCAGACTTCAGCTGTCACCCATTCCCCGGCGACAATATCAGCGGCAATATCAGCAGCTTTACTATTGGTTTCAGCGGTATTCAGGTCGTAGATTTGCAACTGGCAAATTTCATCCACTGTGTAGCCATGCTGATCAGCGGCCGCCTGGTTTGCAGCAATGACACGACCTGCATCGTCACCCTCAACGCCGATAATGATTATCGAGTCAGGAGCCCGATCAAACAGCATGTGGTAGCGCTCCTCACTCTCCCGTACATCTTTTTCAGCATTTTCAAGTGAGTCAAGCATGCTGTTGATTGAAACCGCCAGGGCATTCAGTTCGTCCTGACGACCTGAAACAGGCAACCGGCCAGAAATATAGCCCTCTGTTGATATTTTTGAGACTTTCTGAGTAAGCGTTTCCAGACGTTTCAGTATAGTTTCACGAATAAAAAACAGCATGACGCAGCAGAAGACTCCTCCCGCTACAAACAGGGCGGTAAGAACATATATAATCGAAGCCTTCCCCTGATTATAGAGCAGGCGCTCCTCAGTAATTTTAGCAAACAGGCACGGGCGGCCAAATATGTCTTTGAAGAGTGAATAGCCGGCAACCTCATCCTGATTAACAACCAGAACAGGATTTTCAACCCCATGAGAAACGGCTGCGAGAGCAGCAGTTATATCAGGCGCTTTCCCTTCAGCGATGACCGGAACAAGTTCAAGCACAAATTCAGTCAAAGCGGTAATTCTGTTAATTTCAGCTTTATCAAGATAGCGGCCAACAATCAGCAAGCGGTCATTACCGGGAAGTTGGCTGATGACCAATTGCAGTGGTGCATTATCTACGAGGACCACACCGCTCTGAGGTTCAGCGGGAGAGTTTCGCACCATCGGGACAATTCCCCCAAGCACCGCAATAACGTGTGCGGGATCAACCGGAGGTTTCAGAGAGGATCTAACTGAATGTTGCGAAGAAGAAATAACCTGCATGTCACTGGAAATGCAGACGATAATATCAACGTGGCGACTCTGGAGAAAAACATCAGGAAGTTTGGTGAGGTGGGTATCTCCTTGAGTCGAAAGTGTCCCTTCAAGCTCGTGTGCCAAGGCACGCAGCTCATCGTAAGATTCATCTATTTCGTTTCTGACTTTCTGAATATTATCAGCAACGACTACCCTCTCAAGCGCAGCAAAATTTTTCAACAGAATAACGTCTGAAGTCACCGCCAGAATAAAAAGCAGTGCGATAAAAGTGCTGACGATGAGAAGAATGGTTCTCTGAGACAATGTCACTCGGTACTCCGTTACCCTCTGTCAATCAATACAGACTTCCTATCTCATACTTGACTAAAAAAGACAAGGATCAGCACTGTGTCATCCGAAAGAATCCCCCTTGATGAGTATCGAGTCCCACTCAACCGTGAGAAAACGATTAACGATCAAGCAGTTTGATTGCCTCAACAATCTTGTGGCACTCCAGTACGGCTGCGCCAGGTACAAACAAATCCACCTCATTTCGTATAGTGCCGGTCAGATGATGTATAAGCCTCTGAAACAGGAGCAACTCCCGAGAAAACAGTTCGGTAAACTCAAAGCGCAGATCTGCAAAGTGCCGCGGATCTTCCTCGGTAAAGTTCAAGGTGCACCACTCATCAAAGAGCTCTTCTCCGGAAACATCAATCAGCGGAATACCATTCAGACGGCAGGTCATCGGGCGATGTTCATAAACCAGGCACCCCCCGTCTTCCGAGAGCAGCAGACAGGGAGTCTCATCCTCTTCCGGCATCAGTACATCCCAGTCACTCTCAGGGATACCATTCAACAGCCATGGTTCAATAAATGCGGGGTTCAGGTGAGACAGCTGCTGCAGACGCCCGGTTGCCGCCCGGACGAGTCGTGTTCGTTGCAGTTCGGGAAGAGCGTCAAAGCCGCGTTTTAGGTACAATGCATCAAGAAGGGTAATATCAAAGAGGCCGCGACAGCATTCCGAGCAGCCATTGCGGCACGCAATCAACTCTGGATGCTGATCAAGGCAGCGTGCAAACCAGACGTCAACCTCGCGCAACAATGAGCCATAACGATCCAGCAGCTCATTCATAGCGTCAATCCTTCTCCAATCCGGATCAGACTTGGCGCTTTCATCCAGAACAGCCATGTCATACTCCTTTATGCGCAATCATGGTATCTTTGGCGAAGGTAAAAAGTAAAATGGCAACAGCAAATCCGCAAAACGGGTAAAGGAAGGCATGGTGATATGCCTCAGCAGAATAGCTGCCTGACGTATGGGGAAATCTATCAAGGATAACACCGACCAGCAGCTGAATAACAGCCACCCCGGCCACAACAAAGAAGTTAAGAGTACTCAGTGCCGTGCCTGCAATTGCATGCGGAAACATCTCCCGGACCATGGGATAGGTTGTTATGCCGGACGAAGCGCTGAAACCGAGAGCTAAGAATAATAATTTCAATGATACCGGAGTTAGGTGTTCTGCCGGACCGAGGAGGAACAACAGAAGAGCAAGTGTCATACTCTGGCCGATCAACAATGTTTTTTTGCGCGATTTAAGCAGATGAGTGGATATTTTTCCGACGCAAAGACACCCGACAATGAAACCTCCGGCAGAACAGAACAGGACATTTCCCGCTTCGGACCTGCTCGCTCTGAACATGTCCATGAGATAGGGACCGCCCCACAGGCTTTGCACCAGCATGAAATTCCCGTAGTAGCAAAAACCGAGGAAGCCAAGCAGCCAGAAGGACGGATATCCTAAAACCGAACGCAATCCGCCCAGCAGAGGAGTTGACGCAGCTGCGTCACACGCTGCATCTTTTTCTGCTGTTGCATTCTGAAGAGGAGTGTCGGCGGCAACGGCATATACCAGAACGGTGGCAACGATCTGTGCGACTGCTACAACAAGCAGTGCACTCCTCCACCCGAAGGCTGAAACTGCGGCTGCAAGCGGGGCTGTCGCTAAAAGATTTCCCAGGTTTCCGATAGCCATAATGAACCCGGCTATTATTGCAAACTCCTTCTGTGTAAACCAGTTGGTGAATATTTTAAGTGCTCCCATCAGCACACAGGAAGTCCCGATTCCAAGCAGAATCCTGCCGGTCAGTGCGACGTGGTACCCGGGTGCCAAAGCAAACAGGATGACACCTGTCGTAGCAATGAACCCCAGAACGCTTACAATGATCCTGCCGCCAAAACGATCAAGCAAAATGCCAAGCGGGATCTGGGCAAGGGCATATACAATAAAAAAGACACTCGACAGAGTTCCTAAGCGGGTTGCTGACAGACCAAAGTCGGCGGAAATATCCCGAGCGACTACGGCCATGGAAACCCTGAAAAAGAGCGCCATTACATACAGGAATGAGAGGACGGAGAATATTTTCCAGCGGATTGCCATTATGCACCTTTACCGTAATCATCCGCATGGCCAAAACAGCCAAAACGGCTCCCCGTCACGGGAATTTCAGCAGCATTCTGCCATTACAGTCGAATGTTACATCGTGAGGGGCTTTATCAATTTTCATATCCGGCCTGGCTTCAAGCTCCGGCAATAGAACTTCAGAGACGAAGCACTCCATTAGAAACAAGGTATTCCGTATAATGACGATACGCAGCTTATCGCGTGGAATAGCGGAGAGGCTGAACAGCGCCGCCTCCACCAGTTTCTCTTCAGTATCAAAATACATCGGTATCGCTGCACGCGTCACAAAGGTACTTGTCAGGCAGTTGAGGTACGTGATCTGGCGGTCAATCCTGTTCACCAGTTTTTGAGTGATGAAATCTGCCAGTCCCACGCCGGATGCATTGCCGTGAGATTCCTCAGAAAGGTCAAGCACGGCAATTCTTTTTATTGAGGGTTTTTGAGGTTCCGGAACGCCTTGGATCCGTGTCCTGCCGATAATATTCGTATCCATACCGGTACCGCTGAAATTCTTGCCGATCTCCTGAATTATCAACAGATCAATGGTATCGACCGGCAATGATGGCATAAGCGTCTTTGAGTACTGAAGCAACTCGCTTTCCTTTGCAATCAGCTGGTCTCTTTCAATTCCCCTGATGACAGCGGTCTCTTCATACGCATTTTCCACAATGCCGACACCGCCGAGAATCGGTAGTTTCTCAAGTATTGTTTCACCGATCTCCACGAGAAGGCGCGGCAACTCGTCCGGGCCGAAGCCGTGGAACTGTTGCGCCCCTTTCGGTCCGCCGAGGCCAACAACCAGCATTTTTGTCAGGCCGCTTTCTATAATCCCTTTGAACGATGTGTGTGTTTTTACCCGATTCACAATCACAATGCCGTCCATCATGAGTGCCGAATCGATAATAAAAACCGGCAGACCGCCCGGGGTGTGTGCAATGGTGCGGCAATCGGTGCAGGTCAGCACCTTGGCACCGAGCGCCTCTTCGGTTATGTCAAGGCTGTCCAGCACCTCCTTCTGCCCCCCCTCTGTCCCGCCGCCATGACTCCCCATTGCCGCGAGCAGAAAGGGTTCACAGCCAAGTTTCCTGATAAAATCAACCGTCGCACTCAGAATGGGCAGTAGATTCTGAATACCGCGACTGCCAACGGTAATGCCGATTTTTTGTCCAGGTCGGATTCTTTGATCTAAACGAAGGGTGAGCAGTGCATCATTCGTAGCGTCAAAAACGTCCAGAACCTGAGGACGGGGAAAACTTTGCTGTACGTAACATATGTTTGGGAGATTCATAACACGTACCTTTCTCCGACTGGAGGTCATTTTCCGGGAGCCATAGAAAAAATAGGTCAATACAGCCACCCAGTTCGTAAAAAAGCCTCCCGACAAGAGTTACATCTATTCCGACCTCAGAGCAATAGTAAAGAGACCCGGTCTGTTCCTTCGATAACTGTTTATTCGAGGAATATCCCCCCGGCGTGTACTATTTCCGGGTAAAATAATTTTCATATTTTCAAAAAAAATGTCCTTGTCAGACCGGTTTAGCAGGATATAATAGTTTGACGATGGTACGTAAAAAAAGATAAACTAACGAGTAATGTGAGAGTTTTTTTACGCTGTAATTAAGGAGATCAGCTATGGAAAATCAAATCAGAAGACCTATTGGCCAGATTTTGTTGGATGGCAAATTTCTGTCCAGCCGTGATCTCGACCAGGCAATTGAAGAACAAAAGCATACGAGGGAACTTCTGGGCCAGGTTTTAGTCAGGATGGGGGTGCTCAAGGCGCAGGACATACATGCTCCGCTTAGGGTTCAGGAGCACCTCTCCAGCATAGATGATGCCGTAAAGATTGCAGCGGGAAAACGACAGATGCTTGGATCGCTTCTGGTTCAGTCCGGGCAGATAACCGGCAGACAGTTGGATCGTGCCATTACCGAGCAGAAACGAACTGGTGAAAAACTGGGTCAAGTTTTTTCACGCCTCGGCATGCTGACAGAGCGGCAGCTTGATGCACTGCTTGAATTCCAGCATTACCAAGGAGAAGCGACTACATCAAGCCCGCTAAGACTTGGTGAGCTCCTTTTTGCAAGCGGTTATATCTCTCGTGACAAGTTGGAGGGCGCTCTTCATAAGCAGAGCCTTTCCCATAAAAAAATCGGTGAGGTGCTTGTTGAAGAGGGGTATGTAAGTCCGAGCCATATCAAAAAAGGGTTCCGCTTACAAAAGATGCTTGTCAGGTCAGTTCTTGTTGCAATTCTTTCCCTCAGCATGGGCGCGACAAGCTTTGCCACCAGTGTAAATCTTCAATGGGACGCAAACACCGAGACCGATCTGGCTGGGTATAAGGTGTATCACAGTGCCGATTCAGCCCCGCTTGCGGGTACTACCCCCCTAGATGTCAGCAAACAGACCATAACAACCATAAGCGGCCTTGATCCTGACAAATCCTACTCGTTTGCGGTCACCGCCTATAACGCCTCAGGGGTAGAGAGTTCTTTTTCAAATATTGTATCTATTACTGAGCAGTCCCCGCCAACAGTAGCTATCACCTCGCCTGCAGACGCAGTCAGTGTAAGTGGGACAGTATTAATTAGTGTCACTGCCTCAGACAATGTCGGAGTAACAAAGGTTGAATTCTATGTTAATGGCGTCCTGAAGGCCACTGATACAGGGGCACCGCATGCCTACTCGTGGGATACGTCATCAGTTGCATCAGGTACCTATACACTTATGGCCAAGGCGTATGACGCTGCCGGCAATGTCAGTCAGTCGAGCAGTTCAGTAAATGTCGTGAAAGACCTTGTCGCTCCGACGGTTGCTTTGACATCTCCTGCGAATAATACCACCGTAAGCGGAATAGTCACGATCAGTTCCAGTGCCAGTGACAATGTCGGCGTTACCAATGTTGAGTTCTACGGCAATGGCGTTCTCCTGTATGCAAGTAATGTTGCCCCTTACAGTTTTAACTGGGATACCACACGTGTGCAGAATGGTGCCTACTCGATAATAGCCAAAGCCTACGACAACGCTTCTAATAGCTCACAATCCTCATCTGTGACAGTTTTGGTGAGCAATGCTGTTGACCTGACCGCACCGACCGTCGGCACCTTTACTCTGCCTGCAACCTCAGCATCACTGACTGTTCCGGTGTCCGGGTTCGCCGCCACAGATGCTGTCGGCGTCACCGGCTACATGATCACTGAAAGCGCAACAGCACCTGCAGCAAGCGCAACCGGTTGGAGTGCCACCGTACCGGCAAATTTCACCTTTGCCACTGCAGGCGTAAAAACTGCCTATGCATGGGCAAAGGATGCCGCGGGCAATGTTTCTAAAAGTGCCAGTACATCAACCGTTATAACGACAGCATCCATCATTGCAGGTGAAACAAGTGTCCTTGCGAATGACGATTCGAGTAACGGCAACGCGCTTATAGCCCAATCAACAGTGCTGGAACAGCCTGCTGTTATACAAAGTCTGTCATTTTATGTCACTACAGCCGCCGGCAATCTAAGGATGGGAGTCTATGATGCGACCGGCGCAGACGGCGGTCCGGGGCAACTTGTGGCATCCGCGGCGGAAATAACTCCGGCCACTGGATGGAATGTTGCTAATGTGACCACTCCAGTGCTGCTCTCGCCGGGAACCTACTGGATTGCATATTTGCCGAGCAGCGATAATCTGCATTTCAGGTATACTACTTCCGGAGCTGCAAAATACTATTCCTATCCTTATAATACATTGCCGTCTACTTTTTCAGCATCAGCTACAACCGGAGCCTATCATTGGTCTTTTTATGCGACATTCAGTGCTCCGACTTCTGATATCACAGTCCCCGTAGTCAGCGCCTTCACCATGCCAACAATCTCAGTATCACTGACTGTGCCGGTAACCGGACTTGCCGCTGCCGACAACCTCGGCGTCAGCGGCTACCTGATCACCGAAAGCTCCACAGTACCGGCAGCAAGCGCAACCGGCTGGTCTGCCAGCGCACCGACAAGTTTCATCTTTGCCACTGCAGGCGCTAAAACCGCGTACGCTTGGGCCAAAGATGCCGCCGGTAACGTTTCGGCAGCACGTACGGCAGCCGTTACCATTACTCTGCCTGACGTTGCCGCACCGACCGTTGGCACCTTCACCCTGCCGGTGACCGCAACGGCACTGACTGTGCCGGTATCCGGCCTTGCTGCCACCGACGCCGTCGGCGTCACCGGCTACCTGATCACCGAAAGCGCCACGGCACCTGCTGCCACTGCAACCGGTTGGTCTGCAACCGCACCGACAAGTTTCAGCTTCTCCGGTGAGGGGAGCAAAACTGCCTATGCCTGGGCCAAGGATGCCGCCGGAAACGTCTCAGCAAGCAAAGCGGCCACAACCACCATTACTCTGCCTGACATAGCAGCACCGACCATCGGCACTTTTTCGCTGCCGGCAACATCAACATCACTGACCGTGCCGGTATCCGGTCTTGCCGCTACCGACAACTTCGGCGTCACCGGCTACCTGATCACCGAAAGCGCTACGGCACCTGCTGCCACTGCAACCGGTTGGTCTGCAACCGCACCGACAAGTTTCAGCTTCTCCACTGAGGGGAGCAAAACCGCGTACGCCTGGGCCAAGGATGCCGCCGGCAACGTGTCGGCAAGCAAAGCGGCGACGACGACCATTACCCTCCCTGACGTAGCAGCACCAACCGTTGGCACCTTTACGCTGCCGGCAACTGCAACATCGCTGACCGTTCCGGTGTCCGGCCTTGCCGCCACCGACAACTTCGGCGTCACCGGCTACCTGATCACCGA
>CAJAFV010000029.1 GCA_903939115.1 uncultured Geobacteraceae bacterium
CCTTGCTGTTCGGCTAACGGTTCCCACCATCAGGGCCCGTAGAGGACTTTCACCTCCAAGTCACCAATCAACCACCATAGCTGATTGGATGGCGCTTACGCGCCACGCGCCATACCTGGCGCACATAACAGAAAGGGCTCACGCGATGTGAGCCCTCTCTGTTTTTCTGATATGCCACAAAGATTTAGGCCAAGTCCTGAACTCCCTGGAAAATAATATCGAACAGCTCCTGGATATTCTCTTCAGCGATACAGGAGAATGCGATACGCAGGTCAGTCTTGGTGGTGGAGATAGCACCGACGCCGTACTTGTCCAATAAATGGACGCGAAGCTTTTCCGCTTCTACCGTTTTCAGCTTCAGGCACATGAAGTAACCGGAGTTGAACGGGTAGTAATCCCAGGCTTTCTCGTATTTGCTGTTGTTAAGGACTTCCTTGGTTTTAAGGGCACGACCCTTCATAATCTTGAATTTTTCTTCCTTCTGAGCCAAAAACTGCGGCGAACGCAGGGCTTCAATGACGAAGGTCTGTGATGGGTGCGGGCAGTTGGAAATCTTGGCGCGGATAATGCCCATCGCCTTTTTTTCCAGTGCAGTTATGACCGGAGCATTTTCAGCGCTGTTGCCATCAGCAAAGGTAATGAAACCGGTACGGAAGCCCCAGACGAATTCTTCTTTTGTGGCACCATCAAGCTTGATAGCCAGAATGCGCGGATGGAGATTGGCGAACTTGCCGAACAGCGATTCCTTGAGGCTGTCTTCATAAAAAAGACCAAAATAGGCATCATCAGCAATGGCTACTACATTACAACCAGCTTTTGCTACCTCCAACAGTGCCGCTACAATTGCATCACCTTCGGCAACAGTCGGGGTATAACCACTCGGATTATTCGGGAAGTTCAGAAGAACTACGACCTTCCCTTTTTCTTTGGCACTCTCTTGCAGGGTTGACCTGAAGGCATCGACATCAAAACCGCCGCTGGGTGTGAACGTCGGGAACTTTTTGACGATTGCGCCGTTACAGGTGCCAAACGTCAGGTTATAATTGCCCCAGAGCATATCAGGAAGAATCAGGTGATCCCCCTTATCGACAAACATGTCACCGACGATGGAGAGACCGTGAGTCAACGCATTGGTAACGATGGGGTTACTGAAGTGCTTTCCCTGTTGACTGGGGTTTTCCCGCAGCATCTTTTCAGTCCAGAGGGCGCGCAGTTCCGGCTTACCGGCTGGCGGGGCATAGGGGTAGATATCCTTGGGGTCAAAGGCGGAGAGCTTGTCCTGGATGCACTGCAGGAACATCGGCCCGCCTTTCTCGGTAGCAATGCCGATAGTGGCATTGTATTTGTGAGCCTTGTCTTTTGCTTCGGCCGACTGGGTCAGAATACCTTTGGGGAAGAAGAGGTTCTTCCCGAGATCGGACAACATTTCCAAAACATGTGGGTTGTGTTTGGTAAGCTGATCGTTTAGTTCTTGTGCTAATGGGTTCATCGACTTCCTCCTGGATTTTTAAATAACTGATGCGAGCGTACAGACTCTCTCTTATGACACAAATCATAAGTTTGCAGTAGAACAATACCGGTCCACTTTTGTCAATAGAGAAATAACTTCTGCTCTATATTCTTTACGTTCACGAACCTGGCCTACAATCCGACAGACACCCATTAATTATGCAAATGATAGGGGAACTCTACTTTTTTATTGACAGAGTTCGATTCATTCTTTATTTTGAAATTCATATTCAATATCAACCATGAGGTTCTTTAGCTTACATTGGAACAATTCATGTCAATATTATGCCTACACTCATCGAGTCGCACAGTTTGATTAAAATGTAATCTGATTTTTTTTCAGCTTGATTTGCTTTTAGTACCCTCACCTTTTATGGACTAAATACCCTCAATGGTCTAAATGATGGTGTTTGTTTTGATGCTTACGATGTGTTGTGTGCCTTATCGATTCGGTTCTATTATTTGAAAGCCGACTTTTTTTTGCACATCAATCGATAATGAAAGTCAACAACAAAGGAGTAAAGCATGTCTTCGCACAACAAAAAAGGATCGGAAGATATTAAAAGTATTGCGGCTGCAAGGAAAGTGGCGTTGGTCGGCAATCCAAATGTTGGTAAAAGTGTGCTGTTTAATGTCCTGACAGGTGCATATGTGACGGTCTCAAACTATCCCGGAACTTCCGTCGAGGTTTCCCGGGGCAACGCCATGATTAATGACCAGATCTGGCAGGTCATTGATACTCCCGGCATGTATTCCATACATACCATAACTGAGGAGGAACGGGTTGCCCGCGAGATACTGCTGCATGAGTCACCTGACGTCGTACTGCATGTGCTCGACGCCAGAAACCTGGAGCGGATGCTGGCGATGACGCTCCAGTTAATAGAAGCTGAGCTACCGGTTATTCTGGTGGTCAACATAATGGATGAAGCTGAACAGATGGGGTTGACGATCGATCTGGAGCTCTTGCAACAACGGCTGGGTATCCCGGTTATTGGTGCAGCTACGGCTCGCAAACGGGGGCTTGATGAAATACGGCAGGCCATAAGCGGTTATAACCGGATAGCGCCAAACCATTTCAACTATAGCCGCCCTATGGAGAGAAACGTCGCAGAGATCACGCAGCATATGAGCGGTTCATATATTTTGTCACCAAAATCCCTGGCTCTGCTTCTTCTGCAGCAGGATGAAGAAATTGCCGAACTGTTTAAAAAGTGGGACCGTGACGGATATGAAGAGTTGGCGGGAAAGGTACGCGACATCATCTTTGATCAACGCAAGTCGTTTCATCTTGACCTCTCGATGGAGCGGAAAACTATTGTCGGAAAGCTGATCGAGGACGTGATTACCGTACCTGAAAAACGGCGGGTTACCTGGGGCGAGCGGCTCTCTACGATGTCAGTGCGCCCGGTGACCGGCGTACCGATGCTGCTGTTCGTACTCTACTTTGGACTCTACAAGTTTGTGGGAGAGTTTGGCGCCGGTACGGTGGTAGATCTACTTGAAAAAAAGCTGTTTGAGGCGCTCTTCAACCCTTGGATTACAGGTGTGGTCAAGGCGATTATCCCGTGGGAGATACTACAGGAACTGTTCGTGGGGGAATACGGTATCATCACTCTGGGTATCCGTTATGCGGTCGGCATCATTTTACCGATAGTTGCGACTTTTTTCATTTTTTTCTCTTTTCTCGAGGACACCGGATATTTTCCACGGCTGGCGCTGATGGTCGATCGCCTGTTCAAGCGCATCGGCCTGTCAGGACGAGCGGTTATCCCGATGGTTCTCGGCTTTGGCTGCGACACCATGGCAACCATGGTGACCCGCACACTGGAAACCACCCGTGAACGTGTAATTGCAACCCTGCTGCTTGCGCTGGCCATCCCCTGTTCTGCCCAGCTCGGTGTAATTCTGGGCCTTCTTGCAAAGGCACCCGGTGCCCTGATGGTATGGAGCGTCTGCATGCTGCTGCTTTTTGTCCTCGTAGGGCTGCTGGCATCCAAGCTGATGCCGGGCGAGGCACCGATGTTCTATATGGAGTTGCCTCCGATGCGCCTGCCGCAGTTCGGAAACGTGCTTACCAAAACGTATACCCGCATGCAGTGGTATTTCATAGAAATTCTTCCGTTGTTCATCCTCGCATCCGTACTGCTATGGCTGGGTAAGATAACCGGCTTCTTTGAGAAGATGATTATAGCCATGACTCCGGTTATGGCCTCCATCGGCCTGCCCAAGGAGACGGCGGTGGCATTCATATTTGGGTTTTTCCGGCGGGATTACGGCGCCGCCGGACTTTATGACCTGCAGAGCAAAGGGCTTATGGATGCGCGCCAGCTTACGGTTGCAGCGGTGACATTGACGCTTTTTATCCCCTGTGTAGCTCAGTTTCTGGTGATGAAAAATGAACGTGGCTGGAAGGTGGCCTGTATGATCGGCCTTTTTGTCTCTCTTTTTGCCTACGGCAGTGGCTATGTACTGAATAAAATACTGATGGTAACGGCGATCTTGTAACGGTGCGGAACAAAAACGAGCTGCATTTATTGAACAGAATAACTGATCGAGGTTTTTATGAAGTGCGGATTTTGCGGATACGAGTTTGACGAGAGTGAGGGAGGAAAAGGGTGCGGCGGTTGCCACGGAGGGTGTCACGGCGTTCATTGCCCGCGTTGCCACTACAAGAATCCTTTGGAACCGGGCCTGATCAAATCATTAAAAAAAATGCTCTCAATTCGTGATAACGACAAAGGAGAATAATATGAAATTATCAGAAAAAGCTGAAGAGGTGCTGGAAGCACTCTGGGTTGCTCTGGAAGAGGAAGGACACCCTTTTCTGGATCCGGATACCATGGATTTTCCAAGTGATGATCCCGCGTATCGAGAATTGACCGGTCACACCCTGATCGAGATCCGCCAGGGGATGATCTATTTCAGGCCTGAAGGGCGGGAAGAGGGGAAATTGACTATCCGCCGACATCGCCTGGCGGAACGGTTGATGATGGATGTCCTTAACATTAGAGGTGATGAGGGTGAATACAAGGCATGCCAGTTTGAGCATCTCCTGAATGAAGGGGCAGATGCCAAGGTTTGCACCATGCTCAATCATCCCAGCACATGTCCTCATGGAAAAGCTATCCCGCCTGGTGATTGTTGCGACGAGGCGCGGGCTGCCGGTAATCTGGGAGTGGTGCCGCTAACCGAATTCAGATCAGGTGAGGAGGGTACGATTGCCTATATTCATACCGAAGACCACAAAAAGATGCAGAAACTGATGGCTATGGGGGTGCTCCCCGGCAACAGAATAATCCTTCTGCAGACATTTCCGTCATACATTTTCCGGGTCGGGTATTCTGAATTTGCTATCGACACGAATCTGGCCAGAGAGATTTTTGTCAGAAAATAAAGGAGACTTTGTCATGAGCAAGAAAATAACTGAGATTTTGGATTCAGTGTCTCAAGCTTGGTTGATCATACGGTGTTCAAAAAAATTGAAATCAAAACCTTGGAAAATAGAATAAACGACTCATCGGGTATCTATTTTCGGCAATTACTGCAGAGTCCGTAAATTTCCATTTTATGGTTTTTAATCTGAAACCCGTGACGTGCGGCAATTTCTTCCTGAAGCTTTTCTATAGTTGCATCTTCAAATTCGACAATTGAATTGCAGCTAGTACAGACAAGATGGTCATGATGCTCTCCCGCTATGACATGTTCATAACGGGTCTGACCGTCATGAAGCAGGATTTCACGTGCAAGGCCAGACTCGGCAAACAGTTTGAGAGTACGATACACCGTGGCATGGCCGACACCGGGGTTGCTGGATTTTATTTTAAGGTAGAGCTCTTCGACACTGATATGTTGATGGGTAGAGAGGAAAACATCGAGAATAACATCTCGCTGGCGGGTTGAGCGAAGTCCTTTAGACGCGGCAAAGTCGTTAAACATTTTCTTCTTTTCAAGAATCATCTGCACTCCGTATTGAACTTGACAGTCAATGTACGGAGGGCAGATGGAAATTACAAGAAAAATTCACGACAGCTCACCAATTATTTTGCGAAAAGCAGGTAGCGCCCCACCCAGTTTTTGGCAAACTGATATGCCGTACGGCCGCAGCGTTTGCTTTTGTCATGGGACCACTGGATTGCGTCGCGCTCGATTTCGCTGCTCCACGGGATCCGTATATTGCGCAGTGAGCTTTCTTTCTCAACATTCAGTTTTACCGCATCAATGTAACGATCCTGTGAGAAGGCATAAAAAGCGACCCATATTCCGAAACGGTCGGAGAGCGAAACTTTTTCTTCCATCGCTTCACTCTGTTGAAGTTCACCCTTAACAAATTTACCGCCAAGATGATCTGATTCATATTCCGGCAGGAGGTGCCGGCGATTTGAGGTTACGTAGATAAGGACATTTTCAGGAGCCGAATAGACCGAACCATCCAGAGCGCTTTTTAGCATTTTATAGCTCAACTCACCAACTTCAAAGGTCAGGTCATCACAGAGCAGGATAAAACGGTATGGCTGGTTTTCAACGGCGTTGAATATTTCAGAAAGATAAATCAGATCTTCCTTTTCTACCTGAATAAAGCGGAGTCCCTGCGGAGCAAATTCGTTTAGAATCGCTTTGACCATGGAAGATTTACCGGAACCACGCGATCCCCAGAGCAGTGCGTTGTTTGCCGGCAGCCCGGCAAGAAACTGGCGGGTGTTATTAACCATAACCTCTTTTTGTTCCTCGATCCCGAGCAGCTCATGTAACGTGGTTGTGTCCGTGACACGAACCGGCTCAAGGTACCCCGAAAAAGAGTGGCGTCGCCAGTTTGCGGCAGGGCAATGCTCCCAATCAATCGGTGCAATTGCTTTAGGGAGAAGCATTTCTACAGAACTCAGCACCCGTTCGAGCCGGGCAACAACATCAGGTTTCAAATTAAACATGGTTCAGTTCTCTCTCTTTTAGTATGTATTGATTACATCGTGCCGGCAAGCTAACTAGCTGTGAAAAAACAGTAAAATGGGTCAATCTGTATACGTCATCGGGCTGTAAACTGTCAAATCAAAAAACCAGAGATAAATCTTCTATTGCTATTTGTTTTGAATTTTAGGTAGAAAGGTACTCTTTTAATTCGAGTTGCCTGAACTTTAGTGGAGAGTCATGAAAATCATCGACGCAATCAAACCGGATAGACAATTCATCTCACTAGAATATTTTCCGCCAAAATCACGTGAAGAGTGGCCCGCTTTTTTTAGCACTGTACAGCGACTTGCAGTATTGAAGCCGCTTTTTGCCTCGGTGACATATGGCGCCGGTGGCAGCACAAATGCCGATTCACTTGAAATAGTCACGCGAATTCAGCAGGAATACGGCCTGGAAACAATGGCACATTTGACCTGTCTCGGCTCAAATACCGATGATGTCAGCAGGTTTCTGCACGATCTTGCTGCGGCCGGAGTCAGCAACGTTCTGGCCTTGCGTGGCGACCTGCCTCAGGATGGCTCCGTCGAAACGCCCCTCCCCTCGCCGCTGCAATATGCGTCCGATCTGGTCAATCTGATCCGGTCGTCATTCCCGTCCATAGGAATCGGAGTTGCCGGATACCCCGAAGTTCACCCTGAAGCAGCATCTCTGGAAGCGGATCTCTCCTATTTGAAACTGAAATTCGCCAGCGGCGCAGACTTTGCCATTACTCAGCTGTTCTTTGACAACAACCTGTATCATGCTTTTGTGAAGCGGGCCGCTGCTGCGGGGATCAGCAAACCAATCATCCCCGGTATTCTGCCGGTCGTCAGTCTGAAGGTCATTAAAAGGATTGTTTCTCTCTGCGGAGCTTCAATACCGGCAGCGTTTCTTGCTGAACTGGAACAGGCTGATCTGGCGGGGGGAGCGGCGGCGGTTCAAAAAGTCGGCATTGCCCACGCCAGGCGCCAGGCTCAGGAACTTCTGAAAGCCGGGGTTCCGGGGGTACATATTTACACCCTGAACCGTGCCGAAGTGGTATTGGATCTTGTGGATGGACTGGAACTGCTGTAGGGGCGTGACCCCCTACAGCATCCCTATCGTTTTCTGCTTTTCCTTACTAATTTGTCCGACTCAACATTTTTACGATGATATCCGCAATCGCGGGGAAGCCAGCGCAGATTCTGCACCAACTCCGGTGTTAACTTCACACAGCTCGGATTGATCTCGAAGCGTCGCTCAAAAATCTTGCAGCGACGACTGACAACATCAAGGAAACGGCAGGCTGACTGCATGTAGAAGATATTTCCGCGCTCATCTTCTATCTTTTCAAAACAGCAACTCCCGCACTGTTTGCAGCGACTGTCCCATTCAGCAGAATCCGGAGTACAATCGGCCATTGCCTATTTCTTACCACGTTGATTTTTTGTCCGTATCATATCAGCGAGCGTTCCCATCCCTTTCGGGGCATCATCACTCTGACGGCGAAACTCTGACATGGTTGCTTCTTCTTCTGCAGCAGCACGGGCGGGGCCGGCCAGAGCCAGAGATATGCGCCGTGCGGCGCGGTCGATACTCTCAATTTTAACTTCAAGCTGCTCACCCTCTTTCACAACTTCACGCGGGTGGTTAATGCGCTTGCCTGAACCCATTTTTGATATATGCAGCAGACCGTCAACACCGTCACCCAGGGTTACGAAAGCGCCAAATGTATCCAGCCGCGCTACAGTGCCGGTGTGGAATGATCCTTCAGGATACTTGTCTGTCACCTGATCCCACGGATCGGCGAGGGTATCCTTGATACTGAGGGAAATCCGGTCCTTTTCCGTGTCGATTGATTTGACGACAACCTTCAGCTGCTGGCCGACACTCAGTACCTCGCGCACATCTTTTACCCGGCTCCAGGCTATTTCTGATACCGGAATCAGCCCTTCAAGCCCGCCAATATCAACAAAAGCTCCATAATCCTGCAGGGAAGTTACCGTGCCGCTCACCGTCATCCCGACAACTATCCCGGCCTGTGCCTCATCTTTCAGACGGCGTTGCTCATCCTCAAGCAGAGCACGGCGCGACACGACGATGTTGCGGCCATTTTCAGCGTATTCGCTGATCTGAAACGTCAAACGCGTACCAATGAGCGCCTCGGGGCTCTCAACACGGCGGAGGGCGATCTGCGAATAGGGGCAAAATGCCCGGGTGGTTCCGCCCAGCTTGATTTCATAGCCACCTTTGATCTCTTTCTCAACAACACCCTCGACAGGTACGCCGGCCTGCCACGCCTGCTCAAGCTGGGCGCTACCGCCGCCACTGGATGCTCCGCCACCGATTCTGCTGGTGAAACGCATTTCTCCATTGCTGGACGAAAGGAAATATGCGGTGATGGCATCTCCCTCCTTGACGGTGACATTGCCGTCAATATCAAGAAACTCCTTCCGCTCAATAACCCCCTCGCCCTTCTGGCCGGTATCCATAAAGATCCATTCAGTACCGACCTTCAGTACCGTCCCAGTCAGCTTCTGGCCAGGTTCCAACCAGTTCCTCCCCTGGCTGCCACTCTGTTCAAACAGCTCGGCGAAGTCGCCGTCACCGGCTTCTTCGTTTTCTTCAATCATTTCATCATCATCAATGTCATGCTTACTTTTCATCGGTGTATTGCTCCTCTGGGTAGGATTTACATGTAAATCAATTTCTTATTCAGACGCATGTAACGCGGAACTATAACACAACTGGTTTTATAATCAATTCAATGAATCCTGTTTTTACATTTTCCCCCCCTTGAAAACCGCACGCAGTATGATTATGTTGCCATATATCATTCCACTACAACGAAGGAGACCCATCAGCATGTCAAAAATCACTAAACCGTTCCAGACCGAAGTCCAGCAACTGCTTGATCTGGTAATTCATTCACTCTATTCCAACAAAGATATTTTTCTCCGGGAGCTGATTTCAAACGCCTCAGATGCAATTGACAAAGTACGCTTTGAATCTCATTCCGACGAAACTCTCCTGGAAGGGAACAGCGACTGGAAAATCAAGCTGATTCCGAATAAAGAAGCCGGCACCCTGACCATTCGCGACAACGGCATCGGCATGAACATGGCTGAAGTTGAAGAAAACATCGGCACGATCGCCCGCTCCGGCACTAAAGCATTCATGCAGTCACTCAAAGAGAAAGCCGATAGCGGCAATCCGGAACTGATCGGACAGTTCGGCGTCGGTTTTTATGCCTCGTTCATGGTTTCAGATCTGGTGGTTCTTGAAACCAGAAAAGGCGGCTCCGCCACGGACGGTTGCCGCTGGGAATCAACCGGCGATGGCAGCTATACTGTCGAAGAGTGCAGTCGCGAACTGCGCGGCACCGAGATCACCCTGCACCTCAAGGAAGAGTTCAAACAGTATCTGGACGAGTGGAAAATCCGCGCGATCGTTAAAAAGTACTCCGACTACATACAGTATCCGGTTGTCATGGATGTCACGCGGAGCGAAACCCCCAAAGGGGTGGATGGCGAAGAGATCGAAGGCGCCGGCACGATCGACAAGACGGAAGAGCAGGTCCTTAACTCGATGAAAGCCATCTGGACCCGCGCCAAGAGCGATGTCACAGAAGAGGAGTACACCGAGTTCTACAAGCATGTCTCCCACGATTACGACGCACCGTTCCGCACTATCCATTTTTCTGCGGAAGGAACCAGCGAATTCAAGGCCATCCTTTATCTGCCCGCCAAGAAGCCATTCGACATGTTCATGAATGACCGCAAGAAAGGGCTTCAGCTCTATGTGCGTCGCGTCTTCATCAGCGATAAATGCGAAGAGCTGATACCGGACTACCTCCGGTTCGTAAAGGGTGTTGTCGATTCATCCGATCTCCCGCTCAATGTTTCCCGCGAAGTTCTTCAGGAAGATGTACAGATAAAGCGTATCCAGAAAAGTCTGGTAGGCAAGATTCTCTCGACTCTTTCTGAGGTTAAAGAGCAAAACTTCGATGAATACGTTACCTTCTGGAAGGAATTCGGGCAGGTTATCAAAGAGGGTATGCACTTTGACTACGCCAACAAGGAAAAGCTGCAGGATCTTATCCTGTTCGAAAGCACCTCGACGGCAGCCGGTTCCTTTGTTTCCCTGAAAGAGTATGTTGGCAGAATGCCGGAAGGACAAAAAGATATTTACTACATCACCGGCGCCAGCCGTGAGACCCTGGAGCAGTCACCGCACCTGGAAGCATTCCGTGCGAAAGGGTTTGAAGTACTCTTTCTGACCGATCCGGTCGATGAGTGGGTTGTTCAATCGCTGACAGAATATGATGAAAAACACCTTAAAGCGGTAGATCGCGGTGACATCAGCCTTGACAGTGATGAAGAGAAGAAGGAAAAAGAAAAGAAACGCG
The DNA here is from genome assembly GCA_903939115.1 of uncultured Geobacteraceae bacterium. Classification (GTDB taxonomy): domain Bacteria; phylum Desulfobacterota; class Desulfuromonadia; order Geobacterales; family Pseudopelobacteraceae; genus JACRCG01. Next base: position 10,844 of record CAJAFV010000029.1, read on the forward strand.
AAGGGGCTCAGAAGGAGTTCAGCGATCTTATCTCCCTGATGAGTGACCGCCTGAAAGATAAGGTCAAGGAGGTTCGTTTTTCAAACCGCCTTACCGAAAGCGCCTGCTGCCTGGTTGCTGATGAATATGGCATGAACGCCAACATGGAGCGCATCATGAAAGCGATGAATCAGGCGGTTCCTGAATCAAAACGCATTCTTGAACTGAACCCGGATCATGCCATCCTGAAGGCGATGGCGTCTATTCACCAGAAAGATGCCTCCGCTGCAGCGCTGGCTGATTATGCCGATCTGCTCTATGATCAGGCCCTTTTGACCGAAGGCTCAACTATCAAGGATCCACTCCGTTTCACCAGACTGGTAAGTGATCTGATGGTTAAAGCTGCTCAGTAGCTACCACATGCAGTATTGAAAACAGTTGTACAAACAACAGAGGGCCGGATCATTGATCCGGCCCTCTGTTGTTAACGGCGGTCGTTAGGTGACAGATCAATCCCGCAGAAGTTTTCGGGGGAGTTGCCACCCTCGCAGTATGGCGGCACAACGGATGCCAATGACTATTGCCGCACTCACTGTGAGCGCAATGGCTTGCGGCAAAGAAGAATACAGGCTCATGACATACAGTGCAGTACAACCGACAATACAGGCAGTAGCATAAATTTCACGCTGAAGGATCAGGGGGATGTCATTACAGAGAACGTCACGCACCAATCCCCCGCATGTCGCGGTCATGACTCCCATAATGATGGCCCCCATAAAACCGAGGTGATAGGTAAGTGCCTTCGTAGTTCCAATTACAGCAAAAGTGCCGAGTCCCAGCGCATCCAGCATTAACAGCAGATTTCGGCGCTGCTCGAACCGGCGCGGTGAAATAAACACGAGAAGCGATGTGCCGATGGCGAGATAGAGATACATTTCGTTTTTAAAGCAAAATGGCGGCAGGTCGTTCATCAAGACATCCCGAAGCACCCCCCCTCCTGTAGCGGTAACAATCCCGAGCATGACGACCCCCAGCAGATCCATCTGTTTGCGTACCCCGGTCAATGCTCCGGATGCGGCAAAAGCAACAGTGCCGAGAAGGTCGAGATAATACAACATATCAGTCATTGAATTTCCTTACGTTTAGTTGCTTCAAGCGTGGATTTGAATTGCTTGCGTTATATTTCCTGGAGCCTTTCATGCCACTCCTGGATGAAGAGATCAATGTACTCCTTACTGATGGCGCTGGAATGTGGCGTAATCAGTACGTTAGGCTGCTCCCACAGCAGTGAGGTGGGAGACAGCGGTTCTTCGGCGAAGACGTCCAGACCCGCACCGGCGAGTGGCCCATTCTTGAGGGCGGTCAGAAGGTCGTCCTCCCGGTAGCAGTTGCCTCGCCCCAGATTATACAGATGAGACCCCGGTTTCATGGCATTAAAGTGACGCGCGGTAAATATTCCCTCAGTTTCCACCCCTCCCGGTAACACGAAAACAACGTGATCGGCGTTCGGGAGTTCCTCTTCCAGCATATTAAAGCTAATCATCTTATCAACACCAGGGTTACTATCGACTCCGGTGATGCTGCGCCTGACTCCCGTTACAGTGGCGCCAAAAGCCTTTAGAAGCTCAGCCATCGACCGACCCAGTGAGCCATATCCCACTATCAGCACTCTTTGACTGAAGAGTCCAACGCAATCGATATAATCAAGGCGTCCCCACGTCCGGCTCTTCTGATCAGTAAGCGATTTTGCAATGTGCCGGTTGAAGTGAAGCATCATTGCGATGAGACTTTCGCGCATGATGTTGCCGTGAAAACTGCCGTAATATGTCCTCACGCGTCCCGATGGGTCTGCTGCCACCCAGTCATGCCCCGCAGCAGGGGTGAACAGTGCTTTCAACCCCGGAGCAGCGGCGTACCACTCAGGCTTGAATGCCCACACCAGTACGCAATCAGCCTCGGGAAGTTTTTCCATAAAATCGCTATTCCCGTTGGCGACGGTAATGTCTACATCAGGGAGCAGCGTGCGGATTCGCTCAAGATGATGAGGTTTAAGTGAGAAGGCATCGACACTGTTGCCAAGGTGGATAAGAAGGTTGTGTATTTTCATGGCGTACTCTTTGCTCTCAATTTTACAGGGATATGAATGTATCTATTCATTTATCCAAGCGAGGTCAATCGGAATGATGTCCGTTATTCCAACTCAATGCATAACCGTACTTCCTGCTATTGTACATCACTTTTTTTGATGATCCGTAAAAACCGGCTTCAATGTGATGTGAGATCAGGGTTACCTTCTTTTTTGCCGAGAAGATGCAGTGGTTGACTGAAACGTTGGAGGAAAGATGGCCAAGGGTGAAGATGAACTGAACAGAGTCCGTGATCTTGCGCGAGTCATTGCGGTTGTAACCGGTCTGACAAAAGAGTTCAAACTTCTAATTGGCAGCCTGCTGCAAACTCGCGAAATTGAACTGCTCGCCCCGGTTTCAAAATCATATACCACTGGCCAGCCATACGACCCGTTGCGACTGGAGCAGTTTGAGGCATTGTGGCACGAGCAGTCCTGCCGGAATACCCAATATCAGCTTTTAATTGAAACTTTATATTGGCCCCTGGTTAAACGTGAGATAACCCATAATCACTCGAGTAATATCCTTCTCAACGTCATTAAGTGTGAAATACTCGGGCCGATCGATGACCGCAGTATGAACTAAAGACTTGATAATTTGAATCACCATCCAAGATGCAAGCTCAAGATCTGACGGAACGATGTCAACCCGCCATTTTTCCAGTAAAAGGCGGATACGTCGATAGACCTCCTGAGAATTGTGAATCGGATCGTCTGACGAGTCGAAAAACGGTAGTTCTTGTTCCAACACCTTATGCAGTTTTGGGGCAACTAAATGCGCTGCAAGTATCGCGTGCGCCATTGCAGCTACGTTTTCCCACAAGGTCTCTTTGGTGTACTCGGACAGGCAGGCATCAATAATTTTGTTTGGCTCGCTTGACAGCGAAAGTAACTTGAAATTCGAAAACGACTTGGTGGGGATAATTGGCAAAATAAAGCAGATGGATCAAGCGCAGCGTGGGCTTTATCTCGCAGCCTTTAAAGGCATGTTACAAAAGTAAAAGTTTTGAGGAAAGATTTGGATGACATGACGACAGATTATTCCGAAAATGAAGAATACTTACGCAGAGAGGCCGCCCTCATCAGGTGACCTCTCATATTGCCCCTATCTCTAAGTATTTCCTCTGTGCTAGTTTTTAACAGCTACTTCAACAGTTTCATTATTAACAACTGATACAATCCCTTTTACCATTCCAGTTGCCATCAATACTGCCGGAATAACCTGTGCTACAACTATCAGCGCACAAAAACTAAGGAACACCCAAACAAAAATTCCACTGTTGTCTTCACGCATACCTGTTGCTGCCATTGCTGATGCTGGGGCTATGATTCCTGCGATTGTTATAATAAGTGCTCTCATGACATCCTCCCTTTTTCGATAGTTGTTGAATTAAATTGCATTTGTAATTGTTTATTACACAGATAGTGCCAAGTTTGTGCTTAAGGACACAGTAAAATGTAAGCATTTGTTATTATGAGTATTATTTATTGGCAATGTAGCCACCGAAGACAATGACTGTCACAATACGA
>CAJAFV010000030.1 GCA_903939115.1 uncultured Geobacteraceae bacterium
ACGGACACCCTTGCTGTTCGGCTAACGGTTCCCACCATCAGGGCCCGTAGAGGACTTTCACCTCCAAGTCACCAATCAACCACCATAGCTGATTGGATGGCGCTTACGCGCCACGCGCCATACCTGGCGCACATACAAAAAGGGGCTACAGAATAAACTGTAACCCCTTGAATTTGCTGGTCGGTGAGACTGGAATCGAACCAGCGACCCCCTGCTCCCAAGGCAGGTGCGCTACCAGGCTGCGCTACTCACCGACGAAAGACAGATTTTATAACATGGCTTCGATTGTTACGCAACAAAATAATTACCTACCATCTATTTTCCCGCTTCACTGTGGTGCACCACTCATTCACCAGAGCATCATAGGACAAATTTTGAGCGCCACCGCGGCCTATTCGTCAAAAAGCTGAAGCGGGGCCTCGCAAGCTCCTTGAGTTTAAAAATCAGGAGACTCCTTTCATTTTCTGCCGTCGCTTGTCCTCATACATGGATTCATCAGCTAATTTGAATGCAGACTTCAATTCGCCAGTATCCGTAGCTTCGGCAACACCTAGAGCCAGAGAAAGATGGCCCATTTTCCCACCAGTCTCCCGGGTGTTGATTTCGGCAATTTGCAGATAAATGCGTGCAATGGCATCTTTGGCAACATCTAAAGAAGTGTTCTGCATGATGACGGAAAATTCATCGCCACCGATACGGGCAACCACGTCATCCCCCCGGAAAGAGTTGTGTAATAAATCTGCAGCCTGTTTAATCAGGTTGTCACCGGCTTCATGACCATAAAAATCATTTACCTGCTTCAGCCCATTCAGGTCAGCGATAACTATACTGATGGGGAAGTTTCTTCCCCTCGTGCAACGTTCCATCTCTTCATCAAAATACGCCCGGTTATAAAGACCAGTAAGGCTGTCATGAGTACTAAAATGCAGAAGTGCATAACGGGCCTCTTCAAGATTTACTGTCATGGAGTTAAAAGACTCTGCCAGGAGGGCAACCTCATCATCACCGCTTATGTCGATTTTACAGCTTGTGTCGCCAGAGTTTTTTATCTTGATTACCTGATCAGAGAAACTTTTCAGATTAAAAGTAATTCTGCTTGTCAAAATCCAGATCAGAACGATGGAAGCCAGAATAGTAATGACTGAGACACTGATCAGATACGATTGCATCTTATTTACAGGAGCGTATGCCTCTTCAATAGGAAATACGCAGCCAAGAATCCAGTCTACAGTTCTTAGACGCTTATAGGAGGCCAATTGTTTGACGCCGCGTGTATTCACTGTTTCACCGCTACCTTCAAAACCGAGGACCGCCTCATCAAGAAGCGGGTTGGCACCTTCCGGAATATCACGTTTCATGACTCTGCTTAGATCAGGGTGAACTATCATGGTTCGATCTTTGCTGAACAGATAGACGTACCCTTTCCCGCCGACTTTGAAGTTTGTCATTTCTTCCAGGAAGTAATCCTTGGTCAGATTGATACTGCCGACGAGAAAGCCAATAGTGTGGTCATCTTTGTCAGTGACTGTTGCCGCCATGACGATTGCCGGCAAGTTGGTTTTTGGTGAGATATAGGGATTTGAAATATCAGGCAGGCCGTTCTTTTCTACACTTCTCAGAAAGGGCGCTATCACATCCGCTGCGCCGACTACTCTGCCCTCCACAAAAGGACTCTCTGCAACGAGTTCTAAGTTCAGATTGAAGAGCATGATGCCATTGGTAAATATGCTGCAGACACCGCTCCGTTCGTCGAGAAACTTTTGAGCAGATTGTGGATTTTGGGAGATGTCTGGCGGCACTTTTGAGGCGACATCTGCGATTACCGCAAGCCAACTACCAAGTTTGTCGTCAATGCTTCCGGCAATGATTCCGGTCATGGCGAATTGCTGTTTCTCGATATTTTCACGTGTGAGTTGTGATGTATAGACCACAATGGCCCACGTGCTTAGAGCAAAAAAGATCAGCAGAAAAGTGCTGATGGAAAGCGCAAGTTTTTTTTGTATTCCAAGCCGCATGTATGCACCGTCATTTTTTTAATCTTATCACTATACCAACTAAATCCAGGTATGCAATAGATTGTAGAAAAGGCGAAGGATACTTTGAACCGCAAAGTCTAAAGAATGTTCTGCCGTGCCACTGGTAGAACACGGAATTACAATCCCTTCGGAATTATCCGGAGGTTCAAAAACAGATACTTGTTGATCAAGCAATTCCACTCTTCCATCGGAGACTGAACTGCCATGCACCATGCGCTCGCAGAGTCGCTCCCGCTGTTGATCCTGATCACACTGAGCGAACAGAATGAGAAACTGTGCGTGATAAGAGGCGGCCAACCGGGCGAAAACAATTCGTTCGGCATGAGAACCAAACCCCGCATCAATCACCACAGAACGCCCGGATACCAGTTCATTGCCGGCCAACTGCTCCAGTCTGCGGTAGGTCGTCCTGCTCATCTCTTTTGAATAAATTCCCTCTCCATACGGCACATGGACAGCTGTTTCCGCCTCCAACCCGGCCATCTGCTTGCGCACAATGTCCGAATTGAAGACAGCCAGGCCGAGCTCAAAAGCAAGCTGATCAGCCAGAGTGCTTTTCCCGCACCCCATCGTGCCGCAGGTGATAAACAGGGTAAGCGGCATCCGGCTTTTCAGGCAGTACCCCTGTGCCAGTCGGAAGTAGCGCAGAGCGCGTTTTTCTGCGGATCTGCGTTCAACGTCACCAATACCGGTGTCAAGGAGTTGCAGGCTCTCAACTTTGCCGCGCACAAAGGCTCGATACACCTTGTAAAACGGAATCAGCTTTACACAATCCTGATCGCCTGATGCTGTAATGTAGGAAGAGAGTGCCGCTTCAGCAAGATCAGAGCGACGGTGGTAGTCGAGGTCCATCAGCAAAAAGGCAATATCGGCGGACGTATCAGAACAGCGGAAGCGCTCGTTAAATTCAATGCAGTCAAAAATATACGCCGTAGCATTCAGCAGGCAGATATTGCCCAGATGAATATCACCGTCACACTCCCGGATAAAGCCATTCGCAATCCGCTCGGCAAACAAAGCGCCGTGTGTGTCAATAAACGTTTCGACGCAGGCGCGTATGGTTTCATATACTTCCAGTGGGAGCGTGGAGTTTTTAAACTGGATTGTCTGCGCAAAATTTTCCTGCCAGTTATAGGTAATCTGCTTAATTGTACCAAATGACGAAATATGCGCTGATGTAGCTGCTCCAGAGTGGAAAACAGCGATTTTATCCGCGACAATCCGGATATCATCAAGAGAAACGCTGCCGCTCTCCACGAGCCGGTCAAGCATTCTGTCGGCCGGCAATCGCTTCATCATAACAGCGTAATCAATCACCGCAGCACCGCTGACAAACGAGGCGCCTGATTCCGTTTCGTGAAGTGCAATAACCTGTTCGTAGATATCCGGGCAGAGACGTCGGTTGAGACGCAGCTCTTCAAAACAGTAGAAACGACGCTGAGCAAGTGTTGAAAAATCAAGAAAGCCGAAGTTGACCGGTTTTTTGAGTTTAAAAACGTGAGTATCGGTAATGAAAAGCCAGGAAACGTGAGTTTGAATCAGTTGAACTGTCCGGGTCTGAACCGGGTACGCTGCAGGGTTGCTGAGTGATGTTAATAGTAATGGGGTGATGGTCACTGAAAGCATACCTCAATAAATACCATACGATGGTGAAACGGCAAGCCGGCAATAGATTCGGACAGAATAAATGTGATTGTGACGTTCAGTAAACCAACGGCTTTGCCGGTGTGACTATGGTCCTATAAAAAGTTTTTGAAACTGGGAGTAACAGCCATTTCTGGTTACATGAACTCAGTAATTTTCAACCACAGACCGGTTTTTTCATTGCGTGTCATTCCGGCATTTGCCGGACTCGTTGAAGGAAGAGCGAACAAAGCACTGCTCTCAAAGCAGCATGGATCAACATGTCTGGCAAACAGGGCAGAGGCCATTTTCCCGTTAAAAAAGAGTGTCCGGCATTGGTGAGCGGCAAAGAAGGCGCTGAAGTCGTTCGCAACGGCTCTCTTTATCCGACTGTCAGCACTGCCTTCTCTTTCGCAGGCCTGTATTACATCCCAGACGGCAATCCGGTTTTTTCGCAGTATCTGGCAGCGTATCTCGTATGGATGCTGCCGCCCGGCGCCACAAATTTCTTCCATCATGTCCCAAAAGAGATTTCGTGGGTGTGCGTAATAGTGCTGTGTTGCCAACGACTCCTCCCCGGGAAACGTTCCGAGAATAATAACAGCTGCATCGATATCGGCAATCGCCAGTAATCCGGTTTTCATCACAGCTCTCCGGCGGCACCCGCATGTTCCAACCGAAAGTTCATCAGTGCTGAATGCACGGCCCCTTGAGGAGTCAACCGGCTTTGAAAAAGAGTGAACTGCCGTACCGGAAACGGTGGCAGTTTCAGGCTCCTGTTCTGCTCGAGGAAGGCATCAATTTCCTTGGAAGCAGGCAGTTTCAGTCTGGCCAGAGTTATATGCGGAGAGAAGGCGCGCTCCTCCTGATGAATGCCGCAGTCGAGCAGGGTTGCACGAATCTTGGCGGCCAGTTTATCCAGATGTGGCTCCGGCCTCAGTCCGATCCAGAGAACCCGCGGTCGGCGGCGGGTAGGGAAACAGCCCGTTCCGCTGAAGCAAAGAGTACATTCAGGGGACTTTATCCGGGCGAGTTCCCTGCCCAGCAACTCTACGCCCCGCTCTTCAACCTCGCCTAAAAAGGCCAGAGTCACGTGTACCTGTTCCGCCGGAACCCAACTGGCACCAGAGATATCAGCTCGCTGATTGACGATCGTTTTCATGAGATCTTCCGGAATCCTTATGGCGATAAAAAGTCGCATCAACTGTTCCCCACTCTGCGAGTTACAGAAAAAGCCCCCGGTGAAATTCGAGGGCTTTTCCGTCAAACAATATAAAGAAGTGCCGCCGTTTTCATTTTCTATACCTGGTCACTTCACTTTTACAGAATTTACAGAATGTAGAGCGCCACTTGATCAGCTCCCCGCACTTCAAGCATCTCCTGAACATCCCCTCAACCTCGAGCAACGGTCGAGCGACATAGAGGAGCAGAAGGAATGGAGGAAACAGCGCGCAGAGCAGGCACCAACCGGCAACTCTCCGCCCTCTGTCAGCTGCAAGGAAACCGCCGGCAATGCCGGCTGCAATAATAACCAGGAATAATATCACCGCCGGTTTGACATAATCAGACATTGCAGTCATCCCCTTTCCGCTACGGCACCAGGACCCCGGCGCCTCTTATCCTGCCTGCCCGCAGTGCAGCCAGCGCTTCGTTGGCCTGCTCCAGCGGAAACACCTCCACGGTCGTAATAACCGGTACGCGCAGAGCTAATTCCAGAAACTCTTCACCATCAAGACGAGTCATATGAGCCACGGAGACAAGCCTCCGCTCCCCCCACAAAAGTTCATACGAAAAACCGGGGATCGGGCTCATGTGGATGCCGCCACAGACAACTACGCCACCCTTGCCGACCGCACGCAACGCCAGCGGCACCAATTCGCCGACCGGGGCGAAAATAATTGCAGCATCAAGTTCAACCGGCGGCCGCTGCGTTGATGCTCCCGCCCAGCATGCCCCGACTTCAAGCGCAAAACGCTGCCCGACGTCATCACCGCGCCGAGTGAACGCATAAACTTGTCGTCCTTCCCAGAGAGCCACCTGGGTCACGATATGTGCCGCCGAGCCAAAACCATATATTCCCAGCCGCTTTCCGTCTCCCGCCATACGCAGGGAACGATACCCGATAACCCCCGCACAGAGCAGCGGTGCGGCCTGGACTGCTTGAAACTCCTCCGGAAGATGCAAACAATAATCTGCTTTGGCACTGCAGTACTCTGCGAAACCACCCTGTCTCCGGTAGCCGGTAAATATCGCCTTGTCACAGAGATTTTCACGGCCTGACATACAGAACCGGCATCTGCCGCATGTCCCACCTAGCCACGGCACCCCCACGACATCTCCTGCGTGAACACCCTTAACCCCTTTGCCCACCGCCTCGACGGCTCCAACGATCTGATGCCCCGGAATCAGTGGCAGTTTCGGTTTTGGCAATTCGCCATCGACAATGTGCAGATCTGTTCGACAAATGCCGCAGGCCTGCACCTTGATCAAAACCTCCCCGGCGCCAGGCAGGGGAATTGGCAGTTTTAATGCCTTAAGCTGCTCTCCGGGGCGCTCCAGAACCATTGCATGCATGTGCGATCCATGGATCATCTGTATTGACTCCTCTCCTCACTACTGTCCGGGTCGGTAATTCAACGCGAAGCTCAACAGTGTGCTATCGATACATTTTATAATTTTCGTTAGCACATACTAAATATACTCCGGTAATTACAGTTGTCAAGCAGTGCGTGGCGTATATTTTTCGTCTCACTTGACGGGGTGGATTTTCGTGGTATATCAGGAAAATAATCTCCGAAGGTCAACTTAAAAATGCCTCACCTTCGGTATCCAACCATACTCCTCCTACATTAAAAACCGGGAATTTTTGTACCCGTCTCTTCAAAAAGCCCTATGGATTTGTTGAAATATCTCTAATACACTTAACTCTCCGTTGATGTGGACATGAATCGTATTGGAGGATGATTTGTATGCACAAGAGAACCCATCGGAGTGGAGTAGAAGAGTACCTGGATGGTTCACATTCCTGTTCATTCAAGAGCAAGCGTCGAACCGGTCGTGAACGCGGGAATGCTGATAAACAGAAGAGTACAACCCAGAATTCTCAATGGGTCTATGGGAATCTCTTTGAATGTCTTTCCGGCAACGAGAACTGCACCCATGGAAGATTACCGTTTGGCGGCAGCTTTTATTGTGCCTGGCCTCTAAAAAACAGTTCAGCCGATTTTCATCACAAGCCACCCTGTGTATGGGATGCAGAGCGAGAGTAACCAGGGAGGCGGGTATGGCGATTCGCATGGAAGGGGGTGAGGCACATCTTGTGGGAGACTGGACGGAGTCCGGGGTTGCTGAGAACCTTAATTCATTGATGCTTTTACTTGATCAGTCGGAAGCGAGCGGATTCCGGCATCTCTGTATAGATTGCGGACGGATAGATGGCACTGACTTCGGCTGCCTGCAACTTCTCAATGTGTGGATGATGTGTGCCAGACTCCGCGGCATCGAACCGAAATTACTACATGTGAACGACGGCATGCAGCAGGCAATGAAGAAGTTTGGCCTTACAAGTTTCACTGATTCCTTTACAGGAATATCTTGAACAAAGAAGGGAGGAACGTTGTATGCGTTCATTTGTTTTCATTTTGCTGGTTGTGTGCATTTTTGTCATGGCGCTCGTCGGATGTGCGCAAAAGGAGTCGGTAAAATCTGAGGAACCGGTTGTTCCCGCGGTTACCCTGTTGCCTGAACCGGCTCCGGTAATTCCTGCCCCGGAGGCGTCACCACTTCCAACGGTTCCCGAGCAAAAGACGGTAGAGGCTCCGGAAAAGGTGCTTCTGGAGGAGTTGGCGAAAGTCATCGTGCCGCCGGAGTCGGCTAAAAAAGTGCTGCTGGAAGCGATACATTTTGATTTTGACAAATCCGACTTGCGCGAATTTGATCGGGCTATTCTGGATAAAAATGCCGGGATCCTGATGGCAGAAAACTCGGTGAATATTCTTGTCGAAGGGCATTGCGATGAACGAGGCTCAACTGAATACAATCTGGCCCTTGGGGAGAAGCGGGCTAGGAATGCCATGAAATACCTGGTAACTGTCGGAGTGCCTACCGAAAGACTCTCAGTCATCAGCTACGGGAAGGAAAAGCCGGTTGATCCGGGACATGACGAAGATGCCTGGGCTAAAAACAGGAGAGCTGAGTTTGTGACTGCCGGGATATAAAAGTTTTTCTGATTCGTTCTAATTCGCCGCTTGGCGTCCAAAAAGTCCCCTCTCCATGAGGGAGAGGGCTAGGGTGAGGGGGAAATGTTTGATTATACTCCACTTTTTTGCCCCCTCATCCGGCCTTCGGCCACCTTCTCCCTCAGG
>CAJAFV010000031.1 GCA_903939115.1 uncultured Geobacteraceae bacterium
CCTGATAATACTGAAAACTCATCGTAAATATGCCTCCGTAGTATCCGATGCAAAATGACCGACCTCCTGGGCAACAGTTCCTTTTGCATCATCGTAATTCATACCGTTTCTCTGCAATTCTTCCATCCGCTCCTGGGCATAACTGTGGCGCAGGCCATGTGCTCCGGTGGAAAAACCTAACTCCCGCTGGCTGGCTGCCGAAAAACTTTGACTCCATGCCCGCCCGCCTCCGATGTCGTAATACTTGGTGTAGTTCACTCCCCGATCAACTACCGGTCGCGGTTCGACAAGACGCGTTGCTTCCAACCGTGCCGCCAACTCCTTCGACAAGAGAACCTCTCTGACCAGACCGCCTTTGCCCTCCACCGTGTAGCGCTCACCCACCCGGCCAATGAAACGCTCCGTACTCCACTCCCGGTGTGTCGAAGCCTTCTGCTCGCTGACTGGTCGGATCGTCAGCAGTTCATGTGCCCGCAAACCGGCACAATGGGCAATCTGTGTCGCCAGACTGTTTCGATCCGACTGGGCGGAAGCGATTCGCTCGATCTGCGCCGCCGTGTAGCTCCGAGTGGAGAGGTGGGTTTCCTTTTCGCTCTTTACGACATCGAGCTTCATTCCCAGGTGCATCTGGAGCGCCTGTCGATCGAGATCCAGGGTTTTCTGGGAAACTATTGTTGCCCGGCAGGTGAGATACTGCATGGCAATCTCGCGGGTCATGCTGCGGAGATCCCCCAACCGGTTGTCTTGCATATACCTGGCGCTACCCTTAAGTGAATTCCCATAGCCCCGGGCCGTACCGACACTATGGATCTTGCCGTCGTCCCGGTGATCGTGACGTCCTGTCCCCAAGGCTACCTTTTGTGATACAGCGTGAACGGACTGTGCCTTCGGCGATCGGAAACTCGGCATCAGCTATCCTCCTCAGGCTGAGTTGTTTCCTGTACGTCAGCTGGTGTTACATTCAACTCCGGCAGTTTTTTCAGGTAACGGTCAATGGAACTGCGGTTGACCTTGCAGCGGTGATTCACTCTGAGCCACTCCACCAGGTCGGCACATGAAGCTCCAGCCTGTTTCATGGCAACCAACTCGGCTCGATATTTGTCGAGTCGGCTCTTGCGGTACAGCTTGCGCCGCGCTTCGGTGCGTCGTGCACGGATTTTCTCAATCTCAATGTGCGCATTAAATGTCTCGTGATTCTTACTCATGTGGATGTCCTCCCTGTAGTGATGCGTTAACGTCTGAAAACCAGCTCCGGTTCTCTCACCGCGCTGTGTATGTGAATACTGACACAGCGCGGAAAAAGAGGGGGTAAGGCAAAAATTGGTCAAAACCGTTGACTGCGAACAACTGCAAACCCCGAAACCGTTACGTATTGAGAACCCCTCTGTTTCCGCTTCGCGCGGCAGCGCGAATATCCATGAACGCCAGTAAATGCAAACGGCTTGCTGCCTGGTACTCGGCTTCCTCGCGAGACAGACCGCCGTCATGCTCCATGATGGAGGCACGTTCCTCCCACTCTTCCAAGAGGCGACCGATATGCCGCCGGTCATACGCCTGACAGTGCCGGGTAAGCAGCTCACGTTGTAGCGACAGATTGTCAGGTGTCAGTCGGACGATCTCTGCAGCCAGATTGTCAAACGCTCCCCGGGTTCTCAGTTCACCGGATTCAGTCAGCCATGCTTCAGGTTCAGCTACCGGTGAATGAATCGCCTCGACTTTCCCCTGCAACTTTTCCAGAAGCGCCAGTGGAATCTCGATAATCATGCCCGCAGGGATCAGCCCTTTTTTCGTTTGGAACGATTCAATGACCCGCGCCTTCATGGTGACATTTCCAGTAAATCAGCTTCCGTCAAAACAAATGCCTCCGTTTCGGGGTTTTTATCCGTAACAACGTCACAACCCGCACTGGCTGAGGGTTTACGTGTGACGTTTTGCATTTCGTCAAGGTGACGTGACGGATTATCCGTCACAGCTAAAGCCGCATGGTTGCTGGTTTGTGACGTTGTTACGGATAATTCGGGGGTAATAGGCAAATAACGTGAAAAAACTTCTCTGAATTGATCAGCGGTGTACCCTTTTGCGGTCTCGATACCGATGCGGATGGTATGGGAGAGGATGCC
>CAJAFV010000032.1 GCA_903939115.1 uncultured Geobacteraceae bacterium
AATTTTATTTCCCCCAGCAGGATCGTTGAGTTTTGGACAACAAAAAAGGCGACTACCTATTACAGGGTCACCTCAGGTTGCACTCTTTAGATTGTCAGTTATGTAGAAAGTATCAACGTTTCCGGTTCTGGTACACCGCTGTCAAAAGATCCCCAGCCCAGTCAGCAATCGCTATACGATTGTGAATGAGTTCCGGCTCTCTGTTGAAGATACCCCCTACTGGCAGTTCATCTGCGAATTCCTTCATAACGTAGCGATTAAAAATATGAAGATCCGAGATGAGTGCTTCGTGAGCGTACGAGCGATTTTTATCCAAATTTTCCGTCAGTTCACGCAACTCGTTTCCGTCAACACGAAGGCGAGCAATCTTGAGCTTGGTTTCCATTTCAAAAACCTTGCAGAAGTAGCGTTCGGCGGCTGACAGCAATTTTTCCATGAGACTGCAAGCAACCTCATTTTCCGCTATAATACGGACGACCATTTCAAAGCGGTCGAGAGCTGTCATATCGGCATTGTGATACGTCATTACGTACTCCTTGATATTCTCTGGCAGCATTGAGGCCTCCTTTGTTGTATCAGTTTGCAATACAGGAGGCAACCATCCCTTCAGGAAGAGTGTTGTCTCCCGATCAGAGTTGGTTGGTGTGCCAATAGTTGTTTAGACCATAAACGCCATGAGTGAGGCTACTGTTGCAAATGAGCCCAAAATGACGCCTGTTATGATCCGCTTCACATCAATGCTGATGGTAGTCTGTGCCTTTTCAGAAGCGTATACCGGTACCTGACAGCCATTGATTGTTACGAATTTGATGATTTTTGTTGTTTTCATAATCGTATCTCCATTTTTGCAGGGTTAATATCCAGCAAAGGAGACAAGATTCCCCTGGCAGGAGATTTCGTTGTCTCCGTGCGGGGTAGGGTTAATAGTTGATTCTATTTACAGAAACTTTGTCCATTCCTTCGTTTTGCCATCCCATTTGAAGCCAAGAGACTTAACGAAGCTCCGTCCATCCGCATCGCTGAATGAAGGGGCCGCTGCAACCAGGTTGTCCCTGATTTCATACTTGATACCCTTCGCTTGCAGTGCTTGCAGCAGTTCCTGCGGATCGGCCAGCCTTGATGCTGTTACCGGTTTGACATGAGGTTCTTCTACTACGTGAGCCTCTTCAAAGACCGGTTCTGTTGTTGGTGTCGTTTGTCCGGATTTCTGTGATTCAGCAGCATTTGTTCGAGCAGCAACCCTCATATACAGCGTGGGGTCTTCCTCGATGTCCTGGGTGAAAATGTCAGAAGCGGCGGTGCTGGTAAGAACTGCATCAACCAATCCCCGTTTTTTAGCCATTTTCAGACAGGTGTTATAATAGTCGGCGGGATTATCGTATTCGACCTTTTCCCCCTGGCGAGCTATCATCCAGATGCCACTTTCATCTTTTTTGGGGCTATAACCACGGCCGCCAATGATTTCTTGTGCCTTAACCGGGTTCTCCTTGCGAAGATCCCAGTAATCTTTCGGGACAGGCGTGTTTGTCAGTTCAGTAGGCCCAACACGGAAGCGGTATTTGCCTTCCATTGTCGAACATGAACCAATACCTGTGCCGAGACGTTGACCGGTAGGAGAATAGAGTGTCACTTTGATCCGGTATTCCCTGTGTCCGTGCTGCAGGTCA
>CAJAFV010000033.1 GCA_903939115.1 uncultured Geobacteraceae bacterium
ACGGACACCCTTGCTGTTCGGCTAACGGTTCCCACCATCAGGGCCCGTAGAGGACTTTCACCTCCAAGTCACCAATCAACCACCATAGCTGATTGGATGGCGCTTACGCGCCACGCGCCATACCTGGCGCACATAAAAAAGGATATCCGCTTAGTGGATACCCCTTAAATTCAATTTGCTATTTTTCAATAAGAATACTAACGGAACTGAACTATTCAGCTTTAACAAACTTCCCTTTTTCGCCGCATTTTTCACACTTCTGAGGCTTGCAGCGCCCCTCTTTGGAGTAGCCACATTCACATTTCCATGTTGCCATGATATCACCACCTCTCATTATTCATCTCGGAGATAATTAGCAAGGCGTCTCCGGGCTCTCTCATGTTCAGCGATCGCCAAATCGGGGTCTGACGCCAACATCTCCATCATTCTTGATAAACGGGTTACGACATCTTTACTACAGGCGGAAAATTTTATTCCTGCCATTGAAAAGTTAACACAAATCACCTCAGCATTAATATGTAAAGCGGCATCATCACCCTCGACATAAAACTCCAAATCATATTTTTCGCCCTGAAGCAGGCTAGTACCATGCTTTAGTCGAATCAACGCCCCGCTCATCGAAATATTCTCTAACTGCCCCTGATATAATTCATTATGGTTCCTCAGCACGGCATTTGTTGAGATAGGTAAACGATGGAATTTCCTTTTTTCAATCACTGTACACTCCTCAACAATTCATGAATGATATGCGGTGCATTCACCATACTATTTCCCAAAAATTCTAACAAATATAATTTTGCGATTCAACCCTAAACACATCCCGTACGACGCGAATCACAGTACAATGAGACTAAAAGTATCCCCGCTGAACTGTCAGAATTGATAAAACGGTTGAGGTGAGATGCATCTACCAAAGATTTGACAATTCTTCAAAGGATACTGAAAGGATACCAAAACAAGTTTAAACAAAAAAACACCTACAGAATCAGCTGTAAGTGCTTGAGTTTTATGGTCGGGATGACAAGAATTGAACTTGCGACCCCCTGCTCCCGAAGCAGGTATATATAGGTTATTATAGATTCGGTATAATTTAAATCAGTCAGTATATTACTAAAAAAATGTTGTATTTTAGTATAGTTATGTCATGATGGCATTAAGAGTTGTAATATACCATTAAGTACCATAAAATCAGTTTCGGACACACGAGAGGTTCCATAAAGGTTCCATATGGCAAAAGAGAAATTTTCAGACCGCTTTATTCAATCGCAGAAGGCTCGTGAAAAAGAATACTGTCTTCGTCGGGAGGGGTACGGCTTTACACTGCGTATTCTTCCTTCCGGTTTAAAAGTCTTTCAATACATTTATACGTTTGCAGGGAAGCGGCACCGGTTGAATCTTGGCCATTACCCTATCGTATCACTGTCAGAAGCACGGGAGAAATACAGTGAAGCATTTTTGCAAGTATCAAGAGGGGTTAATCCATTAGCCCCAGCAACTCCCGTTGCAGTTCCAACCACACTCACAGTTGCCCTCCTCATTGATCAATATAATAAGTTTGCCAAGCAAAATTTTGCAGATTCAACTTCAAGCGAAACAGCCCGCACACTTAAAAAATATGTACTGCCTGCTTGGGGAAACCAAAATATCAAGGACATTCGCCGTCGAGATGCCATTGCCTTGGTTGAGCCAATTGCACACACTGCACCAGGCCAGGCACGTGGCGTTATGAAGATTGCACGTGCGATGTTTAATTATGCTTTAGATCGAGAAATAGTAGACTTGAATCCATTCACACGTCTACCTGCAGCGATTCCTTCAGTAAAATCGGTAAGCGCGTCACGCGTTCTTTCCGATACCGAGATAAAGTTAATTTGGAACATCCTGCATTCAAAAGACGCACCGGGAACACCTGATACACGAAGAGCGTTGTTACTTGTCTTGGTGACGGGGCAGCGACCTGGAGAAGTGACTGGAATGCCATGGAATGAAATCGCAATCGGCGTTGGGAATCAACGATGCTATGAGTGTTATCGTTGTGGCTGGTGGACAATTCCGACTGAGCGGATTAAAACTCGCAACCGCCGAAAGGAAGATCACAGAGTATTTCTGCCACCACTCGCACTGACACTGATTGGAAAAAATCCAGACTACAGCAGGTATGTGCTGATGGGGTCTTCCCCAAAAGTTCCAGTACATCGTCACGCACTGTCACATATAGTTTGCGAGGAAACAAAGGGAGGAAGAGCAAACGGTAAGGGCAATATAAGTGAACCGCGGAAAGAATATTTTGGCCTCCCCAGATGGACACCTCATGATCTGCGCCGAACTGCAGCGACTAAGATGTCAGAAATCGGCTGTCCTGATGACATTATCGACGCAATCTTGAATCATGCTAAAGATGGCGTTATCGGCATATACAACCGCAACAAGTACGAAAAGGAAAAACAGGAGTGGCTGACCAAGTGGTCAGAGCACCTGACTGAATTGGTAGGTTCTCCTTAGAACTGTCAGAAACTATTTAGCCGGTTTACAACAATTTTTTAACGGTGTGACGACTGGGGTGAAGAGTAGGAATTGAAATAGGCGCGGCTTTTGTTTTGTCTGTACATTGATATTCTGTAGGAGGTTGCAACATATGCCGAAGGCAAATGGCCATGATAAAGACCTAGCTGCTTTGGATGAACTTATCGAGGAGATCCTTGTTGATGCTTACGGTGACGATGAACAGCTCTGGGCATTCCGGCAGGTCATTGAAGACGAAGTAAATTTTCCCTGTGACGGTTTCATCATCGGCGAGCCGGTTTCAGTGATCGAAATTGACTACGATGGGAACGAGCGACGCGGATTAACGGCAAGGTGCCGACGTAAGGACGGCTCTGAACATATTGTGGCGGCATCGGATGTGATATTCCCCAGTCGGTCGAGCGGATTCCGTTACTTCGCCTGCTACCGTAAATGGTTGGGACTCGAAACGTTCCCTCCCGTGGTTCCTCCAGTGCGTCGCGAAACACAGCACAATGCGACTACAACTGGACTTGAAGATGAAGGTTCCGTCGAACTTGCTGTGATCTCGGTTAAGTCCAAGACAGCGCGTTGCCGTTTTTTGGGGAGTGATTTCATTGTTACTCTTCGTGCAAGTGGTCTCTCGGAAGTGGTTCCTGGTGAAATCCTGGTTGTCAGGACAAACAAGAGGTGGAACTACGCCGGGCATCCCTATATTTCTGGTGAGATCGAGTCGACACGGATCGATGTGTCTGCCCTGGGTCTTGTGCCTCTCAAGCTCAAGAGTTGGGGCACATGGAATCCCGAAGAGCACTACTGGGGGGAAGAGCACGATCCGATTGATGAGTGGGCCAAGCCGATTATTGCATACGGACCACGACAGGAATTCGAGATGGAGCAGATCATGCCGGGAGTGGCTCCTGATGATTTTGACTCCGATCCGATCTGCGAGTCCAATGACCTCAAGAACGCCGGAGACCGTGATGCAGCGTTCAAGATTCTGATGGAACTCTGCCAAGCTGATCTCCGTTGTCTGGACGCTCATTCACACCTTGGTGGTTTCGTTTTCGACAGTATGCCTGAGGAGGCTCTCCGTCACTACGAGGTGGGCTTGCGCATCGGAGAACTGTCGTTAGGTCCGAACTTCGACGGATTACTCCATTGGGGACTCATCGATAATCGACCGTTTCTTCGCTGCATGCACGGGTATGGTCTTTGCTTATGGCGTCTCGGTCGTTTTGTGGAGGCAGAGAGGATCTTTGATCAGATGCTTTGGTTTAACCCGTCCGATAATCAGGGGGTGCGGTTTGTGATAGACGATGTTAGAGCAAAACTGACATGGAAAGAAGATTGATGAATTAGAACAGAAAGACGGGGAACTCAAATTATCGTATCGTTGAACTGGAATTATAATTGTCGCTGACCGGCGGTAAAAGTAGTTGACGTCATCAGTCTTGGGTAACTGACGGAATCTCTTATTGATAATTCGGAGAGTAAACTATGCAGATAGGTAAATTTAAGCATCGTGTAGAAGTTTCCACTGAATTTAACCGTTTGGCAAAAGAAGACGAAGATGCCGCATTTGCACTTATAGAAATTGGAAAATATAGGCAGGCTACCTATTTCTTAGTTCAATCTATGGAAAAGTATGTTAGGGGAACTATTTTTACTTTGGTAAACCCAAAACTAGAATATTTCAGAGAAAGAAATCGTTCACACTCCCTTGAAGATGCGGTTGAGTTCTTGGTCGAAATAGTCAGTAAAAACAATGTAACTATAGAGCAACAAGTAAAAAATCAATTATATCAGCATGTTTTGGGTGACACACAATATAACCAGTTGCACAATAATGTTAGGTATCCAGTATATTTTAAAAAATATGATTCATATTCAATACTTGAGATCACAAAAGAAGATAGTGATCTTCTTTTTAAGCGCCTGTTGTTATTGAAAAAATTCTTAAATGAATTACATCGGTTTGCCTGACTTTTAGCTATATACAGGCTAACACGCAGTAATATATAATAATTATTGTAATAAATCAATTTTAGAGGTGTGCCCTATGAGTAAGGACGGAAATTAATGCGCTCACGAGCTTCACTATGCTTTGGAGTCATGCTGAAAGCGCATATAAAGCCAAGGTAGTTGGATGTTTTACGTTAAATAGTGAACTGGAAACACATGGCGTTACCCTGAGCTTGATCCGGTATTATGAATGCGACGGTTGCCTGCTACTATGGAACTACTGCTTTTCGTTAGGAGGCAGGGCGTCTGGTGAACGAGGTCGAGTCTCAGTTGCAAAATTCTTCGTCAATCTAAAAAGGGCTCCGCTAATCTTGTCCGCTCCTTTACCGAAACGGATTATTGAGGGACTACTCTTGCTGCCGTTCAAATACCACTGAAAGCGTAGCAAATTGGTGAAGTGGCCCTGAAGGATATTATTATGAGTATTGAACAGATCGATAACGCAATTCCATTAGGATTTGAAATCCATAATTTGGGTCATTCGGCATTACGCAGGTGCTCTGAGGAAATCGACGTTTCTGAGATTGGTGGAGAAATATATTGCCACTTTCTCTCTGCAATGCAGGAAACCCTGAAAACTGCAAATGTAGTTGGATTAGCCGCACCACAAGTTGGCGTGAATCTACGACTTTTCATTACTGAGTTGAGTTCCAATCTGGAATGTCGTTATCACGGTTACACCCCATCTGCACAGCGGGTTTGGATCAACCCGAAATATTCGGTTATTGATGATCGACAACTTGGAGGTGTTGAGGGGTGTTTGAGTGTGCCTGGATATGTCGGCTACGTGATGAGGCCGACTTCGATCATGGTGTGGGCACTTGATGGAAATGGCAATGAGGTCAATGATACTCTCTATGGTTGGAATGCCAGAGTTTTTCTCCATGAATATGATCACTTAGACGGCATTGTTTACGTTGACAAAATTGTAGAGAACGTGACAGGGCAGAAAGAGTTTTATGAAAAAACCATGTGGCAGTTTATGGAAGAGGAGAGGCGAAAGGCCGGTGATGTTGAGTGGCTTGAGCAATTCAGCCTGAAAGTGGAGGGAAAACAAACTGAAATTGACATTCAACCAATCCTCACAGCATAAAATAGATTCACCTTGATAGTTTATGACCATGTGATTATACGTGGACCAATTTTCAAATTCACTTCACCGACTGTTGGATCGAGGTAGATCTACATTACGAAGTAAAAATGCTTTGAAATTATAGTTGTATGCGGGTCTAAATTATATACGAACAGTCCGAAAAATTAGTATGTATGATTTGGAGATCAGCCACTACGAGTTATCGTTCACCAGAGAATGACAGCACTATTTAAGCTGCAATTATGCATCTAATACCCACTTTGAATGCAGCGTCAATCCACATTCCCCTCTCCACTTAATCCGCAATAACTCTAAGTATCAGATATAACAAGCGTAAATATGTTGGCATGCAATGTGATGATAAGTACGTATCAAGCCCATCATATGGAGGTATGCCATGAAAACAGCACTTCGTAGCAGGCACGTAATAGTTCTTATTGTTATTGTCTTGTGCATCGGTCTGATATCCGGCTGTCTGAAGAGCAAAGGTGGAGGTAGTGGCCAGGCTATCATAGAGGCTGAGCATCTTGAAGCTGAGATCAATCCGGCTAAATGGTTCGAAGCAGTACGCTGGGGCTCTGTGGAAGAGATCCAGGAGCTGCTGGCACAGGGCGCTGATCCTGACGTGATCTTTGATAATGGAGAATCAGCTCTTCATGTTGCGGTTGAGCATGGCAATCTTGAACTTGTTGAGATGCTGCTGACATACGGCGGTGATGTGAACATCCAGGAACGCAAGGAAGGATACACCGTTCTCATGTATGCGGCGATCATGGATGACCGGAAAATGATGCAGTTATTGATAGATCATGGTGCTGACCCGACAGTGGATGATGTGGATGGTTACACGGCCTACCATTACCTGGCCTATCGCGGAAATAACACCGCAATCAGATTGATCGCTGGCAATGCACCGGCCCCGACTGAATTGCCAACCAGAGATGGTCTGACAGTGGCTGATGTGGAGTCCCTGTCTCGCAATACTACTCGCATGACCGTAGCATCCGCTACTAACCGATGAAAGGAGGCGTAGCCATGCCCAGCAATGAATCATTGCAACAACTTGTTGCAACTTTGCGTGAAGCATTCAGACGCTGTTGGGTGTTTGTTGTGTTGGTATCACTCGTGTTGTTCTCAATATTTTTCGTGATTGGAGTAGGAAGTATCGCCGAAGATGCGCTCGAAACGGACATTGCAGACAGGTTAGTGGTCTCTGTTTTTCTCAAGCCAGGGCAAACTCTCAACAAGGAAACGTTGCAACGGGTACGCACATTGTCAGGGATTAAAAGTATTGAGCTGTTACCACCCGATATGGCTAGAGCAATTATTGCGCAGCGGACTGGCGACGTTACCGGTGCACTGACAAGAGGGATATCTCCTGATGTATTCCCGTTGGCATTGCTCATTCAGGTGCAACGCGAACATCTTTCCAGAGTTCCAGAGATTTTGACGGATTTAAAGATTAACTTGCCGGCCATCCAGGAAATCCGCTATCCGAGAGAATCTCTGCAGCAAGTCATACAAACCATGACCATGCTCAATCGTGCTGTCAGGCAGCTGACAATTCTCATGAGCCTTATTGCTGCAGCCGCGTGCCTGTCGGGATTAGCACTGGTTGTTCACGATAAGCATTTTTGGTTTCAGTACAGCTTGAGCGGCCTGATTGCTGGGGGTATAGCAGGAATTCTGCTGTGCTGGACAAGCGGTATGATTGAGGTCATTACCGGTTGGTCACTGGAATTTCCTGATCGGCAATATATGTATCTCATCGGAGCAGGTATGGCAGTTGGTGGACTGGGTGATATTTTTAGCAAGCTCGCGTTTGGCAGCAAGTCATCAGTACACGATGCCATATTGCAAATAGGCACACCTGAAACACCTGAAATATAGGCTCATATGGATGCAGAATTATCAACCAGTATTACTCCTGAAATATCGAGTTCTAAGGAGTTACAATCATGAATGGGATGTATTTTATTTACACAATCCTTCCGCTGCTGATTCTACTTACTTGGCAGCAGGTGGGCGCAATGTCGCCGCATGAGCAGCTTGTCCAGGTCAGGTCCGAACTGGCAAGCAAACGAGAACGTCTGGAGCAGGCACACATTCGAGAGACCGCAACAGTGCAGAAGATCAGGCAGAACAAAGTAGGTATGCAGCAAAAGACTCAACAGGTTCAGGTTGCTGAAAAGCAAATTAGCGAACTAACAACGGGGATTGTAAAGAAACAGAGAACAATTGCTCAGGTGGCAACTGCAAAACAGCAGCGAGAAAAAGCCAGAGAAGATCGTGGGATTGAGCTTTACAAACATGTTCTTACGCAGGATCGACTCACAGATTATCCCTTATCATCACCATGGGCATCTGTTAGTGCTGTGTATATGAAAGCAGCGCTGGAACAGGATTGGGCCGTCATCTCCGGTCACATTATAAAGCTCGCATCGCTGGAAACTGAGACATCAAGATTGCAAGCAGGCAAACAACAGCAGGCAATAATACGCAATTTCGGGCGGCGTGAATATGCAAAAATTGAGCAGGATAATTTCCGGCAGAAGGTTGTGCTTACATCAGTCAAACAGGAACAGGAGAAGATCGCGGTCGAGATCAAAGAATATGAGGCGATGCAACAGCGACTTAAAAGCCTGCTGGCGCGCTTGAATAATCCGACAAAAAAGCAGGATAAAAGAACTGGAACTACAGGGAAGAAGGCTGCAGAAACAGGGCAGGTCAACAAGCCTGATCCACCAATGCCTACTGATTTTGAAAAATTCCGTCTGCCGGTCACTGGCAGAATCATCCGAGGATACGGTGTATATCGCCACCCTGAGTGGCAGACCAGTACCTTCAGCAGCGGTCTTACCATTGCCTCAGATACAGGAGTCCCGGTAAAAGCAATTGCCGGCGGCAATGTGGTCTATGCAGGAGTTCTTAAAGGGTATGGCAATATCATTATTCTAGACCACGGTCAGCAGGTTTTCAGTGTCTATGCACACTGTGGCGGCATGCTGAAACGGGTCGGAACAAAGATCGAGCGTGGCGAGACAATCGCATTGACCGGAATGGAAGAAGTCGGCACAGCATCACTTTATTTCGAACTCAGAAGTCGAGGCAAGGCTGTCAACCCGGTAAAGTGGATCATTGGATAGATACATAACACGAACGAATACTTTTACGTATCCAACAGCGTGGAACTTTCAAACTAAGAACTGACGAAAATATCGAAGAGGTAATTATGAGCAAAGAATTTGAGTTACTCGAGTCATCGCTCGTTGAGTTAAAGCGTCTTACCGACACAAGGGAATTCCCCGACCGTGGGAAAGCATTCCAAACACAATTAAAACAGGCGGCTGGTCTGACAAAGGATCAACGTGATTACCTATGGAACGAGCAGCAGCAATTATGGGATACTTGGAAACTCCGTTCCGAAAAGAAGCGTGAAGAGTCGCAAAACACAAAATATACTTACTTGAGAGATTTGCGTGGTATAGAGTTTTCGCATGATGGCGCATGTATTTTGCAGACCTTCTCGGACTGGGAGAGAGTTGGAGAGAAAGTTAGATATGCTCGACAACAAATAAAAGCAATTCAACAACGGTTCAAAGACGATACAACACTTGGTAAAGCTGATCGGGAAGATATTCGCCGTGAGATCGATAGCATCTGGGATCACATAAACCAAACAGAAAACACGACATTCCACGTACACAAAGAGAGGGCGCACTATCTATACAATGAAGCAAGTTCGGCAGTTGAATGTATGCCACCTAAAGATGCACGTGCAATCCTCAAGGCGACAAATGCCGAAGTCCGGACATTGTATTTGAATTCCTCCGATCGGGACAAACTCCGTTCATGGTTTAATAACCTTTGGGATAAACTAAACTCAAAATATGAAGCGGCTAACTCTGCGTGGAGATCACGGCAAGAAACTGGCCTTTTAAAGCTTACCGAGTCGCAAAATCGACTTCATAACTCACTGGAAAAAGTCCGCGATAACATTTCAAGCAACTGGTCAAAATACTACGAAGCTAAGTCGTCTGACTTTCAAGATGTCGTCCGTGGTTGGATTTCTGATGGTGAATCTCGTGAGCGTGAACTTCAGAGCTGGATTAAAGAACTCGATGATAAAATCGACGACTGCCGAAGTCGCCTGCGTTAAGTTAAGTTGAGGTTGTTTAATAACGGAGGTTTACCATGATTCTTTACGCTGAAGAAGACGAAAACGGTGAGGAGATGAACGTCAAGTCAGTTTTTACGGGTAACTCTGTGGGTGTCCTTGAAAGAGGATTCACCAACCAGGGTAAAGAGTGCTACCACATCTATCTCATGGACGACCAAGTAGAAGACGCGCTGACAGAAGAAAGACCCAACGTGGACAATTGCCTAGGTTTATTAACTGAAGGGAGTACGTCATAAACTACATGGAAATGCTGAGTAATGAATAAATTTGTGAATTAGTTTTTTTATCCACCAATAAATCATGGAGGCAAACCTATGAAACTACGTACAATTCTGTTGATTTCTGCAACACTAATTTTGTCGTCTCAGTTTGCCCAAGCCGCCCCGGTTACGCCAGTGGGATTCACCATCCAGGCCGGGGCCTTCAATGATCTTTCCAAGGCAGAGCGGCTCTGCATCGTGCTAAAGGCCAAAGGGTTGGAGGCTGCCTGGTACAAAAAAGAGAACGGCCTCCATGCGG
Source organism: uncultured Geobacteraceae bacterium (assembly GCA_903939115.1). Lineage (GTDB taxonomy): Bacteria > Desulfobacterota > Desulfuromonadia > Geobacterales > Pseudopelobacteraceae > JACRCG01. Next base: position 10,320 of record CAJAFV010000033.1, read on the forward strand.
TGGTTTTCGGAAACTTCAAGAGTCATGGTGAAGCCAAAACAAGTGCGGAAAAGTTAAAACATGAGCAGGTGCTGGGATCCTTCTTCATCACTCCTGCAAAGAAGGGCGCACCGGTGTTTGGTAATCAATCCTCGACAAGCTTGCAGGCAGGTGCGGTAGTACTGGGCAAGATTGCAGCTCAGACCGCCGAACGATTTGTGGGAGTACCTTATCGCTGGGGTGGTGATAACGTTGTGGAGGGCATGGATTGTTCCGGTTTTGTAAAGGCCGTGTATTATTTGGTAGGCCTGAATATTCCCAGAACATCACAGGAACAGTTCAATGCCGGCACTGAGTTGAGCAAAGCGGATATCCGACCTGGAGATCTTGTTTTTTTCGGAAAAGGTTCGAGAAAAATCACGCACGTGGGTCTGTATCTAGGGGGTAATCGCTTTATCCACGCTCCTCGTCGTAATGAACCGATCCAGATCACTTCACTGGATGATGAACGTTACAGTGTCAAGTTTGTCGGTGCCCGGCGTATGGTTTAAACATTAACCATATCTCCGGAAGCGGTAAATTACTCTCAAAAATAAACCCGTATTTTTTATGGAGGTATTATGACGGTGCTCCGAATTGCGGCAGCAGCTTTAACTATCGAATATGCGGTTATTTCCGGTGGTATTTACATTCGGAGTCACTATCCTTTAGAATGGTCGATGTTTGTCTCTATAGCAGTTATTCCAATTTTTGTTGCACTTGCGATGTTCATTCGAGCGGAAATATCAGAGCAACTCAAAAAAATTGCGTTGTTGGATATGGATGATTGAGTAGCCACGTGTAGTTAAGTCAGCATAGTAATCATAAATGGAGTTTTTGCATGTCAGTCATCGTAATTAAAAATATAGCCATATTGTTATTGATATTTATCAATATTATTGGCTTTATAACGGTCAAATCAGATAAATATAGGGCAATAAATAAACTGTGGCGGATTCCTGAAAAGAAATTATTCCTGATTTCGATATTAGGCGGCTGCTTGGGGGTTTATGCAGGATTGGTTATTTACAGGCACAAAATAAGGCGTTGGAGTTTTATGCTGGGAATTCCGGTAATTATGCTAATTCAGGCCTTCGTTACTGTGTACTGGATTCCATAGCACGGCAGCAGGAGTTGATAAAATCCATTGCTGCCTGGCACCAACGTTTTGTTTCGATGTTACAATGAAGCCACTGGCTATCGCCGCAGATTCGATCTCTTCGTAAGAGTGCAAGTGTCCAGAAATATAAAAAATTCACAGCCGTCTTCAAACTCGAAACGAAACCTGCGATAAATCATTTGATCTTGGATTCTGTCCAGTTGAAACAGACGATTGCCGTGAGCCTCCAGGCGAAGAATTTCTGGGCTGTCGGGAGCATGGGGGAAATTCTTCTCCGCTTGTTCCGAAAGGTCGAGGCAAAAGGACCCGCCTGGGGTGAGGGATGCACGGACACCACCGAATAGATCGAGCAGCCGTTTCGGTTCTACGAGCACGATAGAGGAAACAGGTAATAGGCACAGCGCGAAGCCACCACGGTAGTTGGGCAAGGAATGCTGCAAATCTCTCATATCTCCTTGAACGAGAACCAATCGTTCGGATGTGAGCGACACATTGGACTCCGAGTGCTGTTGGGCTTTTTCACGGCAGGCAGATAAAATACAGTGTCAATATCCAAGCATACAAAGCGTTTGTGCGGACAGAGCTCAACCAGATCAAGAAGAATCCATCCGGTACCACAGCCCAACTCAAGACCCGCCGAGCCTGGGGCGAGTGAATCTACTAAACCTCGGATAAGAGCAAACTCCTCAGACACAGAGCCTGGAGGATATATCAAATCTTAGAGACCGGCGTTATCAATATTGTAGCCGTACATAGTAGCTCCTAACTATTGATGGAAATGTTGTGCATTTAGAAGGGATATAAAATTTAATGATGCATTTTTCTTTTTATAAGTTATCCTTTTTTGTCATTTTTTCCTTTTCCTCAGTCCGTTTTTTCTTTTTTTCCTCCTTATACTTAGCCAGCAATTCCGTTTTTTCTGGCTGTTTTTCTAGATACTTAAAACAGGGAACGTCGCCAGTTACGAGACATTCATCTACTCTGGTCGTAATGTGACCCGAAAGTTCCCTGCCAGTAAGAAAGGATAACCCGCCAGTCACGCAATTTCTCTGAAGTTTGGTTGCTTCCGTTATAATCCTACGTAACAGAGCTAAATAGGCATTTTCAACCAGAATAATATCACCTTTACTCGATCCAGAAAGTTCTTCAGTAAGCTTGATACTATTTAAGTAAGCAGCTATATCCCTCAAAGAAAGAGGATTTGCAAATGCCAAAGCATGGTTACCATTTTCCAAGAGTGGATTATTTTCGGTTCTTACAATATCAGCATCCCAATCCGTATTTTTATTTGCAATTGGGGAATGCTGGGATGGCGATTTTGTCGGTTTAATAATTTCAGTATCGGCACTTGATTTACTTAAGGCCTCGCATATATTATCTGCTAATATTTTTTCCCAACGACCTGTGAGATAGTATACTCTGGTTATAACATTTTTTAATTGTCTAATATTCCCTGGCCAGTGATAACTCATTAAAGCATCTTTAGCTTCTGGCAGCAATATTTTACAAGTTTTATTATTTGAACTTTGTCCTTCAACTGTTAGGAAATGTTCAGCAAGTAATATTATGTCATCACCTCTTTCTCTGAGTGGAGGGAGTGTTAGAGGGAAAACATTGAGCCTATAAAAAAGATCCTCTCGGAATTCTTTTGTTTGTACAAGTTTTTCCAATGTACTATTTGTTGCTGAGATAACACGAACATCAATGGGAATAGGAATGTCAACGCCAACTCTATCTATTTCGCCCTCTTGCAATACGCGTAACAGAACTTGCTGTAAATCATATTTTAGGGTACCAATTTCATCAAGAAAAATTGTACCTAAATGTGCTGCTTGAAACTTTCCTTGGCGTTGATTTGTAGCACTTGTAAAACTACCTCTTGCGTGCCCAAAAAACTCTGATTCGATCATATTTTGAGGAATCGCTCCACAGTTAACCTTGACATAAGGTCTATTCCTTCTTCTGCTCATGTTATGGATTGAAAATGCCAGATTCTCTTTACCTGTTCCGGATTCGCCAGTAATCAAAATATTATTTACTGTATCCGCAGCAGTTTTTGCGGCGTAAAGCACAGATTTAAGAGCTTGAGAATCACCAATTATCCCTTTAAGTTCTCCGTGTTCACATGGTAATGAGAGCTCTTTGACTATGTTAATCAATTTATCTAAATTTCCTTTTTTTATACAAGCATCAAATTTGCAGATCTGAGAAGCATCCATTAAGCTTTTTTCAAAATTGCCCGTTGACATAATAAGGCGAATAGATGGGTATGCTATTTTTAGTCGCTTACCTATCTCTAAGCCATCCATATCACCTTCAAGTCGTAGATCAACAATAGCAATATCAAATGACTCTTTTGTCATAATATTTAATGCTTCAGGGCCCGATGAAACATTACTACAATCATGGCCCGCTAATTTTAAAGCCAATTTATAATCTGCACAAATCGTCAGATCATCCTCAATAATGAGAATATTCATCGTGCTTGCCTCCAGAAATATCAATTTTTATAGTTGTTGAATTATCTCCAACTACTATTTTGTTTATTATCCAACCAATAGCAGGTATTTCTCTGGAAAGTATCTGAAGCCCTTTCAACGCACTAAATGAGTTAATAGGTGCATATTCTTGACCTAGCAGTATCTTCTGGTCGTTTAAAGGCATTTCTTTAGCATTCTTTATTGACATAAATATTATACCGTCTTCTGCTGACAGTGATATTTCAATTGGTTTACCTTTTGATGATTTAGTCGCATTAGAAAACAAGTTAAATAAAATAGTAAAAACTGTATTAATATCTTTTATTACTATTGTTTTAAAATGATTTTTGGAATTATCACTAATATCTATGGTCGCGTTGTCACTTAAGGTCCTTTCGGCAAACCACGTAATAAATTCTTCAATGTATCTAATCCCTGCCAGTTTCTCTGGTATATCTTCGTCAGATGATAATGCAATATGAAAAGCTGGTTCCAGAATATCTAATAAGCATTTAGCATCATTTAGCATATTTTGGCATTGTATATGTTCAAGCTTGTCATAATGCTTTATTACTAAATTGAGTTTATTATTTAAAGGGGACCACAAATTATTGATGGTATGTGCCTGCTTCCTAATCTTTTCTTTAAATAAGTGATTTGCTTCCGCCAACTCTTTATCAGACCGATCAAGAGCAATTTTGCAAGATTCATATACGTCAATTAATTTAATTCCCGAATCAGGAACATGACGATGATACCATTGATCTTGATGCAGCTTGAGATAATAACTGATATCAACATGACTACTTTTAAGCGTATGCAATGAACTATCTTTTTCATCTCTGACAGTTAATATTTCAACACGGTCAAAGGGATAAACGGCAGCGATTCTTTCCCAACGATGATTCAAAGAGTCAACAGCAAGATAACCTTGCAAGTAGATATCATCTTTCTCAAGTTCGGCAGCAACTAAATCCAGATACAACCTTTTAATGCCTGAACGCAGTCTGGTAGCTATTGAACGGGTTATCGTGCGATAGATGTGATAGTTGTGTTTCCATGATAACTCTGAAAAATCGTCATGAGGCGATGTCAAAGTATATAGAGTTATCCACGGAACCCCACCAATATGAATAGGAATAAGCAAAGCTTTTGGAGCTCCATCCAAAATCTGAGCATAAATACATTCTTCTACTCTCCGCCTTTCTTCATATTTCACTCCTTCACCGACATCTCTACCTTGTTTAGCACTTTCAGGACTGAATTCGAGAGTGCTGGAACTGAAGACCGTATCGGCAATGGTTCGGTCTTTATTACCTGTTGGCTGCTCTAACTGCGGAATAAGGAGCTTTGTAACCTGTTCGGCAACATGCGAAGCAGTACGCATTGCAAATTCCTCGGCAATTTTTCCAATCTCTTCCTTGTCCAACACAGGAAGCTGCAACTGCTCAATGAAGGGTTTTACGGTACTATCGATAAGACAGGTGGCATGTGTAAATGGGCAACCGTTTTTTACACTTGGGCAACATTTTGTTAAATGACTTTTTATCAATTCCTTACAAATCTCTTTGCACCATTTATTTATGGACTCTATCTGTGTATTGGATAGCAGTATTTGAGCGGTGTAATCAAATTTTGTCTGTATTGTTTCCCCCTTATCATTGGTGGTTTCTTTAATGCGATTATTCTCGGAATCAGTGGCATGTTGAACAACAAAAAAGATATTTGGGAAGGGCAAATCTTTTTTCTGTTTATCTTGCTTGTCTGGCGAGTGGTGAAGAAGGGGGGAACCTGATAGCTCCCCAAGAGCATCGTCAAGTACCGAGCGTACAGGTCCGATTTGCTCATTATATTCTGCCTCAGAAAGTTTCGGTGGTTGTTTCGGATTTATTTTTTTGGAATTATGCTCAAGATCTTCGTCGTTATGTGACTTAAGAGCAATAAAAAACGCCTCATTAAGATGGTCGTCGCTCTCTATCTCACTGAATAGTTTTTTATATGATTCAAGTATATCACTTGTCGCCGGTTCAAAATTCAGATGATCAGTTTTATCATTATAGGACTGGAGATGAATAACGAGATAATAGATATCATTTCCATGAATGGGCTTGAATCGTATCTTCTCGGATTGGTTTGATGTCTGCAGAAGTAGGGCATTAATTTCATCGGTATATTGTGGATCCTTCATAGAGCAGTAAATCGGAACCATCTGTTTATTAAGAAATGAAAAGACTAGGGGATGCTGCACCAGAAGCTTGATATTATCAATTAAAGGATAAATCGAGAGCATGCGTTGGGGATAGTAGTTTATTAACCCTACCAAGGCGTCAAAGACCAAGTACACTCTGTTGTTTACAGAATATGGAGATGTATCCGATCCAGCCATACCACTATGCTCCTTTGCGCCACCAGTTTGTAATTGTTTTGCGGGCTTGTCCATCAGATTCATCATGCATAACTCCCCCTCCATGCAGTGCGATAGTCCGGTCGCCAAGGGATACTGCCAGCTCTTCATCGTGAGTTACTTGGATAATGGTTTTGCCTTGAATATGCAGTGATCTGATCTGCTGAATACATTGGTCGGTTTTATCTGGATCAAGAGCAGCAAGAGGTTCATCCAGAAGAATAACTGAGGACGGTCTTAGACCTGCAATCAGGAGTGCAAGCAATTGCCGCTCACCGCCGGAGAGAGTTTTAACCGGCTGCTTGATCCGGTCAGACAACCCAAGTGGGGCTAAGAGTTCAACATACTTCATCTCCAGTTCTTTTCTAGAAATACGGTTGTAATAAGCATCATGATCGGCAACCAACAAATTTTCATAAACCGTCAGCAATGGAGCACTCCCCAAAAGCGGATCCTGATGCACCAGGAATACCGCCTTGCTCAACTGGTCTGAAGACAATCCTATTATACTGTTTCCATTTATGCGAATGTCGCCTCTGTCAGGTGTCAGTCTGCCGGATAGGATTTTTAAAAGAGTTGACTTGCCGGAACCATTCGGACCGACCAGAATCAACCATTGTCCTGCCGGCACTGAAATATTGACACCTATTAGAGCATTAACCTTACTACCCCAGCGCTCAAAGGTTACCTGTATGTCCTGGATATCTATCTGTCCTTGCTGGACGAGGGTACTCATTTGAACTCCTCCGACAACAACTCTTCATGTCGAGAGCTTTTCATAGCCATCACCACAAGCACCAGTACGGCTGTTACCATTTTCAAATCTGTAGCGGCAAGGCCCATTCGAATGGCTACTGCAACTAGAACCTGATACAATATACTCCCGCCGATTGCTGCAATCAAAATGAACAGGTGATACGAAACTTTCGTTTTCGGAAAGAGCCGTTCGCCAATTGTCAGTGCTGCCAAGGCGATAATCAATGTACCCTGTCCCATATTTACATCGGTAAAACCCTGAAACATTGCCAACAGGATACCTGAAAGAGCTGCCAGACTGTTTGAGAAAGCCAATCCTGCAACCAGGTAGATGGGAACACTGATTCCAAGAGAGCGGGCGTACTCGGGATTTGAACCGGCTACCCGTAAGCGTATGCCGCGCTTGCTTGAAAGCCCGGCATAGAGGAGTAGAGATCCTAGCATTAACATTACGGTGAGCAATAGAATGCTGCCAATGTGCAGATTTGGTATGAGCTTGTCAAAGAACTCAACTTTATCAAAAACAGTCTTATAGTTGATCAGGCCGATATTGCTGGCCCCCATGATCCTGAGGCTGGCAGTGAAGCAGATTGCCACGACAATAATTCCGGCCAGAAACTTATTTATTCTATATTTTACGTGAAAAAAACCTGTTAGGCCTCCTGCTAGAGCACCACTGAGCATGCCGGAGAGTGTGGCATATACAGGAGACACTTTTAATTCCAGAAGCGCTGTAAAAACGGCAGCACCGATTAGCAGTGACCCTTCAATGGTCAAATCAGGGAAATTCAGTAGTCGAAATGAAACTGACAACGCGATTACAGACCAAGCCAAAATAAGGCCGATTAGCAACCCCGTATCAAGAGGGACAAGTAGATCCATTCTACTTGATCTCAGTGAAAATCTTGGTCGCTTTTTTTGTTACTTCATCCGGGACCTGGACTCCCATCAACTCGGCTGATTTAGAGTTAATATAAATTTCTGTCCCCTTGCTAATGTAAACCGGGATATTTTGTTCCCCCTTCAAAACACGTACAGCCAGCTTTCCGGTTTCTGTCCCTAAAGCCGCATATCCAACCGAGACTGCGGCCAATCCGCCTTTCTCCACAGTGCCGCTATCACCAACATACAGGGGAAGCTTCCGCTCCTTGGCAACCTTCAAAGCTGCGGCCATGCCCGAAATTACCGTATTATCACTGGACAGAAAGAGGGCATCAACCTTTGTCGAAAGATCCTGTGCTGCTGCGTACACATCGTTTGTTGAATTCACGGCCCTCTCTAGCAACTCAAAACCGATTGCAGGGGCATATTTGTGAATTTCTGTCATACCGTACTTTGCTCCTGGTGAGCCTGGGTCGAAGATGATACCCAATTTTTTTGCTCCAGGAGTTATCTGCTTAATCAGTTTCAATTGGTCTTCATATGGCCAGGCATCACTAGTTCCCGTGATGCTTTTTTCTCCCTGTAGTGACTTGACGATCCCTGCACCAACCGGATCTGTAACTGCTGCAAAAACCACCGGGCATTTTGCGTTTTTTACTACCGCCTGTGCCATAGGGGTTGCGACGGCAATGATCAGATCAAGCTTTTGAGAAGCAAGATCACTGGATATGCCGGATGTAGAAGTCATCTGTCCGTTTGCATTTTTAATAATATATTGGACGTTCTTACCCTCAATATATCCCTGCTGTGTAAGTTCCTTTTTTGTGTTTTCAAGTACAGCATCGAGTGCCGGATGTGACATAAACATGGCCACTCCAATAACTTTGGCTTCTTTATCAGACTTTGTGCAACCGCAAATGCCAAAGAGCATGGATACAAACAAAATAAAGCAACCCAATTTTGCAACTGATTTCATCTCAACCTCCTTAAAGTTAATTTATTATGTTGTTGCCTACGGTAGATATCTCTACGCATTACTAGCAAATGCGCTGAACCAGCTTTCAGAAACCTGTTCTGCATCAATTTTCTGGTGAATTGATATCAGCTGTTCCACAAATTTATCTTTGCCAATGGAACGCGGACGTATCTGTGGTGCAAAAATCGAATAATCCAACCATCCTTGCCTGTCATACACAAAATCTTTTTGACCATCACGCTCCAGAACGTTCCACCACTGTGTCATCGGTAAAATTGACAGAGGAAGGACCAAAGATGCATTACAATATCCTTCTTTCAAAAGACGAATATGTATATCACTGAGGCGAGACATATCATCTACAAAATGGTCCGGATGGGAAATATCCGGTATCCCGTATATACCACTTGATATAACATAAATTCCAGCATCACACATTTTACGAAGAAGATTTAGTTTTTTCTGTTCAGGTAGTGTAGGCACACGGTCTTTAATATTTCGAGGATTAAACGGAACATATATACAACGGCATCGAGACTCTATTATGGAATCAATTTTATCATCATCCAAACCTTCTAGCTCAACGCCGCCATTATTCTGCCACCTGAAACCATAATCTTTAAAGAGCCTGAGTAGCATATTTAAATTATCGCCAACCAGCAAATCATCGTCTTGCAGTACCAGTTCTTCATATCCATATTCTTTAAGTTTTATAAGCAAAGATCGAATGTTATCTTCTCGCAAGGAGCGTAGTTTTCCACGCATGATTGGTGAAAAGCAGAAGCAGCATGCCCGATGACAACCGACAGAAAAAAGCATGTCTGTAAACTTCCTACCTTCAGTGGGATAGGCATGGCGGGCATTAGTGTATCCCTGTCCTTCAAGTAGGGATGGATCAAGATCGAAAAAATCATCAAGATTAAAGAATGGTGGCCTTGGATTTATTTTGGTTATTCCTGATTCATGCCATGCAACCCCAGCCAACAACTTTACCTTAGCCTTGTCGCCGTAGCAGTTTACAAGATCGCTGAAAACCTTTTCACCCTCTCCATGTACAATAAAATCAATCGAATTGCTGGCAGTGCTTAAAAGTGCATCCGGCCAGGCCGTTGCATGCTGACCTCCAACAACTACCCAGGTTTCAGGAAACTTGTTCTTTAAAAATCTAGCTAGATCTACTACGCTTTGGTGGTTACAGGTAAAACAGCTTGATATACCAATTATATCCGGTCCGAAGCTACTGACCTCGTCAAAAATAGCACCAAAATCAAGTCCTATTCTCGAAAATACGTTGGAATATTCGTCGTATTTCACTTGAAACTGTTTGGCATCCAGCGTTTTGAAGTCAGCTACTTTTTCAGCGTGGAATTGTTTAAATCCTTTATCAAGCTGTCGGCCAGAAGTATCATATAATTGTATGTTATTGACCCCTTGCATTTCGGAGCAAAGCAACCGAACATTGTGCCCATGTTTAAGCAGATGGGTCCCTATTGACCAAAGTCCTAAAGGCTGGGAAAGGCGGATGGGATCCCATATCGGGTGACGGTAGAGTGGCGGGTTTATAAGCAGAACTTTTCTTTGCATATTGAATCCTGAGACTGGCCTTTCTGAAGTAATGAAACAATGATACTAGCAGATATCAGGCCAAAAGCAGTATTCAATAAATAAATTAGCAAAATCAATGAGTTGATATCATGGCAATCATCCACCACAGAAAATAGCATCAAATAAATGCAAATATGCAGTGCATAAATGCAAAATCGGGTTATATATGCAATATTTTGCAGGTAGCGATTGAGGTATCATCCTCCAAAACATGTCTATTGTTAAAATTCAATTCTGCCAGGTAACCGTTTGATAATTCCAGAGGTAGGCTCCATCGCGGGCAGTGCGATTACTTTTGGCATAATATCGCGTCCCTTCGTCACTACAGATACATTCGAGCCTTAATGGTGGGTTGGGATATTTCTCATGAATTAATCGATCACATTCCGTCAGCTTGAGACCTACTTCGTTCTTATGGTGTTCCACCCTGATATTCGCAGTTACCACTGCCATATCAACGTTCACCTTTGGTTCTTCACTGGCCTTGACCGGTTGAGGCAATATAATTGGAGGCTCGATCGTAATATTTGGAGGTTCGATTGTAATAATTTGCTCGGCATCGTTGGAGCATTTAGAAAGCGCTTGAGCTAGCATGACCCGTGGTTTTGGAGGCTGCTTTGCATCAATTACAGGAGGTGGAGTTACGGGGAGCTCTTTTGCCAGTTCTTCGAAATAGCTCCGCTTAGGCTGTTTACTGGCATTGATGAATGGCTTGAATTCGAAATTGAACTTTCTAAAATCAATATCAGCCCAAGCAGCAGCGGAACTTGTTATCACTACAACGACGGTGAGTTTCATCCAGCTTTTCATAAAACGTACCCCCTATTTGTGATACATAAGCTGTTACAAAGTTCAGGCCAATTGTTTAATCTTGTTTATACCTTAAGCGAATCAACATGTTACTGATTGCAATCGTGCTACGCCATTCCTCGGTATTTGTAATAAACTACTATTAGCTGCATATTTGCATTCAGCTACTTGATAATTTTGGCATGTGTCTGTTGCAACGTGTGGCTGAAACGTACCTTGGCACCGGCTTTACTGATCTGTTGTGCTAAAGTGATGTCGTTTTCCAGGGCAGCCCTTTTGACCGGGTCCAACGTACCGCCGGCAATGAAGTAAAAACAGTACAGCCCAACAAAAAATGCGCTGAATATAAGCACGATCCCATAATTTACAGGAGTTGCATCTGCCTTTGCTTGCACTGGAGCAACTAGCCTGCGCTTGCTCATACCACACCTCTTTGTCTGTAGTATTTTAATGCCGTCTTGGCTGGGACAAATCCGTTTTGGGCGGAACGTGTCAGATACTCTTTTGCTAGCTGCAAATTTACAGGCACCCCATACTTACCCTCCGCGTAAATACAACCCACTGCCCACTGAGATTGAGTGTTCGAGGGACGATCAGCAACAGCCTGCATTAAGCGGAATCCCTCCTGGCTTGTCGAACGTGCCTTGACCATATCAGGTGCAACAGACTCCATCCGGACGACCGCTTTTGCCGCCTCCACCACCTTACGGCTTGCAGCAACATAATGCCTATATGCTGCAGCAAGATCCCGCCCACTACTTAGTCCTTTCCCACTTTCAAGCCACACTCCAAGCTCATGGTGCGCCCTGACATTGCCCAGCTTCGCGAGAAGTTCAAGCTTTTGCTGAGAATCCTCAGATGGACCGGATTCAATGGTCTGTTGAATGACATCGCCAATCGCAGCAAATGCTTTACGAGAAACGGATGACTTCACGCCTGCAATTATGTGGAGGGCGCGGATGCCGTTACTTGCCTGAGAAAGTCGGGGTGATGAAGCAATAGACTCCATCTTTTTCAGATGTGCTTCAAATAACTTGCTCGATTCTGGAGTATTAGTATGCGCGAGCTGGACAATAGCATCACGGTAATCTGACCAATCAACCGGCTTGCTCCGTTGATCAACCGACTTGCAGATAGCCTTTAGTTGTGAGTTCTCTCCCTGTTTATATTCAATAACGGCTGGCCTGAGCTGTTCAGCAACCTTTTCTGGCTGTTTTTCTCCAATCTCGTCAGAAGGTTTGGTAGGCAAAGGCGGTGTCGTGGTTTCCACCGGAACGGCAGGCTGTGATTCAGCAGCCGCAGACTTATCAGCATTTGAAGGCGATGGCTGACTATATGAGCTTTCTGCATAAATGTTGCTTGCTTTAAAGTGGCGATATCCTTTGTAGATACCGCCGATTGCAAGGCCGGCTATAATACAGATACCGATTGCCACAACTGGCGCACCCATTTTCTGCATATAATTTTTTGCCGATATTGCTGGATTGAAAGTCCAAATAGGCTGACTGAACCGGAACGGTTTTTTCGGGATAACAATCTCTTCGTAAGAATCGATTTCAGGTGTCGGCTGCATTCCTACCGGGGCAGTATCATTCATTTGCATCAGGATCTCATCTGCGGTAGCAAATTTGCCACGTTCAATCCTTTCAAGAGAGTTATTCAGCTCCGGGTCAAAAAGTTGTGCTGCTGAAAACTTCACCAAGGGGTTGTTGCTCTTATCTCTGACCTGAATCTGGATCTGCAGGGTATGATGCGCAAACACGAAGAAATCATCTTTGGCTTCAAGCCGGTTTGAAGCCAACTTGCCTGCAGAGTACGGCGCAGCACAATGATTGTGATCCATGGAATGATCCGCTTTAAATGATGTATCCTGTGCATCAGAATAATAAATGGTTTTCAAATTGCCCGTGGCAAGAGGTGGAGTATTGAACGGCAACTCTTCAGGAGAAAAGGCGTTGCCGAAATCACAAAAAATTATTAGACCGGTTGAAGTTATCAAAAAATTTGAAGGGTGCGGATCTCCAAGAAATATTCCAGCCGTATGAAATTTATGCATACAACGAATCGCCGCTGTAATCAGGTGTCGGCGTTCTGCCATGGTTGTATCTGGTGATTCTAGGCGTTGCAGAAGCGTGACGCTTTCTAAATATTCCATCTCTATCTGGTTTTCTGGCCTTTTACTTACCACCAGCGTCACTGCTGGAAGCCTTTTGCTGTTTGCAAGAGCAATGATTTCGCATTCATGTTTGAACAGCAGGGGCAGATTCTTCAGGAACCGTTCCCGATCAATTGCATCAGTCATTTTTTCCACTTTTTGGTAGTAATTATCGTAATATTTGAATGTTCTGCCCCCAATAAGGTTGCCTAGATCATCATAGAACAAATGGGATACGACCTTCTCTTCCCCGGTCTCCTTGTCTTTCCTATGAACTATTTTTTGATAACTCATAACGACACTCCTTTCAGCAGTTGATACTGATAATCATAGAAATAAGCATCAGAACCGCAACAGAAAGCCAATAGGGCCACCTAATGCCTAGAAGATAGGAAGGAATTATTACTGCCACCGAAATATCATCGCCAGTATCAAACTGCTCTGCTGCTGCGACAACAAGGCAATTAGCCAGTTGAGACGCATCCGCACATGTATGGCAGGCTGCAATGCAAGCGATTTGCTTGCAATGGTCGTCTCCCATGCCCTTGTACAGGCCATCGGTCGCAAGCAGGATGAAGCCGCCGGGTGGTATAATCCGACGCTGTGCCTTGACTTCGTTTGCTAACAATCCTGCACCGACGGCTTGAAACATTACGTCATTACGGATACTAGCAGGGTTCTTGTAGGTCACCCGTTTCTTCCTCTCGCCATGAGTTTGATCTACAGTAATCTGTTCACATACATATCTCCGGTTGAAGAAACCTTTTGGGCGAAGCAGATACGCCCGGCTATCGCCAATATTGATAAAGTCAACAACTGAGCCACGTTTTATGGTGGCAGCTAGCAAAGTTGTCTGACCGGCGCGGCCGGCCTTAAACAGAGCAAAGCTTTCTTTCACCCAAGCGTCTGCAGAAAAGGCGAGCCGCTCCAGATCGAGCCCGCAAGTTGGCCGGCTTGTAGCAAGCGGCATAAGTGCAGCTCGCGAGGCTATCTCACCATGGTTTGAATTGCTGATACCATCGCACACAGCGACAAGAGGAAAACCGTAACCAGGGTCCAGCACACTATCCTGGTTGATCTGATGCGCCGATCCAGTACGAGTGGCAGTGCCAATTTCAGGGGATAGGCGCCTAATGAATGCGGCAATTAGTGTCTGCCACAAAGGCATTACTGTAGTAGCTGTCTCCGATATGGAAAGGGCATTTTCCCTGTTGAGATTGCTATTGCCCTGAGTATTCCGGTTGAAAGCTTCATGCATCGCTGTAGTAGGTGCATATTCCGGCGTAGGACTACTTTCAAGAAACATGTAGATTCTCCTTCTTGGTATCCACCCAACGCTTCACACGTTGCCAGGTTTTGAGTGTTTTGGATTGAATCACTATTCCCTGTTTTTTTACAGTACCCCATGCGGTGTTAACGCCCTGTTTAAGTTTCGGCAGATAGTGGCTATATGCGGCGCTTGAACCGGCCTCAAAAGTTTTTTCAGGTGACGGCGGAGTCATGGCAGCTACCTTTTTCTGCTCTGGTTGTTTCTCTGCTAAACTGCGTGACGGTTGTTTCTGTTTAACAACCTTATGTGGGGCAGATTGCTGCGTTGCACGCGCAACGGGAGATGGCTTACGGGTGCGTGGTTTGGACTCCCTGTTCGCACGTGTTACAGTCTTTTTTACAGACGTTGCTGTCGGAAAATCAAAAGAGCCTTCAGGAATATCGGCCCATACCAGTGTGGCAGCCAATATTCCAACAATAATAACAGTTAACTGCCCAACACGCCTGTTCATCACACCACTCCTGCTTCCGCAATCTCACTACCAATTGGCCGCATCATCAAGCTCTGGAGTGCCTGTTTCCAGTTCGGGAGTACCGGTGCAAGCGCCGAGAACACCATATTCGATAATCAGTTGGGGGAATGTCTTGCGATCGCTTGAACGGCTGTTTTTCTCCACTTGCTGGGGGGTGTTCCCCAGACAAAGATCGACGATAGTGCTGGTGCCAGGCTTGATGACATGTTTGCTGTCTGCATTCTGCCTAATATCTCTTCCTGAAACAAAGCTTCCGTGTTTGGAGCCAAGTTCATGCACAACCAAATCGTCGTTCGTGGCAGTATTCAAAACCAGATGCGTTCCGGATACGTGCAAACAATCGGCAAGACATATATCCGCCATTGTACCCTCAGACATACGATTGATCCTGCATGGCACATGGGTGATGGTTTTCATCACCGGTTCACTGCCACCGTTAAGAACCGTAACTTTAAGTGGATGGCGAAGTGTTTTCTTTCCGTTTTCAGATACTTTTCCGGAGTGGGTTGCACCCTGTGCTTCTGACCAATCGAATTTAAACAGGAAATCAGAATTCTGACTATCATCCGACATGTCATTTTTCTGAACTTCCACAATCATACTGGCTGAAGACTTAACATGTGGCCAATTTTCACTGCCCTGACGAACAAAATTAGCGATTCCCTTTTCAAGGCCGCTGCCGTACTCGTCTCGAGCCGCTATGAATAAACGGGCTTCATCACTCTCTGCTTTGATCTGGATTTTAACGACGTATAAGGGTCCATTACCTAATTCCTTTATTTTTTCTTCGTGTTCGATCAGTTCATCGGCCAGAGCACTATTAATAAAGTTGTAAGCCAGTGTATCCTTCTTCTCTGAAACTTTTGCTTTACCGAAAGCATCCGCGTGGTCGAAGCCAGTAATACTTGAGAGACGTCTTTTGATATTCTCAATAATGTTCGGATTCATAGTAACCTCCCTGTTTATGAAAAGTTCATGTTGATCTTTATGGGCATGATTTCGTGAAACCTTTATGCTGACCGGTGCCAGTATCTTGCATGCCAAGCGTTCTCTCTCTACATTCCATGCCTGCCGGTATCCGGCAAATCCCCTGCCTGCCAGCCTTACTTCAAACTGATCACCCCCACGACAATTCTGTTCGATAATGTTTGCCAGGTCAATTAATGCACCCTGGTCCGAAGTTAAAAATGTGTATACTGGCATGGCAACGCTCCTTCCCGTATTTCGTGCAATTCATAATTGAGCTATTGCTCCTTGCGTGCCAATAGTTAGATACGGAACATTTTGCATCATCGGACGAACTGGGAACCAGCTTAATCACTGCTCTTTAAGGTGCCACACGTTTGATGACTCGACATTATTCTTTTTGCATAAGTCACTGCGCCGGCAGAATATTATGCAAAAAGACATGTAATAAGATGCAAATATGCAGTTCGAATTAATTCTTTATCAGGTTGACACCCAGTTTCTAAAACTACTGCACATCCACCAATTATTGTGCCGCTCAGTTATCATAAAAGGCCTAAACTCGTTTTCTCTTGAAACGGTTTAAGGGGGTTTTTTTGGCCGCTTCATGTTTTGTGACAACTTCTTGTTTTGTCACGACAGGCTCCGATCTCGTCGCTTTTATAAACCTGAATGCCAGATCTGCTGCCCTGTTGTAATTGTCATTGAGTACTTCTCTCTCGATGACCGCCACCACAGCCATGTCATATTCTTTGCCTTGGCGTGAATAGGCAGCGACATACAGTGATAGAGGAGGGACGCCCACACTTGTAGAGTCAGTTGTCCCTGACTTGCCGAACAACAACTCTTTCTGTGGCTGATAGGGATTTCGACCAAAGACTTTTTCAAACGGCACTCCAGCAGTGCCTTCGCGGCTGTTTACCGCAGTCAGATAACCTGCAAGGATTCGAGCGCTTTCCGCCTTCATGCCAACCGGTATCCGGGTTGGCGCAGGTGTAGGCACCGTCTTGCCTTCAGATGTCAGAACTCTGCGCACCAGATGAGGCAGCGGCGTGTCAGTTTGACCGTTGGCGGCATTAGCGACATGGCCGATAGTATTCAATAGCCCGAAACTGCTGGTGTGCACATCACCTTGCCCGAACATGGAAAGACGAACTAACTTGGCTATATCGAAGACCGCCTGCGACATGTTGTTTGGTTTCTTGCCCAGATTCTGTGCAAGATGGGCAAAGGCAGGGAGACTCTCCAATACTTTTGGATCGAGCGCTTTAAAGTTCCCATTACCAGGGTTTAAAAATATTCTGCCCGTGAGAGGGTAGTAAAACCCAACACCATTCAGCCCCGAACCGAACAGGAAGTCCATCGGTGTACGCCCGCATCCATTACCTTTTTGCTCAGCTTCGGAACAACCCTGATTCCAACCGAACCTGGTAGCCTGTTGGCTAAATAGCGCCGCACCGCCATAATCAAAAGCTGCGGTGGGAAAATAAACTTTGGAAGGATCTGATTTCATCAGATAGTAGGGGAGTTGGGAGAACATCTGTCTCCCTTTTTCGGTTTTGGTGAAATGATCGGCATGCTCCAGCATGGCCGCTGAAAAGATGATCTTCACCGGTGATGCTGGAAGAATTTCGCGGAATATCAGTGGAACCGCCTCGTGGTTGTACTTTTCGCTGCCTTCTTTACCTGTCCCGACCAGCACTTCACCAGTTTTCAGATCCATTACTACCAAAGTGGCATTTTTTGCATTGTCTCCCTCAAGGGCGTTCTCAGCAAGTTCCGATGCAATGGATTGCATTGCAGGATCAAGGGTCAGTACCACATCATACCCGGCCTGCACACTGCGACCACCGATTTTCACACGATTATCCCGATTCACCAGGCTGTTGCCGTTATAATCAAGATATCCGCTCAAGACAGATGCCAATGCCGGTTCTCCCGATAGCTCAAATAACGGAAAATCCTGACGGACGTCGGCATAATTTATTCCATTCGGATAGGTAACATTTTGTCCTGTGACCTTCAGCAGCACATTTTTGTTGTTATTACTTTTGGCGGTAATCGACTCTTCCACAAGTAATGCCCCCATAACGGGACCCCATGGGTTCTTCTGGGCTAGAAAACCTTCCGAAATTTTTGCCACATTCTGGCTCCAATAAACCGAAGCTTTTAGTGATGACGAAGGGAGGTCCTCACGCCATATCAACAGTTTTAGGACATCTCCCTGCCCCAACAGACGGATTGCGGCAGAAACCGTGTCTGTTGTCGTGCCGTACAACGGCTGCTTGTCCTTACGGGCCGCCTGAACGTTTGTGACGAGTTTATTCAAATCAAGATAATAACGCCCTTTAAGACGGCCGTTTGACTGCAGCTCGGCAAGTTTTCTCTCAATGACTTTCATCCGCTCCTGCATCCGTTCGCGATCTTTGTCATTTGCCCCCAACTTGTCGAAAGCCACTTGACTTGTCCCTAATGAGATCATAGCAGCATTTTCAGGCGCCGCCTGAAGCGAACGGACTGCCATTTCGAGACGTTTTTCCGCCTCTGCAGAATCAACGCGATTTGCCTGGTGCGACTTATCCCGCCAGAGGCTGCATCCGGCCACCAGTATGGCAAAAATAAAACATAACAGCGTGATCATCTTGAACCGTTGCGATAGAGGTAAATCGGTCATTGGAATCTCTCCTTCGTATAGCTGAGTGCACTTACCAGAGTGGCGAACAACAGCGATGATCCCCCGTACGAGGTATAAGGTAGGGTAACGCCAGAGAGTGGCATCAGCGTGAAATTTCCACAAACTGTCACAAACATCTGAATTACCATCAGCAAGACGGACAACGCCAGAAACCATGCCACAAAACGTCCAACTGCCTGTTTGGTGCTATCTCCGGCAATCGCCGATGCGTCCTGCAACAGTTTCAGCAGGAATGCCAGATAGACACCCAGCAGCACCGCCCCCGGAAGATATCCGAACTGCGCTATCAGATGACTAGGTGTGTAGTCGGATTGGATCTGCATGGAGGTAACTATTGTATCCGTACCTTTCTTAACGTAGTGCCCGAAATAAGGGATTTCACCGAAGCCATATCCGAAAGCGCCTGCTGATTTTCTCAGCCAGACCAGTTTTGCCAGTTCGGTACTTCCCTCATAAAAGGGACTCATCATTTCGTTGATCCGTCGATAGATATGGGCAAACATACTTGTCTTACTCAATTTACTCTGTAACAGCCAGGTGGGAACAAGTATGGCACTCCATCCCAGCAGTATGCAGAGTAATGTCCTGCTGCCCATAAGCAGCCAGACATAGCAGCTGAGTAGCATCAGCATAATCAGCATTGGGCCAAAATCTTTTGTGGTGAAAAAGGTCACCAATACTGTAAAGGAAACAACAAACAGATCGGCAAAGGTTTCCCGTAGCCAACCTTGAGGCGTACTCCCTTTGAGTTGAGTGCGTCGGGAAATATAATCTCCTCTGGCCAGTGCATACCAGGCGAAGAACAGGACTGCCATGAATTTAATCAGTTCACTACTGTTACCGCTTTTGATATGTAGAAAAAGGCCTGCCAGAGCGGTTGTCAGTAAAAGTCCAATTAGCAACGCAACTGTTCTTGAAGTATTGCAACGACAACTCTCAAGCATTTTAGCCAGCTTATTGCGCGATACTGGAAGCTTGCAAACCATCGCCATAACAACAAATACGGTTGAACAAAATTCAATCCACCTCCATGTGTAATAGCCGTAGAAACGGAGTTTACTGACATAGTTCAAGCCCAGATCGGTCATTAGCACCAGGCTTATCCCCCAGAAAAAAATCGTACCGGGATAGATGTACCATTCTGCATCAGGATAAAGTTTTCGCAGCATGATACGAGCCCCGAGTGCGGCTGCTACGAATAAGAGGCAACCCCAATTTAGAATAAATAGGCTCCCGGCCGCCTTTACCCGCTCGCTATTGCCTTTTAATAACATTTGATGAAATTTAGAATTCTGGTCTGCAGCCTGAAGCAGATGATATGCTGCACGAGCTGTTTCCTGCGTTTTTACAGCATCTGCATACCGGTTCAGGTTCAAACCCGTTTCTTCGCGGTACTTCGTTACATCGTAGAATTTCCTGATTTCTGACAATTTATCTTCAAGAACTTGTTTTTGTTGTGTAAGTTGTTGTGCTTGAGTCTCAAACTTTCTGGTTGACCGACCTTCCGGGGACAGCCATCCCGTTATCTGCTTCCAAAGACCACGGTTGTTAGGCTCTTTTGGCAATAAGGCAATGGTGCTACCATGAGAAGCGGCAGTCTTTTGCAGTGGGAGCAGTATTTTTTCAAAGGTCTTGTTCAGCTGATTTGAATCAGCTGCAATTGTTACAACTAGCTCTGCGAATGTCTCACGTTTGGCCGCATGGCAAGTCGCGCAGTCCGACGGTGTCTGAAGTTTTTTAGACCGCTGCGGAGAAAGTTGACGGCTGAGATCATCTGGAGTCATCACAGAATACTTTTCGGTGTAGGGCACACTATGGTCTATGTCCTCCTGGTAGCGTGCAATCCCTTCTGGTGACCTGATCACTGTTAATGAGAAGGAAACCGCAAAAAAAAGCAGCGCCAGATAGGTAGCAAACTCCTCTCGCTGTGACCTTAGAGAAGACAAACTGCCGTACATTAGCCTCAGCGCCGCAAAGAGTATCAATGCCCCACCTACTACTATCATTCCAACGTATCCTCCCATAGCACCCTCCATAAAATGTGTGATCCCGAATCTAATGCAGTAAAAGCAGCTTGCGTGCCACATCTGATACGCAGCATAACTTGCTGTTTATGCATATGTTTGCTCTAATTATGATTTTCGAAAATAGAAAGATCGCTTTGAACAATGGGTATTTGCATCTGATTAATGTAATTATGCAGCGTTAAGTGTGATTGCTTTAGAGGAGCATTAACGCCACATACCGCCGCCCATCAGTGTCGTGACATATTTCTGGTCAAGCCAATAATTGCTCCGATGACGAATAAAGTTAGTGCGGCAACATTGGCAGACATGACAAGACCCGAGCATAGAGAGGCTATACCTTTGCCAGCTTCAGAGATATGTCCGGATAACTTGTCAAAACCATGCCAATCTACTTGTACGTGAAGAGCTGAAAGAGCTTTCATTACAGCAAAAATCATTAACCCGACCAGTGTGACGTTCACAACTCGACCGAAGACCATTGCAATCACGAACCCCAAAGCTCCGTAAAGGGTTGGAATAAGTAAAGTACCAAGATGATTTTCCATATGGTTAGACCTCTTTCTTATGATTTATCCTCTAATATCACCCTCTCACTGAGTGGATCCTGAAGTTATACTTGCATTAGCAGCTTGCATGCCACATGCAGACGCTTCACGCAACTTACTAATTTAATGGATATTATATGGTGAGGATTTTGAAAAGTGAGGAGGGAAAGTTTTGAATCCACAATTTTTCATCAAAGAAATGCAAATATGCAGCTCAAAATGCGATTGCAATGTGGAGAATTTTTCGAGCGGTATTACTGCAAAACAACAGTATGAATATTCAGTTGTGATTATGGGATGTTATTGGTTTTGTGCTTTCTTGGCATTCCAGTTGCTTATGTACGGTGAGGGCCTATGGTCGAGACACGAACATAAAGGAGAACAGTCATGTTCCATAACCAACACTTTTGGGGCATTGTACTGTTTGCGGCATTATTTGAGATCAGGTCAAGAGTCCGTTCGCACAAGATCCGTTATATTGAAACACTTCTCCATGAGATTGCTCATTTGGTGTTGGCGAAAGTTTTTCGTGGAAATCCACAACGCTTTACCATAACCCCAAAAAAACAGGAAACCGGAGCAGTAGTACTGGGTTCTGTCTCCTGCGCCAATATTGTGTCACTTAATGCATTTCCGATCAGTTTGGCTCCTCTAATAATGATTCCTCTTTCCTATGTACTTTATAGTCATTGGCATCTTTGGTTTCCAGGCACGATGTCTTGTAGCCTGGGGCTTTATCTAGTAATGTTTGTGCTGCTGTCCGCATCTATTCCATCATCAACAGATTGGAAACTTGCTTTCAGAAATCCCGTTACCGGAATCTGTTGGACTGGAGTTATGGTTGCTGGGTGCTGGATTGTAAACTCGTTTCTGTGACTCAAAGTTTGATGAAAAATGTGGCTACGTCCTAACCAACATAATTCCCGTTTTCATAAAGTGCTGAGCGTAGCTGCATATATGCATCTAATCCTTGTTAATTTTGCATTCAAATAAACAAATTGAGTCCTTTCTCTCAAAGCTGAATATATAAATACATGATATTATTATAAATTTATTATTGGCACGAGATGTGAAAATGTAAAAAGCAAGAAATCATTTTAAAAGGAGAGTTTAACATGAACATGAACTATGCAATCGATGGTAACAATGCTTTACTCGGATTAAGAATCAACAACACACCGTCAGTACGTTTATTTTCTAAGCTACTCCTTACTCTTAAGTCTCGTGGAGACGATTTCCAACTCTTTTTTGACAATAGTATTGGCCGTCATATGAAAAAAGATGGGGTTCAGGATGAATGGGAGAAGTTTTTAGCCGCTCTTCCAATGGAGGGAATTAAACCTCCCATCTTTGCTCCGAGAGCCGACACACTAATAGAATACTATTGTGAATCTCATAATGCTGGTGTCATTAATTCACGAGACAAGATGGATTCTTGGACCAGAAGACCCAGTGTGATACATAGAGTACGTGCTTACAGAAATAGAAATGTTTTGCAAATAAGCTTAAAGGATGATGCAAACGGTCGTTTTCTTTTCAGTTCTACAGCCCACGAAAAATTTACATTCGGTAATATCGACTTCCCGCAGCTGGATACTACACAAATAAATACCGAACGCCCAATCCATCCAAACGAAGACTCAGATGCTGTTTCAGAGGGAGTACTCCTTATTCTGGCACTTGATGCCTCCTGGAGCATGACTGAAAATAAAAGTTTTGACGGACGTACCAAGAGTGAGCATCTCAACGATATTGTAAAACAAACGGTTTTAAGGCTTAAAAGTTCAGTGGTCAGCCGTGGTTTGTATATGGCTATCTTACGGTTTGAGAACGACGTTACAACCATGTTATGTCCGACCACTGACACCAAGTTTGCGAGCATTTATGAATGGGAAAAGTGTATGAGTAATTTTGATTATCTAACCGGATTGACTCCAGGTCAAACCAATATCAGACTTGCGCTGCAACGATCCAAAGAACTTTTACAAGATACGCTTGAGGATGACGACTCTTTATCAGAATTGGCTGATGACTGGCGGGCGACTGTGATTTTGGTTACTGATGGGAATCACTTCGTACAACGTCAGGATGGTTCGGCTGAAAACGATAATGATGTTGCAGGCGCCGTCTTGGACATACACGGTGGTTTGGAAGGTATAAGAGATCAGAAAATTGTTGTCGGATGTGTCGGCATTGGTACTGATGTTAACAGCGGAATGCTATCCGATATAGCATCTCAATGTTCCACCGATCAGAGAAAAATGGCAAAAAATGCTGGCATCGAAAATTTATTGTTGGATGGTAGATTATTCATAAAAGTCGACTCAAATAACAATAATTTTGGAAATGCGATTAGGACATTTATTGATGTTGCGTCTTCAAGTACATAGTCAAAGGCCGATTCACATTGCGCGACAGACCAGCAATCAATAAAAACCGGGGCGGAGATATTATGATAACATTAGTTATGCGGGCGATAGGTGGAACACAACAGACTATTTCAATCAATGTAGACACTGAGAATGTAATAGCATCTGGAGGCTATGGTTCGATATATAACGTGCCTAATGATCCAACTGTGGTTGTGAAGAAACTTGATATGGAGCCCACTCTGCCGCTGGGGGATTTGAATCAATATTTAGCACATATATCGGTAACCAAAGATCGTATGCAGCGAATAATTGATGAGGAAAATATTAATTCCAATAAAAGGCAGTTTATAATTGATAGCGTAAAAGAAATTTTAGACTACTCTCTAAGCACCCATTTTTATTGTGATCACACAAATTTCAAGATCTCCGCGATATGGTTTTTACAGAAAAAAGCAATTGGTAAGAGATTAACAGATCATTTTGTAGATGAACCCATGCCAAGTGAGGATATCCGTAAACGGATTGCAAGAGATGTAGTAACACGAATGAGAACGTTACGGCGAGCTGATCTTGTACATCTTGATTGCGTGGAAGATAATATCATGTACGAATCTTCGCAGCACAAGGTAACTGTTATTGATCTTGATGGATGTGGAATCATCAACAGACCCGATCCATTAAAAAACAATGGAGTTTCATCAGATCAATGGTCATTTCGACCTTTAACTATCGGAAAAACAAAACTAATGAAGCTTCCGCCTTGGTATCCTCAGGCAGGTGTTGAGAGTAATCCACGGAGAGGTTATTACCTGTTTGCTGAACGTTGGGTGATTTTAGATACAATCATTAATATTTTAACGTGGCGCAAAATGGGTATTCTTTCATGGTTTAATGATGTAACCATGAGGAAAGATATAGGAAATTCCTACAAGGAAATTGCGGTTCTGGTTAATAGCTTTAAGCAAACTAATAGCGATCACGACAATATTAGGTCTTTTTGGGAAACAACAATGACAAGGAAGATGGGGGAATTATCTCACAAATACGCTGCTCAAATGGCTATAAATCCACCCAAAGATTACTGGCAACAAAGAGGATTCCCTGATTGTTTATATAATTTATCCAGCCTGGCTCAACGGGCATATCTCGACCCAAGAGCTCTGAGTTCATTTGGCTCTATGTATGATAAATATCTTGCAGAATTGAGATAATCACATAAACCAACATCAGTTAACCAGCTGTGTAAATTGATATGCCGCTATATACTCGATTCGAGCCACAAAAGAATATAAGGAAGTGTTATGATTGAAATTGCAGAAGCAAATCTACCGTATCCTAGTAAAGATGAAGATGCCTGTCTCGTACGTTCTGTTGATGGGGCAGAGATGGTCAAACTTCTTGCAGTAGCAGACGGATTATCAATGAGCGGCGGACGCTTAGCAGCACAAACGATAATTCGCATTCTTAATCAGGTTGATTCTCTTGATTCAGCGCGATCAATCTTTGAACAAATGTCTCTTCTATTGTCAAACGAACGCGATGACTATCCGGAAAGCGAAACGACAATTACCTGTGGGTTGCTAAAATGTGTCCATACGCAGGGGGATGCATACCTTAGATTTGATTTTTTTGCCATCGGTGATTCGCCGATATGGAAGGTTGTTCGTGCACCAAAGGGAAGTCGATTTCCATTCCAAAGATATCTCGTACATGGGACTCCATATCCATCTGAAACCGCAAAAGTCTATTCAACTGTACGTCTCCCCCAAAGAGATGTGAATGGTCCTGTTACTTTTGGGACTATCGAAATCTCAAGTAATGAAGTTTTAGTTATTTGCACAGATGGTATTCCTGAAAGGGATGTTTTTTTTCGTGATCACAATAACCGCTCTGATTTGACATCTAATAAGGCGACTGGTTTGTGTAATTGGATGTTTCAAGATGAACGCTATAACGACGAAGGGATTGAGGCCGTGTTGAATGATTACTGCCGGAGAGATCTCTTGTATGATGATGCGACAATCATAGTAGCGAGGGTGCACGTTCCCAAAGCGACCATTTCTCTTGAAGAGGAACTTGACGATTCTGGAAATGAACCATTTAAATATGGACAAATTAATGCGTCAATGCAATTGGAAGAGCCCTGCGTACAAGAATCACAATCTATTGGAGCCAAGATCTGCAAAACGGATAGTTTTGGTGAAGGCAGTCAATTAGCCCAACCTAAAGAGGTTGTCCCTGAACCACTAAAGAAGGCTGAAAATAATAAAAATACACCATCTGGCCGTACGCAGTTCATTGCATCAGTCGATGCTGTAGAAAATTCTTCAGGATTCCCTCAAACAGAAAAACTGGACGAGCCCTCTCAACCTATGGACGCGATGCTATCGAATGAGTTTTGCATGGATTTAAATGGAGGTAATCCTACACTTAATTGTCATAATGATATATGTACTCTTAATAATTCTGATTTAGATACCCTTGATCCTCAATTGGCTGATAAATTGCAGAATGAGGATTTAATTGGAAACAACGATAAGTCAATTATTGAAAACTATAATGCCCCCGATGATTCTTTGTTAAATGAACAAAACATTGATCAAACAAAGAATGCGGGAGAAGTTGAGTCTCTTGAAGGGTCTGTAGCCTTTCACAATGAACTGACGGACACCCCAAATATGGCATCTGAGGCTGATAATCTAGTTGATAATATAAGTGCAGAAGCCGATGTAATTATGGGGGACTCACAACTAGAAAAGATTGACAACAATTCTAATGGCAACAAAAAGGCTGATCAGATAGAGAGTAAAGATCTTTGTACGGATAAAAAAATGTGTCAATAAACTTTCTTGTATGGCTGGTACGCAGGAAAGAGATGAATCTGAGAAGTTTACCGTAAAAAAATAATACTAAAAATATCAGCTAGTTATAATTATGACAGGAAAGCGGATGGTCTGATTTAAAAAATAATTGACAGTACATCGGAAGAATTGTTTTTGTCAGTCAAATACATACAAAAATTTAATTAATATGATAATAGTTCTTGACTATGCAATTATTTGTTCTGTAGTTTTAAATAACCTATAAATTTAAAAGGTACTCCGTGGAAGGGGAGCGCTAATATTGGTTATGTTGCATGATCCAATGCGTATTATTTCATTGTATTCGATGCCATTAAATTGTTGTCAGAGATTCCATTTGACCTTCACGGGTTACAAAGGTTAAACCCAGGCTCATTAGACTTTCACTGATTTACAAAGGTTATACCTAGGCTCATTCGATTTGCAGTTAATTTATAAAGCCCGTCATTCGTAATACAATACATTACAAATGACGGGCTTCTCGTCGTTTTTAACCTAATACATAAATCTAATCTACTAAAATCGTCTATTAATCCTGTGTGCAGCGCTTAACACCTCAATTGCATTGACAAAATTTATTAACACCATACGTTGTTTAATCGAAAGGTACTCCAAACTACTCAAGGCTGACTGCTAGATTATTAATTTGATAAAGTGATGATGCAGCCGGATGGACCGCAATTACCTGAAGAGTGAAGAAGGAGATAAAATCACTGTCATCCTGGATGGTCGCGATCTCAATATCAGAAAGTTACTCCGAGTGATACTTTTGTGGCTTTTTAAAGAGAGATTCAGGGACATCATATCTGGATGAATAAACTTGAGTCAGCTATGGGAACAAACTTACAACTCGTATGAAGTAAGTTTTAGACTTTTTCAGTATTAACTTAGATATGTTAAAAAGCTGCAAATATGCAGTCAATCAATAATGCATATGTATAGTAACTTTAGGTAGGCAATAACATGCCGATTTTATTTAATATTATTTGCGCTAACTGTTGGCATGAATCCTGATGAATTACTTTATGTAATCCCCGACTCTGCCGGGGGATTCTTACTACAGAACATAACTGTTGCATACAACTTCAGATTGAGTTTTTGGTCAAAAATTATGTTAAATATCTGGTTTTATAATGTTTCTCAGCTATAATGCATTCTCCGAAGGATCTTATGAGTAACTTCATCGTAACTTATTGAAATAGCACAAACGGTATATTGAAGTTACTCCATAAAAAATCACCTTCGAAGAGGGCGTATGTCGCAAATAGGTATTTAGAATTGTAAAGAACGTCATCAAATAGTGCGCTATTGATGAGCATATATTACGAGTATTTAAAGTTTCTTTGTCTGAATAAATATGTTGTTTTTGTCTTAACTAGGAGCGTAGGGTGGATTTTATATGAAAGTGACGCTGGTCAACCCACCAACATTATATCGATGGTCGCATCCTGCAACAGATGCCGGCAGTGCTTGCTGTCAACCGTACTTTGCTAAACTTTTGTCTCATGACAACAAGAAGATAGGCGGGAGGTCAACTCTGCCAGGTGAACACCTTGGACTGCAATCGATCACTGCATGCCTGCGGAAAAGTGGGCATGAGGTCCGAATCGTTGATGCATGCATAGAGTTTCATTCATCACTAAATGCAACGTTAAATCTCGTTCTTCAGGAACACTCAGACATAATCGGAATCTCAGGACCTGCGGATGTTTACGGAGAAGTAGTCTGGCTTGCACGCAATTTGCGACGACGTGGTTTTGGAGGATGGATAGTAATCGGGCATGACCATGCAACGCTAAATGATGTTCAGATTCTTGAACATGAAACATCAATTGATGGCGTGCTCCGCGGAGAGGCTGAAGGTTCAATGATTGCATTGGTAGATGCTATCGGCTCTGGTATTGGTGTCAATAGTGTTCCAAGGCTTACTTGGCGGGGACCCATCGGTATCGTCCGTAACAGATCAGGCGAGGCTATAAACCTTAACGATCTGCCTTTCCCTTCTCGCGATAATACCAATCGCGTTCTTGGACATGGCATGTCATCATCTATATTCACTAAACGTGGGTGTCCCTACAGCTGCTCTTTCTGCACGACTGGACAGATTTGTGATGCTGTTGGAAATAAACACGCAGATCGATGGAGGGCAAAGTCTCCGATATTTGCTGCAGAGGAGTTTTTGGGGCTAGTTGAGCAGTTCTCGCTTAAGCACCTAACAATTGTTGATGATGTTTTTGTCGCACGTGACGCGGCAAGCCGGGCGTGGGCAGGTACGTTTGCACAGCACCTAATCGACAATGGAAACACTGCTTCGTTCATGATTGACTGTCGAGTTGACTCGATTGAGCGTGACCTTTTTGGTCTGCTTCACCGGGCCGGGCTTCGGCGTGTGTTTGTTGGAGTTGAGAGTGCTTCTAAAGTGGCTCTCGGCTCATACCAAAAATCATATGAATCTAATTCAATCGACTCAGCGTTTGAGTTGTTAGATGGACTTGCTATTGATTTCATACTCGGTTTCATCTACTTTAGCCCTTTTGAAAACATTGATGGGCTTAAGCATAGCGCAAGATTTTTGCGTACCATTAACTCTGACGATTTCAGCCTTCATCTCCAGCATATGAGGGTGTATTCAGGAACTAAACTAGAAAAACATCTTCGTAAAGCTGGGCTGCTAGAAGGTGAGTTCCCGTTTTTTCAAGCTCGTTTCTCTGACAGGAGAGTTAAGCATGTTGCAGAACTCGTCCGTGCATTGGGCCGACGAGTGTACGAGCTAATAGCCGACTTTGAGCCTCTTGATCCGTGTGTCTCGCGCAAGCTCTTTGCTCTATTTAACGACCATGTTGTGGAGTTACTTGAGGCAAAAGATGGTTCAGATTTAGTCGACGCTTGGCTAGTTGACGCAAGTGAAAAAATGGGTACTTGGCTGTTGACAACAATTGACAGGTGCGAGATGCAATGCAGTTGATACGTATATTAACAAACGACAGTGGGGCGAGCAAGCTCGTATGGGACGCCGGAGACGGACGTAGCTTTGAAGCGTCCGCATTTGTTTCTAGATCTCATGATGCAAGTAGCCATTCTGCAGGTGGAGTTGTCTGTATCTCGTCACAAGTGGGATGCAACGTTGGATGCCGATTCTGTGCAAATTGGAGATTGAGTAAAGCTCGAAATCTCACACATAACGAATTGGTAGAACAAGCCATTGTAGCACGCACCCATCTTCCCACTCTTGAACAAGTAAGCGTAACCTACTCTGGAATGGGGGAACCGCTACATAACATAAGGGCAATAGTTTCGGCATCTAACGAGCTGTGTGAATCCCACGGTTTTGCGTATGCTTCACTGTCAACTGTCGGCATTCCCAATGGAATCAGAAAGTTGGCAGAGATCCGACCGTCAACACATCTATTTCTTTCCTTGCATTCAACGGAAGACTCTGTACGTAGGGAACTGATTCCATCGAAGTTTTGCTTCCCTATTAAAGAAGTGCTGTTAGAGGCAAAGGTGTACGCATCTATAACTAATCGAAAAGTTAAGGTGAGCTATTTGCTACTCCCTGGCGTAAACGATACATCTCGCAACGCAACGCAACTCGCTGAGCTCTTGGATAGCAAATTTTTCTGCGTTCAGGTTTTGCTTTGGAACAAAATTGAGGGTATGGATTTTAAGCGCTCGTCAAGACAGGAAGCTGACTGTTTCGTAGCCCGTCTTGTTGAACTCGGAATGCCTGCATTCGTCATGGAAAGTAGTGGACAAGACATTGGTGGTGGTTGTGGACAGCTTGCTGATTCATTCTCTGCGATCTCTCCAAGGACGACGTCAAAGTGAACTTTATTTTTGTTGGGCAAAATGAAATTGGAGGATCTGCATTATCTGTTCTAATCGATAAAGGGCGAGTTCCGAGCCTTATCGTAACGAGAGTAGATAAAAATCATGATAATGCTGTTATTCAGTCAGTGACAAGAAGAGGCTTAGAGGCACGTATAATTAAGACATCTACGGTGATTTCGACACAAATATTTTCAGCGTTCAAAAATGCTCACCCTAAAGTGGCTTTCTGCTGTGGATGGTCAGAGCGTCTGACAGACATTGTACTTTCCATACCGGAGTTTGGATGGGTGAATCTTCATCCCTCGATGCTACCAGCCTGGAAGGGCTCGAATCCAATTGGCTGGCAACTTGCCACGGGGGCAAGGCAAATTGGATGTTCAGCGCATGTGATGACCTCAAAGTTAGATGACGGTCCTCTACTTGAGTCAAAATTTATCGATGTCTCACCAGAGTTGGATGGATTGAAAGCAAGGCGGCTTGCTGGGTCAGCACTAGGAGATCTCGCATGCGCTGTTCTTAGCTCTATCGAACGAGACGATGTAATAAAGGGAACGCTCCAGGATGAACATTGCGAAACGAAGTGCCCACCAATCGGAGTACATCCTCTGCTGGAAACCGCCGTGATGAGTTGCGATCAGGTAGTTCGGATAATCCGTGCATTTGAGCCTTTCCCGGGCGTGGCAATTCATGGACTACCAACGATCGTTCGAACAATTTCTGTGGAAATAACTTCACCGCTACTATCTTACGACACACCAGGTATGGTTCAGTGGGAATCTATTGAAGAATCGATTGCAAAAATTTGTTGTAGAGATGGATGGGTGAGCGTGAAATGCCGAGTCCTTTGATATCACACAACATTGCTTCGCTGATATATAGACCGGCAGCTGTATGGCCCCACCCTGTCATATTGTACTTCCATCATGTTGGACGAGCCGGAACTCATTACACCTCCATTTCGCTCGAAGAATTCCAAAAGGCATTGGACGTTTGCGAGTCAATGGGACGACTAGCAACGCCACAGTGCCCTCAATCCTCTTGCAAATCACTTCGTCTTCCTATTTTGATCTCTTTCGATGACGGATACGCCGAGACATTCGATTCGGTGTTGCCAATACTACAAGACCGAGGTGTCAGAGCAGTTTTCTTTATCAACACTGCAGTAATTGGTAGTGCATCTTTTGTCCCTAGCCTTGGTCGTCAAATGCGTTACGTTAATTGGGATGTAATTAAAGAGGCAAAATCTGCCGGCCATGAGATCGGATCGCACGGACACTACCATAGAAACTGGTTTGATCTAACGCCCGCTGAAGTGCAAAAGGAAGCGACAACAAGTCTGTTAAGCATCTCAAAAAATTTGGGGGCACCCGCTTGGGGTTTGGCGTATCCTTATGGTCGACCTCCAACCAAAATGCCACACGAAATGAAAGGATTGAATGCCTTTGGAACTATACGCGAAACGGCTGCACACTGGTGCTGCGCCAAAACTCGGATACGACGAGTGTTCTTGCCTGCACGTGAATCTGACTGTTGGTTTAAGCTCATCAGCGAATGGCATCGCGGGTGGCTGCACGGAGCCTGTGCTATCTGTTGTGATACCAACGATCGGTCGCCCCAGTGAACTATTTAAATGCATTACTGAACTATATTCCTCTGCATCGCATTTAATTCATGAGGTCATCGTTGTTCTTGATGGAGTAGATCAACATGATTTAGATCCGGGAACTCCGATGGATGTTCGCTTTGTTCGAGTTGAAAAGGCAGGAGCAGCAAGTGCTAGAAATACTGGTGCGCTTATTGCGTCTGGTAAATACTTAGCATTTATGGATGATGACATTGTGATCGGACCGAGGTGGGCCGCATCTGTAGCGGCTGCCGTCTCATCAAACTTGTCCATTTTTACCGGCCCCGTATTACCCTTGGATTCTACGGTCATTAGTCGTGCACGCGACGTTCGTTACCGAAGAAGATACCACGGACTATCGTGTCGGAGTCCTGTATCCTTTTTTGCAGGTGGCAACGGTATTGTCAATAGGGAGCTCTTTTTGTCGCTTGGTGGTTTTCCATTGAGTAATGTGGGTTCTGATAACTTGCTGGTGAGAGACCTTATCAACTCAGCTGATTCATGTAAATTCTGCTGGGGGATGGCGGTTTATCACCGAAACGATCGTGGTATTCTTACAGCGATTCGCGCTGCATGGCGTTCCGGTCGATCCGATGCTAAAGTTGGGCAACGACTAGAACGTCCTGCGCTCAACGCACCATTCGCGATGTTCGAAATAGGACCAGCAATTATTAATATTGTACTATATGGTTGTAAAACAACTGGTTGGGTAATTGAGGGTTTTGTCAAAGTGCGGCAATGAGGGAGGGAGAGGACTCCATAATGATTGACCGACGTGCTATCTCAATAAATCAGCCTTCGTTATTTCCATGGATTGGAGAGTTCGAGAAGTTAGCATCCGTGTCCCAATCAATAAGCCTTGATTCTGTCAAATACCAAAAATCCGGTTTCCTTACAAGATGTCGTCTGGTTGTAGATGGTCGAGCCCATTGGCTCACAATTCCCACTAACTCGGTTACACGCCACGGAGTAATAAGCGAAGTCGAACTTCTGAGTAGTACATTATGGCATAACAAAACTATCAGCAGCCTTAAATACTGGTATAGGAAAGCACCATTCGCAACGGACATGATAGATGTGTTTGCCGAGTGTACTCGAAGAGTATCAACTTGTGCTGTCGACCTTGCCGAAGAGTCACTAACGCAGGTTTACTCTTATCTCGGACTACCATTCGTTACTCGAATACGAAGTTCTAACTTTGCCGTCACTAGTACAGGCTCGCACCTTGTTCGTGATTTTGTCATAGCTACACATTCAAATCATTATGTTTTCGGGCCTGGTTCAAAAGGAATTGGCTCTCATTACCTCAATAGGTCATTGTTTCAACAATCAGGGATAACGCTTGAGGTTATGGACTACGAAGATGCCCATTATGATCAGGGAGGTGGCCCATTTGTTCGCAGATGCTCCGTGCTTGATGCTATTGCATGGCACGGGATGAGGACCGCTGAACTCATTGTTTCAAAACCGCACGTATTGGAAGGACATTGATGATGAAACGCTTAGCACACTCTTGCAGCGTCGCTCAGGGATATTTACATGATCAAAATGAGCTTGTTCTTGGCATCCATGCAGTCGGGCACGACATTGGTTTCGCCGTGTTATCTGGTGATGGGACTCCCGTAATAATCGCAGAAGAAGAACGATGGTCGCGACGTAAAGGTGGTAGTTTCTTTTTATCAGCTGATTGGGTTCTTGACACGCTGGATGAAGCAGGGGTTTCTCATAAAAGCATCTCTGTACTTGGCGTTGCTAACATTCCTGCTCTCACCATTGCTGGACCTGCCCTTGTTCGAAATGGTGAACCACGGCTCGCAATTGCACGGGCACAGTCCGCTGTTGTTCACGAGATATCAGCTCGTCTACCCAATTTAGAGCGCATTCAGTACGTGCGTCATCACCTCTGCCATGCAGCATCGGCATTTATTTCTCGACCTTTTCTTGAAACTCCAGTTGTTGTTGTTCTAGATGGTAAGGGGGAGTGCGAATCAGGCAGTATTTGGCAATGGTTACAGGGAGGGTTGCACCGGATTGATGCCGTGCCACTCCCAGCTTCTATAGGCAAGTTCTTCCATGCAGTAGCGAGCTGGATTGGGCTTGATGGTGTTGAACGAGAGGGTAAGCTCATGGCTCTTGCCAGCTATGGAACCCCTCGGCACGTGGAGCTGATGCGATGTAATTTCTTGAAGGCAGCTGACGACGGAACTTACATTATCTCGACAAGTCTTGCCCATCGACCAATGTCTGGCCAAGAGTGGCTTAAACATGCGGTAAACGTGTTCGGCGAGCGAAAAAATGATGATCCGCTTCACCCCGAGAATGCTGACATCGCAGCGAGTGCCCAGATGCTACTAGAAGAACTTGTAGAAGCCTACGTTAAACGAGCACTTCTACTCACCGGGCTTGACTCGGCAGTTGTCGCTGGCGGTATCTTCATGAACTCTGTAATGAATGGCAGATTACGAGACGTTCCTAATATTGCTCAAATATGGGTGCCACCTTTCGCTTCTGACACCGGCATTGCATTCGGAGCAGCTGCTGCATGTGTACTCTCCTGCACGTCGATACCTCTCCACCAGCCCCTATTAAATCCATACTTAGGGACATTTGTAGATGATACCGCTGTTGAAGTTTTACTAAAATCTGAACAGTTGAAGTTGCACCACTTTGGTATTGTTGCCGAGTTTGTCGAGAATCCCACTGCCATTTTGGCAAATGAGATTGCAAGTGGGAAAATCATCGCGTGCGCATTCGGACGAAGCGAAATTGGTCCTCGTGCTCTCGGACATCGTAGTCTTTTTGCCAGAGCAAATGATTCAACGATTGCAGATCGTCTTAACGAATTAGTCAAGGAACGCGAAAAATGGCGGCCCTTTGCTCCGATGGTGTATGCGGGAGACACTGAACGGATATTCGGCAGACCAATTGACAGTCCATACATGACTAGCACAGCACTATGCCATCATCGTGAGCTGTTACTTGGAGCACTTCATATAGATAATACGGCAAGAGTTCAGACCGTTGCCGATGACGGCGATCCTTTTCTGGTTGGACTTCTCCGTGAAGTTAGCCGATTAACTGGTGTTGCTGCAGTTATAAACACAAGCCTTAATGTTCGTGGTCAACCCATCGTTCGTACCGCTCAGGAAGCGCTTAATTTCTTCTACGATCGCCCGATTGACCTGCTCTATTTGAACGGCTGGATACTAAGACGAACTACAACAACACCTGCCTTAAAATTAGAAATTTCAAATTCGTATGAGAGAACTAGCAACTCGACACATTCCGTAATGGTATATTTGGTAAATGATACATCATCAAACAAGATGGATGACCTCGTCTTAGAGATTGACGATCAAGGTTCATGGCTTATACGTTTGCGCGAGGGAGTTCGTAACGAGTTAAGTTCAACTCAAGGTGACCTGGTGTTTGTTTCGCCGATACCATGTGAGCTGATTGCTATTGAGTTACCGCGAGTTCACCAGGCGCTCACAGAGTTGGGTAAATCGTTTCATCGTGAGGTATGGGTCCGTGACAATTACAGGTTGTCTTCTTTAAGTTCGCTTCAAGCCGATAGTAGTCTGGCTTCGTGGTTTTGGCACCAACGTCAGACATGAAATATTTCGTCGGCTGCTAGGAAAGGAGTCATCCATAAGTTTAACGGAGATGTATCTAGATAAGAAAGCTGAAGCCACTACATAATGCTATCTTCCGAAGTGCCGATCATCTGGAAGGTTTCCTTCTAAGTAAAAATCACAGCCCACGCTCAATCCCCTTTCGAATCTAAATTCAATTAAGCTCAGAACTGATCTTTTGGCACTCCCTCGGCAAATTATGTTCAGTATAAAAATCTCTACGCCCCTTGCTGAGTAAGTGCTTTATTAGTTTCACATGGTTGATAAAGTTTTCATAAATTACACTTATAAAATGCAAATTTGCAGCCAATTAATGGCGTTATAAACAATCATTTTTCGTATTTGCTGTAACATCATATTTTTATTCAGTATTATTTTGCTCAAAAGGTTGGCACAAATCCTGAAGAATACGAAGCATATCGTTTGTGACTCAAAACAACATGGAGGCTCGCAATGGCATACCACAGCGAATCAATTTCTTCCATCAGCAAGCACGCCCAGCAGAGAATGTCAACCCGCGCCATCAACGAATGGCAAATTGACCAGGTTTTGCGATACGGACGCGCATCTCACACCCGCAATGCACTAATTTATGCGATTGGAAAGAGGGAAGTCAAAGAATATGGGAAATTCCTAGAGGTATGCGCCGGTATACATGTCCTATGCTCTCCAACTGATAACACGATTGTCACCACATACAGAAACAATGACCTGAAAGGTCTACGCAGATGAGATGTAAATGCAATCTGTGGGCACAACTTTTTTTCGAATAGTGCAAACGTAAAACGCAAATAAATAGATATTTCAACGTAATTTTCCGTCGCTATTACGTTATGAACGATAGATTTACCGCGCTTAAAGTGTTGAATAAGGGATGGTGAACAATGATAAAAAGCCTCTTGCGCAGAACCTAGCTTAACGTTGTTTAAATAATAAGGGCATTGCCATGCCAGACAATACAGTGGCTGCGACTCTCGCACACCGGACAGATATATCCTTTCGGCCAACGAGATTTCTCCAGCGCCGCCTCACACTGGGCTTCTGTATGCCCGCATGAATCTGAGTAATCAGGCTATGAGTCCTTTTAGTTTTCGGACAGAACTGGATACTACCCCTGCTGACGAGAATGTTGCAAAGGGAATTCGAGGGATATCACGATTAAGGTACGGCAATGACTGTAATATTGTAGACAAGAAGATACAAAGGCGGGTTCATAGCTGGAAACAGTAAGTTGAAGGTTGAAATAGATATAAACGAAAAGGAGTCCATATATGAGTATTCCATACGTTATAGAGCAAACAAGCAAGGGTGAGCGCCAGTATGACATTTTTTCCCGCCTACTCAAAGACCGGGTGATATTTCTGGGCGATGCTGTCGATAACAATGTCGCCAACATTGTGGTCGGACAGCTACTATTTCTCGAATCAGTCGATCCTGACAAGGATATTCACCTTTACATAAACTCTCCCGGCGGTAGTGTAACAGCCGGTATGGCGATACTGGACACCATGCGCTTCATCTAATCGCGATTTTTGAGACGAGTAGCGGTTACAAAACCGCAAAGAAATCCTTTCGAAATATTTTCGCATAAATATCGAAACTAGATTCGTCTACATTGAAGAACCGTAGAAAAACTGAATACATCTCCTAATAGATAGCTTTGTGATGTTTTAATGGTGGGCTTGCCTCTAACACTACAGCAGGATATGCGGTTGTTCCGTTGGTGCAAAAATCAGTAATCTTGTAATCCTCGTGGCTCTTTGAAATTCGAGTAGCAGATTTTTTAGATACTCATCTGCCGTCTACACTACTTTCCTCCAAGAACGTCAGTTCCATCGGGGATCAGAATCATCTGGAAGTAAAATGTGGTAATTGTTATTAACGTATTTTTTTAAAAGGAGTAATGGTCATGGAAACTAAAACAGAAGATAAGATGGCTTCATATTTGGCTAATGCGTATTTTCTCTCAGCTAAAAAAAATATGGGGGAAGCGGCCGCAATTCGAGTGATGCAATACGCCGAAATGCTCCATAATATGAGCGCAGACGAGCTCAGAGTGATGTTTCCTAAACCTTGAGTTGGCAAAACTCTGCATTAGCCAAGTATTTTTGCAAAAAGGGAATTATATGAAAATTGAAGAGGTTCCACAAAAAAATATCAAACCGATCCTGCCGCTGGAATGGCTCAAAGAAAAAAAACAGCGTGGCTCCATAAAAAAACATCCAACCTGCCTAGCTTCTCTTGATTTTGAAATTTTGTGCAAGTTGGAAGGAAAGGCATTTGCGTTGCGTGTTTACCTCATGATAATAGCCAGGAATAAAGAGGATGAGCTGGAAGATGCTTACTATAAAAACCGGCCAAGGCCAGAACCGGTGCCGCCACCGCGACCATTGACTCCGATGGGAGGCAACTAAGTGGGATTTCGAATAGGGAGTATAGTGGCACAGATATTCGCCAAGAAAGGGGATCATATGAAAATTGATGAGGTTCCACAAAAAGATTTTAAACCGATCCTGCCGCAGAAATGGCTCAAAGAAAAGAAAAAACAGCGTGGCTCCATAAAAAAACATCCAACCTGCCTAGCTTCTCTTGATTTTGAAATTTTGTGCCGGTTGGAAGGAAAGGCCTCTGCGTTGCGTGTTTTTCTCATGATAATAGCCATTAAAAAAGAGAAAGAGCTGAATGATGCTTACTATAAAAACCGACCAAGGCCAAAACCAGTACCGCCAACGCGACCATTGACTCCGATGGGAGACAGCTAAGAAGGATTTCGAATAGGGAGTATTGTGGCGCAGATATTCGCTAAGAAAGGGGCTCAAATGAAAAAGTTATCCTGTTTAGTAATCGTTTTTGTTTTCCTGGTTTCTTCATCTGTAGCATTTGCCGATGGGTATCGTGGCCACCGCGGGGGAGGAGGAGGTGTGAGTTCTGGAGAAGCCTTGGCCATAGGCATAGGCGCTCTCTTCCTCGGTTCAGTGATTGGCAGTGCCAGTCAGCAGCAACCGGCGCCAGTGCAATATGTACCG
The DNA here is from genome assembly GCA_903939115.1 of uncultured Geobacteraceae bacterium. Lineage (GTDB taxonomy): Bacteria > Desulfobacterota > Desulfuromonadia > Geobacterales > Pseudopelobacteraceae > JACRCG01. Next base: position 48,910 of record CAJAFV010000033.1, read on the forward strand.
GTGCAGCAGTACGCACCTGTGCCTACGCTGTATTATCAGCAAGTGCAGGTGCAACCACCGACATTTATTCGGGGAACGTGTTTTGTACAGGGAGCCTATTTCCCCGATGGTGTTGTCATCACCATGATGGGGTACTTTCCTCCAGGAACATCAGTACCACCCGGATTCTGCTTCCAGTAAAAAGCAGGTGAGCCAATAGAATGGAATGTAATATGAATTCCCACCTGTTTTGCGGATCGAAGCACTGTTCATGATTTTTGAAAGGAGATCCGAGTGAAAAACCATGAAAAATCACTCTTTACCCAAACCGTTCTGAAAATTTTAAAAGTAACAATCTTCCTCAGTGAAGATGGGATACCAAGAGTATCAATAAAGCTGCATCCATCAGTGGACGCAATATCATTGATTCAAGGCGTTATTTTGAAATTTTCAAATGACAACGAAGTTATTCTTGAAGCTGGAATAGCGACACTACTACACAAAGCAATGCTCTCACTCTCCGAGGCAATGTACGAGGCCAAAGAGAAGTGTATCTTTACTATTCCACTCGAAAAAAAAATTCCGATAATGGATTCCACAACAATTAAGATTTATATGGTCGACAATGGAAGAGTAGTTTCAAAAAAATTTGAATTTCAGTAGAAAGCAATTCAAACTGGTTGCTACAGAAGCATATCGTTAATAAGTCGTCAAGGGGAGGGGGAATGAACAATACCGAGTGCAAGGGGTGTGCTGCTGTTTCGTGGCTCAAGAATGCCAAGAGTTCCAGTACAGTTGGAACAGGAGTTTAGCCGTTCTTCAAGGAGGCGATGTAAAACTATGGAACAGAGTGGAGAGAGCAGAATCAAGCTTGACGTCAGCGATGCGGTGCATACTATCCATATATTGTCACGTCAACTTTCCGCTTCAGAAAAAGCCGATGTGCTCGGTCATCTCAAAGCTCACCTGCTGGACCGATCAAGTTGTAATGAATTGATACGGATGGCGTGGTTGAAAAAACTGTTCTGTGAAGTTCCCTTGCTGGACATGGAACTTGATGCGGACAAAGCAATCTCCCTGTTCACCTTTCTTCTGAACAATCTGTATCCGGAGATCAAGGGATATTTTTCACAGGAAGCGAGAATGCCGTTACTTATTGCGGTCGAAGTCGTCATATGTCAACTTCGGGGGCTGTTGGCTAAAAACCAGCACCAATGCAACAGACTTTATCGACTGCAGGCCATGACTATGTCCAGGCTTGGCGCCGAGTTAACCTTTACTGCAAACCATGACGCTGCGATGAATAAACTGTTATCGGCCATGGAGATCATGCAGAGATTGGTCGTAGAAGAGCCAAATGAGGCAAGATCCCAGCGAACGCTGTCCAATATTTATCAAAACCTCGGTCACCTGGAGAAGGATCTCTCTTCAACAGCAGCGTTTAAGTGGTTTGAAAAATCGGCAGAAATTCGAAAACAACTGCATGAATTGGAACCAGGTAATCTGCTGAATATGGATCTCTTGGCAACGTCATACTGCATGATGGGAGACATTGAGGAACATGGTAACGAGAATGATGATGGTAGCGGTGGCACGCAATGGTTTTTAAAAACCTATAAGCTGTCCAGGCGGGTTATTGCAATCAAACCGGAAGATGAGGACTATCAGTTTTCTCTGTCGCTGATCTGCGAACGTCTTGGGTGTCTGCGATTGCGGCAAAACAAACCGGAACTGGCGTTGAAATGGTTCACAAAATCCTATGCAATTACAAAGCAGCACTATGAAGCCAACTTTAATTCCAGGCCTAAGATCGATACATACTGGGTTTCATGCAACTGGATTGGCAGAACGTGCTCTGCGATGAACAACGAGGCGTCCGCTCGTGACTGGTATTTCAAGGCGCTGGAAGTAGCCGTGAGATTACATACTCTTGACCATAACAATATCCGCTATTGCGGTATCCGGGCTATGGCTTGCCTTAAACTGGCACAGGAACTGGAAAGTAGCTATCCAGAAACCGCAATGAAATATTTCTCCCGCTCATTGGAACTCACGGACTCCCACATTCGTGAGGGGCTGCGTTCGATTGATTACTGCAATATATCGATTGTAGCTCTTGAAGGACTCGAAAGAACCAGTAAGGAACATGCAACTCCAGACTCATCGGCATATTGGAAAAACAGAATGGCAGAACTCCAAAAAATGCGTGATCAAATTTCCTGCTAACCCGCCTTCATTTGGTCATTTTTTTCAAAGTGCGTCGTTATCAATACTTGAAAGTATTTCAATACCATTCCAGATAATGGTCAAATTAAAAGAATTCTTGAGGTCGAGATGAATTTGTTCTGGTTCAGCATAGTATTAGGGGGCGGTGAATGAACAATACCGAACGCAAGGGCTGTGCTGCTGTTTCGTGGCTTAGGAATGCCAAGAGTTCCAGTAAACCTTACGAAGATCGTTATCGTCTGCTCACGAAAGACATTGCGCTTGTAGGAAAGTCAGGACGTGGTGAGCTGTTTGCGGTGATCGACGGCATCGGTGGGGCTCCTCGCGGTATGCAGGCGGCGCAGGCAGTCGCAGATTGCTTGGTCGATTTTTACCGTAAACCTGAACATGTAGCAGCCGATAGCCTTGGACTTAATGATCTCCTGCTTCAGGCCAATCAGGCAATTAATGACTGGGGCTGCATTGAAGGCACTGATCGACCTTTGGGTGGTGCAGCAGGAACTATCGCCTGGATCCATGACCAACGCCTGACACTATTCCATGCCGGTGATACTGCCGGAATTCTGCTCCGCCAGAACCATCCCCCTCGATTGTTAACCGGCTTGCATGAGTACGATGGAGGTATCACCCGCTATTTTGGCCTGGGACAGAGGCTTGAACTTGAGGTGCAGTCAGAACGCTTGGTGGTTGGCGACTTGATACTGCTGGTGTCCGACGGTGTCACCAAAGTCTTTAGCACCACAGAGGCTGCTAATCTCGCGCAGGAGATATACGATAAGACCGGAGGGGATATAGGCATGGCAGCTCAGGAATTAGCGACACGCTCTCGCAGCAAGAAGTCTGTTGATGATATTACCGTCATGCTGATTGAGGTAGAAGATGATGAATGAGCTACAACCGAGGTGCTACCAGTCTCCAGACAATATAGGCAAGGCCGTGAAGCCCTTTTATAAAAGACTTCATAATGCCTGGGTGAACCGTGCAGAGTCTGATCCGGATCAAAGGCGCTCCAGGGATATGCCCGGTAACCATCGTTTGGCGCAGAACAATATTGCTGATAATACAAGCTTTCTTTATTTCATGATGAATATCTTTAAGCCTGGATGTATGGCTCATATTTCTGTGCGCCCTGGCTTAGCCATTCCTTTGTCACTCATGCTTGTCCTTAAGTACATCAGAGGACTTCAGCAGACTGAAAAGAGGGAAAAAACTCTTCTAATATCGTTAACCCACCCAATGGAGATTGTAGAAAATTTAATGGCTCACTGCCTGAAAAGAAATGTCAGGCCTTTTTTAAATGGCGAAATACGCGATCAAGACTGGCCTCCGCTCACCCGTGCGGCAGGGGATGTGTATGGACTTGGCATAGATTTCTGGAAAGAGGGGGTGCTCTTTGAAACTGACCATCTAAAACGGATTATTGAATCATCGGAGATACCTTTCGGGCTTGTAGTAATTAACGATGCCACCGGTCAACTGGATCAGAATTGCTGCGGCACAATCAGTCCGGAACAACAGTTAATAAAGATCAGATCTCTCACAACAGAGCTGAAACTTCCTGTCATCATTATAGATTCAAGCTATAAGCAGGAAATAGTATCCGCCGATGTCTTTGATTATGTAGCACAACTGAATGATGAAGTAGACACATACCAGTTATCTATAGCGAAATCAGATACAAGTGCTTACGGGACATTGACATTCGTTATGTCCCCGGCATGCAACATTCTTGAGGATGCCGTGTCAAACTTTACGGAGACAAAGCCGGCTAATTACAATTAATGGAGCGAATAGATGAATATTTTCTGGATAGGGCTCGGATTTATCGGAGTGTTTCAAATCAGTATGGGAGTGTGTGCTCATTACGGCAACGATCCGAAGGTTGTTACAATTGTCGGCAATTGTGCCATACCGTTATTAGCTGCGCTGTTAGTTGCATTTGGTAATCACATGAGAAGGCAGCTTGAGTTAATGACTGAAGATGAGGAATGACGGTGAAAAGGAGTAGATATTATGCTGCCAAACTTACCAACATTACGATTGTTGTGGCGTTGGATCTCACGCTTTGTTGTCGTTGTCAGTGTGCTTTTAGTCTGGCTGCTTACGTATGGGCGGTATCAACAACGTGAAATGGATAGGGAAGAAAGAAGATACTTGAGGAGTTCCTATGAAAATTGGTCAACCAGTGCTGCTGAAATCCGCAGTCCTGAGAGAAATTTTAAGCCGCTCACATTTTACAAAACCATTCCACGCAAGGAAGCAAAGCCATGAATAGTTCATACACTGATGATGAACTTCTTGATCTGGTCGACGAGCAGGATCGTGTAATCGGCAGTTGGTCCCGTAGTGCAATCTATCGTGAAGGGATGAATAATTTCCGGGTGGTTAATGCTTTTCTGGTGAATGATGTTGGTCAACTGTGGATTCCCCGGCGCACAGCAACTAAGCGGATATTCCCGTTATGCCTGGATATGAGCGTAGCTTGTCATGTGACGTCAGGTGAAGATTACCTGACCGCATTCAGACGAGAATTGCATGAAGAGCTGAATCTGGTGCTGGATGATGTGGATTGGAACTTCATTGGGCATTTGACCCCGCATCAGCATGGCATGTCGGCATTCATGCATGTGTACAAGATTCAGACCAACCAGGTGCCTCATTACAACCGTGATGATTTTACAGAGTATTATTGGCTCTACCCACATGAAATAATCGAGATGTTGAACAATGGCGACAAATCAAAGGATGATTTGCCGAGGTTGTTAAGCATAGTGTACCCGGTCAATGATAAATAATTACTATTTTTGAGGAATGAAAATGTGAAATATCCCGCCACTGCCAAAAGAAGACCAATACTTCACAAATGTCTGATCTGCGTTGCGTTAGTTGTTTGCATCCTTGGTATTCTCTCTGCAATTGGCCTGATCCGGCCAAGAACGTTCTTTGTCGGCTCTACGCCGCCAGAACACGCAAAACCAGACAGAGATACATCGGAATTCAGTAAGCTTTTATCCGAACAATCTTACCAGAGGTATAAAGTCAGTATATACGGACTCGATCGAAACGATTTTCCGGTAATTCTTCTTCAAATCACTCGTGATGGAAAGGTTTTGCATAGTCAAGAAGGTTACAAATTTTACATTGGACATAACGAGAGCGCCGAAGAGTACAACCGGTTTGTTCCGATTGGAAAGGATATAACTGGAAAGGGGATTCCCAATCTGGTTGTTTCAGAATGGACCGGCGGAGCGCACTGTTGCAGTAACACTATAGTTTTTGAACTTGGCCAGAACTTTCAGAAGCTTGCTATCATAGACAGCGGCCACAGCGATACTAGCCATTTTGAAAAAAATTCTGGAACGGCAGGATTGGTCTTTAAAACATATGATTTCATCTTTGCCAACTGGAATACCTGTTTTGCCGATTCACCAGCCCCGAAATTGACCCTACGCTATTGCGATGGTGAATACCGCATAGCTGACGATCTTATGCGCAAGCCGGCACCTTCTAAGGACATGTTGCAGCGCCTTGCAACACACATGAGAAAAAAATCCACCTGGATTGAAGAAGGGCCCTCGCCACCGCTGTGGAGTGCGATGCTTGATCTTATTTATTCCGGTAATGCCAAGTCAGCGTGGCTGCTTTTTGACATGGCATGGCCCAAAAAAGCTGAAGGAAAGGATGTCTTTTTGAAAGAGTTTCGGGAACAGTTAGCTTTGAGCGCTTACGCAGATCAGATAACAATGCTTAATGATGGCATACCGGTATGTGGTGATTCTGGCCACAAATAATTATTATGTCGTTGTCAGGAGTTGACCTATACATCGTTACGGATAGTAACCGGTGTGTACAAAATACAATAGAAAGGAACAGGCCATGGCTGATTCAGATAAGGAAGGTCATCTAGTTTTTAAGCGGGAAGGGTTTAATCTGTTTTGGAATGAGAATGGTTTAGAAATACAGACGACTGATTATCACGTCGGATGTTTTCAGCTTTCCTGGGAAACAATTCTCGATCTGGCGCAACGTGCAGGGGCAAGTAATGCTTCTGCAAAGAATACTTAAACTGTCAATGATGCATGGATGTAAATTTTATCATATGCCTTCAACTCGGTTGTTGTTCTGAGCATTGCGACAAATGTAAGCGTAAGCCGTTTTGACCGGACCGAATAGATGATATATGAAAGCACGAAGAGGGTTACGCAATGAAACATTGTAAAGTCGGTGTGTTGATGGGCGGGCTTTCATCCGAACGCGAAGTCTCTCTGGATAGTGGTGCCGCAGTATTAAGAGCTTTGCTTGCTCGAGGTTACAATGCAATTGGCATTGATGTCGGGGGAAATCTGGTTGAAGAGTTACGCCGAGAATGTATTGACATTGCATTTATCGCTCTCCACGGCTCATATGGTGAAGATGGCTGTGTGCAAGGACTGCTTGAACTCCTGAAAATGCCTTATACTGGTTCCGGGGTACTGGCCAGTTCGCTGGCGATGCACAAACGATTTGCCAAAACGATGTTCACTGCTCATGGACTACTGACAGCTCCGTTTCGTAGTTATAAAAAAATGAAATTGTAAACCTCAACCAATTGCCGTTTAGCTTGCCTATTGTTACCAAACCGGCTCAAGGCGGGTCATCTGTCGGGATAAAGATTGTCAAATCAGCGGAGGATCTGCCAGAAGCACTTGACCTAGCCTTCATGCACGATGACGAGATACTGGTGGAACAGTTTATCAAGGGGGTGGAGGTCCAGGTCGGTATTCTTGATGATCAGCCAATCGGCGCAATAGAAATTGTCTCACACAATGACTTTTACGATTACGATGCAAAATACGTGCTTGGCAAGGCTGAACACATTTTTCCAGCGCGGCTCACCGCTAAAGACTATAACAGCGCACTTGAAGTTGGGCTTGCGGCGCACCATGCCTTGGGTTGTCAGGGCTATAGCCGTGTTGACCTTCTGGTGAAAGAGGCTGGTGAATGCTATGTGCTGGAAGTAAACACTCTGCCTGGGATGACGGCCACCAGCCTCCTGCCAGAGATTGCTCAGAAAGGGGCAGGACTGTCATTTGAGGATTTAGTTGTGCGCATCATTGAAAGTGCTTAGTTAAAGTTGTCCGAGCGAAATTAATTTGAAGGAGACATTTTTGACTAAAGGTGAATGGAAATAATTAAGGATGACTTTGCCGAAAGAGGCAAAAGGGACGTGGGAAGTCCGTTCCTGATCGAGGAGGTTAATACACCATGCATATAATCAGCGCATCACGACGCACCGACATTCCTCACTATTTCTCTGACTGGTTTGGAGAACGTCGCAAAGCCGGTTTTGCCGAATACCGCACTGTCTTTGGCGGTGGGAAAAATGGCCGGTTTCATGTGTCATTAGAACCGGACGACGTGCTTGGGTATTTGTTCTGGACCAAATTCGCTGATCCGTTCCACGAACAGTTACATGACTTACGCATAAGCGGTATTCCGTACGTTTTCCAATATACCATAACCGGGTACGGCAAGGATATTCAGCCAGGAATTCCTGATCGCTCAACAGCTATTAACGATTTTTTACGAGTCTCCGCAGATCTGCCAGCCGCGTCTGCAATCCAATGGCGTTACGATCCTATTCTGGTGTCGTCGCACTACAATGCGGACTGGCATCGCACCAACTTTGAACAAATCTCGGAACAATTGCAAGGTGCGACTCGAGTAGTGAATGTCAGCTTTGTTGAGCCGTACCTGAAAGCTATAACTCATCTTCTACAGTGAATTTTTGAAAGTTATTCTATATCAGCACGTTATAGTACGTAATTTTGCCAGTGGCACTACACCGCCTGTTCTTTGAAACTTGAATCCTGCTTTTTTTCTGTAGCTACACGACTCTGATCGTTGGTGGTACGGCAACCCCTGTTGCCTTGAAGAGCTTGCCGCATACGCCTTGACATTCTGTTCGGACAGCCAGTTTAATGTTGTTTTCATCCAGGATCACCTCCTGAAGCGCTTTCAGATCTTGCTTGATGTCAGTCCATTCAAGTTGGAGTCCCTGGCTGGCCAGTCTGTCATTCAGCTCCTTTTTCAATGCCAGAGCAAGGAAGCTGCAGAAGACATGCCCTTTGATGGTCTCATCTCGCTTGTGATAGATGGGGCGGGTGTTAATCACCGATTTCATATCCCGGAAGGTATGCTCCACCATCCAGAGTTCCTTGTACTTGAGCGCGACCTCCCGTGCAGCAAGCTTTGTGTTGGTGGTCAACACCCAAATGCCATCGAATGTGGCGTCGGCTTTGACTTTATCTTCATCCAGCAGAACGCTCTCTTTGGTGACTTTCAGGAAACCACGATACCCTTTGTTGCTAATCAGAGATGACGGAGCTTTTTTGATCTTCTCTTTCAGCGATTCGACAATGGTATTACGATCAGCTTCATCACGTCTGGCCTGGCGCTCGTTCTTGCAGACTATGTAGCGTGTTTTGTTGATGACAACTTCTTTTACCTTGAGCGGGGAAGGATCTTTGCTGTACAGCCCTTCTGGATAAACCTCCTCGTACGCACTTTCATCAAGGAGAACCTCGGTCTTTACCTCTTTCACCAGGCGCATACGAACACCGAGGATATAGGAGAGCTTTTCTTTTTCAAGTTCAGTAATTGTGTCTTTACTGATCATGCCCCGATCTGCCACGATGCAGAACCGATTGGCTCCGAAGCGCTTTTTGAGCCGTATGACGACCGGAATAGTACTGGTTACATCCGCCGTATTGCCTGGCCACATCTCGCAGGCAATCGGTCTGCCGCGGTCATCAAGTAATGCGCCAACCACCATCTGGTTCAGGTCTGGGCGATGATCCTTTGAGTGACCGCGTTCTCCAATGCTTTTGCCACCTTCACCTTCGAAGTAGAGAGCGGTGGTGTCAAGAAACACGAGGTCAAGATCGGTAAAGAGATTCTTGCGGTGATCGAACATCCGTTCTTCGATCAGATCTTTTGTGCAGCGCGGAGCATGTGTCCGGTCATTTTGATCGGAAATTTCTTCGCCCAGAAATGCCATGGCGCGATACAGGTGCTGCAGAGCAATATCCTCCACGCCGGTAATCCGGTAATCACGGTGCCACTTCTCGCAACCACGATCGGAACCGGAAACAAAGAGTCGATGCAGCACCGTCAGAAACAGGGCGCGTTCAACGGAGAAGCCGAACTTGCGATCAGCGACAAGAGACGAAACAATGGGACCGATCCCGAGTTCTTTCCAGAGACGCTCAAAGATCAAAGCCGGACCGATCTTCTTCGCGGAAGCGGACACGTTGCTCTTGTCGGACAGAATCAGCAGTGTCCTTTCGGAAAAGCGGGAAAGAGAACGGATCAGGGATTCGACCTCTCCCTTTTCGGACATCTGATCCAAACGGCCAAGAGTAACGATCACTCGTTGAGCAACCTTACCGTTCTCGCGACGGTTTTCAACGATCTGGAGATACTGGTTGTTGCCAGATTTCTTGACCCGAGCAAACATGGTGGCCTCCTTTGATGACACCACCATTTTATGCAATAAAAAGCTAAAATCAAGCGGATTCAGCAGTTATTTAGGACACCACGTTTTTCGACTTTTTTCAGTTTTCTCAAAGAGCGAACAAGTAAATTCAAGCAGTTACAAATCCAGTGCAGCTAAAAATGGGCGGCAACTGTAGAATAAAAGTATAACAAAGGCTCCGAATTGGCGTGATATCCGATGGCGCAAACCAGACCCGGTTCGCCATAAAACTGCCCTGAATAAATATCCGGATATTCGTGCCATCGGTGCTGAAGAAGATGAATTATTGGCCGACCTGGCTGAAATCGCGCGGCAGCGTGGTATAGAACTGCGGGTGTGTTGTAATCAAGAATTTGGCGAGCATTTTCCAACGGCGACTTGTTGCGGCTTGGAACTTTTTCAAGCGTACGGGTCAGAGCTGAATACACGAGTTGCCAAGCTTACTGCTGGCCCTTCACGTTCAGGTTGTCGTTGCCTGAAGACCGTTGACATAGGCATGGATACAACATGTCCCGGTGGGTGCTTCTACTGCTATGTGACCACATCAACTGAACGTGCCATGAAAAATTTTGAAATACATGATAAGAAGGCAACGATGATGAGGTAGAGAACCATTGCAGAGTAAAAAAAACTGTTTGTCATAAATTCATTATTCCATCGTTATTAGATGGAAGGTTTTTTTACTGCAACAGCAGAATTTAAAAGAGGACTCTTGAGCAGTCATCGTCGTAACATATGCCAGTACTTCTCCTACTGGAACTCTCGATGTAAAAACTGCCGGTGGAGTATTTTCAATTGCCAACAAGCTGTCGGAAATTTCAACTACGACTCGTAGTGTTAGGTTTACTCAAAAAGATTCAGCTAAATCGGTGTCTGAATTTGCTGCAGAGACTGCGACTGCTGCTACCAGGGGTACTGATGTCGGGAAGAAGTAGTTCATCGGATACTTTATGAGAGTCCCTTTTTTTGGTCAATTATTAGTATACATAAAATAGCTTATATATACTAATAACGTTTTTTTGTGGTATGCTGCGATCATGAGTCGCTTGTGAGTAAATTCCCAACCGAGGGAGCGGCCGCATGGTCAAAATAAGTTTTTATGCGCGGCTTCTTTCTGAAAAAGCATGAAAAAACATTTAGAGCCATTATCAAGGGGTACCTGTACTATGGACCAACCCGAAAAAGCAGATCAGGTCGCAAATTTGGAAGCCGCCCTTCCGGCGCTTATGACAGAATTGCCACTCAGTGTCACGCCAGGTCATTATCTGGAAAAGGCCGCCGAATGGTTCGCTCTTGATATTGCCAACGGTGACGCCCGACCGGATACGATCCGGACGTACCTCTCGCACATAAATCACTGGCTCATATGGTGCCGGGACAGTAATTTAGATCCCGGCCAATCAACCATCGAGTCAATCAAGTCGTATCGGCAAGAACTGGTGCAAAGCGGGGCCGCACACGCTACCATCAGTCTTAAACTGACTACGATCAGAAGGTTCTACGATGGAGCCGTTTCCCGCGGCCTCCTGGATCACAATCCGGCCATCAAAATCAAAGCCCCACGTAACAGGTCTGCTGATAGTGAGGTAATCAAGAGTATGTCCGCCGGCGAGGCCGAACTCCTGTTTCGTGCGATCCCCCACAATAACGGACTTAAGGAACTACGTGACCGGGCAATGCTGGCATTGATGATGTTGGAAGGATTGCGGCGTGTGGAAATATGTCGAGCGAATGTCACCGACATCGAAGAGACGGCCACCGGCACCAGGATGCTGATTCACGGCAAAGGGAAGGACGGCTACATTTATCCTCGTGCAGATACCGTTGAATGCCTTCGTGCTTACCTGGCCACAAGAACAGGCACCCTGTCTGACTGCGACGGTGTACCTATTTTCGTCTCCCTGTCGAAGGGCAACAGGGAAAACGGCAGGATCAGCCGTATTGGTCTTTCCAAGTGGATGGATACTCTGTTGGCGAAGGCTGAAATCACCAAGTCAGGACGCGGTTGTCATGCGTTGCGGCATACCTGCGGCTCTTTGCTGTACCAGGCAACCCGGGATGTGAAAGTTGTTCAGGAGACACTCCGCCACTCGTCGATTGCCATGGCGGCTAAGTACAGTCATATTGAAGATCGCGGAAAAGCCCGCTACACGAATGCGATCCCCGTAAAGCCATGAGTCAGCCACCGGCCACAACTCCAACCTCCCCATATCCTGAAGCCTGATAGCGGAGATATACCGCCTCCTTCAAATGAGTTTGGTATATGTTCTGGCACAAAACGGTCATTTTGATTTATGCGGTACACAGTTCCAGACTGCAAGACTTAAAGGGATGTTTGATCTTTACTTTGAGAAGGAATCGGGAAAAAGCAAACAACGGAACGCCAAGTATGCAGAGTTATCGCTTGAATTTGCCTTGTCACAGCTCTTTTCACCCAAACAAAAAGAGCTCTTCAAAAAAAAGTTGGATGGCCAGTCACTGTCGAAAACCGAAAAAGAATATTATTCACGAGCGGTAAAGAAAAAGGTCGCCTCTTTGGCCAATCCGGAACTGCATCGTCTAGCGCAGAAGTTGATGCAGTACTGAACTGATGAAAAAACCTTTCTATTGCTGGTTTGTAAAGAACAGTCCGCTAGTACCGCAGTCTGAGCATTCCCTATAAAACATCTGGCCATCCTTCCGGATACGCTCTTTATGCCCCGCTTTACCGCACGAAATTTTGATCGGGGTGTTGCTGTCACATTCACTGCACTTGAAGTAATAACCGAATTTTCCGTATTGAACAGATATCCTGGTACTTTTGCATTCACGGCACAGAAGCAGGCTTAACGCATCTGCTGGCTTTTGTGGTGAGGTGCTCAGTTGTGGGACTGATTCTGGCTTTACAACTACCTGTAGTGTTATCGAAACAGGCGTCACGAATGACTGTCCTGGCTGTATGCCAAATTTAGCCGCATAATCAAACGATGCCGGCCGGTGCATTCTGAGCAGCGTTTGCCCAACTTTCTCAAGGGTATCAGCGGATAAGCAACGGGCAAGACTACCAACAACTTCAAGAACACCAGCTTTGTCGAAAAATCGCTCCAAGGTGGCCGACAACATATCTGACTTTATAATGTGACTGGTATCGAACGTCTTGGGACGATCTATTCTCGCTTTTGAAGAGATCAGAACATAGGAGTGACAAACCGGCGATAGTCGCAAACCGATCTTGCTTGGCATATCGATTCTGGCAAGTGCATCATTGAGGACAGCAATGTGCCGTTCGTTCTGGGCAAACGGGGAGGACATACCTTCAAAACATTTTTTGAAAGCATTCCAGGACATAAACTCGCCGTCCTCAGTAATTTTGAGGCCAGCGTGAAAATGTTTGGTTTCCAAAACAAATATATTGAGAGTCCGGTTTATCAAGAGATGGTCAATCTGTGCAATTCGACCACCAATTTCAAGACGCAAGTCATGAATTACCAGTGTATTCTGAGATTTCCCCAAATCAAAATCGATGAGATAGGCTGCCTCTTGCTCGCCCTTAATACCGGCTCGTAAGTTTCTCAACTCCTGGGTGATTTTAGTTTTCTGTTCACTCGTGGCGATAGCCAAAAGGTCTTCAAGCTGCTGGACTAGGCTGCTTTTATCATCAGCATTCTTTATTATCATGGGGAGGTCTCTTTGTTTATGGCGTCTCTGAGCACACCACTCGGCTTGAACGTCAATATTCGCCTAGCTTCAATGGTGAGTGTTTCGCCAGTTTGCGGGTTACGACCACGGCGGTCAGCCTTCTGTTTAACGATAAAATTGCCAAAACCGGATATTTTAAGATTCTCACCGGATTCGAGCGTGTTTTTCATAATGGCAAAAACGGCTTCTACCATCTCGGCTGATTCTTTTCGAGTCATGCCGATGCCTTCCTGAACCTTTTCAAATATGTCTGCTTTAGTCACTGTGCTCCCCCTGCTGATGCATATAATTTTATCTACGCAGCCGCTTTTAACTCAATATCTTCCAACAGATGAATAATCTTTGTCGCCCCGGCGTCCCCGAAAATACCGTCCAGACCTTCATTGTGAAGGTCGGTAAAGGGTGGCTCGTACAGCAGGCCAGGGTCCATGCTACCATTCTGGGTCAGGTAACTGACGACCTGGTCGATAAACCTGATCTGGGTTGCTGAATACGTCGATTTGTGCAGAAACTCACCAAAGGCCTCACTGGCCGCACCACGGTCGAGACCAACCAGTTTGCGGATAAACGTGCCAAGGCTCTGCTGGTAGCCGAAGACCTTCTCGAAACGCTCCCGATTGCCCACCTCTGCCGCTGTGAACAATAGCCGTTCCAGCTCTTCCAGATCCATCTTGGTAATCTGCCGATTCATGCGCAGCTTGTTGATGGTTATATGGTTGGAGTTGTCACGGATAAAGCGCTCTACTTTCAGACGGTACTGGCGCATCTCCTCGGCGCTGGCATATCCCGCTACAAATATTTCCGACTGTTCGCCAATGGTGTCTTCAAAGTCGGTATAGATGATGACTGCTTCGCCCTTATCAATGAACTTGATCAACTCCCGTAATCTGATGCGCACATCCTCCAGCAGCGGCAGTGTGACGCCGGCCCACCAGCCTTCAGTCTGCAGATCTAGAATCAGCTCCATCTGCTGTGCTACGATCGGGATAGTTCCCTTCCCCTCAAGTCTGGCAGCTATCTCCATAACCTTGTCACGGTTGCGGGCAAAGGAACTGGATTTCTCCAACAGCGACAGTTGCAGGTTCAACAACAACAGGTCAAAGCGTTTGGCGGTTTCATCCTCTTGAGGAAGTTCAGCCGGCAGTCCAGCCAAGTGGAGCCTGACCTCCAGGGCATCCTCGTCGCCCAGCTTGACCCACTGTTCTCGGACAGCAAACTTCTCCAGGTGGCGGCGATGAGGGCGGACAATGAAGTTGTCCGGGTTCATCAGTGTTACTTCGCCATGAAGGAGATCCTCAATACTCCCGCGCAGTCGCTGTAAGCCATCGCCGGTCGGGATGTCCGGCTGTTGCAGCAGTAGCAGCAGATTCAGACGCTGCTTGAAGATTTTTTTACCCAGCGACTCTTGGCTGGCGCCTTCAATCCCTTCCGGGTTTTCGGCAAAGAACTCAAAATTCTGACAATAGTCGAAGACGTAGAAGTTCTCCTTATCCAGCCCCGGTCCGAACAGATCCTTGCAAAGCCGGGTGCCGCGCCCCATCATCTGGTGGAACTTGGTCTTGGAGCGAACCAGCTTGAAGAAAACCAGGTTGACGATCTCCGGCACGTCGATGCCGGTATCCAGCATATCCACCGAGATGGCAATGATCGGGTCGCCGTCCTTCTGGTAGAAGTTATCAATCAGGTCTTGAGCGTACGTCTCGTAGTTATCGATTACCCGGCAGAACTTCCCCTTCAGGTGCGGATAACTACTGTCGAAGCGTTCCTGGATAAAAAGGGCGTGGTTGTGGTTCTTGGCAAAGATGATCGTCTTGCCGAGTCGATCTCCCCCTGCCACTTTGACGCCATAACGCATCAAATGTTCCAACACCTTGTCCACCGTGTCCTCGTTGAACAGCCAGTTGTTCAGCGCCGATGACTCGATCTTCTCCGGCATACCGCCGTTTTCCTCATCCCAGAATTTTTCCTCGTACTCTGCCTGTTCCTCCGGAGAGAGTTCGTTGTATTTGACCCCGTCACGCTGGAACTTGAGCGGTACTGAGTGAGCCTTGGGCGGAACCAGAAAACCGTCCGCCACCGCCTTTTCCAGTTCGTAATAAAAGGTCGGAACCCCCTTCTCCAGCTCGAAGAGCGAGTAGGTATTGCGGTCCACCTCTGAGCGCGGCGTGGCGGTTAGCCCCAGAAGCAGGGCATCGAAATATTCAAAGATAGCGCGGAACTTCTGATAGACCGAGCGGTGGGCCTCATCGATGACGATCAGGTCGAAATGTCCGGAGCTGAAGCGCTTGTTGCCCCCCTTGGCTTCGTCGATGCAATTCATCATGGTCGGATAGGTGGAGAGAACGATCCGACTGGAGGTGTCGTCCTTGATCTTGGTGATATTGACAGGGCTGGAATGGGGCAGATGTTCCTTGAAAGCGTTGCCGGCCTGGGTCAGCAGCGCGGTGCGGTCAGCCAGGAACAGCACCCGCTTGATCCAGTTGCATTTCTGCAGCAGTTCGATCAGGGCTATGACGGTGCGGGTCTTGCCGGTGCCGGTGGCCATGACCAGTAGCGCCTTGCGTAGCTTGCGACGCTGGAAGTCCTCCCCTACCCTGCGAATGGCCTCATGCTGGTAGTAGCGCTCCACGATGGACTTGTTGATGGTGGCGCTGGTGATCTCTTTGATGCTGCTACGGCGGTTGATCAACAGTTGCAGTTCGTCTTTCTTGTAGAAACCCTGCACCTTGCGGGGCGGATAGTTCAAATCATCCCAGAGCCAGGTTTCGTAGCCGTTGGTAAAGAAGATGATCGGGCGCTGTCCTTTCATACTCTCCAGACAGTCGGCATATAGCTTGGCCTGTTGCTGGCCGATGCGTGAGTCCTTCCTGGTGCGCTTGGCCTCAACCACCGCCAGCGGCAGGCCGTCGTCGCCCCACAGCACATAATCGACAAAGCCTTCACCCTTGTCATTGGGCATCCCGGTCACCGGGTACTCCAGCACATCCGTGGCTTTCAGGTCCCAGCCCGACTCCTTTAACAGCAGGTCGATGAAGTAATCCCTGGTTTCCGTCTCGGAATAGTCATGATCGTCGGGGGACTGGCTGTTGCGTTCCTTATATTTCTGAATCCTGGCCTTGAGAGCAGCGATCTCTTCGATCGTCCGGGTCAGTTCAGCATCTTTGGCGGCAAGCCTAGCGTCCTTTTCCGTCTGTTCTGCCTGCAGTTTTGCCAACTGTTCGGCGTTGCGGTCGGCGACAGCGGTGTCTTTCTGGGGAATACGGGTGATGTCGAAGAGCGGTTTGCCGATGGTAGTTGCTGACGGGGAGTAGCTGCGGGCCAGCCAGTAGAGGACGTGAAAGAGTTCTTTAAGGGTGTGCAGGGAGTCGCTGCTGCTGATCGGTTTATCGCTATGGACGGCCAGGTTGCCGATTTTCTGGATTGTCAAAATCTTGGGAAAGAGGCAGGGTTCCAGATTCTCCCGGAAGGTCGGTTCGTGGATCAGGGCGGCCAGGTTGTCGGCATATGGTTGCTTGAGGTATGTGTCATTGGCGTAGAGCCACTTCACCGCACGCTCCAGCGAGCGTCGGGCGTAAAAGCAACTGGTCCGCGGGGCGCTGTTGACGTTCTGCTCGGCTTCGTGGGCAGTTTCGTAGAGTTCGGGCCAATCGGTTTTCAGGAAGGAAAAGTTGGACATATATTACTCCGTTGCTAAGACCGGAAGGTAATGGTGATGTTCCATATCCTACGTCCCCCTCAGCAACGGGAGAGTATACCCAATGGCCGTACATGATTCAGCCATCGATTTCCGAGAGTCCTTGGAAAGGCGATATTCCGCAATAATTTGCTGGATCTCTTCAATCTTTACAACCTCTGCCAACACTGAGCACTGTTGCAGATCTTTCTCTTTCTTAAAATCCTTGTTCAGTCCCGTCCTGCGCTGGGCAATAATGAGCTTGTGCAGCATAAGTGCTTCTGGTGATGGAATGCGGATACTAAAATCGTTGATAACAACTGTAACCGGTCTGATAAAAAGCAGGTCAATAAATGGGAGCGGTTGGGCAGAAACCTTCCAGGGCGGGACGACCACTGCCGGCGGCCCGAAACCACCTTTACAATGGGTTATGAATTCAACTTCAAAAGTCCCCTGGAGAAACGTCTCAATACCCGAATAGTCCAGAACAGCAGTGTAGCCCAACCGTTCCAAAACTTCGGGAATACTCTCACTACCAATTGCGGGAACCTTCAAAGCGTTATCGACAGCAAAATCAATATCATTTGTCACAAGAGCATATGAAAGCGTGAAGTACTCGCTATAAACCAGCATTGGCCAGCTTCCTATGAGCAGGCCATGGGAGAAAAAACCGGCATTGTCCATTTCACGCAAGAGATCCGTGACCGGTTGCAGAAAAGAACTCTTTTCGAAAATAATATTCAAAATATCATCCCTTTGGCAGGATGGCATTCAGGGTTACCACCCGTTTCTTATTGGCCTTCAGATCGGCCTGCAGCTTTTTGCGCCGCTCAAGTGCCGGTTTCAGCTCTTCTGCCTTCTCCGGAGCAAGATGCTTAAACTTCACTTCTGCACCGTCCCGGTATCTCAGGCAGGGGTAGATGTATTCCTTCCCGTGGCTCTTCACTTTCCTTTGTCCGAGAGACCCTCTCGGCAGTTTGTCAAGTTCGCTGTTTATCTTCTCGATCACAAGCGCGCAACGGTCCCGCTCTGATTGCAGCATCCTGAAAACGCTCTCGTCTTTTACTTTTCCGCCCATAACCAACACCTCTTTTGTACCAACACTATACCATTAAATTGTGCTATGTGGTACAAAAATTTTGTACCAACATAGTCCAGCGTTTCCGGGTTATGTGGTGCAAAATGCCGGTTCTTTCTAGTGGCGGAGCGGAGTCGAAGCCACGTTCTACTCGGCTTTGCGGGCAGTTTCGTAGAGTTCGAGCCAGTCAGTTTTCAGGAAGTGCCTAAAATGCTATTGCAACTAAAATCAAATTTGTTGCAATCACAAAGCAATATAACCAGCTAATATTTTTAACTTTTAAATATGCATTGGTTTATAGCATCAAAAGTATTGCAACAAATGGGTTGAATTAGTTGCAATCCAAAAGGTTGGGACCAGGATACCACCGAGCTGCTCGTGTCGTTCCCTTGTTATGAACCTCTTCCGATTTCGCCAGTTCACGCAAAAGCACCTGTATTTGACTTCGCGAATGAGTTGGTAACACTTGCCGCAACTCTTCCATTCGTGAGCCGGAAACGCGATTGTCCTTAATATGCCTCAGTAACAACGCCTTATTAGTTTCCCGGTCCAGCCCCCTTTTTCGTGTATAGACACCCTTTGCTCCAAGGGCCGCATGCAGTCGCCGCGACAGCATATAGCGCGTCCCTTTACCACGCCCCATACTCTCGACAGCGCCGATTTCAATCAAAACTGGCAGCCTTGCTTTCAAATGCTCCGGTAATGGTTGCTCGCGATGCACGTAATCAAGCGCCAGAAAGTCATAGGTGGAAAATGACCGCAATGTTTCCTCGCCCAATCGTTCCATAAAACGTACAAAAGCGGTGCTCTTAACCAAGCCGTCGATTGTCAGACGAACTTCGTGTGCGGACGTCCCTGTAAAGCTAGGTAATGGCTTTCCTTGGCGGATAGCACTCTCAAAGATAAGATTCATACCCTGACCGGATCGCTCTATCAGCCCGCAACGCGCCAACGCTTCAGCCAGGCGCCGGTTACGGGGATTTTGTTGGTCAAGAATATTTTCGGCCGTAATACCAGGAGGCAACCCGCCCGGGCTAACTAACTCAAGACGGTGGGCAAACTGCCTGACAAAAACAGAACCACCAAGCCTGTAATCACGATGTGCAACCGCATTCAGAAGGGCTTCACGTACCGAAATCTCATCAAAAGTTGGTATATCCATGCGGAACAAGCCATCCTGATAGCTCTGCCGGTCGTTACGCAGGTTGATTTTGTTCCAGATGTCCTCCTGCCAGAGGAAGAATCCTTCCCGATACTCTTCTCTATCTGCAGCAGGGCCTGAGGCTTCGGAGGATCGGTATTCAAATACAAGCTCTGCCTGAGCCAACCGACGCCCCAAGGCTGGGCGTGTAGCAAACAAAATCAGAGCGGCATAGGTAATCTGTCCATCCAACAGCAATTCGGCATTGGTCAGGGTTTCGATATCACTCCACTTTAACTTGCGTTCATCGCGGCTCTTTTTTGCCCAGCGTTCACGGAACAGGGCAATCGCTTCCGGCGCCAAATCGGCCACTGTCGCATCAGGGCAGATCTCGGCAGAGAAGTCAGGTCCAGTTTCGGCAAAGATGATTTTCAATTCCGTATCGGTCAGAGCCGTGAGTCCGTCACCAGCGCGCTTCAAGTAACGTCCTTCTATCTGCCAAGCGGTGCCTGGCAGGCGCGCGGGAACGTGCACCACCAGCACGCGACCGCCGTCGGTTTGTACCTCTTCAACAGTGATACGGTGAGAAAGGCGATCGTACAGCCCTGCTTCAGTACGGCCTGGCTCGGCAAAGGCAGAAGTTCCCACAATCCGGCGGGGTCTCAAGTCCGTGACACCAAGGATGATTTTGCCACCGCCTTCATTGGCCAGAGCCACGCAATACTCGACCAGTTTGTCAAAGTGGTAGTTACTCTTGGCTTCCTTGAATTCAAGGTTTGTGCCTTCTGGTTCTTCAATCCAACGTTGGAGTTGTTCGCGGGTTGTGGTCATGATGCACACCTTATATCGGCCAGGTTGTTGGCGTAGGGTTGCTTGAGATAGTTGTCAATTGCGTAAGCCACTTCACCGCCCGTTCCAAAGAGCGCCGAGCGTAGAAGCAATAAGTCCGCGGGGTGCTGTTGACATTCTGTTCTGCCTCGCGAGCGGTTTCGTAGAGGTCAGGCCAGTCGGATTGGAGAAAGGTGAAGTTAGACATTGCTACTCCGGTTATTGGGTCGGCTACCGAAATGCCCCTGCGCTTCGGTCCATGTGTTTTTTTAGTCGTTCATTTATCGTTTTAAACAACGCCTCGAACCGTTTGGCGCTGTCTTCAGTCAATATCGTCTCAGGCTCCTTACCCATCTTGTTGAGAAGGAGACGCATTGGACGAGTTTTGTGAAATTCAATTCCTAAATCTTTGAACCCAGCTTCTATACGCTTGGCAATGCGTGGGATTTTGACGTTTAGTGACAGTGTCTTCGCTTTTAATTCTGTTTTGTAGCTTTCACGAACCAATGCTTCATAAACCTTCGAATCCAATAGATCCTCAATGTCTGCCTCTTTTGGATAAGGTGCTTCAAATGCTTCCGATACAAAGACTACGTTCTGTTCTGCGATGAGTTTGCTTTTTACAAGATCATCTTTTGTATTCTTTGCGTCCTTCTCTTCATCTAGCAGAACGAGAACATTCAATTGCTCGGATGACAGCAGTGCGACCATGTAAGAGACCTTCTGTGCTCCACCGGCAGGGGTTACTGTAAGCTCAGAGAGCAACGCCGTACGCCCAATATCGCACATGTAGGCGGAGATAGTTGAGAGCATCCAAAAGTCTGTCACTCCCTCAACTACAAGATTATTAGGCCCAACAAACAGGCTTTGCGCAAGGTTATAGCCAAGTGCGGCTTGTAATGGGAATAACGTCCGTGAATCTCCGGTTGGGTCGTTCGATACAGTTGTCCCTTTATCCTCTGAGATATTAACTGTCCGTACTGAATCGAGGGAGTGAGTCGGCACCATAAAAGGTGAGTGAGTTGAGTAGATTATCTGATTTGTAAAGTCCTTCTCGAAATGGCGCAACAAGTCAGATTGAGACATCGCATGGAGGTAAAGTCCTGGTTCATCAAGAAGTAGGATTGCTTCTTCAGCGTTGCCACCGTTCGTGTCTGCGGAAAAAGTTATGTAGAAAGAAAAGAACCACAGGAATCCACGACTACGTTCATCTAAGTTAACCTCTACGTCATAGGTCGCATTCGGATCAGAAATGAAGGTATCTAAATGATGCGCATCGAGATTGAAGCGGATTTTGAGCGGCCTGTCTTTCCATAATCGCTTGATTTCGGAAGTGACCACAGCACTTGAACGGTTTGCAAGCTGGTTACGGGTCTCTTGTTCATCGTTAGTAAGCAACTCTTGCAACTTCTTCGGATTAAGTCCAGCAACCTTACATAACTTCTCGAAATTACGATCCGATTCATTCAGGGTATTACTATTTTTTCTTGCCAGATACTGCGCAATGTCTTGGTGGCCGTTCAATTCTGGGTACTCATCCAAATAGATGAACACAGGCATCTTCTTAATGGCCCAGGTTTTTGCTTTCGCTTGAGCATCTTTATCACTTGCGATTGAGGTCGAAAGGTCTTCAAGATCCGTAAGCATCTGGTCTTGCTTTTCTGTCAGATCGGTATCGGCTGCGGCCAGTGCCTTTCGGAGTTCTTGAATCCCCGCTACTGAGTTCTGCGCCCATTTAATTCGGTCAGGTATAACAATAAGCGTTTGCTCAAAAGTGTCAGCAGCTTTTTCTAATAAAGGTTTTTTGTTCTCATCTAATTTGTCAGCGGCAGCCTTTACAGCAGGGACAATTTTCTTAATCTTAGCCTTGACATCTGTATCATCGAAATCTTGGGCAGCCAAACCGTTGAACTCGACATAGCGCGTTTCGCCACGGTAGCAACGACTGATTTCGATATATGTTACCCCTGCAGCTCTTGGCAATATTCCCACTAATTCATCCCGCTCATCGTCGGTTAAAATCCAGCGTGAAGACACGACTTTAACATCATCATTGCATTCCTCTAAACGACGATGACGTGGAAAGTTTTTTATCGGGTTTAGTGCTTCAAATCCCTCAGCTGGATTCAGGCTGTGCAAGGCACGAAGAAGATTCGATTTCCCACTTTCATTTCGTCCTAATAAAGCAGTAATTTTTGAGACATCAACGTGCCCGCTGTCAGTGATAGATCTGAAGTTTGTGACTCTGAATGACTCCAATCGCATACTATCGTCCTTTCATTTCATAGTTATTTTAGTGTCTTAAATAATATCTCTCTTGGATATAGACCACACTGAAAAATTAACAGTGTCATCTTTTGTTTATTGATTATCAATCAACAACTCCCCTTTAAAGGCGCGTTGCAAGAGAGAGGTGAAGAGGGTATCGGTTGTAGTTTCTGTCTTGTTCAATCGTTTTTTTAGTTTCTGTGAACCAACAACACAATTTGCAAATCGTTGCTGCAAGTCCAACGGCGGAATGAGCAAAGGAAAGTTTTTAAGTTGTGTCGAGTTTATGGAAGCAATCCCCGTCGTCTGCTTTGCTGCCCGAAGAAAGTAGCGTTTGCCTCTTTCGCTGCCAATAAGCACACTCAGAAAATCAGGCAATAGGTTGTCTGTTTTGATCCTGACGCGGAATATGTGATTTTGATGGATACAGTCTTCAATGTGCGTTCTCCAGACCGTTCCACGACCCAATTTATCCGGGTCGCCGCCTTCTGTAAGGAGGATGTCACCGTCAAGTAAGCGGTACTTTGCAATGTCAGTCGGTAGCACTTCAATTTCCTTGATTTCGCTGAGATTTAAATACCCATCCTGTACGTTGGCCACACGCAAGTAAGGAGCTAAAACCGTCTGCTTGTCGTCAAAGTTTCTGCCTTTGGTAACACCGGATACAATCTCGGCGACATCAGTTAGCGCTGCTTCTTTCCACCCCTTCGGATTCGTCACCGGATCACCAAACATATCCAGAAACACCGATCGCAGCAGTTCCTCTATCATCAGAACCGCCTCCTGCCGCTTGCGCCGGATAGAATCTGCCTTGTCGAGGATTGCAGCGACACGCTTTTGTTCGGGGAGTGGGGGGAGAACAAGCTCAATCCTCGAAGCGGCATCTTTTGTTAGCTTGCCCCGTGTTGTACCAGTTATGTATGGAGTTACATCGTAGTATTCCAGATGGCGCAGAAGAAAGTTTATATCTACGTTCGGCTTGGGGCGGAGAACATGAGCATGGTTATTTACCCAGCACTTACCCTCAATCTTATAAGCAACTGTCCGGCCTTCTTGCCCGAAGTTTCCACCATCTTCTGCAAGCAGAATTAGAGGCTCATCAAAGATAAAATTGTCTATCGTTCCTTGCTGTCCATTTGCACCATAGTACGGGTACTGACCATCAGTCCTGTCAATTTTAGTAACAGGCCTGCGGAGGTAGTCCAAGAACTCTACCGCATCACGAAGCAGAACTCTTTTCCATGTCGGTGAGAGTTGTTCTTTAAGAATCATCCCACCATCCCCTTCAACTCCGCCAACTCCCCGGCAATCTTCCGCTCCAACGCCTCCAACCGGGCAATGATAACCTGCGGCGGCTCGTAGGCCACCTCCTCATGCTCCACCTTCTTGTAACGGTTGATGGAGAGGTCATACTTGTTGTCGCGGATCTCCTCCACCGGGACAAGGAAGGATTTGGCAGTGCGGCCGGAGCCTACCCCATCCCCACCCCGACCCTCCCCTTGAAAGGGAGGGAGTTTTTTTAGGGCATGCCACTTCTCCAGCACATCGGGAATATCGTTCTGCTCCACCGGATTGCGCTTGTCATCCAGCGAGAAACCATCACTCTGCATGTCGTAGAACCAGACGTGATCCGTGCCGCCGGAGTTGGTCTTGGTGAAGATCAGTATCCCCGTGGAAACACCGGCATAGGGACGGAACACACCGGAGGGCATGGAGATCATCGCCTCAAGCTTGTGGCCGTCAACCAGAACTTTTCGTAAATCCAGGTGCGCCTTGCTTGAACCGAACAGCACACCATCCGGTACGATCACCGCGCAGCGCCCGCCCGGCTTCAACAGTCGCAGCATCAGAGCGATGAACAGCAGCTCGGTTTTCTTGGTCTTGACCGTCCGCAGCAGATCCTTGGCCACGGTCTCCTCATCCAGCGACCCCTTGAAAGGAGGATTGGCCAGGATCAGGGTAAAGGCATCAGCAATGTCGCCGGCACTGTTGGAGAGAGCGTCACGTGCCTCAATGGCCGGATTCTCGACGCCGTGCAGCATCATGTTCATGCTGGCGATGCGCAGCATGGTGGAGTCGAAGTCGAAACCGTTAAAGAGCTTGCCGTTGAAGTGGCGCTTCAGAGAATCGTTATGGAACAGGTCGGCATGGTTTTCTCTCAAGAATTCGCCAGCCGCCACCAGGAAACCGGCGGTGCCGCAGGCAGGGTCGCAGATGATATCGTCGGGGCGGGGTTGCATCAGCTCTACCATCATTTTGATGATATGGCGGGGGGTACGGAACTGGCCGTTTCTGCCGGCGGTAGTCAGCTTGGAGAGCATGTACTCGTACAGATCGCCCTTGGTATCGCGGTCTTCCATCGGTACCTGGCTGATCTGCTCTACCACTCGCTCCAGCAGACTGGGGGTGGGGATCATGAAGATGGCGTCCTTCATGTGCCGGGCGTAGGCGGTATCCAGGCCGCCATGCAGGTTCTTGATGAACGGGAATACCTCCTGGCTGACTACTCGGAACATCTCCTCGGCCTCGAACTCACGGAAGCGCGACCAACGCAGATGATCCTGCCCTGCCCCGAAAATAGGCTCCTCAATCGGCTTGCCCAAACGATTGGCTTTCTTCTCTTTACCTGTATGGAGGTCATCCAGTCGCTTGATGAACAGCAGGAAGGAGATCTGCTCGATCACCCGCAACGGATCAGAAATCCCCCCGGACCAGAATGCGTCCCATATCTTGTCTATCTTTGATTTATTTTCACCGGTCAGCACGTAGGTAGGACTCCTATAATCATACAAAGCAACGTTTATTGTTGTTTTTGTAGTTTATTTTATTCATGAGTGATATTTAGCGATTCGACATAAATTTCACACAAACTACCACACTTCTATCATATCAGGAACAGCAATAGCCACATCTCACAACGTAGCTATTTGGTTTCTTGAGATCATAAGTGGTACTGATAAATTGCTCTTATCAAATCTAGGCCGCCAGAACGAGCTTTTACCAACTTCATAACGTGAAAATCGCTGCCATTCAGGAGCACCCTTGAATGCTTCCTCTTCAATACTGAGAGCCGAACTGATCTTGTCTGCAACTGAGATTGCTTCAACAATTGTCAGGATCGGATGAATGTTGCCTCTTTTGTGATTCTTCCAGGTCCAAATATATCGTAAAGCCACGGCCAAATCCGAATTAACTGCATCGAGTCGTTTCAAATATGGCGCTAATACCTCCAGTGTCAGGGCATCATGGTCAAGAGCATAACTTGCCGGAGAAAATTTATCCACGTTCCGAAGAGTAACGGTTTTGCCAGCATCGTGGAGCAGAGCACCCACTATGGCAAGGTCACTACAATCCTGCCCAAACTCACTGAAACGGCTTACCATCTCAGCGCACTCCAGGCTATGCTCAAGCAACCCGCCAGCATAATTGTGGTGATGCTTGCGACTCGCCGGTGCACTGATAAAAGGGATAACAAAGTAATCGTCAGCGAACACCCAATAGATAAAATTTCGTAGAGCGTCATGAGATATACGCTCAATGATGTTGTGTAACTGTTCAAGCAAATGCGGTGAGGGGCACATGCTACGAGGAATTAGTTGCAGTGGATTTTCAGGCTCTGCGGTAATATGCTGGATAGAAGATATATTGGCCAACCAATCTCCATTGAACTCCTTGATTTTTCCGGAAACGACCACTTTATCAAGCTCACGGATATTCACGGTGCTGTTATAATTTTCTGACCAGATATTTGCCTTAATGGACATATTGCTGTCTTCTATCGTAAAGGCAAGATATTGTGTTCCAGTTATTGCAGTTTTGCGAATCGGCTTCCTGACTCGGCATTCGCAACTAAACAGAGCACCGTGCTTCAGATCAATATCATTTAGTTTCATCGTGAGCCTCCTGATAGCCCGGGAAATCAGATGTATCTATGCATCACAGTGAAGTTCATAAGCCAATCATCCGTAGCGAGAAACAAAATACTCATAGTACCCTCTCACGGCTTACGCCTTAACATGATATTAACAAGATTATTTATTCTATACAAGAATAATATATGTGTTATGGAAATATTTATTTGAGGATCTATTTAAAGCAATGTATGATGGACGCGGTAAAATTTATTGTGCATGTGAAGGAGTGAGTATGATTCGGTTTAAATTAAAGGAGTTAATATCTAATGAGGAGTTCAGGACCGGCAGGAGGATCACACTGGGAAAAATTGCAATAGCTACTGGAATCAAGCAGCCAACTCTGTCAAAAATTTCAGGAACGCGAGGATATAACACCACTACCGACAATATTGATAAACTCTGCTGCTATTTCGGATGCAAAGTGGATGATTTGATGCAGTATGTTCCGGATGCGGATGTTCTTGGCGCTTCAGGGCAGTAGTCCACAATATTTTAAATTCTGATTTATAAACGCGCATAAAATGTTCACGATGCCTAGTAAAATATTTTGATGCAGCTGACGCGGTTTTAAATTGGTCAAACTGTTTTGTTTTTTTATAATAAGTGGAATACTTGTAGCTATATCAGCATTTTATAGCTTTCAATAGATCGTAGTAGTAATGCTTTAGTGTTCATTTGTGTTCACACTCGATAAGCGCCCCGAAGCACCTCACGGTCACTCGAAAATTGTTTGAGGAGGGCCTTGCCGATGTGGTCTAACAACTATCTGCATGAACAAAAAGATTTCCACGATCAATTCAAGCAGTCTCCAACGAACAGAACATTCTTCCGCAATTGATCGAGAATGATTACTGGATCGTGCATTACTGTATGGACAGGCGAAACAGGGATTTAGCTTTGAACTGAAGAGGTAGTGCATCGCTTTCAAAGGGATACCGGATGATTGAGCTTTCTACGAAGACATTGATGTTTGGATTGACCTCCTGCCAAGTTGAAGGCCCTGGCAGGGGAAAATCACCCGAAACCTACTTATATTGAGTCCAGTCGTCGCTGCTTTGGTTGGCTGGCTCAAAACAACCAGATACTGGAGATTTAGAGAATTAATCGTGGCTAAGAACTTTGTGATGATCCGTTTCGCGGTGCCGAAGTCCGCTTGATATATCCGGTAACATAAGCCCTCGCAGGCTTGAAACCTTTATATGTTGCTGGAAGTTGATTTTGACGACACTGCGCCCAATAGTCCGGTAGACATTTCATCGTGGGCGCTTGATAAGGCCGCGACAAGCCCTTTAAGCGGATGCCTCATGATTGAAATGGATTGCCTGTGCGTCAGGATGACTCTGATTGAAATGTTGTTGAACTGTTTTGTTTTTTTACAATATTCAGCATAAATCTCACAATATCAGAGATATATGGGTTGCAGCAAATCACTTATGTGATGCTTTAGTGCGCATTTGTGAACACTAAAACGCCTATGATTCTGTAACCGCCACGAATACTTGGGCATCCCGAATTTCACCGGTTGAAGCATCGACAATCGGGACGGTTTGACCGCAGTAGTCGACGAACAACTTCTCCCCGGCGAGGTGTTCATGCCTCATGGAAAGATCAAGATTCTTCTTCCATTTACGGAAAAGTTCGCAAAATTGGCTGTATTGATAGTCTGAAGGGTCGGTCTCTTTGTACTCCTGCCATAGGAGCATGAGCGTGAGGTTTTTGTGGGTAATAAATTCCGAGTTCAGTGCTTGCGAATCTGGCTGAAGAAATTTACGGGGGGATGAACTGGGTTTGGTTGGATAGAGAAGGGTTTCCAGTCCTTCGTCATCTAACTCAAATGGTAAGGGCCAGGACAGCTTGGCGGATGAAGCCCGGTAGAGGGTGTCGGTGTCAGTAATCTTTCCGACACCGCAACTGGTTGCAATGGTTTATCTGCTCTGGTTACATGGCCAGGCTAAACGGAGGATGTCTCTAATCTATCGCATGGGAACTCTCTCTTGTGGCATCGTTTCCCCCTCAAATAGAATGAGGGGAAAGATACCTGTTGAGTTACCTCGCGACTACATCATAAACAACCGGTCGGATTGCACCGGAACAGCGGTCGGCTTCCTACCGGATTGCCGGTCGCCATCAAATCGGATTGCCGGTCGGCATCCCACCGGAACCCCGGTCGGCTTCGACCGGAATACCCACATAATGAACAATCAGTTACATCTTAACATAGGGAGCCATTAAATTAATGACCTTGCTTATGGCAATATCCAGCATTATCACTTCCAACTCATCAAGATAGACTTGATTGGTGATGGTGTCCTCTGATTCTAGAAAAACGCACAAGTAATGCTTTTTATCTTTTTGCCGCGCAGAAAACCAAAGTTTTGGACTTTTCGCAAAATTTTCATCGCGTGGCAAAAACGTTTGCAGATCAATCCTGCCACCTTCTTTGGTCACTCGCTGCCTGCATCTGTGAATGAAAACCTGCAACACTGCCTTCACAAAAGCAAATTCTGTTAAATTACCGTCGTCAATTGCAAACTTCCCAAAGTGAAGTAAACATTTTGATTCTTTTTCATACCGTACGATATTTCTTTTGCCTTGAACTAGGGCTGGGTACTCGCGCCGAATAGATTCAGTTACAGCATGTATCCAGAATTCTTTGTAATTAAAATTGATCATACTTCCACCTCATTCCAAAGTTTTTGTAAATATGTCGGACATATGCTGATTTTGTGGTCTTTTTTTAGATATGCCGCAATGGGTCGAAAGCCATGGCCCTTCGACTTTAGCTCTTTGACTTCGCCCCAATACGCTAATACCTTTCTTCGGATAACCGGCGTCCGTCCACGTTGTGTTGAGGCCGCTACTTTTGAATCTCTCAGATTCGAAAAATCATCAAATTGCTCATCACCAGCAATTCTGTAGCCTTTACCACTCTTCGTATCCCAACCAAGTTTCCTGGAGGCAAGAATGAATGCACAATAAATCCTGGTTTTTTCAGGAAGAGTTGGATAGTCATTCTTTAACTTAAAATACTTTTGGATTTCTTCTTGAAAGATTTTGACAATCTGCTGTTCTGGCAAAGATGCGACCCATGCCATAACTTTTTTTCTTTCCTGACAAGTAAGTCCAGTGATCGGGTTCAGTAAGTCATCCATTTTTACCCCCTCGTGTAGGTTAGTGTTTCGCTCATCCTGAAATGTGACGTTTCTAGAGAAGTCTGCTGCAATGCCTGCTCGTGGCTAAAACCATGGGCAACACATTCCAGATAGCGCTCTTGAGCAAAGCAATGCTTTAGTCCGTGAGAACCCCTTCCAGATATGTATTGTCCTGTCATCTTTGCTGCAGCGTTTATCGCTTTCAGATAATCGCTATAATCACTCTCCAGTTTGCCATGCTCATGTAAGTATTCCTCCAACCGCTGGTACGTTTTGATGGAAATATAGTGTTCCGTCTCTTTCCCGCCTTTTTCAACGGAGGCTACTATTCCGACTACCAGCCCTGTTACCGGGTCAGGACCAACTCCACGCAACCCATTGGCCTTTAACGGGTTCTTTAATTTACCATTACTTGGCGCTCCGACTCCCTCTGTCCTCAAGCCTCCTTCTAATTGTAAGCAGGCCTGAAGTTGGAAGGTACTGTTTACCATTTTCGAAATCAATCCGACCGGATCGGGGAAAGCACGATTGTCAAAAATCTTGCTTGATTTCCGAAGAATCTGTTTGCTCTTGCCGTAATATGTCATGCGCATTTTGTTCGCATCCAGAAGGTCAATGTAGATATTGTGG
Organism: uncultured Geobacteraceae bacterium; assembly: GCA_903939115.1. Taxonomy (GTDB): domain Bacteria; phylum Desulfobacterota; class Desulfuromonadia; order Geobacterales; family Pseudopelobacteraceae; genus JACRCG01. The sequence continues at coordinate 78,993 of CAJAFV010000033.1, forward strand.
ATTTTGCAGTAGTGCTCCAAGGCATGGATAAATTTGCCAAGTGATGACAAAATAGTTTCCAGGGTCTGACGCGACCGCTTTTTCATGACAAAATAGTCGAGCTTTCCCGCCAAATACAAATCCATTTGTTCTCCTACGATTTGTCCATTGAGAAGCGATGACACACCAGCCAGAATCAAAAAATCAGCGAACCTATGTGCTTCCTTCCGATAAACTGTCCAACTTCCGAACGAGCGGATGCCTTGTGTACTGTCTGCCTTCGATTGCCTGATAGACCTAATCGAATGGAAGACCGCTTCTATTTGCGAATGCACTGATTTCGGCCACCGATGTTTCATGTTTTTGATGCCCTCTTGAACAGCTACGTTGAGATGACATGCCCTTTCAAATATAGCGGTGGCAGGTCCGCCTGTAACTTTATGGAGAATCTCTATTTTTTCGCGAGGTGAAGTCCGAGGCTCCACGTAAAATTCCACCTTGCAGGTCGATCATTTTGTTAAACATAATATGCTTCTGGATAGCACAGCGAGTCAGTGCTGAACTCAGCTTTCCTTGGAACCTTTAAAAAGGCGTGCCTTATGCAGCCGTCAGTAGCTTTACCTGGCGTCTTCGGAATTATGTTTAAACATACAATCGTATCAGGGACGAACCAACAACCTGTTACGAAAGGGTCAGAAATTCGGGGGACCAATACCTTGGGGTTGTGGTAGGCCATACGGCTCAAAATCCACAAAATGTGATGTTACAAAAACTGAACATGTCTATCATCGGTACATTTCAAACTGTTTTGTTTATAGTGTGCACGCAATACCCGGATAACATTACAGTTATTGCATGATAGTGCGTATAACTGTTCCGTTTGTGTGCGCATTCATGTTCACGCTGCCGCTCCTGTTTGTTGACTGCGCTGACTCCAGGGAATACTAGATTTGGCGCAATTGTGAGCCTTCACCTTGTGGTCATTTCCGCTCTGCTACTCTCGAAAGTTCAGAGGCTTGGTCAACTGGAGTTGATGAAATTTTTAGGATTGGGCGCGATTTTAATCTCTCTGGGTTTTATTCCCGGTGGTTTGTTGCTGGGTAGTCCGTTGATGCGCCTTTCCATTTTTCACTCCTGTTGTTTCTGTTTTTGGTTAGTTCTCTGTTGTAAACGAGGCTGACCCGCGAAATGTCATTGGGAGCCTGAAATTCCAGTCTGGGCGGCCAATCAGTCTAAACCTTCTCTTTGACATCACTTTTTTGACCGTTTATTTGGCCTTGCTATCGCTAACTCATCCATCCAATCTGTGATGTCAGAAGGTCTATAGTACCTCCTGTCGCCAATCGTTATCGTTTTCAGCTTGTCTAGCCGTCCCTGCCGCCGCCATTGCCAAATTGTGACCGCCGAAACCATCAGTATCTGCTCTCTCAACACTTTTTCTGGTACAAGACTTTGCATCATTTCCTCCCCCTGTTCCTCTGTAGTTTTTTTCTGCCTAAAAGAATATGAATTGCCTTTGTTCTTTTTCTGGGTCGGGGTTAGACACTGCTCTGCCAGTTGGGTGCTCTTTGCCGTCAAGGTTTTATTTTTTCTGTATTTTCAGATTGCCCCCCAAGACTATTAATTTTTTATTCGTTCAATGTAATTACAACATACAATATTTAAGTAAGTTTGTAAATGCATTAATTACATATCAACTTTATTAGGTAGTAAAGACTATGTTTTTTCCCCTAACTTAACTGCATCAGCTTATTTGTATTGTAATAACCGTATAACACATAAAGTAAAATTAGTCAATATCTATTTTATTGTTACTTATATTATACATATCAAGTTAAATAAGTTGATAAAGATAATATTGACTGATATACTGAAAAATAATGGTTGATAGAATCGTATTGAGGGGGGAATAAATGGACAGGGGCAGTCGATTAAAAATATTGAGAATCTTATGCGGACTCTCTCAAGCGGACTTGGCTTCGCAACTTCAGGTGAGTCAAGGAAATGTAGCAACTTGGGAACGGAAGAATATGTTCCCTCGCACGCCGACTATAGCAAAAAGCCTTTCAGAAGCGTTGCAATCGGGATTAGGTTACCTGTCGTACGGGGAATCATCTTTGAAAAGTGCATTTTGGGAACCACAACCACCAGAGAATCCAAGACACTTAAGCTCATACGCTAAAGAGGTCAATATTTTGCTTCCAGAATTCTGCGCAGAAAACTCGATCGAGCAATGCGCGTATTTAGCCGCAAGCGATGGTACGCTGTATTTTTTAGGCCAAAGAGGTGAGCGTTTAAACTTTGCGATGTTTCTTACTCTTCGCACTGATAAAATTTTTGCAGAGCCACTATCTACATTAAAAAAAACGGAACTTGCAGGATTAGGAAACGTTCCGCTTTTTTCAGGTTACTCAGAAGCGAACGGCGTTGAGCGTCTAGCATCGTGCTATCGGTTCGTCAAGTCATCAGGCTTGGAAGTAGATACTGAAGCCATAAGCGCTGCCTTCCTAACGGCCAAAAGAAACCGTAGAACAGCATCTAATAAAGATGACTTATTCAGAAGAAGTACTTTCATGCACTTCCAAATAGTAATTTGGGAATTTGACATACACATTCCACTAATTGTTTATAAACAAAATCCAGCACAAATTAACGGTCTATATCAAATTTATGAAAGCATCTATGAAGAGATCAAGAATAAATCGATCACTTGGGGCGGGGAGATTGATGAAGGTATAGCAAATATGATTCGCACTTCTCTGAAGGAGCATGGGTTTAAGGAAAAAATTTCAACGCCACTGATCAAATACACAAAAGACGGCACCGGTGCTGGTATAAACGAAATTTGAAACGAGGTTCCACGAAAGGTTCCACAAGAAAAAAAAGGGCTACACATAATGGCGTAACCCTTTGTTATTTATGGTCGGGATGACAAGAATTGAACTTGCGACCCCCTGCTCCCGAAGCAGGTGCGCTACCAGGCTGCGCTACATCCCGAAGAGCGTTTTTTGTAGCACCGGCAAGGGGTTTGTGTCAAGGGGAAAGACAGGTTAGACACAATAGGGGACCGGTGGAGGGATGTGGATCTGGGGAGTAGCGGGGGTAACAGTTTTTAGAGAGTTGCTAATGCGACCAGAGATAGGCAGGAGGGACCGGAGGGCTGGCTGGCTATTCCACGTTTAATTATGCTGTTATATGGCAAGTCTAATTTTAATTAAAATCGTAATGCCCTTAAATGTATACATTAATTAAACGGACCTATTCTTGCAGATGCCCACCGATACTAATGTCCGGCAACAAGGCAAATGCTCCGTCTTGGTTGACGTCGGCTGTACTTATCGGAGCTACTTTAATGGAGAGTAAAACATGAGATGGAATGTAATGGTGGGATTGCTTTTGGTTATAGTGATGGGAATGACTGGGTGTGGCGGGGGCGGTGGTAGCTCACCAGTACAGACATCGAACTATACCGGAACCACTTCAAAAGCGACGGTAACCACTTCAAACGCGAAAGCTCTTTCTGAAGATGCCTTCTCCGGAGGACAATTAGCCCTGTCAACTAACGTTCTCGCGAAAGCGGTTGGAGGTAGCAATCACGAAACATTAATTCCCTTGTACGTATCTGAGGTAATTAAGAACTGCATTTCAGCTGGTTTACATGCCTCAAAATCTACCGGAAAATCTGTAGCATCTACGACATCCGATAGTGGTACTATTCCCGGATATAGCGGTTCCGCATCTTATTCCATTAACGCAGACACATCTACAGGCTCAATTAGTGGTAGCGTAACTTTTTCCAACTTCAAACCTGACGCTACATCCGCCGGTATAAGTGGACACGTTTCATTTACCGGGAATATAAACGTGACCACCGGAGATATATCTAGCTTGAGCATGGCATTTAGTGGCATATCTGCGTCAGATGGCAGTACGAATTACAGCATGAATGGTACAGTTGCCATCAGCGCAAGCGGATTGAATGAGACGCTGACCATTTCAATGACGCTTTATAGTAGTGCAACTCAAAAAACAATGTGGATAAAAAACTATAGTTATCAGTATAATGGCAGTTCTAATACTCTAACTTGTAGCGGAACTTACTACGATCCTGCTTACGGATATGTTGTCATGAGTACCATCATCCCTCTGTACATATCAGATATTTCTGGTACTCCAACCTCTGGGCAGTTGCTGTTCACTGGAGAAAATAATACAAAGGCGCGCTTAACTTTTACAACAAGTGGATATCGTATAGAAGCCGATACTACTGGTAGTGGAACTTTTTCCGTTGTCTATTAGATTTTTAAATCAATAAATAGCTATTACAAGTCCCCTTGGCATCGAGCCTTGGGGATTTTTTTTGCCCAAAACCCAAAACACCATCAGAAAAGGAGAATCACCATGATCTGGCTCATCCTAATCATCATCGCAGGCGCACTACTCATCAAACTCGGAGCACTATCGGTACTCGTCACGGTACTGGCAGTGTCCCTCAAGGCGGTAATCGGTCTGGTAACGGCTTTAGGGCTGTTCATGATCTGGATACAGAGCAGAAAACCGTAACCTTCTACCAACATCCGTATCCACCCGACCTGCTTTCAGCGGGTATTTTTTTGCCCGAAAAGGAGATCACTATGAATGAAATATTTATAGAACTACTAACCCACCTGTCCGCCGATCAGCGCATGGACTTCGAGGAGCGCGCCGGGATAATGGAGTACGACGGCGGGTTAACTCGGGATCACGCGGAGTGCCTGGCGCTGCTCTGCATCATACGAAATACGGTACGGGAAAAAGAAAATCTTATAAGAGAAAGAACATAAACCAGAAAAGGAGAACACCATGAACACGATTAGCACCACGAGTGAAGTAGAAATTCAGGTTACACGATCCGCATCGTGCCCTACTATCAGCGGCAGAGGTACAATCGTCATGTATGAGGTCGGTAGCATAGGTGACTGTCAGTATTTTTGACTGGTTTCCTGTACATCAAGTGCAATTTTTTGTAAGGAATGGGCAACGGAACGAGGGCAACTCAAACCGGAGGAGACAATCAACATACGAGGGTGTATTACAAAGGCAGGTCAGGACAAATATTCCATGTAAGCAAATTATTTTTTAGTGGCACTTGACATCCGAAAATTACAATCTACACTCAACAGCAGAGATAATCAAACAACATTCGAGCTACTTTGGAATATCAATCCATTGCTGAAATACCCCCTCTATCAAAAGCGGAAACAGCAAAGCCCCACATGAAAGAGGTGTTTCAAAAAAACAGGAAAAGCGTCAGGGGGATAACACTGATGCAAAAGAGGAGGTGTGCTAACGAAAAAGCCCATGTGAGCCCGTATCAGTGTTTGTACTATTTTGAGAAAGGAGGTTTCTGATGGCATTAAAAAGACTGTTCTGCTTGCTGACATGCGTATGCTTGCTGAGTACTACGAGCGTAGCCTGGTCGGCAGAGATTCATGGCAG
>CAJAFV010000034.1 GCA_903939115.1 uncultured Geobacteraceae bacterium
AAGAACGGGAAGGACAATAAAACCAATGGTTGACGACGGCAGGCTATATTGGTTAAAATAAAGGCATATACAATGCTCCGTGGCGTTCTGCCTCTCTTGAGGTACACGGTGGCTTGCAGAGCCGGCCTTCAGGCAAATCTGCAGTTCTATCCGGACCGGCACAATGTGCAAAGGATAGCGGCGGTGAACAGTCCCTCGCTGAACAATCAGGGGGCGAATCGGGAAGGCAACTTCTCGCGGTGGTTAAACCATCGGCTGCGGTAGCAATAGCTGACCGTATGGCAATCTTAAGCGCCGCGAACTTAAATACTGTCTATACTGAATCTCCGGCCTCCTTTATGGGGGCCTTTTCAGTTATGAATTACGTGTGCGTGACAGTTATGAATGGTGACATTTCTCACCATTTTTCTCACCTTTTTTTGTGTCAGTTTTTTCAATAGTGTTGGAGTGTATTATGCTGGTTCGACCCTTTTCAGATATTCATGCCGAGTTTTGGCAACCCAACAAGATTCCCCGCATTCTGGAAATGGTGATCCCGCCGTTACCGACTGATAATGAAACCGTTGCCTTGGTTGCTGGCGATATCGGATTGGCCCATAAACAGGAGACCTGGCTCAAGGTTATCAGCCTCTTGGCCAAGCGTTTCCTGGCTGTCATCTATGTGGAGGGGAACCATTTTTTCTATCATAACGATTTCTTCGGGCGTATCCATGAACTGAAAGCCAAGCTGTCGATTCCAAAAAATGTCCATTTTCTTGAAAATGAATCAGTTGAGATCAACGGTGTCATATTTATCGGGGCAACATTATGGACGGACTTCCAGGAGAAGGATTTCTTCAAGATGCAGTATGCCCGGAAGAACATGAACGACTTTGTGCTGATCAAAAAAGCTGACGGAACGCGGCTCATGCCCGAAGAGACAGTCGATCTATTCCTGGAATCGAAGCGCTATATCTTCGATGAACTGAAAAACGCCGGCGGAAAAAAGGTTGTCGTGGTCACACATCATGGTGTGTCACCGCTCTCAATCCATGAAAAGTTCCGGGGTGACAGTCTCAACTGTGCCTTCATGACCGATATTTCCAACGAGATCATCGACCATGGTCCCGGTCTCTGGGTTCACGGCCATACCCATAACTCCTTCGACTATGCTCTCGGCAGAACCCGGATAGTTGTGAACCCTTACGGCTACAAGGATGTGGAGCTCAATCCGCAGTACGGCAAGAAGCTCGTAATCGAGTTGTGACTTGTAGCCCGCACAATTCGGATACGGGCGAAATTACACCTTGTCACATGCCCGCAGCAGTGTTTCCGCATAGGTAAAAGCTGCGTTTCGAACGGTCTTTTCGGTAAAGTACGACACCCATGTCAGCAGCATTGTCGCAGAAACCACCAAAGAAATATTTGCCGCAGTTGAGAACCTTGCAAGATTGACAAGAATGTCACCGCTTTTTTCGACACCAATAATTCCCTCAGAAATCAGAATCCAGCTTGAGGTTGCAAGACAAATTCCTATACCGATGGTTTTAAGGCCGTATGCGTTTCTACGGAAACCATAGGCGATATTCTCGTCAAAAATCATCTTATGTTTGCTCTTATCTCTCGTATGGTTCAGTAACCACCGAACCGCAGATTGATAAATCTCATCGGCGGTGACTGGGTTGCTTTCTTCTTCTGTTTCACTGGGAAATTGAAGACTCACCGTGCGCGACAAAAATCCATGGTAGCGCCTTTTTGTTGGGCTTTCTATATTCCGGTCACGGTGGCGAAGAAGTTGTGTGGTTGGCTTGCCCCCCCAGGCTTCATATAGAATCGGTTCAAGACGCCTCCCTCGCTCTCGCGCTATGTTTGCAAGAAGATAGAGTCCTCCGCATGAAGCGGCGACGGTGCTTGCAGCGGTTATGACTGAATTTGAACCATAAAGAATGGTTGCCGCCACAATCAGCGGTAGCCCCGCCAATAGAGCCGGGTAGAGTCGGGCCTGCCTCTCGTATGGGTCGGTGACCTTTGCCAGAAAATCTGTTAATCCCATGATTCCACCTCATTTGAAAACGGTAGAGGCGAAGCTGCACCCCAACCCCGAGAATCCATGTTGTGCCTATGACACTTTACTTCTCCTCTCGTCTCGACAACAGTGCCGCCGCGTCTGATGAAAGCATTGGTAACTGCCTTTCTGGGATGAGTAGTGGACTCCTTTCCCACAGATACAAATGAGGAAAATGATTGAACGCCATCGTTCACTGCCTTCCGAGGTCCAAGAATCCGGTCCAGGGCGGTCGTTGAGACATTATTGCGGCTACCGTGATGGGGAATCTGGCTGAATTTCAAACCGGCTGGAATAGATATTCCCTGAGCTTCTGCATAATCAGCCGCCTCATGAAGCCCGCGTACTCCTACATCCCCAGTAAGTAAAATGCCGCGACCATCTATCACTCCGTACAAGATAACCGAGCTTTCATTTTCGGAAGATGTCTCAACGCTATCTCGGAGGGACTCAATGTGCCAGTGTTCTGCGACCCATTCAATCGCACTTCTCGCCATTTCAGTGATCGACTTCATTGTCGATGCTGCAAAGGATAGCGACGCTTCTTCTCTTGCCTTTTGCTCAGGTGATTTTGAGAATTCCGGGATCAGTTCATGGACATACCAATCCTTATCCGGGGACATGACCTCAAAATCACCTATCATCGATCCTTGGAACGGTTCGAAGATCGGAATCCCCTTTTCATTGGCCAGTTTTTCCAAGGCGTGCGCTGCCCCCATCTTCTCCTTCAGTCGCTCTTCCAGGCTGTTATGGGTTATGCGCCCGTCTTTGAAGTAATCCCGGATCACCGCGGAATAGTTCCAAGGTTGGTGCATCCAGAGCTCTCCTACTTCGAGCTGTTCGAGAACCACGGATAATCCCGAAGCATGATCTCCGTCGGGGTGAGAGTTCACAACATAGTCAACCCGTGTGGTCCCGTAGTACGTCTTGATGTGGTCAACCAAAGCCTGCCCTGACTCCTTGGTGCCACCGTCATACACCATTACCTTGTAACTTCCTGGATAACCATACCTTACCGCGATTGCGTCTCCGCTCCGGCTCCCGTTTCCAACTGGAAGAAAATCGATTTCGTAACCAATGCCTTGTGCCATTGTCCACCGCCTGTACATTTATTTGCATCATGCTTGATGATGCATGTGAAACAATATAGTTGACACTTTCTGCTTTTACAAGTAAAAATTTGCATCATGGCGAATGATGCGATTTACATACATGCAAAATTAAACGACATAGCCGAGATACGTGCCGGGCATCCTTTTCGTGGGAGTGTCCCGGAAGACGTTAATGGACCAGTTTCTGTCATTCAGATAAAGGATGTCGATTGGACTGGAACGGTGAAATGGACAAGTCTGACAAAAACCCGCCTGGAGGGGAGGAAAGAACCTGACTGGATTCAAAGGGGCGACATCCTGTTTGTCGCCAGGGGCACAAAAATTGTGGCCGCGTATGTCGATGAAATTTTGGTCCCTTGCGTCTGCTCGCAATATTTTTACCTGCTCAGGATCAAGTCGGAGAAAGTTCTTCCGGAATTTGTGGCATGGCAAATCAATCAGCAGCCTGCGCAGACATATCTTGTCAAATCTGCAGAGGGAACAGCACAGGTCAGTGTCCGACGCAGTATGCTGGAAGACCTGAGCATTGTTATCCCTCCCCTCAATCAGCAGCGAATAATCATCGAACTATCCAAGTCGGCCTTACGCGAACGAGAGCTTCTTGAAGCACTCATCAGCAATCGCGAAAAAGAACTCAAAGCAATCGCGAAAAAACTACTTGAACCTGCTATTGCAGAAAGGTGAACTCATAATGGTTACTACTCCCATCAGCCAGGAAGACATCAACAAAGCGGTATGGTCCGCCTGTGATACGTTCCGCGGTACGGTCGATCCGAGCATTTACAAGGACTATGTCTTGACCATGCTGTTCCTGAAATACATCAGCGATGTCTGGCAGGATCACTATGATCAGTACAAAAAAGAGTATGGGGACCATCCGGAATTGATTGTGGAGATGCTGAAAAACGAGCGGTTCGTTTTGCCGCCCAAAGCCAGCTTTTACTCTCTTTACGATAAACGCCAACAGCCGGGCAACGGTGAACGCATCGATAAGGCGTTACATGCTATCGAAGAGGCGAACATCCAGAAGTTGCGCGACGTGTTCCAGGACATCAGCTTCAACTCCAACAAGCTGGGTGATGAAGCACAAAAAAACGATATCCTCCGCCACATCCTTGAGGATTTCGCAAAGCCAGAGCTAAACCTGCGCCCAAGCCGCGTCGGCCAGCTTGATATCATTGGTAATGCCTACGAATTTCTCATCAAAAACTTCGCTTCTACCTCTGGGAAAAAAGCGGGCGAATTCTATACACCACCGGAAGTTTCTGAGTTGATTGCGGAGCTGGTAGCACCGCAGGAAGGTGATGAAATCTGTGATCCGACATGCGGGTCCGGTTCCTTGTTGCTCAAATGTGGTCAGCAGATTCGCAAGCACTTCGGCTCAAAAAAATATGCTCTCTTTGGTCAGGAGGCTATCGGCAGCACCTGGGCGCTTGCCAAGATGAATATGTTTTTGCATGCCGAGGACAATCACCGCATCGAGTGGGGCGACACCATCCGCAACCCCAAACTGCTGGAAGCAGAAGGGCGATTGAAGCACTATGATGTGGTAGTAGCCAATCCTCCGTTCTCCCTGGAAAAATGGGGACATGACAACGCCAGTGGAGATAAATTCAGCCGCTTTCGGCGCGGCATCCCGCCGAAAACCAAGGGCGATTACGCTTTTATCCTGCACATGATAGAGACGCTCAAGCCCGGCACTGGGCGAATGGGTGTGGTTGTTCCGCACGGGGTTCTCTTCCGTGGCTCCAGCGAGAGGGTTATCCGCCAAAAGTTGATCGAAGAAAATCTTCTTGATGCCGTGATTGGTCTACCTGAAAAGCTCTTTTATGGCACGGGGATTCCGGCGGCAGTATTGGTATTCCGGAAGAAAAGGGCTGATGACAAGGTGCTGTTCATAGATGCCAGCCGAGCCTTTCAGGACAATAAAACCCAGAATTTTCTACGTGATGAGGATATTGCGCGAGTAGTAGAAACATGTGAAGCGAGGAAAGGCGTTGAAAAGTATGCTCATCTTGCCACACATGATGAAATCAAAGAGAATGACTACAACCTCAACATCCCCCGGTATGTGGATACATTCGAGGAGGAAGAAGAAATTGATCTTCTAGCTATCCGTAAAGAGCGTCAGAAGTTGAAGTCGGACCTTGCGGAATTAGAGATTCAGATGGAAAAATTTCTGAATGAATTGGGCATTCAATAATGGCGAAAATTAATGGGATGCCCACATCTATTCGGGCTGGAATCCCGAAACTGCCTGAAACCCCTGTTGGGTGGAAGAGAGAAAAACTGAACAAGTATCTTTTCGAGATCAAAAGGCCGATTAGTCTCGAACCTGCAAGATTATACAGGCTTGTGACTGTGAAGAGGTCACGGGGAGGTGTGGAAGAGAGGAGTTGTCTCTTAGGTCGTGAAATAAAGACTCCGAGTCAGTTCCTAATTGAAGCCGGTGATTTTCTGATTTCCAAACGTCAAATAGTTCATGGTGCGTGTGGCATTGTCCCTGTTAACCTAGCTGGCTCCGTCGTTTCAAATGAATATGCGGTTATTGGAACAAAAGGCGGGATTGACTTGATTTTTCTCCAGTATCTTTCCGAGTCGATGTATTTTCAACAAACCTGCTTCCATTCAAGCATCGGCGTCCATGTTGAGAAGATGATATTTAACGTGGATCGTTGGTTAAACTGGCACTTTAATATCCCACCTCTTCCAGAGCAAAAAGAAATTGTTGATATTCTATCGAGTTGGAATGAAGCAATTAAGGTGGTGAGCAAATTAATAATAAGTAGTAAAGATCAAAAAAAATCACTTATGCATGTTTTGATGTCAGGGATAAAGCGAACGGGGGGACTAAGTACGAAATGGAAAACCATTAAACTAGGTGACCTAGTTATTATTAATCCGACACGACCATCAATTAGTAATGATGGTAAAGTTTCTTTTGTCCCGATGGACGCAGTTTCAGAAGATGCTAAGTTGACATACGTTCTAGAAACGGAGTATGGAGAGGTTTCTAAAGGATTTTCAAGTTTTATGAATAACGACATTCTCATTGCAAAGATTACACCCTGCTTTGAAAACGGGAAAGGCGCAGTTGTTAGCAACCTGAGTAACGGCATTGGTTTTGGGAGTACTGAGTTCCATGTATTGCGACCTAAAAAGGGGGTTTCCGCTCGTTTTGTATATCATGTGACAAATAGCCATGAATTTAGGCTACGTGGCAAAGCAAACATGCAAGGCTCTGCTGGGCAAAAACGTGTACCAACCGATTTTATCAGGCGTTTCAAATTTTCCTGTCCTTTGTCATACGATGAGCAATCAAGAATTGCTACAATCATTGACAATCTGGACTTACAATATGAAAATTATAAAGCTCAATATAAGCTACTGATAGCTCAGAAAAAGTATCTCCTGCAGCAACTCCTCTTTGGCAAGTGGCGTGTAAAGATGGTTAAACCGGCCTCTGTTTCGTTGTGCTCAAAGGTGCAACCATGAGCCTCGTCCCCCAGACCCAGGAACAGTTCAGCGCCCATATCCCAGCGCTTCACCTGCTGTCAGCATTGGGCTGGGAATATCTTTCTCCCTCTGCATGTCTTACCCTGCGAAGCAACAACAGTGAAGTTTTGCTCAAACCGATCCTCATTAAGGCACTGCGAGATCGCCGCTTCGAATACAAAGGGGGACTGTATCCCCTCTCCAATAACGCCATTGACCAGATTATCCGCGAACTATCTTCTCCATCCCTGCATGAAGGGCTACTGGCCGCCAATGAACGGATCTATGAAAAGCTGACCCTTGGCATTACCGTCACCGAGTTCATGTCGGACGGGAAGAAACACCAACCCACTATTCAGGTGATCGACTGGCAGAATTATGCTGCCAACAGTTTTCATGTTTCCGAAGAGATGGAAGTTCTCTCCTCTCAGGGCACTCATACCCGTCGTCCCGATGTCGTCTGCTTTGTAAACGGCATCCCTCTGCTTATCATCGAAGCGAAACGCCCTGATTCCGGCAACCCTGACAAGTCGATGATCGACGAAGGAGTGAGCCAGCATCTGCGCAACCAGAGACTGGACGAGATTCCTGAGCTGTTTGCCTATGCCCAACTCCTGCTGGCGGTCAGTCATAGCGAAGGTCGTTATGGAACCACGCACACACCCGCTAAATTCTGGTCCCGCTGGCAAGATGAGGAGTTCACTGAGGCTCAATATGCGGCGCTGAAGAACTCGCCGCTTGCTCCGGTAGTCAACAAAGCGCTATTCGCCGACAAACCAGGAAAGGTTCGCGATTATTTCGAGAGCCTCTGGTCAAATAAATCGCTACCGACTGACCAGGACCGGCTTCTGGCCAGTCTCGCCGACAAGCAACGACTTTTGGAATTCATCCGTCTGTTTCTCCTCTTTGACAGGAAGAGCGGCAAGATTGCGGCCCGCTACCCGCAGTTCTTCGGCATCCGTGCTCTTATCAACCGGATCAACCAGCGTCGCCCGGATGGTGGCCGGGAGGGGGGCGTACTCTGGCACACGACCGGGTCGGGCAAGTCTCTCACCATGGTCATGCTGACCAAGGCGCTCCTGCTCCATGACAGCCTCGGCAATTGCCGGTTTATCGTCGTCACGGATCGCATCGATCTGGAAAAGCAGCTATCAAAAACCTTCATGAGCGGCGGAGCCTTTGGTTCCATGGTGGCTACCAAGAAGGAAGGGGAGAAGTCAAAGGTTACCTCCGGCCGGGATCTGGCGCGGCGGATCGGCCATGGCAGCGAGCGAATCATTTTCACCCTGATCCACAAGTTCAATACCGCCTCAAAGCTGCCGGAATGTTTCAACCCTTCAGGGGATCTCATCGTATTGGTGGATGAAGGGCATCGCAGTCAAAAGGAAAACCATGAGCGCATGCGCATGGCGCTGCCCAATGCTGCCTTTGTTGCCTTCACAGGAACGCCGATTCTCAAAGGAGAAAAGACTACCAACAAATTCGGTCCTATCGTCCATGCCTATTCAATGCAGAAGGCTGTGGAGGACAAGACCGTCACGCCTTTGCTCTATGAGGAGCGCCAACCGGCCCTTGATATCAACGAGCAGGCTGTTAACAACTGGTTCGAAAAAATTACTGCTGGTTTGAGTGATGCCCAGAAAGCCGACCTGAAAAAGAAATTTGCCCGCAAGGGAGCCATTTACGGTTCGGAGAACCGTATCGAGTTGATTGCGTGGGATATCGGCGTCCATTTCAGCGAAAACTTCAAAAAGCTGGGCATGGGCCTCAAGGGGCAGGTAGCAACGGACAAAAAACTGGATGCCATCCGCTACAAGAAGCATCTGGATGCCACGGGACTGGTGACAAGTGCTGTTGTGATCTCTGCTCCCGACACGCGGGAGGGGAATACCGAAGTCGACGAATCAAAAATGCCCGAGGTCCAGAAGTGGTGGAAGGCTAACGTCGGCAACAATGGTGAAAATTATGAACGTCAGGTTCTGGAGGATTTTGCCACTGACGGAGACCCGGACTTGCTGATTGTTGTTGATAAGCTCCTGACCGGTTTCGATGAGCCACGCAATGCTGTCCTTTACATAGATAAGCCGCTGGAGGGCCACAACCTTATTCAAGCGATTGCCCGTGTTAACCGGTTGCACGAGGAGAAACGCTTCGGTTTGTTGATCGATTATCGCGGCATTCTGAAACAGCTGGATACGGCTATCCGCGACTACCAGGACCTGGAAACCCGTACGCAGCAAGGGTATGACATTCAGGACATTGAGGGGCTTTACAGCCAGATAAGCACGGAGTACAAGCGTCTGCCCATGCTCCATGACGGGCTCTGGGCGTTTTTCAAGGATGTGCAGAATCGCCGGGATTTGGAACAGTACCGGCAGGTGCTCATGCCGAAGTATGTCGAAGATGCCGAGGGCAACAGTTTCGATTCCCGTCAAAAGTTACGTGAGGATTTCTATGAAGCCCTGACGGCCTTTGGCGTCTGTTTGCAGGTGTCGCTCTCTTCCCGCTCTTTCTTCGAAGACAAGAGTTTTGCTGAGGATCTTATCAAGACCTACAAGGAAGATCTGCGTTTCTTCAGTAACTTGCGCAAGATAGCCCGTCAGGATGCTTTGGAAACGGTTGATTACAGCGTTTATGAGGAGCAGATCAGTCGTCTTGTGGACAAGCAAGTTATTGGCTTGGAAGTCAGAGAATCCGAAGGGGTTTATCTGGTAAACGAGCTTGGTAGAGAGCAAGACCCTGGTAGTTGGTCCGAAGAGAAGACCCGCAACGAGACCGACATTATTCGGACACGCCTGAAAAAGACCATTGAACAGGAACTGGCCGATGACCCTTATGCCCAGAGTGTTTTTTCAAAGCTCTTGAAAATGGCTATCGCCGAGGCAGAGGCGATGTTTAAGCACCCTTTCAAGCAATATGCCCTGTTCAAGGATTTCGAAACCAAGGTGAAAAATCGCGAAATTGAGGGGGAGCACGACTGTTTCGGTGATAACCGCCATGCCAAAGCATACTTCGGCACCTTTAAACTGGTTCTGGGTGACGACTCACTGTCTATTCTCGACGAAGACCAGCAGCAGAAGTACGTTGATGAGGCAATGGCAATTGATGAGATGGTAAAGAATGCTGTCGCGGAGAATTCCCTCAATCCGCAGAATATTGAAACTGCCATTCGTAAAGGTCTTTTACCGCGACTCTTCGTATTGATTGGTCTGGACAAGGCCAAAGATGTCATCGAGCATGTCATACAGATCACGCGTGTAGGCTTAAGCAGAGGGAGGCATTGATCAATGCGGCAATGCCTACAGTATGGCAATGAAGAGATTTGCTATCAGGTTAATCGTGTCGTCAGCCGGAAACAGAAGATTGCCATCCATGTCTACCCGGATGGCAAAGTGCAAGTTGATGCGCCGGTAGATGCCGATCCTGTCAGGATTTCAGATGCTGTCCGTGTGCGTGCCCGTTGGGTATCTAAACGACTCGAAGAGATACGCGAAAGGAATCTCCACGTTCTGCCCCGCGAGTATGTCAGTGGTGAGAGCTATTTCTACCTTGGTCGGCGCTACCTGCTAAAGGTGATTGAAATTCCTGGTTGTGTCGGTAAAACCAAGTTGGTTGGTCGATATTTGCAGGTAACCACTCCGACAGCAGAGCATACATTGGTAAAGCGATTCGTCATCAGATGGTATAGAGCGCGGGCAAAAGAGTTGTTTGCCAGACGGCTTTCTGCATTGGCCGGGCAGATTGTCTGGCTCCGTGAAATACCTCCTGTAAAGCTGCTGACAATGCGTATCCAATGGGGAAGCTGCTCGCCAAGCGGGGTGCTAGTGCTAAATCCCAGCCTGGTAAAAGCACCAAGAGAATGTGTGGACTATGTGATCTTGCATGAGGTCTGCCACCTGAAAGAGCATAACCATAGCCAAAAGTTTTACCGGTTACTTTCCGAGATGATGCCAGACTGGGAACGACATAAGACTCGGCTGGATGGGCTTGCGGAAGCTTTGCTGAATGACTAGTTCTTGGGATGTAATATTTCCATCCCAAGCTGGTGCTAGAGAGGGCAGAATGC
This sequence comes from uncultured Geobacteraceae bacterium, assembly GCA_903939115.1. Classification (GTDB taxonomy): domain Bacteria; phylum Desulfobacterota; class Desulfuromonadia; order Geobacterales; family Pseudopelobacteraceae; genus JACRCG01. The sequence goes on from CAJAFV010000034.1 coordinate 10,718, forward strand.
ATAAGAGAAAGCAAGGTTAACATTTTATTTGCACGATAACACTCGTCATGTTAATGTGCATAAAAACTGTTAAAAGGGGTGCGTATGAAGAGTCTATTACGCGATTTTGAACGCCACCTGAAAGAAAACCTGGACATAACCGCTACAACAAAAAAATGGGAAGGTGTTGACAGCCTCCCATTCTTTCTACGAGATTCCTACACCTTCTATGAAGTTTCCCTGCTGAACACCCCCTGCCTATTGATGGTTGCGCGCGACAATAACGAGCAGACTCCTGCAATCATTCGAAAACAAATGTTGCAGGTCCAAGCGAAATGGGATGGTGAAGTCATCTACCTTTGCTCGTCGGTCTCTGCCTACAACCGCAAGCGCCTAATCGAGCAGAAAGTCCCTTTTGTGGTGCCCGGCAATCAGATGTATCTTCCGATGCTCGGCATCGATCTTCGGGAACATTTCAGGCAAATTCGGTCAGCCGCTCCCGGC
>CAJAFV010000035.1 GCA_903939115.1 uncultured Geobacteraceae bacterium
AACCGGGATTGCAGAACTTCCTGCCGGCATCGAAATGGTTATGCCTGGTGACAACGTTGCCATGACAATTAACCTGATCACCCCGATTGCTATGGATGACGGTCTGCGCTTTGCCATCCGTGAAGGTGGCCGTACTGTCGGCGCAGGCGTTGTTGCTTCAATTATTGAATAATTAAAGTTACGTTACGAGGTTATCAATGCAGAGCCAGAAGATAAGAATTCGCCTTAAGGCATATGACCACAAATTACTTGATGTTTCGGTTGGCGAAATTGTCGACACAGCAAAAAGAACTGGTGCACGTGTTGCTGGTCCGATTCCATTGCCGACAGTCATTAATAAGTATTGTGTTCTCCGCGGACCTCATGTTGATAAGAAATCTCGTGATCAGTTTGAAATCAGAACACATAAGCGTTTAATTGACATACTAGACCCTACACAGCAAACAGTTGATGCCCTCATGAAGCTGGATTTATCTGCCGGCGTTGATGTAGAAATTAAACTGTAACTGCTACTACGACTTAATAGGACTGAATATGATGAAAGGTATCATCGGAAAAAAACTGGGCATGACCCAGATATTTCTTGAAGACGGAACAAGAGTATCGGTTACAGTAATTCAAGCCGGTCCTTGCTATGTTGTTCAGAAAAAAACTGCTGATTGTGATGGCTACTCGGCTGTTCAGGTAGGTTTTGAGTCGGTTGCTGCTGCAAATGTTAACAAACCTTATCTTGGTCATTGTATTAAATCAGGCCACGGTGTTTTCAGGCATCTGCGTGAATTCAGAAACGACCAGGTCGATTCAATGAATGTTGGTGATGAAATCAATGTCAGCGAGTTTTCGGTTGGTGATGTAATTGACGTAACTGGTACAAGCATCGGTAAGGGTTTTCAGGGCGTCATGAAGCGCTACAACTTCAAGGGCGGCCGTGCCTCCCACGGTTCACGCTTTCATAGGGCACCTGGATCTATCGGAGCGTCAGCAACACCATCGCATGTCTTTAAAAACAAGAAGATGCCTGGTCAGATGGGTAACGCTCAAGTTACAGTACAAAAGTTGAAAGTTGTACGTGTAGATGCAGCTGATAACCTCCTGCTGATTAAGGGTGCCGTACCAGGTCACAAGAATTCGATTATAATGATCAAAAAGAGTGTTAAAGCTTAGTACTTCGGGAGTTTGTTATGCCTTCAATTGCAGTTTACAATATGAACAAACAACAGGTCGGTGAAGTTCTGCTTTCCGATGATGTGTTTGATGTTGAAGTAAGAGAGAGCCTAATTCATCAGGCACTCCGTATTCAACTCGCAAACCGTAGAGCAGGAACTGTTGCAGTCAAAAACCGTTCAGCAGTCCGCGGTGGTGGTAAGAAACCATTTAAGCAAAAAGGGACTGGTAATGCCCGCCAGGGTTGTAGTCGTGCTCCTCAGTATCCGGGCGGTGGCGTTGCATTTGGCCCACAACCTAAAATATATAACCTTAGTATGAATAAAAAGGCGCGCTGTGCAGCCCTCTGTTCAGTACTTACATATAAACTGCAGAACAATAAGATTACTGTTCTTGACAAAATTGAGTTTGATAAAGCATCAACCAAAGATTTTGTCGGCTTTCTCGGAACCTTCGACCTCAGTAAGTCTTTAATTGTTACTGACGAATTTAATAACAATCTGTTTCTGTCAGCCCGTAACGTTCCACACATTAAAATGTTGAAGCATGATGCGTTAAATGTTCATGACATGCTGAAATATAAGCACATTATTTTTACTCAGGACTCCGTGCTATCAACTGAAGGAGTATTGCAAAAATGAATATTTACTCCGTAATCAAGAAGCCACATGTTACCGAAAAAACATCTTTGGGCTCCGATACCAACAACACCGTTGCTATTGTAGTTGATAAATCTGCAAATAAAATAGAGATTAAACAAGCTATTGAAAATCTCTTTAAAGTCAAGGTCGCTACCGTTCGCACAGTAACCGTGGCCGGTAAGGTTAAACGTTCAGGTAAAACTTTGGGCAAACGTTCCAACTGGAAAAAAGCGTATGTTACGCTCCAGGAAGGGCAATCAATAGATTTCTTTGAAGTCTAACTAATACGTTTGGGGTTCACAATGGCAATTAAAAGCTATAATCCAACTTCTGCAGGACGCAGACATCAAACATGCTCTGCTTTTGCTGAAATAACTAAAACTACACCTGAAAAATCCTTGCTCGTATCACTTAAAAAAAGTGGCGGCAGGAATGCTAACGGACGTATTACGTCCCGACACCAGGGTGGCGGTCACAAGCAGAAATATCGTATCATCGATTTTCGTCGTGATAAGCGTAGTATTCCGGCAACTGTTGCCAGTATTGAGTATGACCCGAATAGAAGCGCGCGAATCGCATTGTTATTTTATGCGGATGGCGAAAAACGCTATATTTTAGCTCCACTTGACTTAAAAGTTGGTGATGTCATTATCAGTGGTCCAGAGGCTGACATTAAGCCGGGTAACTGCTTGCCTTTACGGGCAATACCACTTGGTACGGTCATCCACAATATCGAGCTTAAGATTGGAAAAGGCGCTCAGTTGGCAAGGAGTGCTGGAACATTCGCTCAGCTCATGTCTAAAGAAGGCAAATATTCACAAGTTAAGCTCCCGTCTGGTGAAGTACGATTGGTTCTGCAGGATTGTTATGCAACGATCGGACAAGTCGGGAACACTGACCACGAAAACATAAACATCGGTAAAGCCGGTCGTTCACGCTGGCTTGGAAGACGCCCGAAAGTTCGTGGTGTTGCTATGAACCCTGTTGACCATCCACATGGTGGTGGTGAAGGCCGTACATCCGGTGGACGTCATCCGGTAACACCGTGGGGTATACCAACTAAGGGCTACAAGACACGTACTAATAAGACATCTGACCGTTTCATTGTAAAGAAACGTAGTAAATAATTCGTAGAGAGGCTGAGATACTATGGCACGTTCTATAAAAAAAGGTCCATTTATTGATGACCACCTGAACAAAAAAGTTCTGGCTGAAGGTCCTAACTCCAAAAAGATTATCAAGACCTGGTCGCGTCGCTCAACAATCAGCCCCGATTTTATAGGCTGCAGTTTTGCGGTACATAATGGCAAAAAATTCATCCCTGTTTTTGTTACTGAAAATATGGTTGGTCACAAAATGGGTGAATTCTCCCCAACTAGAACATTTCACGGTCACGCCGCTGATAAAAAGAGCAAAGTCAAGAAGTAGTAAGGGAGCTTATAAATGGAATCCAACGCTAAACTCTCATCTGTACGCCTTTCACCACGCAAGACTCGCCTAGTAGTCGATCTTGTCCGTGGTAAGGGAATTCAAGATGCACTGAATATCTTACGGTTTATGCCTCAGCCTTCAGCAAAGCTTGTTTCAAAGCTTCTCAAGTCTGCAGTTGCTAACGCAGAACAAAAGGGCGTTTCTGATGTTGATCGTCTTGTTGTAAAAACAATTTTTGTTGATGGCGGAGCTGCACTAAAACGTTTTGTTCCTCGTGCAATGGGGCGTGCCAGCAAAATTCGTAAGCCTACTAGTCATATTGCTGTAACCCTTTCAGACTCGAAATAGTTTTATTACGTGGAGGTGTAGTTTGGGACAAAAAATTAATCCGATCGGCTTCAGACTCGGAGTTACAAAAACCTGGGATTCAAAATGGTATGCTGAAGCTGATTATGCAAAACTTCTGCACGAAGACCTTGCTATTCGTAAATATTTAAAGAAACGCTTGTACAGCTCTGGTGTCTCTAAGATTGAGATTGAACGTGCCGCGAATAAGTGTAAAATAAATATTTTTACTGCAAGACCCGGTCTTATCATTGGTAAAAAGGGCTCTGAAGTTGAAACAATAAAAAAAGAGCTCGCTCTGATTTCTGAAAAAGAGATCTTTATTACTATAAATGAAATACGTAAACCTGAATTAGACGCTCAGTTAGTAGCTGAAAATGTCGCCTTACAGTTGGAGCGACGTATAGCCTTCAGAAGAGCAATGAAAAAGAGTGTAACATCGACTCTTAAGTTCGGAGCAAAGGGTATCCGTATTACCTGTTCCGGTCGTTTAGGTGGCGCTGAAATGTCCCGTACTGAATGGTATCGTGAAGGTAGAGTACCGCTGCACACTTTACGCGCTGATATCGATTACGGTTTTGCTGAGGCAAAGACAACATACGGCCTCATTGGTATAAAAGTACTAATTTTTAAGGGCGAAATTCTGCCTGGTAAGTAATTTTCAATTATGCACAATAGGAGCACGTATCAATGTTAATGCCGAAACGGGTAAAACATAGAAAACAGATGAAAGGCCGCATGTCGGGTAAGCCCTGCAGAGGCATAGAAATCTCTTTTGGTGAATATGGCCTACAGGCCACAGAGTGTGGTTGGCTGGATTCACGCCAGATTGAAGCAGCCCGTATTGCTATGACCCGCTATATTAAGAGGGGTGGTAAGATATGGATTCGTATTTTCCCCGATAAACCGCTTACTGCCAAACCGGCTGAGACCAGGATGGGTAAAGGAAAAGGTTCTCCGGATTCTTGGGTTAGTGTTATAAAGCCTGGTGCTGTACTGTATGAAATGGAAGGCGTAACAGAAGAAGTCGCACGTGAGGCTTTCCGTCTGGCTGCCCATAAACTGCCCATTTCAACCAAGTTTATTTCCAGGGGGGATGTTCATGAAGCCTAGTGATCTTAGAAAAATATCAGCTGAAGAACTGGCTAAAAAACATACTGAGTCTACTCAGGAACTTTTTAATCTTAAATTCCAGCTTCATACCGGCAGACTTGAGAATACTTCCAAGCTGAAGAGCCTTCGTAAGAATATAGCTAGAATTAATACAATTCTCACCGAAAGTAAGGCAGGGGGAGTTACAAAATGATTGAACGCGGTCACAGAAAAACTCAAGTAGGTGTTGTTGTGAGCGACAAGATGGAAAAGACAGTAGTTGTTAAAGTCGATCGTCTTGTCAAGCACAGTGTCTACAGTAAGTATATTAAACGCAGCGTTAAGTATAAGTGTCACGACGAACATAACAGCTCAAAAATTGGCGACCGCGTTCAAATAATCGAATGCCGTCCTATGAGTAAAGATAAACGCTGGAGCATTAAGCAGATAATTGAAAGCATCTCTTAGTATAGGGAGTAACATCCAATGATTCAAATGCAGACAGTACTAGATGTAGCCGACAACTCCGGTGCAAAAAAATTATTTTGCATTAAAGTGCTGGGTGGCTCTAAAAGAAAATATGCAAGTGTTGGTGATATTATTGTTGCTTCAGTTCGTGAAGCAATGCCGAATTCTAAGGTTAAAAAGGGTGATGTTGTGAAGGCGGTAGTCGTCAGAACAGCTAAATCTTTAGGCCGCCCAGACGGGTCGTACATCCGTTTTGATGATAATTCAGGTGTTGTCATCAACAATGCCAAGGAGCCGGTTGGTACTCGTATCTTCGGTCCGGTTGCCAGAGAGCTGCGAGCTAAAAAGTTTATGAAAATAATTTCTCTTGCACCGGAAGTACTATAAAAATATCGGAGAATGATGATGCAAGCCACGAAACCCCATGTTAACAAGGGTGATACCGTTATGGTTATCGCCGGTAAGGAAAAAAGCAAAACTGGTAAAGTTCTGCAATTACTGCCTAAAAAAAATGGTGTAATTGTTGAAGGTCTTAATCTGGTTAAGCGCCATGTGAAAGCTAAAGGCAACGAAGCTGGTGAAATTAAGGAGAAAGAAGCTCGTATTCATATCTCCAATGTTATGCCATATTGCTCAAAGTGTTCAAAACCTGTCAGAACCAGTAAGAAGATTTTGGAAAATGGCGAAAAACAACGTGTTTGTGTTAAGTGTGGCACATCACTTTAGAATTACTTTGGAGGGATTTAACTAATGTCTCGTTTAAAAGATATATATTCAACTGAAATAGTACCGAAGCTCCGTAATGACTACAATTATAAATCTTGTATGCAAGTTCCACATATCAAGAAAATAGTTGTAAATATGGGGTTAGGTGAAGCGATTCAGAATGTTAAAATTCTTGATTCTGCAACAACTGAACTTGGCTTGATTACGGGACAGAAATCCGTAATTACCAAAGCCAAAAAATCAATAGCTACTTTTAAGCTTCGTGAAGGCATGCCAATCGGTTGCATGGTTACACTTCGTCGCGATCGTATGTATGAATTCCTTGATCGTTTGATCAACGTATCTCTTGCCAGGGTTCGCGATTTTAAAGGTGTATCTGGTAAGGCTTTTGACGGCAAAGGAAATTATACGCTCGGAATTAAAGATCAGCTTATTTTCCCTGAAATTAACTATGACAATGTAGATAAAATAAAGGGAATGAATATAACAATTGTAACAAGTGCTAAGACAGACGAAGAAGGCAAAGCACTTCTAAAGTACCTGGGCATGCCGTTCAGGAACTAAGTTATCTGGAGGATTCTGTGGCAAAAGTATCAATGATTATTAAGTCTCAACGTGCACCTAAATTCAAGGTTCGTCAGCACAATCGATGCCCGATTTGTGGGCGCCCTAAAGCGTTTTATCGTAAGTTTGAGATGTGCAGAATATGTCTGCGCAAGTATGCCTCGTCTGGCCAGATACCCGGCGTGATAAAATCGAGCTGGTAACTATTAGCCTCATAGATAAAGAGACAGGAGCACATTAACAATGTCAATGACAGATCCAATTGCTGACATGCTTACCAGAATTAGAAATGCTAATATGGTAAAGCATCAGAAAGTAGACATTCCATCATCCAATATGAAAGTCAGTATTGCTAATGTTCTAAAGCAAGAAGGCTTTATTAAAAACTATAAGGTTATTTCTGATAATCTTCAGGGTGTTTTGCGTGTTTATTTGAAGTATATTGATGAGAAAGATAGCGTAATCAATGAGATAAAACGCGTCAGCAAGCCTGGTGGTCGAGTCTACATCAAATCGGAGAATATCCCTTTGGTTAAAAGCGGAATCGGTATAGCAATACTTTCCACTTCAAAAGGTATCATTACCGATAATGCTGCTCGTAAGTCTGGCGTAGGCGGCGAGTTGATCTGTACTGTTTGGTAATATTAGTGACAAGGAGTATTTTTAGATGTCTAGAATAGGTAAATTGCCAATAGAGATACCAAAGAGTGTAAAAATCTCTTTCACTGATTCTGTACTGTCAGTACAAGGTCCGAATGGATTGTTAACTCGACAGATTATGTCTGTTGTTTCTCTTAACATCAGTGAAGCTTCGATTGAAGTAACACGGTGTGATGATACCACTGCAGCACGTGCTGCTCATGGCCTTACCCGTACTTTGGTTAATAACATGGTAGTCGGTGTTACCAAGGGCTTCCATCGTGATCTTGAAATTAATGGGGTCGGTTACCGTGCGGAAGTTAAAGGAAAAGAATTAGTTCTTGCTCTTGGTTACTCGCACCCTGTAAACTTCCCAATCCCTGACGGAATAACCGTTGATGTTGAGAAGATGACCAAGTTGTCTGTAAAGGGTTTTGATAAGGAACTGGTAGGTCAGACTGCTGCCAAGATCCGATCATTCCGTAGACCGGAGCCATACAAGGGCAAAGGTATTAAATATGCTGACGAGACTATCCTGAGAAAAGCTGGTAAAACAGGCAAGAAATAGTCTTTATAAGGAGATTCACGTGGCTAAAACAGCTATTAAGACAATTACTCGGCTTAAACGTCAAGTAAGAGTAAGAAAAAAAGTACGTGGAACAACAGAGCGTCCACGCCTGAATGTATTTAAGAGCGCGCGTCATATTTACGCTCAAATAATTGATGATACTAATGGTACTACTCTCGTAGCGACTTCAACTTTAACTGTTGCTCCAGAAGATATCTCTAGCACTGGCAATGTTGCTGCGGCAATCCTTGTAGGTAAGGAAGTTGCAAAACTTTCTATTGCTAAAGGTATCTCGACTGTAGTTTTCGACCGTAACGGTTTTCTTTATCACGGCAGGATCAAAGCGCTTGCTGACTCGGCTCGCGAATCTGGGCTGATTTTTTAAGCGTATAGGAGGTTTTCTTTGAGTAGGATAAATCCAGCAGAACTGAATCTTAATGACAGAGTCGTACACATCAGTCGCGTTGCCAAAGTTGTTAAGGGTGGACGTCGTTTCAGCTTTTCAGCATTGATAGTTGTTGGTGACGGCAACGGTCATGTAGGATATGGGCTCGGCAAAGCCAACGAAGTTCCTGAAGCTATCAGGAAGGGCGTAGAACAGGCTAAAAAGAATCTTATTAAAGTCCCTGTAAATGCCAATCAGACGATTCCTTTTGAGATCGAAGGGAAGTTTGGCGCCGGAAGACTTCTTATGAAACCAGCTTCAGCAGGTACTGGCGTTATTGCTGGTGGTGCCGCTCGAGCCATATTTGAAGCGGCCGGTATTAACAATATTCTCTCAAAATGTTTAGGATCAAATAATCCACATAACGTTATAAAAGCAGCTTTTCAGGGTCTGCAACGTCTTAAGACTCCCGAAGAAATAGCTGCTCGTCGTGGAATTTCAGAATAATTTATCATGTGGGGAAACTATTATGAGTGGCATGCTTAAAATAACACTTACTAAAAGTACTATCTGTGCTCCTAAAAAGCATACTGCAGTAGTTGCCGGTCTAGGACTATCTAAGCTGAATCAGACAGTGCTGCGTCAGGATACCCCGCAAATCAGGGGAATGATTAATAAGGTTGGTCATCTATTGACTGTTGAATAGAATAAAGGGGTCGATTTTCATGGAACTTAATAATTTAAGACCTTCGATTGGGTCAACAAAAAACAGAAAACGTATCGGTCGTGGTACCGGATCCGGGCACGGCAAGACTGCTACAAAAGGTCATAAAGGACAGAAAGCACGTTCTGGTGGAAGTATAAAAGCCGGATTTGAAGGCGGACAGATGCCGCTTCAGAGACGCCTGCCGAAGCGCGGTTTTACACCTCTTGACCGTGTAGTGTTTTCTCTCGTTAATGTCAGTCAACTTGATATATATGAGTCTGGTGAAGTGATAGATGCCATGTCACTTGTCTCTAAAGGCCTCATTAAATCAACTCGATATGCTGTCAAAATCCTAGGTAATGGTGATATAACCAAATCTTTGAAGATAACAGCAAATAAGTTCAGTCAATCTGCTAAAGATAAGATAATTGCTGCTGGTGGTAGCATTGAGGAGCTTTCATAGTGTTCGAAGCTCTCCAGAATATATTTAAGATTCCCGAACTAAAAAAGCGTGTATTATTTTCCCTGGGGATGCTTGCAGTATATCGTGTTGGGTGCCATATCCCAACGCCTGGAATTGACAGAATCGCCCTTTCTCATTTTTTTAAGCAATCTCAAGGTACTTTACTTGGCCTGTTTGACATGTTTTCAGGTGGTGCTTTAGAGCGACTGACTGTTTTTGCTCTCGGCATAATGCCGTATATCTCTTCCTCCATTATCTTTCAACTTCTTACTGTTGTTGTCCCTGCAATAGAGAAACTTTCAAAAGAAGGCGAAGTTGGTAGAAAGAAAATAATTCAATATACCCGCTACGGAACTGTACTCTTAAGTATTGTTCAGGGTATGGGTGTAGCCGTAGGCCTCGAAAGCATGCGAGGTCCAGCTGGTGAATTAGTTGTACCAACTCCAGGTTGGGGCTTTCGTGTTATGACCGTCATTACCCTAACAGCCGGGACCGCTTTTGTGATGTGGCTTGGTGAACAGATGTCAGAAAAGGGAATCGGCAACGGAATTTCGTTAATAATCTTTGCCGGAATTGTTGTTAACATTCCTAAAGCACTTTATAACACCGGTAAGCTTGTTAACGCTGGACAGTTATCACTATTTATTCTTATTTTCGTAATGGCCATAATGTTTGCAGTCATTGCAATTATTGTTTTTGTTGAGCGGGGCCAACGACGACTCTCCATACATTATGCAAAAAGAGTTGTCGGTCTTAAAACATTCAATGCTCAGACATCACATTTACCCTTAAAAATTAATATGGCAGGTGTAATACCTCCTATATTTGCATCGTCAATCATTATGTTTCCTGCAACGATTGCAAATTTTATCAACATACCGTGGGTTCAGGAAGCAGCTAAAAGCTTATCGCCAGGTAAACTTATTTATAACATCTTTTTCGTTGCTTTTATCGTATTCTTCTGCTACTTCTATACGGCTGTGACTTTTAACCCCATTGATGTTGCTGACAACATTAAAAAGCAGGGTGGTTATATCCCTGGCATACGTCCTGGTAAAGAGACTTCGGACTTTATAGATACGGTACTCACTAGGCTTACTTTCGCCGGTGCTGTCTATATTTCTATAGTTTGTGTCTTACCGTCTATTTTGATCGGAAAATTTAATCTCCCTTTTTATTTTGGGGGTACTGCTCTCCTGATCGCTGTAGGTGTTGGGATGGATACTGTGTCTCAGATTGAATCACACCTGATTACCAGAAATTATGAAGGTTTTCTTAAAGGTGTACGTATTAAAGGGAGACGTTGAACGTGAATGTTGTCCTTTTTGGACCTCCTGGATCTGGAAAAGGTACTCAGGCCCAGTTTATTGTCGAGAAATATAGTATTCCGCAGATTTCTACTGGTGATATGCTGAGGGCAGCCGTTAAAGCAAACTCTCCAATTGGGGTTTTAGCAAAGTCAATTATGGACTCCGGTGGTCTCGTATCTGACGACATTGTTCTCCAGTTAGTGAAAGAGCGTGTTTCTCAGGTGGACTGTTTTGATGGTTTTATTCTAGATGGTTTTCCCCGAACAATTCCACAGGCAGATTCACTGATCGTATTATTGGATTCGCTTGATAAAAAAATTGATTTCGTAATATCTCTAGAAGTTGACGATAAAGAACTTATTTTAAGATTATCGGGAAGAAGAACCTGTCCATCATGTGGTAAGGGTTATCATATTCTCTATAATAAGCCAGAGAGAGACGGTGTTTGTAACGCCTGTAGTTCTCTGCTTGTCCAGCGAGATGATGATTCCGAAACTACGGTTGTTAATCGGCTCAAAGTTTATGAACAGCAAACATCATCTCTTAAATCATATTTTAGTGAGATGGGTCTGTTATATAGCATCTCAGGTACAGGTTCCATCGATCAAATACAGGGGCAGATCTCGGCTCTGCTAGATATGGGTGGTATTGGTGATCATTCTTAAATCTCGTAGAGAGATTGATAGAATGAAGGCTGCCAGCAGGATAGTTGCTGAAATACTTGAGGGCTTACGATCTTTAGTAGCTCCTGGTATTTCTACTTTCGATCTTGACAGGTATGCCGCTTCAGAAGCTGATAAGCGTCATGCTAAATGTGCTTTTCGTGGCTATCACAAATATCCTTACTCTTTGTGTTGTTCGCCTAATGATCAGGTAGTACACGGAATGGCCTCAAAGAGTCAGCTTAAATCCGGAGACATAATAAGTCTCGATTTTGGCGTAATATATGATGACTTTTATGGCGACGCTGCGGTAACACTACCTGTTGGTATTATTTCTGATAAAGCTAAGCGATTATTAGCTGTAACTGAAGAATCTTTGTATTGTGCCATACAGATGGCAGTTCCAGGTAACAGATTAGGGGATATATCCTCAGCTGTTCAGGTATATGTTGAAACCAGGGGATATTCTGTTGTTCGTGATTTTGTAGGTCATGGCATTGGAAGAAGTCTGCATGAAGATCCGCAGATTCCTAATTATGGCTCAGCGAATAAAGGTATTAAGCTTAAGTCTGGGATGGTTCTGGCTATAGAACCTATGATAAATGAAAAATCACATGAAGTTAAGGTTCTAGACGATAATTGGACAGTTATAACGTGTGATGGTGGTCTGTCTGCTCATTTTGAACATACCATAGCAATTACTGATAACGGACCTGAGATACTGACGCAGATAAGTTAATGTAAGTTCTGAAAGGGAGTTTTATGAAAGTTCGTGCTTCTGTAAAAAAGATATGTGACAAGTGTAAAATTGTAAAACGCAAGGGTGTTGTTCGCGTAATCTGCGACATCCCTAAACATTCACAACGTCAGGGATGAGTTATTAAAGGGGGTATTTCCATTGGCACGTATTTCAGGTATTGATTTACCAAAAAACAAGCGAATAGTTATCGCATTAACGTACATTTACGGTATCGGCAACTCATCTGCAGAGCGTATTATTGCAGCAAGCCAGATTAATCCTGATACACGTACTGATAAACTCACTGAGACTGAAGTCGCTAAACTTCGTGAAGAAATCGATCGTAATTGTAAAGTCGAAGGCGATTTGCGCCGCGAGATTTCTATGAATATCAAGCGTCTTATGGATCTCGGTTGTTATAGAGGTTTACGTCATCGTAAGGGACTTCCCTGTAATGGACAGCGGACCAAAACGAATGCTCGTACACGTAAAGGTCCTGCACGTACAGTTGCAGGTAAGAAGAAATAATCCAACTAGCTCTGGAGAATACGAATGGCAAGTCCATCAAAAAAAGTAGTTCGCAAGAAAAAAGAACGTAAAAATATATCTAATGGTGTTGCTCATATTCAAGCGACTTTCAATAACACAATAATTACTATCACGGATCCGGTTGGTAATGTTGTTGCTTGGTCAACTGCTGGGGCCAAAGGCTTTAAAGGCTCACGTAAAAGCACTCCATTTGCTGCTCAGATTGCGGCTGAAGACTGTGCTAAGAAAGCACAAGAACATGGAATGCGCACAGTAGAAGTTTATGTTAAAGGACCGGGGTCCGGACGTGAGTCTGCTCTACGTGCTCTTCAGGCAGCAGGTTTTAGTATCAGTTTTATTAAAGACGTTACTCCTATTCCTCATAACGGTTGTCGCCCGCCAAAGAGAAGAAGAGTTTAATATTAATAGTTTCAACTTTTAAGGGGGTTTTCATTGGCTCGATATACAGGACCTTCATGCCGTTTGTGCAGAAGAGAAAACACAGAATTATTTTTGAAAGGCGATCGTTGCTATACTGACAAGTGTGCAATCAAGCGTCGTAATTACGCTCCTGGTCAGCATGGACAGGGCAGAACTAAAGTCTCAGCATACGGTACTCAGCTTCGTGAAAAGCAAAAAGTACGACGTATTTACTGTATTCTTGAAAAGCAGTTTCGTAGTTATTTCAAACTGGCTGACAGGATGAAGGGTGTAACGGGTGAGAACCTGTTATCATTGTTAGAGCGTCGTTTTGATAATGTTGCCTATCGTCTTGGTTTTGCAAGTTCCCGTTCAGAATCTCGTCAGCTCGTTAGACACGGTCATTTTACAATTAACGGGCGTAAAGTTGATATTCCATCAATTCAGCTTAAAGCTGGTGATGTTATCGAACTTCGCGAGAAAAGCCGTAAAGTAGTTGCTATTAGCGATTCTCTGGAAGCGGTTGTACGTCGTGGGATTCCACAGTGGTTAGAGCTAGATCGTGATTCTTTCAAGGGTACACTCAAAGGTGTTCCTACTCGTGAAGATATCACAACACCTATCCAGGAACAGCTCATTGTCGAGCTTTACTCAAAGTAATTTCTGGAAGCTGCTGATTCTAGTTTTGAACGACAACCGGTTTATTATTTCCGGAGGAGGTAGCAATGTATAAAAACTGGCGAGATCTAATTAAGCCGAAACAGTTACAGGTCGAAAAAGAAACACTCACAGCTACTTACGGAAAGTTTTATGCTGAACCTTTTGAGCGTGGTTTTGGTACTACTTTAGGTAATTCTCTCAGACGTGTTCTGCTTTCTTCGCTTCAGGGCGCTGCTATTACATCACTTAGGATCAAAGGTGTACTGCACGAATTCTCTGCAATACAGGGAGTCACTGAGGACGTAACAGATATAATTCTAAATCTTAAGGGTGTCAGGCTTAAGTTGCATTCATCCGATTTAGCAACGATTCACTTCAAACATAAAGGTGTTGGAACTATCACTGCCGGTGATATTGTTTCAAGTCACAATGTTGAAGTTATGAACCCGGATCATTACATAGCTACATGTGGTAAAGACGCAAATCTTGAAGTCGAGTTGACTGTAAAGATGGGTAAGGGGTACGTTTCTGCTGACCGTAACCGCGACGAGAAGTCTCCGGTAGGTACTATACCTATTGACTCAATTTACACACCCATCAAAAAAGTAAATTTCTCAGTTACAAATGCTCGTATTGGCCAGATGACCGACTATGATAAGCTCAATCTTGAAGTCTGGACAGATGGGAGTGTTAAACCTGAAGATGCTGTGGCCTATGCAGCTAAAATATTGAAAGAACAACTATCTATTTTTATCAATTTTGATGAAGAATTTGAACCACAAGTTGATGAAGAGTCTCAGGAAGATAAAGACAAAGTAAATGAAAATCTTTATCGCACTGTAGAAGAGCTTGAACTTTCTGTTCGCTCTGCTAATTGTTTAAAAAATGCCGGTATCAAACTTATCGGTGAGTTAGTTACGAAATCCGAGTCTGAAATGTTAAAGACTCAAAATTTTGGTCGCAAGTCATTAAACGAAATAAAAGATATACTTTCGGATATGGGTTTAACGTTCGGAATGAAAATTGATAGTTTTCCAGATCCTGAGTTAATGACTCGGTTACGTGGCGAGCAAAAAGAAGAAGAGTAATTTATTATCTAGGTTTTGACTAGAAAGGAATCTTATATATGCGTCATGGTAATGCAGGCAGAAGATTAGGCAGGAAAACAAGTCATCGCGTGGCGATGTTCAGGAACATGGTTACTTCCCTACTTGAACATGGAAAAATTACGACGACAGATGCTAAAGCAAAAGAAATTCGCGTGGTCGCAGAGCGGATGATTACTCTCGGTAAGCGTGGAGACCTTCATTCCATGCGCTTGGCTGCTGCTGTAATACGCGAGAAATCTATTGTAACTAAGTTGTTTACAACTATTGCACCATGTTATAAAGAGCGGCTTGGTGGCTATACCAGGATTATTAAGCTTGGTGTCCGCCAGGGCGATGCCGCACCGCTTTCTTTAATTGAGCTTGTTGAAGCCGAAATGAAGCCTTCAAAGGCTAAGTTAACTCCGGTCAAACCTAAACCTGTAGCTCCTGTAATCACTGAGGTTGAAGTTGCTAGTGAGCCTGCTGCTTAAAGATATTCTCTAAAACTATAGTGAATAAGCAGAAACGGCGTGGATTTTACACGCCGTTTCTGCTTTTCTGCTACTTGGTATAGTCAATTGTTGTTTAATTTCGTCGACATACGTTGGCGGTATTCTACAATGTCCTTTCGTAACGAAGCCATTCGGGCCATTTTTTCATCAACTAGATTGATATGTTTGTCTAGAGTCTGCACGAGCGCCGGAATCATGCGATCAGTTCTTTTAACCTCGCCATACGCGGTATAGAGATCTTGGAGTTCTTGAATTGTAAGGCCAAGCTCTTTAAGTTTTATAATAAAACGGACTCTTTTAACAATATCTTGAGAGTAGAAACGGTTGCTGCCGTCTGACCGCGGAGCCGCTTCAATTATCCCAGCTTCTTCCCAATACCGCAACGTTCTGGTCGTGAGATTCAAACTCTTTGCCAGGTCTCCAATTGAAACCAGTTCTTCGTTTCCGCTTGATGAATTCATAATAGTCCCTGTTTTACTGCATCTGGAAAGTACGGGTAAAGTTACTAATGTGACATCAAAACAGGCGCTGTAAGGTGTTTAAGTACATGTTGGGCGACCGGACTAAGCTCAAGTTTTCCTCTTCGATTTGGTGCAAAAGCACCCATAACAAGTAAGTCGATCTTTTTTTCACAAATGTTATTTAAGAGCATATCTCCAATTGGAAAATCCCCCGAACTAATAACGTCAATGGTCACGTTAATCTCATGTTTCAGAAGAAATGCTTTAACAGACTCTACGGTGGCATCATCAACATCATGTGTCTTTTTGCCTTCCATAATGACAACAGAGTGAGCTTTGTGCATATGAGGCAGAGCATCGTTAACGGCCCTGATCGACTCGCGCCCTGCTTTCCATGCAACCATAATCCTGTCACCGGCAGTTTTAAACGTGCCGGAATACGGTATTACCAGAACCGGTCTTCCGCTAGATAAAATAACACGCTCCACAAGGTTGGTTGGTATGTTAATAGTGGGTGCAGCGAGATTCACTTGTCCAACAATCAGCAGATCCGTGTAATATGCATACATGGTAATTAAATCGCTGATATTTGATCCCATTATTGAGCAGTCTTGAAAAATCCATTCAGATGCAATGCCGGCCTCAGACGTTTTGTCCAAGAACTGCTGCTCTACCTTCTTGCTGTCAGTTTTTTCTCCAATACCACTTGGCTCGTAGAACAAGTGTGTAATCAGGTATAAGCCGCGAAGGCGTGCGCCATGTTTCCGGGCAAACGCAATAGCTACATCAAGCCTTGGTGCAGACGAGGCTGAATTGTCAAGATGTACTAAAATATCCCTGATTCCCATATAAAGCTCCTTAGGCTGATATACAGATTATAACCAGCGTTTACGCCGTTTATAACTCTTTAATTCCCGATAGCTTTTCTTTTCTTTGCCTTCGCCCATGCCGAGGTAAAATTCTTTGACGTCATTATTCGACTTCATCTGCTCAGTGGTGCCGCTCATCGCAACGCGACCACCCTCCATAATGTAGGCATAATCACAGATACTGAAGGCGATATTGGCATTCTGCTCAACTAACAGTATGGTGGTTTTCTCTTCAGTATTGATTTTTTTTATCAGCTGAAAAATTTCTTGAACGAGCAGTGGTGCAATACCAAGTGACGGCTCATCGAGCAGCATCAATCTGGGTCTCGCCATTAGAGCCCTGCCGATCGCGAGCATCTGCTGCTCTCCTCCGCTCAGGAATCCTGATAACTGGTTGCGTCGTTCACGTAATCGGGGAAAATAATCGTAGACAAGCTCTTTATCGCGTTTGAATCCTGCTGAATCTTTGCGGGTGTGCCCACCGACCGTCAGGTTCTCGTCAATAGTTAGATCTTCGAAAACTCTTCGCCCTTCCATAACCTGAAAGATACCTTTTCGGACGATATCTTCCGGGTCTAAATTATTGATCCGTTCACCCATAAAATCGATTGAACCGGCTGAGACTTCTCCCTCTTCTGATTTCAGGAGTCCGGATATAGCCTTGAGTGTTGTGCTTTTTCCCGCGCCATTAGCACCGAGGAGTGCCACAATCTTTCCCTCCGGGACATGGAGTGAGAGGCCCTTAAGCACTAAAATTACACGATTATAGATGACTTCTGCATTACTGATGGTCAGCATGGTGGCGTGCCTCGTGTTTGAAAAAGGGGGGCAAAATGCCCCCCCTTAAAATATGCTTTTTGATTACAGACCCAGCCACTCTTTCTTGCGGAGAGTTTCCATATCAGCTACCTTCGTCATTTTACCATCCTTGATCATGTAAACCGTGGTCTTGGTGGTCGGACGGTGATCTGTAGATGTGTACGTGATTGGAGGTACCAGGCCACCGGTTTCGAAATTTCTAAGGGTTTCAAGCGCATTCTTTACGCCTTCTCCAGTAAGTTGCTTGTTCTTGTCGGCGATTCTGAGCCCTTCAGCCCAGACCAGCGCATACGCCCATCCTCTTACATACATCGAATCGCGTTGCTCCTTTGAGGGATGCTTCTTGTCCCATTCAAAGATCTGCTTCATGCCGGGAACGTTGACGCCATATGGAACATTTGTAGTCATTCCGTAGACGCCTTCAGCTGCTTCTTTGGCAAGTTTAGGGAGCGCTTCGGTCATGCCGTAGTTCCCAAGGAAGAAGATGGTTTTGATGCCGAGTTTTTTTGCGTCTTTGAGCAGATTCGCGCAGGGAGCAACGGTTGTCTGAACATACGCATAGTCCGGATTCTTCTTCTGCATGCTGAGTAGATTGGACGTCACATCCTGGACGGGAGCCGGAATAATCTCTTCATGCACCAGTTCAATGCCCAACTCTCTGGCATATTGCCTGCCTGCCTCGATTGGTGCCTTGCCAAAACCGTGGTTAGGGTAGATAAAGGCAACCTTTGCGGGAGTTTTGCCTTTCCAGTTCTTTTTGACAAAATCGAGGAAGCCTCTGATCTGGTCAGAATAGCTCGCCCCGACAAAAAAGTTATACGGCGTTTTTGATGGATCTGTCAGATGCCCTGAATATGATGCGGAAAGATAGGGAATTTTGTCTTTAGCAATGGTGTCTTTGAGTGCTTCTGTATCCCCAGTCCCCCATCCGTTAATCATAACAACTTTATCCGACTCGACAAATTTCTTGTATGCAGCTGTTGCCTGTGGAATTTTGTACGCATAGTCGACATTTATCAGATCAATTTTTTTGCCGTTGACGCCACCCTTCTCATTGATTGAGGCGATTGCATCTTGTACGCCGTCAGCAAAAGGCTTGCTCACGTCTGCCGTGACTCCGGTCAGATCCCATAATCCTCCGACCTTGATTGTCTCCGCTGCAAAAGATGTTGATGCGACTGTTACAACTGCTGCGACTGCTGCCAGAACTTTTACGATTTTCATACGTACCTCCCTTTCTGTGTTGTGATGCTAGTGTGAGAATGGGTAAAGCTTCCAATAACTCTTGATGCTATGCCAGCGGGATGCCATGCCGGCAGGCTCAAAAAGAATGAAAATAACGACTATAAGACCGAAAATAAGCTCCTTCATTGCAGCCAGTTTCGCAACCAGTAACGGAAAAGATCCGGCCAATGCCGACGTTGACAGTCTGAGCAGTTCGGGGAGCAGCGTAATAAAAACTGCCCCATAGATGGAGCCGAGAATGCTGCCGAGGCCGCCAATAATTATCATGCCAAGATAGTCGATTGCTACCGTAACCGGAAACGTTTCCGGAGAAATTATTTTTGCCTGATAGGCCATGAGGGCCCCGGCAACGCCGACATAAAAAGAGCTGATGCCAAAGGAGAGCAGTTTGTATTTCAGGATATTTACACCCATTACCTCTGCTGAAATGGCTTGATCTCTAATGGCGACAAACGCTTTCCCTACTTTGGTGCGAAAGAGGTTTTTGGCAAATAGTACCGCCATGACCGTAATAACAAAAATGAGGAAGAAGAGCCTGACGTCGGTGTCAAAAGCAAAACTGCCTAATTTTGGCGCTGGAATGGAGAGGCCGGCCACTCCGCCGGTTACGGACTCCCATTTAACGATCAGGAATTCCACGATAAAATGGGCCGCCAGAGTCGCCATGGCCAGATAAAGTCCCTTGATGCGCAAGGAAGGAATTCCGACAAACATGCCGAAGAACGCAGTGGTCAGCCCAGCCAAAGGAATGCAGAGATAGAACGGCATCCCGAACTTGGTGCCAAAGTAACCGCTGGAGAAAGCGCCAATAGCCATGAAAGCCGCATTGCCGAGCGAGATCTGGCCGGTGAACCCGGTCAGTATGTTGAGACCGATCGCTCCAATAACAGCGATACCGATGCGGTTAACGATATCAAGCAGATAACCGGGAGTGTAAAGTGGCAGAGAAAATAACAGACAGAGAAAAAGTCCCAGCATTACACGGGCACTGTTAGACTCAAAGATTGTCATGTCTGCTGAATATGAAGTTTTGAAATCACCGCAACGCATAGAGCCTCACTTGTCTGAAAACGGAACTGTTTATACTCGTTCGATCTTCTTTTTACCGAACAGGCCATAAGGCTTAAACATCAGAATTAAAATCAGAGCGATATACGGAGCCACTTCTTTAGCTCCGCCACCGACCAGAGGGTCTACATAGCCGCCTGAAAGGTTCTCGAGGACACCAATAATAACTCCGCCAACGATGGCTCCCAGAATGCTGTCAAGACCTCCCAGAATAACGACCGGAAGGACTTTAAGCCCCATAAAGCTGAGAGACATGTCGATGCCGCCCCTTATTGTGCCGAGCAGTATTCCTCCAACGGCAGAAACGATCGCAGATATTGCCCATGATATGGCGAACATTTTCTTGACGCTGATCCCCATCGTGAGGGCAACCTGCTGGCTCGAGGCGGTGGCCCGCATAGCCACTCCTGTTTTAGAATATTTGAAGAACATGGTGAGCACTGTTACAAGAATCGTGACGCAGCCAATAGCGTACAGATACCCCTGTGACACAGGAATCGGTCCGATCTGGACAGGTGCGCTTGGAAACACTTCCGGGAAAGGAATGGTGTCGGTGCCGTAGGCCAACTGAACAAGCGCCTTTAGGATGCTCGACAGGCCGAGTGTTACCATGATGACCGAAATAAGATGAGATCCTATCAGTGGTCGCAGAATGAGCCGCTCAATAAGAATGCCGAGGATCGCGGAAAATGCAAATGTGATCAGTATCGCCTGCCAGAACGGCAAATTATATTTGGAAAGCAGATTAAGGCAGATGTATGCCCCGACCATCAGGAATTCGCCCTGAGCAAGATTGAGGGCGCTGCTGGCTTTATAGATGATGACGAATCCGGTAGCCACAAGAGCATATATACTGCCGACCACCAGGCCGTTGATGATAAGCTGCAGGAGAAATGTGATGTCCATAGTGGCTACTCCTCCGCTTACGTAGTTCTGGTTGTTACGGTGGTTCTGATATGTCCTGACTTGCCATCGTGAAAATCAATGGTGGTGTCTATAGTAACAACATCAGTCCCTGCATGAAGCGCATCGATTATATCTTTATAAATTACAGCAACTGCTTCCCTTCGCACTTTTCCGGTGCGGGTCAGCTCTCCCTCGTCAGCATCCAGCTCTTTGTAAATGATGGCAAAGCGTGAAATCCTCGCACTATCCGGGAGGCCGGCATTAACCTTGGCAACTTCGCCGGCAATCAGTTCTATGACTTCAGGTCGCGAAGTCAGGTCAGCAAAGGTCATATAGGAGAGCTTATTGTCGCCGGCCCATTTGCCTACTACACGGCTGGCGACGCCGATCAGGGCCACAAGTGGAGCCGGGCCGCCGCCAAATGCAATCGCTTCAGCGATGTACGGCGAAAAGCGGAGATTGTTTTCAATGAGTTGTGCCGAAAAAAAGGAGCCATCAGAAAGGGTTAGCACATCGTTAGTCCGGTCCGTAATAGTGAGGTGGCCAGCCGAATCCAGAAATCCGGCATCACCCGATTTGAGCCAGCCATCGGCGGTAATCGCCTGGCGGGTTGACTCTTCATCACCGTAATAGCCCTTGAAGAGACCGGCGCTTTTTGAAAGTACCTCGCCGTTCTCATCGATCTTAATTTCGGTGCCTGATAGCGGAGTGCCGACGGTTGTGCCTTTAACATCGCCGTTACGATGCATGCAGGTTATGCCGGCGATCTCAGTCTGTCCGTAGAGCTGTTTCAGGTTGACCCCGATTGCATGGAAAAATCTGAAAACGTTGGTCCCGAGCGAGGCCCCTCCGGTCAGTGCCGAGCGAACATGGGAAAGACCCAGTCGATCTCTGAGAGCTCTGAAAAGAAGTCTATCTGCAAAGAAACGCCCAATCTGTAATGAAAATGAAGGAGCAGTTCCGGCCAGTATGCAGTCGGCGTAGCGCTCGCCAATCGGCATAAACGTGTTGAACATGAATTTTTTAAAGGGGGTCGAGTCCATCATTCTGACCCGTACGGAGGTGGCAATTGATTCCCAAACTTTGGGGGGCGAGAGCATGATATGCGGTCCGATTTCACGCAGATCAGCCATTGCGGTTTCCTGCTTTTCGGGAAAGTTGACCGTATACCCTATGACAAGCGGGGCCGCAACCGACATGAGTTGCTCACCGAACCAGGCCAGCGGTAGAAGCGAGACAAATTCATCCTGTGCTTTTTTGGGATCGGCTTCATTGAAGGCGAGACTCATACTGAGCAGATTTTTGAAGGAGAGCATAGCACCCTTCGGTTGGCCGGTAGTCCCTGAAGTCAGGCAGATGATGGCGGTATCATCGCCTTTCCCTGCTGCAACCAACGTGTCGAAGAGCGCCGGTTGTTGATCGCCGAGAGTAGTACCCAAGTCCTGAACTGTTTCGAAGGTGACAAGTTTCTCGTCGCTGTATTTTCGCATTCCGCGTTTCTGGATATAGATAATCCGGAGAAGATTCGGGAGTCGCTCACGTTGGTCAAGCAGTTTGTCTACCTGTTCCTGGTCTTCGGCGATTACAACGGTGACGTCAAACCGGATAAGCGCTGATGTGACCTCTTGCGGGGTCGAATCGTGATACAGGGAGACAGCGACTCCCCCTGCCGCCTGAGCGGCAATTTCGGCAAAAAGCGACTCCGGGCGGTTGTTGCCGATTATGGCAAGCTTGTCACCTTTGCCAAAGCCGAGTGAATGAAGGCCAAGCGTCAAGGTTCGTACATTGTCAAGATACTGCTGCCAGCTGCAGTTTTGCCAGATACCGAGGCCTTTTTTCCGCAGAGCGGTTTTCTTTGTTCCAAACGCTGCGGCCTGAGACTTCAGCAGTTTGGGGAACGTCATGTCGTTAAGATCTAAATGCACTTAGAGCCCCTCCAGATCTTCGTCGCCAAGGTAGGCCTTGATGACGTTCGGATCCTGCTGAACCTGTTCAGGAGTCCCGCCGGCTATTTTTTTACCAAAATCGAGTACGCAGACTGAATTTGAAATATCCATGACAACACCCATGTCATGCTCAATCATGATGATTGTGATGCCACGGGCTTCATTCGTGTCCAGAATAAAGCGCACCATATCTTCCGTCTCTTCGAGATTCATGCCTGCCATAGGTTCGTCGAGGAGGAGCAGTTTCGGCTCAAGTGCCAGTGCGCGTGCCAGTTCCACCCGTTTTTGGAAACCGTAGGCCAGTGTTCCGACAATCGATTTGCGGATACTCTGTATTTCAAGAAACTCAATGATTTCTTCACAATATTCACGATGTTTCGTCTCTTCAGCCTGCGCCGGGCCGTAATAAAGCCCGCCTGAAATCAATCCGGAGTGCTGATGGAGGTGCCGACCGATCATCAGGTTGTCAATAACACTCATTCCCTTGAACAGGGCGATATTCTGGAATGACCGCGCCATGCCGAGCTTTGTCCTTTCAAACGGGGGAAGGCGGGTGACATCCTGATCTTCGTAGATTACTTTGCCCTGTTGAGGGTGGTACAGGCCGCTGATACAGTTCAACATGGAAGATTTGCCGGCACCGTTGGGGCCGATGATTGCGAAGATCTCGCCTCTCATGACTTCGAAGGATACGCCTGAAAGAGCACGTACACCGCCAAAATTGAGCTGTATGTCACTGCAGGAAAGCTGAACCATCGAAACAACTCCTTTGACTTGGCGGCTCTCTAAAACAATGGTATTACGGAGAATAAAGCGGGGTTGCTACGAATTTTCTGTCCTTAACGTAAAGTAAAAAGCTGTAAAGAGTTTCTGGATGGAGGTTGTTAATGCCATTGGTGCAACTCCATACTTAGCGAAATATCACTGTTTATACTGTTGTGTCAAACAAAATAGTGTTAATGCAAAAATATGTTTTATTTTATGTTGACATAGACGTAAGCTCAACGGTAAATTTTGTTTGCAGCAAGAATACTGCCGAAGAAAGCGGCGTCAGCATGATAGACAAAAACGCCCGAAGCGCTGACTCACGTCTTTTTTCACGCCCACCATTGCCTGTTTGTAATATCTGTGAAACGCAATTTTATTTCTGTGAAGGAAATAAAAGTCGTTGGGCCGGCATGGTTTTATCCCTGAAATTACTTGAGGTTATTCTGCCATGTCGTTATGCCAGAGGTTCGTTGCAGTTGAAGGTGATATCGGCTGGTTTGTAAATATCAAAATAATGTTTGACACAAGCACTTCTCTGAATTACTGTTTCCTTTACGTAAGATGAGCTAGCCTGATCAGGTCCATGACACACAGGGAGGTTGCAGATGAGTTCATATCCGACATTAAATTTCGATCTGGGTGATACCGCTGATTTGTTGAGGGAGACGGTAAAGGCGTTTGCCCGTGCCGAGATTGCTCCCCGAGCGGCCGACATTGATCGAGAAAATCATTTTCCTATGGATCTCTGGCGCAAGATGGGCGATCTGGGGTTGCACGGCATTACTGTTTCAGAAGAGTATGGTGGTGCCGGAATGAGTTATCTTGAGCATGTTGTTGCCATTGAAGAGATCAGTCGCGCCTCTGCGGCCGTTGCCCTGGCGTATGGCGCTCATTCCAATCTCTGCATCAACCAGATTTACCGCAACGCCAGCGAAGAGCAGAAACGGCGCTACCTTCCGAAACTGATCAGCGGTGAACATATCGGCGCCCTCGCAATGAGTGAGGCCGGTGCCGGATCGGATGTTGTCAGTATGCGCCTCCGGGCCGACCGTAAAGGTGACCACTTTATTTTGAATGGAACAAAAATGTGGATAACCAACGGTCCTCACGCCAATACGCTGCTTGTCTACGCAAAGACCGACATTAATGCCGGATCCAAAGGTATTACCGCGTTTCTTATAGAAAAAGGTTTCAAAGGATTCTCAACGGCCCAAAAGCTTGATAAGCTCGGCATGCGCGGTTCCGATACGTGCGAACTGCTGTTTGAGGATTGCGAGGTGCCGGCTGAGAATGTGATGGGCGGTATTGGCGACGGTGTCAAGATTCTGATGAGCGGTCTGGACTATGAACGGGCGGTTCTGGCTGCCGGCCCTATCGGCATCATGCGCGCCTGTATGGATGTGGTGATTCCCTATATTCATGAACGCCGTCAGTTCGGCAAGGCCATCGGTGAGTTCCAGTTGATGCAGGGTAAATTGGCCGATATGTACAGTACCATGAATGCCTGCCGTGCCTATGTGTACGCGGTGGCTCACGCTTGCAGCGGAAAAAACGCAATCAGAAAAGATGCCGCCGGAGCTATTTTGTATGCTGCCGAAAAGGCTACCTGGATGGCGCTTGAAGCGATTCAGATACTTGGCGGCAACGGCTATATCAATGAATATTCGACCGGCCGGTTGCTGCGCGATGCAAAGCTGTATGAGATTGGAGCCGGCACCAGCGAAATCCGGCGGATGCTGATAGGACGCGAGCTTTTCAGTGAGACGGCGGCGTAGCGCAGATATGGACTCGGTCGAAACTACTTTTTACCTTCAGGCCGCCGGTCACACCCTGCGGGCGCGCAAAGTTATACCGCCGGGGAAAAGCCTGCGGGATACTCCGGTTCTGGTCTTTCTCCATGAAGGACTCGGCTGTATTGAGCTTTGGCGTACCTTTCCGGAGACACTTTCGAGATTGGTCGGACTTCCTGCCCTTATCTATGACCGGTACGGTTCCGGCGGTTCTGAGCCTCTCCTGGGTGGGTATAGCGGCAACCCGTTCTGCCGGGAGGCCGAGGTTGTGCTGCCGGATGTTCTGGCGGGGTGCGGCATTGAACGGCCGCTTCTGATTGGACACAGCGACGGCGGCAGTATCGCTTTGCAGTATGCCTCACGCTTCCCGGACAGCGCGGTTGGTGTTATCGCTGAAGCAGCGCATCTGTTTGCCGAAGATCTGACTTTGAACAGCATCCGAAAAGCGGTTACGCTCTTTGAAGAGGGGAATCTGAAGGAAAAACTTGCCAGATATCACGGGGAACGGACCGATGCCATGTTTCACAACTGGGCAGACATCTGGCTGTTGCCGGAGAACCGTAACTGGAGTATGGAAGCGGTTCTCCCCCATATTACCTGCCCCCTGCAGATAATTCAGGGTGAAAACGATGAGTACGGAACCCTGGCCCAGGTCGAAGCTATCGCTGCGGGTTCCTCCGGACGGACAGAAACGCTGATAATTCCGGAGTGTGCACATTCACCGCACCTTCAGGCGCCGGAAGCGACTCTCTCAGGAATGGCGGCATTTATACGGTCGCTTTGTTCATAACTACCTATAATTATTAATTGCCTAAGGAGTACAACGACATTATGACCACCTTGAAAACAGCACTTAACGTGAATTCCAAAGAATTCCGGGCTAATGTCGAGTCGATGGCTACACAGGTCGCAGACCTGCGGGAAAAGGCGGCTGAAATACGCCTTGGCGGTGATCAGCGCTCGCGCGCCAAGCATCTTGAACGTGGCAAGTTACTCCCCCGTGAACGTGTCAGGCAGCTGCTTGATGTTGGTGCGCCGTTCCTGGAGCTGTCTCAGTTTGCCGCCTATAAAGTGTACGGTGACGACGTGCCGGCTGCCGGGATTATTACCGGAATCGGTCGGGTCAATGGGCAGGAGTGCATGATCTTTGCAAACGATGCGACGGTTAAAGGGGGCACCTATTACCCGCTTACTGTAAAAAAACATCTGCGTGCCCAGGAAATTGCCGAAGCGTGCAATCTTCCCTGCATTTATCTGGTCGATTCCGGCGGGGTGTTTCTCCCACGTCAGGAGGAGGTTTTTCCTGACCGTGACCACTTCGGCAGGATCTTTTATAACCAGGCCAACATGTCCGGCAAGGGGATTCCCCAGATCGCTGCTGTTATGGGTTCCTGTACCGCCGGCGGCGCATATATGCCGGCCATGTCGGACGAAAGTATTATCGTCCGGCGTCAGGGCACCATCTTTCTGGCTGGACCGCCGCTTGTCAAGGCGGCCATAGGCGAGGTGGTCAGCGCCGAGGATCTGGGGGGAGCGGAAGTTCACTGCCGGACCTCCGGAGTCACCGACCACTATGCAACGAACGACGGCCATGCGCTCTCTATTGCCCGGCGGATTGTAGGTAATCTCAACAGGGTTAAACAGATGCCGCTTGCCGTTCGTGAGCCGGTAGAGCCGCTCTATGACCCTTCGGAAATTCATGGTGTCATTACCTCTGATACCCGCAAGCCGTATGACGTCCATGAAGTGATTGCCCGCATAGTAGACGGTTCGGAGTTTGATGAATTCAAGCAGCTCTACGGTACGACGCTGGTGTGCGGATTTGCCCATATCTGGGGGTATCCGGTCGGTATCGTGGCCAATAACGGTATTCTTTTCTCCGAGTCGGCCCTTAAAGGGGCTCATTTTATAGAACTCTGCAGTCAGCGCGGCATTCCTTTGATATTTTTGCAGAATGTCACCGGATTTATGGTCGGCAGCAAGTACGAAGCGGGGGGCATCGCCAAGGATGGCGCAAAAATGGTTACGGCGGTGGCCTGTGCCAAAGTTCCCAAGTTCACGGTCATAACCGGCGGCAGCTATGGCGCTGGCAACTACGGCATGTGCGGTCGCGCCTTCAGCCCACGCTTCCTCTGGATCTGGCCGAATGCCCGTGTTTCGGTCATGGGGGGAGAGCAGGCGGCCAGCGTACTCGCTACGGTAAAGAGGGAAGGCATGGAGGCGAGAGGGGAAACCTGGAGTCCGGAGGAAGAGGAACTGTTCAGAAAGCCGGTGCGCGACATGTATGAACACCAGGGACATCCGTACTACGCGAGCGCACGGCTCTGGGATGACGGGATTATTGACCCGGCAGATACCCGCATGGTTCTTGGGCTCGGTATTTCGGCGACGATGAACGCTCCGGCAGAAAAAACTAAATTCGGCATATTCAGGATGTGATCCAATGAGCGACGCTGACGTTCTTACCACCATTGATTCAACCGGACGGGCAACTGTCACGATGAACCGCCCGGCACTGCACAACGCCTTTAACGAAAGCCTTGTTGCCAACCTGACCGCCTCACTGCGTCAGCTTGACACGGACCCGGAAGTGCGCGTCGTCATACTTGCAGCAAATGGGAAAAGCTTTTCCGCCGGCGCGGATCTGAATGACATGCGTCGCATGGCTGATAATTCCCGCGAGCAGAATCTGGCTGACGCCAAGGGGATTGCCGAGTTGATGCGTACCCTGAATGGGCTTGCCAAGCCGACGGTAGCGCTTGTTCAAGGTGCTGCCTACGGCGGCGGTGTCGGCCTGACATCCTGCTGCGACATCGCCATTGCAACTGAGCGGGCAACCTTCTGCGTTTCCGAGGTCAAGCTGGGACTTATTCCGGCGGTCATTTCACCGTATGTCCTTGCTGCCATTGGAGCCCGTGCCGCGCGCCGCTATTTTGTGACCGCAGAAATCATTACTGCGGGAGAGGCGTGCCGTCTCGGCCTTGTCCACGAGGTGGTTGCCAATGACGAAGAGCTTGCCACCGCTGCCGTCCGAATTACGACCCAACTTCTGAAAAACGGTCCCGGAGCGATGACCGCCGCCAAACAGCTGATTGCCACTGTTTCCGGACGGCTTGCGGATGATGAGCTGATTGCGCATACCGCCGGATTGATGGCGGACCAGCGTGCTTCGTCTGAATGCCGTGAAGGCCTGTCAGCCTTTCTGGAAAAACGCCCTCCGGCGTGGATAAAAGGGTGAGTATGGCCATACGTTATTGGGACGATCTTGCCGAAGGAGACCAGATTGACTGTCAGCCGATTACCTTCACTCTTCAGGAAATAATGGAGTTTGCCCAAAAATATGATCCGCAAACGTTTCATATTGATGAACAGGCTGCTGCCGACTCACGTTTTGGCGGAATCATTGCCTCGTCCCTGCAGACACTGTCCGCATGTACACGGGTTATTGTTGACGCACAAGGGGAAATGGCCATCCTGAGCGGTTTACATATCGAACAGGTGCAACTGCCGAATCCGGTACGGCCCGATGACGTGCTCACTCTGGAGGCCTTCTGGACAGATCTCAGGCGCTCCAGAAGTAAGCCGGATCGTGGCATCGCAACGACCCGGTTCAAAGCGGTGAATCAAAAAGGCGAAACCGTTATACTGTCCGGATTCGGGTACATGATCGCCTGCCGCCAAACCAGCTACTAACGTTCTCACCATCAGACTGACGTTACATAAGGATACTGACTATGTTCGATAAAATACTGATTGCCAATCGCGGTGAAATCGCCTGCCGTATCATCCGTACTGCCAAGCGGCTCGGTATTCGCACCGTGGCTGTCTACTCAGATGCCGATGCCGCTGCGCTCCATGTTAAGCTGGCCGATGAAGCCCACAACATTGGGCCGGCACCTGCCCGCGAGAGTTACCTGATTGCCGAACGCATTCTGGATGTTGCTGTCCGGAGCGGCGCACAGGCTGTCCACCCCGGTTACGGTTTTCTTTCCGAGAATGCCGCTTTTGCCGAGGCGTGCGCCGGCGCCGGAATCGTCTTCATCGGCCCTCCGGTTGGAGCAATCCGGGCGATGGGATCGAAGAGTGCGGCAAAAGAGATCATGGGAGCGGCCGGCGTGCCGCTCGTTCCCGGATATCACGGGTCGGCACAGGGGGGCGAATTCCTGCAGTCTGAAGCCGACCGGATCGGCTATCCGCTGTTGATCAAGGCGAGTGCCGGTGGCGGCGGCAAGGGGATGCGGGTGGTTACCGGCAGTGCCGACTTTGCCGAAGCTCTCGCCGGCGCCCGTCGGGAAGCGATGTCAGGATTTGGTGACGATCATGTCCTCCTTGAAAGGTACCTTGCCAAACCCCGGCATATCGAAATTCAGGTGTTTGCCGATAGCCATGGTAATGCCCTGCATCTCTTTGAGCGAGACTGCTCGATTCAGCGCCGCCATCAGAAAGTTATTGAGGAGGCTCCGGCATCAGGAATGACGGCATCTCTCAGGGAGCAGATGGGGGCTGCGGCTGTTGCTGCTGCGCGAGCCATCAATTATGTCGGTGCCGGCACGGTCGAGTTTCTTCTTGATGAGGATGGCTCATTCTATTTTATGGAGATGAACACGCGGCTTCAGGTTGAGCATCCGGTTACAGAGATGATTACCGGCCTTGATCTGGTGGAGTGGCAGCTGCTAGTTGCAGCGGGTGAACCGATGCCCCGTCAGCAGAAGCAGCTTGCAATTTGCGGTCACGCCATTGAAGCACGTATCTATGCGGAGGACCCGGCTCGTGAGTTCCTGCCGTCGATAGGGAAACTGCGCCATCTTCGGACCCCCGCCGAAAATACCCATGTCCGTATTGACACCGGAGTGCATCAGGGCGATGAAGTCAGCATGCATTACGATCCGATGATCGCCAAACTGGTTGTCTGGGATATTGACCGGAGCTCTGCCCTGCGTCGGCTGCAACAGGCGCTGGCGGAATTCCAGGTGGTCGGTGTCGCCACGAACACGATATTTTTAGGGAGCATCGCCGCCCATCCGGCTTTTGCTGCCGGGGAGATAGACACCGGTTTCATAGAGCGGCATCGCGCTGCCCTGTTTCCTGAAGGTGCCACGGCGTCTGATCGAACCCTGGCAATTGCCTCACTTGAAGTGATGCTGGAACTGCAAGCTGAAGCCGTAAAAAAAGCGCATTCATCACCTGATTCCCACTCTCCGTGGCATCAAATGAGCGGTTGGCGTCTTAATTTCGATAACCATCATGATATTCATTTTATTGATGGCGAACAGCCTGTTACGGTTGTCGTACATTATCGTCCCGGCGGATATCTTCTTGACCTGCCTGGCGGGAGCCTTTTCGTCAGGGGAGAGCGACATGAGAGCGGCGATATTCTGGCTGATCTCGGCGGAATGCGGGTGAAGGCAACTGTTGTCCGGAGCGGCAACATCCTGACGGTGCTGGATCAAGGGAAAAGTCATCTTCTTACCTGGCATGACCCCGGTGCGGCCGGAGATGAGGATGAAGCGGTTGCCGGCCGGCTTACCGCCCCGATGCCGGGCAAGGTGGTTGCAATTATGGTCGGGATCGGCGCCAGGGTTGAGCGCGGTGCTCCGCTCCTGATCATGGAGGCGATGAAGATGGAGCATACTATCAATGCCCCCTGTAACGGTGCCGTGGCCGAATTTCACTTTGAAGTCGGTGCCGTGGTAAATGAGGGTGCCGAACTGCTTGAGTTTACCGCCGAATGCGAACAGCCATTGCAATGAGAGTCCCGAAACGGGTAAAAATTGTCGAGGTCGGCCCTCGGGACGGACTGCAGAACGAGGCGATGAGCGTTCCGGCTGACGTGAAGATAGAGCTGATAAATCGTCTCTCGGCAACCGGCCTTACTGCCATTGAAGTCACCAGTTTTGTCTCGCCGAAATGGGTGCCGCAGATGGCGGACAACGCCCAGGTCATGCGTGGCATCACCCGCCGCCCCGGCGTCAGCTATCCTGTTCTGGTTCCCGGGATGCAGGGCTTTGAGGCGGCCGTTGCGGCCGGCGCAGAGGAAATTGCAGTGTTCGGTGCGGCTTCAGAGGCGTTTTCGCAGCGGAATATCAACTGCTCGATTGCCGAAAGCCTGGAACGCTTCGCCCCGGTAATTGTCGCCGCCGGTCAGCGCAATATCAAGGTGCGCGGCTATGTATCCTGCGTTCTCGGCTGCCCGTATCAGGGGGATGTTGCCCCGGAGGCTGTTGTGCAGGTCGCGCAACGCCTGCTGGAGATGGGGTGCTACGAGATATCGCTTGGCGACACCATCGGAGTCGGCACCCCGTACAAAGTCCAGGAGCTGATAAAAAAAGTGGTGCAATTCGTGTCACTGGAAAGATTGGCCGTTCATTTCCATGACACGTATGGACAAGCTCTGGCTAATATTCTTGCCTCGCTTGAGTCGGGAGTTGCTGTGGTCGACAGTTCGGTAGCTGGATTAGGGGGATGTCCCTACGCCAAAGGCGCTGCCGGTAATGTTGCCAGTGAGGATCTGCTCTATATGTTGAACGGGATGGGCATTGTAACCGGAGTTGATTTGACCGGATTGACCGCTGCCGGACGGTATATTTCAGGCTATCTTGGACGGCCGTCCGGTTCAAAGGTGGCAGTGGCGCTTGGAGAAAAATACGCGGTTGAAGCAAAAACTTGCGATTGAAATAGTTTTCATCTAGAACAGAGCATTAACTGACATTTTCAGCCGGGTAGGGTGAGCAACGTTTCATCATGCCCACGCGGGACAGTGCAACAAGGTGGACAATAAACCCTGCCCACTCTTCATAACTGGACGTCTGGAAGGAAACGTTTGATTTAACGGATGGTTAGAGGAGTAGCGTCTAAACTTCGGACTCTATTCCCCGTACTGATTTCTATGGAAAAGCATGGTTTTCATCCGGCACCGTCCGCATAATCACTGAAAGGATTCTGAAAATGCCAATGACTCAAAATGATCTTAAAACAGCTAGGGAGCTGAAAAAACGTGTGTCAAAACTTACACCGCTAGTTGATTTTCGGCTTTTTGGCTCCCGTGCTCGAGGCGATGCCGATGAGTATTCCGATATGGATATTTTTATGGAATTTGAATCAATTGACAGAGAGTTAAGAAACAGAGTTAAAAATGCTGCATGGGAGATGACTCTGGAAACAGGGATAGTAGTCACTACTCTTTTGTTCAGCAGGCATGAAATTGAAGAGTCAGCATTACGTTCATCACCAATTATCCGCGTGATTATGGAAGAAGGGATTCCCGTATGACAGATCGGGACACAATTTTTATCTACCGCATGAAGCAAACGGATGAGACACTTGCTGAAGCAGTTAAGATGCTGGCATCCGGCTTTTCTGCTCGCTCAATTGTCAATCGCTCGTATTATGCGATGTTTTATGCGGTTCTGGCACTTTTTATTCACTCAAATACACCTCACAAAACATCCAAACATTCCGGGGTCATAGGTATTTTCAACAAAGAGTTCATCCATTCTGGAAAGCTTGATGCGCGTTTTGCCAAGATGTTTTACGAATTATTCGATGAACGCATGGAGTTGGATTACAGAGATTTTGCCCAAGTCTCTGAGGAAGATGCCCGGAATGCCGTATCATCCGCGCAGGAGTTTGTGTCTGCAATCAAAAAACTAACGGAATAACAAAGCGAAAAGAAACAAAACCAGGCGTTTTAACATGGATAGACAGGGTAAACAGGGTCGAGGCCTTTGAATTTTACCCGAGCCGTTTTTGATTTTATCCTGTATATCCTGTTCACTCATGTTCAATAAATGATCGGAGGTTCATATGTCCAAACAACTCACCCACACGGTCGGATCCCTTCTGGACGACATGGCGCGCCGCTTCCCTGACAACGAAGCGCTGATTTACCATGAACGCGGCTTGCGCTACACGTACAAGCAGTTTAACGACGCCTGTCGCCAGATAGCCAAAGGTCTCCTCCGTCTCGGTATCAAAAAAGGTGATAATATCGCTATCTGGGCCTACAACGTCCCCGAATGGGTGCTGTTGCAGTTTGCCTCTGCTAAAATCGGAGCCATTCTCGTCACTGTCAACACGAGCTACAAATCGGCCGAACTCGAATATATCCTGGAACAATCAGATTCCAACTCACTGTTTATGGTCGACTCTTTCAAAGACACCAACTACGTTGAAACATTAAACAGCGTCGTTCCCGAACTGGCCGCTTCTACACCGGGCACCCTCAATGCCGCCAAGCTGCCCTTCCTGAAGAACATCATTTACATCGGTGGCGCCACCCCCGCCGGCATGATCAACTTCGACAGTATCATTAAGCTGGGTGAGGAAATCCCCGATGAATGCCTTAACGCCATCGAAGCCACTCTCGACTGCCATGAAACCATCAACATGCAGTACACTTCCGGTACGACCGGTTTCCCCAAAGGGGTCATGCTGACCCACTACAACATCGTCAACAACGGTTTCAACATCGGCGAATGCATGAAATTAAGCGAAAAAGACCGTCTCTGCATTCCGGTGCCGTTTTTTCACTGCTTTGGCTGCGTCCTCGGTGTCATGGCCTGTGTCACGCACGCCACCACCATGGTTCCGGTTGAAATCTTCGACCCGCTCAAAGTCCTGCAGACCATAGAAAAAGAGAAATGCACCGCAGTTCACGGTGTTCCGACTATGTTTATTGCCGAACTCGAACACCCCGACTTCAAAAACTTCGACCTGACCACGCTGCGCACCGGCATCATGGCCGGTTCCAACTGTCCTATCGAAGTCATGAAAAAAGTCAACAGTGACATGCACGCCTCTGAAATAACCATTGCCTACGGACAGACAGAATCCTCCCCGGTCATCACCCAGACGCGCACCGACGACGCACTCGAACTGCGCGTTGCCACGGTTGGTCGGTCGCTTCCGGATGTTGAAACCAAAATCGTCGATATCGAAACCAATGAAACCCTCCCCCCCGGAAAGCAGGGTGAACTCTGTACTCGCGGTTACCACGTCATGAAAGGGTACTACAAAATGCCGGAGGAAACCGCCCGGGCTATCGACAGCGAAAACTGGCTGCATACCGGTGATCTCGCCATCATGGACGAAAACGGTTACTGCAAAATCACCGGCAGAATCAAAAACATGATCATTCGCGGTGGAGAAAACATCTACCCCCGCGAAATTGAAGAATTTCTTTATACCCACCCCAAAGTATCCGACATCCAGGTCTACGGCGTTCCGGACAAGAAATACGGGGAACAGGTCATGGCTGCCGTCATCCTCAAAAAAGGGATGACGATGACCGAGGATGAAGTTCGTGACTTCTGCCGTAACAAGATAGCCAACTATAAAATCCCTAAATACGTCACTTTTGTCGACGGCTACCCGATGACCGCATCCGGTAAGATCCAGAAATTCAAAATGAGGGAAATGGCGATAAAGGAACTGCAGTTGGAGGATCCGGGCGTCACGGCGTAAGTAGCGGAGGGGATGTCTGTGGCGGATGTTTACAGTAGTACCATAGCTGATGCGGAGCATGAAGTTCAGGAACGTCTTGCGCATGTACTTGAGTGGTCGGATAGAGGGATATGAAAAACAGTATCAATACTATTCTGGAACGACGATCTGTAAACGTCCCCATTAATGCCGTCTTATTCCTGGCTAATTTTGTAATCGTCTCCTACATATGGCGACAGTCTGCCCCTGATCTAGTCGGACTCGGCCGATTGACTATCTGCTGGGCTGCAGCTTCCGGTCTTACGTGGATGTTGACCTCCTATGCCAAGGGGATTGTTAAGTTGGCCCTCGCGATTCTTCTGCTCGGCGTTCTTACCTACATCATGACCCTTCACGGAACATAGTTTTGTGTAACGAAAACGGTTGACGTGCATGACATTTGTGTACACAATTGAGGGCATGAATGGAGGAAAAACATGAGATTTATGAGCGTACGTGATTTGAGAAGTAAATCTGCCAAGGTTTGGCAGGATCTACCATCGGAGCGGGAACTGATCATCACAAGTAATGGCAGGCCAATTGCCATCCTCGCGGCAATCAATGAGTCGAATCTTGAAGAGTCCCTGAATGCATTCAGGCAGGCCCGCGCTGTTGATGCCGTTGCCAGTCTCCAACGTCGCTCTGTCATTAATGAAACCCATGCGATCACAAATGATGAAATAGATGCCGAAATAAAGGCTGCCCGGAAAAGCCGTACAGCAAAAAAATGAACATTGTTCTTGATACTAATGTTCTTGTTTCCGGACTGTTGTCACCGTTTGGCCCATGTGGTGAAATCATTCGTATGATTTCATCCTCCGAACTTACCCTTGCCTTTG
Source organism: uncultured Geobacteraceae bacterium (assembly GCA_903939115.1). Classification (GTDB taxonomy): domain Bacteria; phylum Desulfobacterota; class Desulfuromonadia; order Geobacterales; family Pseudopelobacteraceae; genus JACRCG01. Next base: position 35,303 of record CAJAFV010000035.1, read on the forward strand.
ATGCCCGCATCTTGACGGAATACCAGGACGTTCTCGTCCGACCAAAATTCAGGTTTGACAAAGACAAGATCGATGTCATTCTTGCCCATATTGAACATCGAGGACTCACGGTTGCCCCGTCTCCGCTACAACTCTCACTACCTGATATTGATGATGAGCCATTTCTTGAGGTTGCAATTGCCGCAAAAGTGGTCTGCATCGTAACGGGTACTCAAGTCCACTTTCCGCCCGGTCTTTGCCAAGGCGTCACGGTTTTTTCTCCAAGCGAATTTCTAACCTATTACAGGAAACAGTGCGTAATATACTGCTAGAGTGGCCAGCGGCCGTCGGATCAACAATAACAGGAGCCACATCTGCAATGACTACCGAAGCCATACGACTCACCCAGACCGTCAAGGGAGCAGGGTGTGCCGCAAAAATAGCCCCCGGGATCCTCGATAAAGCGCTCTGCGGACTTGATCTCCCTGTGGACCAGAATCTCCTTGTCGGCCTTGAACGGGCCGATGACGCGGCTGTTTACCGTGTGTCAGACGATCTCGCCCTGGTGCAGACGGTCGATTTCTTTCCGCCGATGGTTGATGATCCATTCAGTTTTGGCCAGATAGCCGCAGCCAACGCTTTGAGCGATGTCTATGCTATGGGGGGGGTGCCGAAGACCGCTATGAATATTGTGGCCTTTCCGGCTCAAACCATGGATATCTCAATTCTGCGTACAATTATTGAAGGTGGATTGAGTAAGATGCGCGAGGCCGGTGTCGTTCTGGTCGGCGGCCATACTGTCGAGGACAGTGAACTGAAATATGGTCTTTCGGTGACCGGTTTCATCCACCCCGACCGAATCCTGACCAAAAAAAATCTGCAGTGCGGAGATCGCCTCATTCTTACCAAGCCGCTCGGCACCGGAATTATCGCCACCGCCATTAAGGCCGGGCTTGCGGATCAGGAGCTGACGGACAGGGTTACTCAGGCAATGGCAACCCTGAACCGCGATGCCGCCTTGATTATGGAGAATTTTACGGTCCACGCCTGTACCGATATTACCGGTTTTGGATTTCTGGGACATCTGGCTGAGATGGTGGTGGATTCGGGGCATGGAGTGCGCATTACCGCATCTGCTGTTCCGATGTACCCCGAGGCACTGGAGTGGGCCGCTATGGGGTTGATTCCGGCCGGTGCCTATAACAACAGAAGTTTCAGAGGGGCGTTTGTGGATTTTGCTGTTTCGGTCCCCCAGAAAGTTCAGGATCTGCTCTTTGATCCGCAAACGTCCGGTGGCCTGCTGATTGCGGTTGCAGCCGGGGAGGCGGAACAACTTGTAACGGCCTTGAAAACGAAGGGAATCGACTGTACTGCGATTGTCGGTGAGGTTATTGCGGAACCGATCGACAGGATTGTTGTGGAGTAATGTATCAGATGGAGGATCGTATGACGAAGGAGCTTGATTGCCGCGGCATGGACTGTCCAGCCCCGGTTTTGCATGTTAGAGATGCCCTTGCGCAAGAGGCGTCGACCGACATTTCTGTACTTGTCGATAATGAGGCGGCCCGGCAGAATGTCAGCCGTTTCCTTGAGCATCAGAGCTATCAGGTGAAATCCGAGGTGCTGGGGGACTTGTTTCGCATTGTGGGCAGGCGAGGGGAGGGGACAAGCTCTTTCACACCGGCTCCTGCGCTGCCTGCGGCGCTGCAATCCGGACCCGGGGCGAAGAAGATCATGGTGCTGATTACGAGCACACATATGGGACATGGCGACGATGCCTTGGGCGACATGCTGATGTTCAACTTTATAAAAACGCTCAAAGAGATGGGATCCGATCTCTGGTGCGTTGCTTTTGTCAACAGCGGGGTCAGTTTTACGGCAGAAGGTTCCGAGGCGGTGCCGTTTTTACAGGAGCTGGCCGGAAATGGCGTTCAGATTCTGGCGTGTGGCGCCTGCCTGGCGTATTTCCACATTCTGGATAAAATGCAGGTTGGCGAGGTCACTAATATGCTTGATATCGTTACCGGTATGAAGCGTGCCGACAGTGTCGTTACTGTTTAAAATCTCTATGGTCATCAGGTGGTTTTTGAAGCGCCCGGATACGGTTATCCCGTGTCTGGGCCATTAATCGTAATCGAGTGTAAATTATGCCGAAGAAAATTTTCGTAGCAGCGATAGACAAAAATAGCGGTAAGACGACGACCAGTATCAGTCTTATCCATCTTGCCATGAAGAAGTACAAGCGGGTAGGATTTATCAAGCCGTTTGGCGGCGAGACAGTAACGTTTCGCGGGCGGGTTGTGGACAAGGACGTCGCGCTGATGGCCCGGGTTTTCAGTCTGACCAAAGACCTGGATCTGATGTCTCCGGTTGTGCTTTCACCGGATACCACCCGCAACGTTATTGACGGGATTATCTCCCCCGACGATCTCCAGAAGCGTATAGTTCATGCCTGCGCCGAACTGGAGAAAAGGTGCGATTTCATCATCATTGAGGGGTCCGGGCATCCGGGCGTCGGCTCCGTGATGCAGATATCCAATGCCAGAATCGCCCATATGCTTGATGCTCCGCTGCTATTGGTAACAGGGGGCGGTCTGGGGAGCGTGGTCGATCGGATTTCCGTTCTTCAGGCGTTTTTTGAGAAAGAGAGGGTTGATGTCCGGGCAATCCTGGTAAACAAGTTGATAGCGGTACGGCGAGAGCGCAGCCTCGATTATTTGCGGCGGGCCTTGATCAATGAGCCGTTCAAAGTGATCGGTGGTTTCGACTATCAACCGATCCTTGCTAACCCGACCCTGCAGCGGATCTCCCGGATTCTTGATCTGCCGCTGCAGGGCAATCAGCGTGATAAACAGAAAATTATTTTCAAGGTTCTTGTCGGGGCCGCCTCTACGCAGCGGGTCATGGAGCTCATCCAGGAACCCTCACTGCTGCTGGTGACCAGCAGCAGGAATGAGTTGCTGGTCACGCTCGCACATCTCTACAAAATGCCGGAGTATCGACCTCTGATCGTAGGACTGGTCATTTCGGGAACCTCTCCGATTAATGCTGTTACCCAGCAGATTCTTGACAAGAGCAGGATTCCCTTTATGCGGGCCGGAAAATGGACATCCGCCGAGCTGTATCAGACAATCAGCAGGGACGTCTCAAAAACTGTCGCCGAGGACGTAGAAAAGCTCGATCTTATCCGGACTCTGGCTGAGAACAGCTTTGATTTTGATGCTATTGATGAACTTTTTTCACCCAGAGGAAAATAATTGTCATGAGAGGTAACCCATGTCGACGATTAAAAGCAGTCCGGTACATACTGTTGTGGTTGGCTGTCTTGTCAGAAATGTCAGTAACGAAGTTCTGCTGATAAGAAATCACAAGCGAGGCTGGGAAATCCCTCAGGGTAGGGTGGAGGAGGGGGAGGATCTTATTGCAGCCCTGCAGAGAGAAGTGTTGGAAGAGGCTGGCGTCGAAATTGAAGTGGGACCGCTTGCGGCGGTCTGGTCAATGATCTCGCTCCCTCCGGCAGTGATATTCACCTTCCTGGGCCGGTACAGAAGCGGCGACCTGGCAGGCAGTGGCGACAGTGCGGAAGCCTGCTGGTTCTCGGAAGGAGACGCGTTGGCAAAAGTTTCCGGCACCATAATGAATGAACGGCTCAAGGCTCTCCTCAATTATAACGGTTCAACCATATATCGCTCCTACACCACCCGGCCGTATCAACTCCAACAGGAAATGGATATTGGTCAACGACTGGAGATAGTTGATGCCTGAGAAAATACAATTTACTCCCGAACTGATTGACAGCCACTGTCTGATAGATGTGAGAACTCCCCTAGAGTTTGAGGACGATCACATTCCCGGCGCATCAAACGTACCTCTTCTGACCAATGAAGAGCGGGTGGAAGTGGGGACTATCTACAAACAGGTCGGTCCGGTTGAGGCCCGCAGGAGAGGGCTTGAGTTAACCTGTCACCGCTTTTACACCATGGTTGACCGAATCGCCTCCCTGGCAGGTGGTCGTCCGGTTGTCGTTTACTGCTGGCGTGGAGGGCTGCGCAGCCACTCTGTTGCCATGCTGGTTGAAACCTGCGGGATATCGGCCCGTCAGCTTGTCGGAGGGTATAAAAGTTTTCGCAGCCATGTGATAGATTGTTTTGAGCGGTGTAATTTTTCCTCTCCTCTCATCGTTATGCACGGTATGACAGGCACCGGGAAGACGCCGTTTATCAACGGACTGAATCCAGCGCAATGGGCACCTATAGACCTTGAAGGTATTGCCTGTCACCGGGGCTCTGCTTTTGGTGCTCTTGGGCTAAGCCAGGATTTCACCCAGAAGCATTTTGAAACTGCTCTCTGGAATGCTTTCAGGCAGTTGCCTGCTGGAAGACCGATAGTGTTGGAGGGAGAGAGTCAGCGCATCGGCAAGTACTCCCTGCCGGGGAGACTGTATCAGAAAATGGCCGAGAGTTGCAAAATCTGGTGTTATGCGTCTCTTGAAACCCGCATAGAAAGACTTAGGGCGGAGTACGCCCTCCCCGAATACCGCGAGGCGATGATGGAGGCTCTTGAGCGCATCAGAAAAAAACTCGGCGGTAGCCGCTATGCCGAGTTGAAAAGCAGTCTTGATGGATGGGATGTGGAGGCGATTGCCCGGGGCCTTATAGAAGGGTACTACGACAAGATGTACTATAAGCACCGCCCCTGGACACCTGACCTGGAGCTTGAACTGGAAGATTTCGGGCGGGCGGAGCTTGAACTCGGAAGTTTTTGGGGTTCCAAAGTATAAGCGCACCCGGCCACGGAGTCAGTTTCTCCCTGGCCAGGTGCATTTTTCAGTTATATCAATGTGCAAATGACTGCCGGTACTTGTTGATTTCTCTGATCAACTCGGTGCGGTCAAAATAAATTTCATTCCGCTTGATTTTCCCCTCAGCATTGAACTGCAGGAAGCAGAGTCCGACACACTCCACATTTTTTTCTCCCACCGGAATACAGGCGGCCAATTTGCCGAGAAAACCATCTTCAATCGGGATCGCTTCGACCAGAGACCAGACCCAGGTAGGATTGTTGCCGGTAACCTTGGTGAAATAGGCAAACAACTGCTCTTTACCCTTAATCCCCAGCGGACGGCCCGGATCAAGAAAAAAAGCGTCATCTGCATAAAAAGCTGCCAGTTCCGTAGGACGGTTTCCCGTCCAGGCAGCCAACCACCGAGAGGCAAACTCTTTCGCTTCAATTTGTGTCATCATTATGCGGCGCTCCCTGGTTATTAGGCTTTAGTATCTGTGACGCAGAACTATACATTAATCCCAGACTTCATTCCAGCCATTTTAAGGCCTGAAAAACCGAGTGATCATCTCCTCCGTTCGACGTGGTTGCTGCAAACTTAAATTTAGACCTTAGAAAATCGTTTTATTTTTGCTTGACATGAACGTAAACGGGATATTATATTGTTCGCTACTTTAAGCCATACCAAATGTATATCGATCGCTTCACCATTGGAGGAAAACATGACAGACGCAGTACGCAGCGGAAATGACGGGGTTGCCCTTCTCGAGCAGTTGAGCAGGGAAGAGCTGATAAAAATTATTATCGACGATGCAAAAAACTGGCTGGCCCATGACGGCGTCTGGTTTCAGGCGGTTGAGAAGCGTTACGGCATGGACGCAGCGGTAGCCGTTGATACGGAGGCCTGGCGCTATTTTACCGTGATTGAAGCCAAGCGGATTATGGAGCGCCTTGGACTGAAACCAGGTGGGGGAATTCCTGCGCTTGTAGAGTGTTTGAAACATCGTTTTTATGCCCGCCTTAACCTTCAGGATGTTTTCGAACAGAGTGATACACGCGTTGTCTTTCGGATGCTTGACTGCCGGGTCCAGTCAGCCCGCAAGCGCAAAGGACTGGCCGACCACCCCTGTAAATCGGTCGGAATTGTTGAATACAGCGAATTTGCCAAAGCAATCGATCCTCGCATTACCACAAACTGTCTCGCCTGTCCCCCCGACCCGCACCCCGAAGAGTTCTGGTGTGCCTGGGAATTCACACTGCACGAGTAGCACTGTTTATTCATACCTTTGGAGGAAACCATGACGATATCAGCTCCTGAACCATTCAAAACTACCCACAAAGTCCGCATTGTCACAGCAACCAGTCTTTTTGACGGGCATGATGCCACAATTAACGTCATCCGCCGCATTCTGCAATCTTCCGGAGCCGAGGTAATCCATCTGGGACACAACCGGTCGGTGGAAGAGATCGTTACCGCGGCCATCCAGGAGGATGCCCAGGGTATCGCGGTCAGCTGCTATCAAGGGGGGCATGTCGAGTTTTTCAAGTACATCATCGACCTGCTGCGGGAGCGCGGCGAAGGGCATATCAAGGTGTATGGCGGTGGAGGAGGCGTAATCGTTCCCGCTGAGATCGCCGAGATCGAGGGGTATGGCGTCCGCAAGATTTTCTCTCCAGAGGATGGTCGCCGGATGGGGCTGCAGGGGATGATCAACTTGATTCTTCAGGAATGTGATTTTGCCCTTGAGCGGGATGTTGCGGCAGAGACTTCCCGGTTGGCACATCAGGATATCCGTGCGGTTAATACCTTGATTACGCTGGCTGAGCAGGCTGTCCATGATCACGCCTCAGGGTATGCGGCACTTCGTGGCACTATCAGGGGGATGGCGCAGGACGTGCCGGTCGTCGGTATCACCGGAACCGGCGGAGCGGGAAAAAGTTCGATAACCGATGAACTGGTACTGCGCTTCTCTCGCGATTTTCCTGATAAAAGCGTCGCCATTCTGGCGGTTGACCCTTCCCGTCAGCGCACCGGCGGCGCTCTGCTCGGCGATCGAATCCGGATGAATTCAATCAATTCAAACCGCATCTATATGCGGTCGCTTGCTACCCGTGACTCCCAGACCGAACTTTCCGCAGCGATTCAGGATGCCATTGATGTTGTGCGTGCAGCCGGTTTTGACCTGATTTTTGTTGAAACCAGCGGTATCGGCCAGGGGAATGCCGGAGTAGTCGGGATCTGCGACGTTTCGCTGTATGTTATGACGTGCGAGTTTGGTGCACCGACGCAGTTGGAGAAAATCGACATGCTCGATTTTGCTGATGTTGTCGCCATCAATAAATTCGAGCGCAAGGGGGCCGAAGATGCCCTCCGCAATGTACGCAAGCAGTACCGGCGCAACCGCAATCTCTTCGATGTCGCCGATGAAGCGCTGCCGGTGTTCGGCACCATCGCCTCGCAGTTCAACGACCCCGGCACCAATGTCCTCTATCGGGAGCTGCTGGAGGTCATCAACAGCAAAAAGGGTACAGAGTGGCACTCCTCTCTGCAGATAGTCGAGACGGAGAGCTTGAAGAAATACATCATCCCGACGGATCGGGTGCATTATCTCGGAGAAATCGTTCAGGCGGTGCGCGGCTACCGCAGGCAGGTCAAAAATCAGGTCGATGTCGCCCGTCGGCTCTTTCAACTGAGCGGCGCCCGCGAGGTAGTGGCAGAAAGCGCCACTCTGGCTGAACTGGATAAACAGGTAACAATCTTTGATTCCCGCCTGCATGAGGAGCCGAAGAAGATCCTGAAAGAGTGGCCGGAGCTGAAGGCCTCGTATCGTCGCGATCAGCTGGTAACGAAAGTCAGGGACAAGGAGATCAGGAGTGATCTCTATACCACAACCATCTCCGGTACCCGCATTCCCAAAGTATGTCTCCCGGATTTTGCCGATTGGGGTGAGATATTGCGCTGGTGCATGCTGGAGAACGCACCGGGCTATTTCCCCTTCACCGCCGGCGTCTTCCCGTTCAAACGGGCCGAAGAGGATCCCAAGCGCCAGTTTGCCGGTGAGGGGACTCCGGAGCGGACGAACCGGCGCTTTCACTACCTCTGCAAGGATGATGACGCCAAACGGCTCTCAACCGCTTTTGACGGCCTGACCCTTTACGGAGAAGACCCTGACTATCCACCTGATATCTACGGCAAGATCGGCGAGAGCGGTGTTTCGATCTGCACCGTCACCGATATGCAGAAACTCTTTGCCGGCTTTGACCTCTGCGCTCCCAATACCAGTGTTTCGATAACCATTAACGGACCGGCACCGATGATGCTGGCATTCTTCTTCAATGCCGCCGCCGAACAGCAGATTGACCTGTTTCGGGAGAAGAACGGGCGTGAACCGTCCAGGGACGAATACCTTGAAATCCGCGCCTGCACTCTGCAGACGGTGCGCGGCACCGTTCAGGCCGACATTCTCAAGGAGGATCAGGGGCAGAACACCTGCATCTTCTCGACTGAGTTTGCCCTGAAGATGATGGGGGATATGCAGCAGTATTTCATCGAACAGAAGGTGCGTAACTACTACTCGGTCTCCATCAGCGGCTATCATATCGCCGAAGCGGGAGCCAATCCGATCAGTCAGTTGGCGTTCACTCTCTCCAACGGTTTTACCTTTGTCGAATACTATCTGGCCCGCGGCATGCACATAGATGACTTTGCCGCCAATCTTTCCTACTTCTTCAGCAACGGCCTTGACCCGGAATACACGGTCATCGGTCGGGTGGCCCGCCGCATCTGGTCGGTCGCGATGCGCGAGAAATACGGCGCCAACGATCGCAGTCAGAAGCTCAAGTACCACATACAGACCTCGGGGCGCTCACTGCATGCCCAGGAGATGAATTTCAACGACATCCGCACCACGCTGCAGGCGCTGATTGCGATTTATGACAACTGCAATTCGCTTCATACCAACGCCTACGATGAGGCGGTCACGACGCCGACCGAAGACTCGGTACGGCGGGCGATGGCGATCCAGATGATCATTACCAAAGAGTTCGGTCTGGCCAAAAATGAGAATTCACTACAGGGCTCCTTCATTATCGAGGAGTTGACCGATCTTGTGGAAGAGGCGGTCATGGCGGAATTTGAACGGATCGACCAACGGGGCGGGGTGCTCGGTGCTATGGAGACGCAGTACCAGCGCTCGAAAATCCAGGACGAGTCGATGTTGTACGAGCATAAGAAACATTGCGGCGAGCTGCCGATCGTTGGAGTCAATACCTTCCTCAATCCGCGAGCAGACGAAGATGGCTTCAATGCCCCGGGAGAGCTGGCACGGGCAACCAAAGAGGAGAAGGAACAGCAGATTCAGAATCTGCGGGCTTTCCATCAGCTTCACAAAGATACGGCACCGGCTGCTCTTAAGCGGCTGCAGGAGAGTGCCATTGCCGGAGGCAATATTTTTGCCGAATTGATGGAGACGGTTAAGGTGGCGTCGCTCGGGCAGATAAGCCACGCTCTCTACGAAGTTGGCGGGAAGTATCGCAGAAATATGTAACAAACTTAATGCAATAGAACACGGATGACGCGGATTGAGCGGATAAGAGCGGATTTAAAAACAAAACAAGAAGGTAAAATCTGCGTAAATCCGTCCAATCAGATTTGATCCGCGTTCTATTGCTTTAGATTTTGAACTCGGAACATAGATTTTGTTAAGGAGGATATCATGGATATTTTTCAGGTTTTTCGAGATCGTCGCAGCATCCGCAAATACAAGGATACGCCGGTCGAGCGCGAAAAGATTGAGCAGATTCTCGATGCGGCCCGTCTGGCACCATCCTGGAAGAACCTTCAGTGCTGGCGCTTTCTTGTCCTGACCGATCCGGCGAGAAAAGAAGCATTACTGTCGGCCTTCGCAGAGGATAACCCCGGGAGAAAGGCGTTTATTCAGGCTCCGGTCGCCATAGTTGTCTGCGCCGACCCGGCTGAGTCGGATTTCAGCCACGGTATCGACTATTTTGTTGCTGACGCCGCCATCGCTTTTGAACATATCTGTCTTGCGGCACATGCTGTGGGGCTCGGTACCTGCTGGATGGGTCTGTTTGACGAAGCGGATATGAAGGCGAAGCTGGCTATTCCGGACAACATGAGGATCGTCGGTGTGACACCGCTTGGTTACCCCGATCAGGAGCCGAAGCCGCGACCGCGTAAGGAATTAACGGAGATCGCATTTTTTAATGAATGGGGGACGCCATGTTGACACACTCAGAAGTAATGCACAGAGTGGCCATGATGCAGGCACAGCTCCAGGCCAAAGGGATAGACGGCGCGTTGTTGATTTTCCCTATTGATGTATTTTACTTTTCCGGCACTCGCCAGAACTCCACGCTCTGGATACCGACGGTTGGTGAGCCGGTCCTGCTGGTGCGCAAGAGTCTGTCTCGTGCCAGAGTTGAGAGCACGCTGGCCGATATCCGGCCGTTTCCTTCAAGCAAGGAGTTTCCGTCACTGTTTGGAGATCAGCTGCTGAAGATCGGTTTTACCTTTGATGTCGCTCCTGTTCAGCAACTGAATTACTACTCGAAACTGCTGCCGGGATGCGAATTTGTTGATGTATCCGCAGCGATCCGTGAAGTGCGGTCGATCAAGTCTTTATATGAACTGCAGCAGATTAAGGCGAGTGGTGATGCACTCTCAACGGTATTCACCCAGGTCCCGGAATTTTTAAAAGAGGGTATGAGTGAGCTTGATTTAGCTGCTGAGTTTGAATACCGACTGCGTAAGGCCGGCCACGAAGGCCATACCCGTATGAGAGCCTTCAGTCAGGAACTCTCCGGTGGCGGACTGGCGGTGTCGGCCAGCGGCGCAAGCTACGGCTTCCTTGATGGTCCGGTCAGCGGAAAAGGACTTTCCAATGCTTCACCGCAAGGTGCGTCCCGTGATGTCATCGTCAGAAATATACCGGTACTGCTCGATTACACCGGCGTCTTTAACGGCTATATTACCGACATGACAAGAATATTCGTCATCGGCACACTCGATCCCGAACTGCTTCGTGCCTTTAATCTTGCACTGGATATCCAGAATTTAGTTCAGAGCGAGCTGAAGCCTGGCGCCATCTGTGAAGAGATATTCTTTAAAGCACTGGAAATGGCGGAAAAAGGGGGTTTTGGCCGTAGTTTTATGGGGATGCCGGGGGAGCAGGCGCGTTTTGTCGGCCATGGTATCGGCCTTGAACTTGATGAATTTCCGGTTCTTGCCCAGGGGTTTAAAATGCCGCTTCAATCCGGGCAGACAATCGCCGTCGAACCGAAGTTTAGTATTCCAGGTAAAGGAGCCGTCGGCATTGAAAATACCTTTGCCGTCACTACCGATGGTGGCCTCAAGCTGACTGATATCCCCGACGAGATGGTGTTTTTGTAAGTTATAGCATGCGTATGTCCCAAACAGATCGACAACCATCTGACTGAATCTTCCGCCGTCCTTCGCAACAGGGTTGTTAATAAATATCCGTGGCAGTATAAAGTTGTTCTACAAACGCTTGACATGCACGTAAGGTGAAACTATAATTCAGTAAATTTTTCAGGTGAGGAGTATTTCATGGAAGAGGTGTATGTAGTAGAAGCGTTACGAACGCCGTTTGGCTCATTTGGCGGTATATTGTCAGATATTGAAGCACCGCAGCTCGCGGCTACCGTTATGAAAAGCATTTTGGAAAAAACCGGTCTGCCCGCCGAGGCTGTTTGCGAGGTTATTATCGGTCAGGTGCTTTCAAGCGGGTGCGGTCAGGCACCTGCACGTCAGGCAATGCGCGCGGCAGGTTTGCCCGACTCGACCCATGCCATGACCATCAACAAAGTCTGCGGCAGCGGGCTGAAAGCGTTCATGCTTGCCAGCGACAGCATCCGGCTTGGTGAATCCGAGGTGGTCATCGCCGGTGGTATGGAGAATATGAGCCTGGCGCCGTATATGCTCACAAAAGGTCGTAACGGCTATCGTATGGGTCATGGCACACTGCTCGATCTTCTGATTTACGATGGCCTGCAGGATCCGTACACGGGGCGTCACATGGGTGAAATCGGCGAAGACAGTGTCGAGCGCGCCGGTCTGACTCGTGCGGAACAGGACGATTTTGCGGTACGTTCATATGAACGTTCTCAGGCTGCTGTTACAGGCGGTATTTTTGTCGACGAGATAGTTCCGGTTGTTAAAAAAGGGAAAAAAGGTGACGAAGTTCTTGATCAGGATGAAGAGCCGTTCAAGGGTGATGTCAGTAAGTTCGGGCAACTGAGGACAGTGTTCAGGAAGGATGGCACGATCACGGCCGGAAATGCATCGACCATCAACGATGGAGCTGCTCTTGGCTTACTGACCAACGAGGCTGGACTCAAAAAATACGGGCTCAAGGCGAAAGCCCGCATTGTTGCTTCAGCCACGGCCAGCCGTCACCCGGATTATTTTCCTGAGGCACCGGTGAGCGCTATTGAAAATGTCTGTGCCAGAGCGGGACTTTCGCTTGGCGATATCGATCTGTTTGAAATCAACGAGGCATTTGCCTCGGTGCCGCTACTGGCCATCAAAGGTTTAAATCTCCCGATTGAGAAGGTTAATGTCAATGGCGGAGCGTGTTCTATCGGACACCCGCTGGGTGCCAGTGGCGCCCGTCTGGCCGCGACGATCATACGTGAACTGCATCGGCGGCAACTTCGCTACGGTTTGGCCACCCTCTGTATCGGCGGCGGTGAAGCGGTAGCGGTAATTTTTGAAAGAGTTTAGGGGGAGTCAAAATGATCAAGTCAATCGGAGTTCTCGGTGCTGGGCAGATGGGCAACGGCATTGCCCATGTTTTTGCCCAGCACGGCTATCAAGTTGTTTTATTTGATATAGCCCAGGTGCAGTTAGACAGGGCGCTTGCCACAATACAGCAGAACCTGGAGCGGCAGGCGAAAAAAGGTGCCGTGCCGGAGTCACTGGTCGGTGAAACGCTTGGTCGGATAACAGTCACTCAGGATATGAACGACCTGGCGAATGTCGATTTTGCCGTTGAAGCGGTCACCGAACATGAACCGCTGAAGCTGGAAATTTTCCGGAAGCTCGACGGGATCGTAAAAGCGGGGTCAATCCTTGCGTCAAACACATCATCTATTCCGATAACCAAAATTGCCTCTGTTACCGGTCGTCCCGACAAGGTTATCGGCATGCACTTTATGAACCCGGTGCCGATTATGAAGTTGGTAGAGATCATCAGAGGCCATGCCACCAGCGATGAAACCTTTGCCCAAACCTCGGAGATGGTCGCCAAACTCGAAAAAGAGATGGCGGTATCTCAGGACTACCCCGGTTTCATAGTAAACCGCATTCTGATTCCGATGATCAACGAGGCAGCGTTTGCCCTCTACGAAGGAATTGCGACCGCCGAAGATATCGACAAAGGCATGAAGCTGGGAACCAATCAGCCGATGGGACCGCTGACCCTGGCCGACTTTATCGGCCTTGATACGGTGCTGGCGATAGCCAACGTTCTCTATGACGGTTTCAAAGATCCGAAATATCGTCCCTGCCCGCTGCTCGTCAAGATGGTAAATGCCGGGTATATGGGGCGCAAATCGGGAAGAGGCTTTTATACATACTGAAATTTGTAGTTAAGATTTTTCCACTACAGGAGAGAAATTATGGAATTCAAAAATCTGCTGCTTGAAACCACCGACGGGATAACCGTTCTGACTGTTAATCGACCTCAGGTGCTGAACTCCCTTAACAGTGAGGTCGTACAGGAGCTCGAATGCGCACTGTATGAACTTGATCTTGATGCCTCGGTCAAAGCGGTGGTTCTTACCGGTGCGGGTGAAAAAGCCTTTGTCGCAGGGGCTGATATCAAGGAGATGGCAGCAATCTCATCTTTTGAAGCTCATGACTTTGCCCGGAAAGGGCAGCGCCTGATGCTGCTGATGCGCAGGATGCGCAAACCGGTCATCGCCGCGGTTAACGGTTTTGCACTTGGTGGCGGCCTGGAATTGGCGTTAGCCTGTGATTTTATCTATGCTTCTGAAAAAGCCAAATTCGGTTTTCCCGAAGTTGGTCTCGGCATCATCCCCGGTTTCGGCGGTACCCAGAACCTGCCCCGGTTGATCGGTCCAAACAGGGCCAATGAGCTGATCTTTTCCGGACGTATTATTACCGCTGCAAAAGCGCTTGAATGGGGAATTGCCAACGAAGTTTTCGCGCCGGAAGATTTGCTGTTAAAGGCGATCGGGACCGCTCGGGAAATAACCGGCAAAAGCCCTCTGGGAGTAGCGTACGCCAAGGATGCCATAATCAACGGCCTCAATATGACAAAAGAAGACGGCTTCCGGTATGAGGCCTCCCTCTTTGGTGTGCTGTTTGCTACGGGTGACCAGAGCGAAGGGATGGGGGCATTTCTCGAAAAACGCAGCGCACAATTCACCGGCAGATAAAATCTACTTCAGGGGGGGGATACAGATGGATTTCGAACTGAGCCAGGATCATAAAGTGTTGCAGTCGGCAGTACGCGACTTTGTCGAGAAGGAAATCAAGCCGATTGCGATCAAGATCGACGCAGAGCATATGATTCCCGATGCACTTGTTACCAAAATGGGTGAAATGGGTTTTCTCGGCAGTTACCTGCCGGAGGAATACGGCGGGGCAGGGCTTGACATGCTTTCGTATGCCATTGTTGTCGAAGAGGTCTCGAAAGCCTGCGGCTCAAGCGGGGTCCTTATTTCTGCACACACCTCGCTCTGCAGCGGTCCTATCTATACCTTCGGCACCGAAGAGCAGAAAAAAAAGTGGTTGCCGGCGCTCAACAGCGGCGAGAAAATCGGCTGCTTCCTCCTCACCGAACCGAATGCCGGCAGTGACGCAGGCGGCACCGCTACAACCTACACCCGTGACGGCGATCATTTCGTTATCAACGGCAGCAAAACGTTCATCACCAACGGCGGCTATCTCGGCACCGGTGTGCTGCTCGCCTCATTTGACCGCAGCCTGAAACATAAAGGCATCAGCGCGTTCATCGTAGACCTGAGCTCCCCCGGCGTCACTATCCTCAAAAACGAAAACAAAATGGGCATTCGCGGCAGTTACACAACCGCCTTTGCCTTTGACAACCTGCGCGTGCCGGTCGAGAACCTGCTCGGCAAGGAAGGTAAAGGCTTCAATGTAGCGATGGACACCCTGAACGGCGGCCGCATCGGCATCGCCTCACAGGCTCTCGGTATCGCTGAAGGCGCCTTTGAGCGGGCGCTTGCCTACTCCAAGGAGCGCAAGCAGTTTGATCAGGCCATCTGCGAGTTTCAGGCGATCCAGTTCAAGCTGGCAGATATGTGGACCAGCATCGAAACCAGCAAGCTTCTGACCTATCGGGCGGCCTGTCTCAAAGATGCCAAGAAGAGCTACACAATGGAATCCGCCATGTGCAAAATGCACGCTTCTGAAACAGCAACCTTCGTAACCAAGGAAGCGGTTCAGATTCATGGCGGTTATGGTTATATCGTCGACTATGAAGTTGAGCGGATGTACCGTGATGCCAAGATCACCGAGATTTACGAGGGTACCAATGAAGTGCAGCGGGTGGTTATTTCAAAGCTGTTGTTGGCGTAATACGGCATTTTTTAATATTTAACACATGCGTTAAGTAAAATTATAAACAGTGCAGCAGGTATCAATTCTGGAGAGGTGTCGTTGTGGAAGTTACTCGTCAAATATATTGGAATATCGGTCATGGAGTTGTCATCCCAATGTACATTCTGGCCTTTGCCGCTTTCGGTGTTATGGGCTGGGGTTTTTGGCAGCGCCTGCCGATCTGGCGTCAGGGCAAAGCGCTCGACCGTTTCGATCGATACGACGAGCGGGTCAAGCGCATGCTCGCCGAAGTGTTCAGCCAGTTGAAAATATCCCGTGTCACTGATGGCGGCATATTTCACTCCATATTTTTCTGGAGTTTTCTGATCCTCTTTGCCGGCACGATGCTGGTCATGGTCCAGGCAGACTTTTTAACTCCGGTGCTGCAGGTCAACCTCCTCTCCGGTGAATTCTACAAGGGATTCTCCCTGGCCCTCGACATAGCCGGCATTCTCGCACTTGCCATGCTGGCCGGTTTTTTCATCCGCCGGTTCATCATCAAGCCGAAAGGGTTGGAGATCGTCAAGGATGACTACATCGTACTGCAGTTACTGTTTGCGATCCTGATCACCGGCTTTTTGATCGAAGGTGCCCGTATGGCCGCCACCGAACTGCAGCAGAACCCGGATCTGGCGATTTTCTCGCCCGGCGGTCTGCTTGCAGGGCAGCTCTTTACTACGCTGACAGCAGGTACTCTGCTGGTGACCCACAAAATTCTCTGGTGGTTTCATTTCGCTCTGGTTCTTGGTTTCTTCTGCGCCATCCCCTATACCAAGCTGCGCCACATATTCACCACCAGTGCCAATGCCTTTCTCGCGCCATTTGAGCCGAAAGGCGCCATAGCCACCATTAACATGGAAGACGATAGCGTTGACCAATTCGGCGCTGCAGCGATAACCGACTTGACCTGGAAAGACATCTTTGACGCCGATGCCTGCACCTCCTGCAAACGCTGTCAGGACCGCTGTCCCGCCTATGCTACCGATAAACCGCTTTCGCCTATGAAAATAGTCAAACAGATCGGTGAACTCGCCGAAGGTAACCCGGCCGGTAACCTGATTGAAACCGTCAGCCAGGATGCCCTCTGGTCCTGCACCACCTGCCGAGCCTGCCAGGATATCTGCCCGGCCAATATCGAACACGTCAATAAAATTCTGGAGATGAGACGTAATCTGACACTTATGGAGGGTGCTTTCCCCGGTGACGAAGTCCGCACTGCAGTCAGTAATATCGAAGTCAACGGCAATCCGTTCGGTCTCGCCTACGCAGCACGGGGTGACTGGGCAGAAGGACTTGACCTCAAAACCATGGAACAGGACAGCGACGTCGATATTCTCTATTTTGTCGGTTGTTACGCCTCTTTCGACCGCCGCAATCAGGCGATCGCCAAAAACTTCATCACGATCTGCAAAGCCGCCGGTATAAAAGTCGGCATCCTCGGCAAAGAAGAAAAATGCTGCGGCGAACCGGTCAGAAAACTGGGTAACGAGTACCTCTACCAGATGACCGCAACAGAAAACATTGAACTGATCAAAGCCTACAACGTCAAAAAAATAGTCACTACCTGCCCACACTGCTTCAACACGCTGGCACGCGACTACAAAGACCTCGGCCTGGATGTTCCTGTTGAGCACTACAGCACCTATATCTACGCCCTGCTCGACACGGACCGGCTCAAGCTGACGCCGGAACCGTTCAGCTACACCTATCATGACTCCTGCTATCTCGGCCGTTATATGGACATCATCGAGCAGCCACGAGCCGTTCTCAACCAGGCTGGCGGGTCAATCCGGGAAATGGACAAAAACGGCTATGACAGTTTCTGCTGCAGTGCCGGCGGCGGCCGTATCATCGCCGAAGAAAAACTTGGCAGCAAAATCAGCGAAGTCAGAATCAAAATGGCCACCGATACCGGCGCTCCGCTGCTGGTATCAAACTGTCCCTTCTGCCTCACGATGTTCGAAGACGGCATCAAAACCGGCGGAGCTGAAGGACAGCTGCAGGTCAGGGACCTGGCGGAGATCGTGGCGGAACGTATAACGGCAAAATAATAAAAATCCACCACAGAGTCACAGAGGACACAGAGAAAAGAAGAAGAATAATATTAAGGTCTGAGCAATTACCTTTATTTAATTCTGCTCGTACTGATTTTTTACAAATAGTTTGTTTCCTCTGTGGGCTCAGTGACTCTGTGGTGAAAGAAGAATTTAAGGGGGTAGAATATGAAACTGCTTGTCTGCATCAAACAGGTCCCGGACCTTGAATCCCGTTTCAAAGCGAACGCCGAAGGGGTTTGGTACAACGAAGCCGACCTCGCCTTCCGCATGAACGAATACGACGAATATGCGGTGGAACAGGCTGTTCAGCTCCGTGAAAAATGTGGTGACGGCTGCGAACTGACCGTCCTCTCCATCGGCCCTGACCGCGTCGTCGAAGCGATCAAGAAATCCCTCGCGATGGGGTGCGACAACGCCGTTCACATACAGGATTCTGCCGCATCATCAAAAGATCCCTGGCAGATAGCCTCGATCATCTCCGCGTATGCCAAAGACAAAGGTTTTGACGTTATCTTCACCGGCATGCAGAGTCAGGACCGCGGCTCCGCCCAGGTTGGTGTCACCGTCGCCGAACAGCTCGGGTTCGCCTGCACCACCACCATCATCGGCTTTGCGTATGACGGCGGCACCATCACCGCCAAGCGGGAACTTGAAGGGGGCATCAAAGCGGTCGTCAAGCTGAAGACACCGGCGCTCGTCACCTGCCAGCTCGGGCTCAACATACCGCGCTACCCGACCCTCCCGAACATCATGAAAGCCAAGAAAAAAGAGATCACCGTCATTCCAGTCGGCGATCTACTGAAAGAAGATAAACTGGCAACGACAACCAGCTTTCACCCCCCCGCCAAAAAAGGTGGCGGCATCGTCCTCGAAGGGGACGTGGCGGATCTGGTGGAGAAGGTCATAGCACTGCTGAAGGATAAGACGGCGGTATTGCGCTAAAAAAGCAAAATCCTTTTCACCACAGAGTCACAGAGAACACAGAGAAAAACAAAAAAAAGATTCATATTACAACAAATAAACAAGTGTCTGAATCTAAATACCTTTTTTAAATATATTTTTTATTTTCATAAGACTTACTCTGTGCCCTCTGTGGCTCTGTGGTGAGGTTTAAAGACTTTTTGTAAGGAGACCACTATGAAAACATTACTGATCGG
>CAJAFV010000036.1 GCA_903939115.1 uncultured Geobacteraceae bacterium
GAACGGGAAACAGATGTTTGATGAGATCAGGCGGATAAGGCCGGATATGAAGGCGCTGTTCAGCAGTGGTTACAGCGCAAAAATTATCGAGCAGCAGGGGGACCTTGGGGCGAATGCCGAGTTTATGACAAAGCCGCTTCAACCTGCGCTGCTGGTGAAAATGGTGCGGGAGATGCTGGACCGGCCGTTGAAGTGACATTTTGAAAATACGCTGGGGGAAGCCTAAAGGAGAATATTATGGCGCATATACTGGTAATTGACGACGACGCGGATATCCACTTTATTTTGAAAGAATTTTTCACACACGAAGGACACCTGGTTGATTCCGCCGGAGACGGCAAGGCCGGGTTGCGCCTGGTGGAGTGTAATCGCTACGACCTGGTGATTACCGACGTAATCATGCCGGAAATGAACGGGTTGGAGGTTATCACAGCGATTAAACGAAATTTCCCGGACATACGGATCGTCGCATTGACCGGTGGGACGCCTAAAATAGGCAAGGATCTCCTGCTGTCGACTGCCAATTTAATGCGCGCGGACAGAGTTATCGCCAAGCCGCTCGACTTAAAAACGCTGAAAGCCGCCGTAAACGAAGTGCTGTCGAACTGAAACCATGAACAACGTCAAGAGCAGCGCCGGAAGCATCGGTGCAGTGGCGTTAGTGTCTCTGGCGCTGCAGCTCGAAACCGCCATCGACCAGGGTGAGCCGCACGAACGAATCAAAGCCGCTCTTGACTCTTTTGCTGCCGAAATGGACCAGATAGTGCGCGTTGTGACGAGCTCTCTATAAACCTGGAAAAAGCATTTAAACACAGAGGTCACTGAGAACACAGAGTAAAATCGGAGAGATACAAATAGACCTGTAAAAAGAGGTCAACCATGA
This sequence comes from uncultured Geobacteraceae bacterium, assembly GCA_903939115.1. GTDB lineage: Bacteria > Desulfobacterota > Desulfuromonadia > Geobacterales > Pseudopelobacteraceae > JACRCG01. The sequence goes on from CAJAFV010000036.1 coordinate 884, forward strand.
AGGTGCTATTCTGTGTGCCTGTTTGGGCGTCAAAATTACGGCGTTATTGTGCCTAGCGATTGTTTTCTATACCTACCAGGTATGGCTCCCAGAATCGAAAGGTATTGCGTCCAGCTTTCTTGGCAGCATACATGGCTCTATCCGATGCAATCTCCAACTCTTTCTTGGCTGAACCATTGTCGGGAAAGATACTGATGCCAATACTTGTTGTTACCTCAAGTAGCACACCTGCCGACTGAAACGGTTGTGACAGCTGAATCAGCAGCTTTTCTGCAATGCTAGTCAGTAGTTCTCTGTCTCCGCAGTCAGTAATAATGATACAGAACTCATCCCCCCCTTGGCGACTGATGGTGTCAATATCCCGTTTACAGCACGTTTTGATTCTCTCTGCAGCTTCTATCAGCACAAGATCCCCCACCTCGTGACCAAGGCTGTCGTTGATTGCTTTAAAATGATCCAGGTCCAAAAACATCAATCCGAACTTCATGTCATAGCGCCTCGCTTTGGCAACAGCCTGCTCAAGGCGGTCTTCAAACAGTCTGCGGTTAGCCAGACCGGTAAGCGGGTCGTGGAATGCCATATCACGAATGGTCTGTTCGTTTCTGATACGCTCGCTGATATCACGGACAATCTCAACTGATCCGGTGACCTTACCGTGCGAATCTCGAAGCAGCGAGGCGGTGCTTTCGATATCGATTGTGACGCCATCCTGCTGATAACGCCGACAAGACGAATGAATCCGGCCATCATTCAATGTTTTGATGGTCGGGCAATCCTGACACGGTTCACTCCGTCCGAAAATTTCGTAGCAGGCAGTACCGATCTGATTGCCGAATAATTCTGTTATTGATCGGTTCTGATACAGAACTCTGAAATCAAGGTCTTTGATACTGATACCTTCACCAATACAATCCACGACGGTATTAAACTTGATCTGCTCCTCTTCAGCTCTTATACGCTCGGTAATATCAAGCTTCACGCATACAAGGCCGGCAATACTGCCGGATGCATCCCGATAGGTTGATTTATAGTATTCGAAATCCCGGAATTCTTCCGGAGATACCTGCACGCGATTTGCAAAGATCTGAATACCGGGGTTTTGCAGTAACTCCTGATCCTTGGCATGGTAGCTGACCGCAAGTTCAGGAGATGTCGCGATATCAAAAAAAGTTTTCCCGTGCAGATCCTCTGAAGAATAGCCCATCAGTTGAGTATAGGCTCGATTGCACCCCAGATACCTGTAGGACGCATCCTTGTAATATATCGGGCTCGGCACCGTATCAAGCAGCGTGGTGACAAACTGTAGATTGTTACTCATCTCTTTTTCGGTCTGTTTTTCAATGTTGATGTCGGCCACTGTTAGCAGCAGGCACGACCGAGTTTCTCTGGAATCGGAGAGCCATGTGTCTATACGCCCTGACAGGCGAACCCAGGACAGGGAACCATCGGCTTGTTTTAAACGTACGTCGATGTTCTTCTCTTGTGGCTTATTGTAAAATGCCCGGTAGCGGGCCAGAAATATATCCCGCTCTTCAGTAAATATGAATGAGGCAAGCGGCATTCCAACGGCGACAAGACCGGTGTTTCCGATCATGGTGGTAAAGGTCTGGTTATGCTTGAGTATCAGGCCTTGTTCATCAAGTGACAGATAGCCGGTTGGAGAGTGGTTGTAGAGCTTCAGATATTCATCCCGCGCCTCCTGCATCTCTTTTTGTGCATGCAGCAGCTCTTCATTCTGCATCTCAAGTTCTATCTGGTGCACCGAGAGGTCATGAATAAGGGCCTGCACGTCCTTATGCAGCAAATTCGTATGAACATCATGCGACTTGACGAGTAACGCCTCAGCCCGTGACCGTAATCCTTGAAATGATTCTTTGTATTCGACTGTCATTTCTTCGCCTTTCATTCAGTCTGTTTCGACAATGAACTCAATTTGTCCTCGTTCAAACGCAGCGCCTCGATTGCCTGTCGACGGGCAGTAATGTCCTCATGGGTGATGACGACTTTACGCAAACCGCTGCCGGAACCGATATAAGGTGTAACCCGACCGACGAACCAGCGGTTCTGATCGAGCGAATGACAGGGATATTCCATCTCAAAAGTATCTTTGGCGCAGCTCATGACGGCACGGATACCGTCACGGAAACCGAGAGCGCTCTCGTAGTCACTGCCGCTGCTGACGGAGCAGATATCCAGATAATTGATGCCGATACCCACTCTGTTGCATTCTGCCTGGTTGTCGAGTGAAAAGTCGCGCCACGCCTTGTTGACTGCCATGATGACACCCTGCTCATCCAGTACACAGATATTTGATGCGAGTGAATCTATGGTGATTTGAGCCATGATCTTGGAAGAAGAGGCCGACTCTTCAGCCCGTTTGAGTTCGCTGATGTCTACAAACGACAAAACTGTGCCGGAGAAAGACTTTGGTCCGATTACATAGGGCACTACCCGCATGATCAGGTGCTGTCCCAGGTGTGTCTGCACCTCCATCTCCACCTGTCGATTACTGTGCTGTACATCCCGAACGACCTTGATCGGGTCAACATTGACCAGATAGTGGGAAATATAGGTTATCGGCCGTCCCACATCACTGTCAAGCAGCTTGAATATTTCGGTTATCCTTTTCGAGAAGCGTCGCACTTCCATGTTTTCATCCAGCAGCAGGTTACCGATCTGGGTGGCTGAGAGGAGATTGTCTACATCGTTATGCAGTTCGGTCAGTTCGATTATTTTGCTCTGGTACTCGGCATTAACGGTAAACAGCTCTTCGTTGGTCGACTGCAGCTCTTCGTTGGTGGACTGCAGCTCTTCGTTGCTTGCCAGCAACTCCTCGTTGGTGGCCTGAAGCTCTTCGTTCGATGTCTCCAGCTCTTCGATGGTGGCCTGCAGGTTCTCCCGCATAAACTGCAACTCTTGTTCCAGGTCGTGCAGACGTTCCTCGGCCTCTTTGGACAGGTCGTATGACTGCACTATCTGCTTTGATTCAGATAATTCGCGTTTGGTCTCGTCAATAAATACCGCTACCAGAGGCTCCTGATGCGTCTTGTGTGACAACGGCTTGATGCGTAGATCTATCAGGATGGAAACGCCATGACGAGAGATGCGGATATTGGAGAAACGGAGTTCCTTTTTCTGGCGGAAAACCTTCTGGATACCGGTAGCCAGTGGTATTGATATCTCCTTGATCGCCATTTTAGAGATATCGTTAACTACCTTGCCCGAAGGAAGCTTCAGATACCCGTCAGCATCGCCGATAATCTGCAGCAGTTCCATATGTTCATTCACCAGAAACGACAGCGGCAGATAATCGCCGACTGCGGCATTCAGAAAACGTTCCAGCAGCCGGTCCTCATCATGTGCTCGCAAGGAACGGCGCACCGCGCTGAAATGCCCTTTCATTTCCCGAAAGCGTGTGTCGGTTACTGTCGGGATATGTGCGCTGTCTACTAAATGACGGACCCGTCCCCGGGCGCGATAAAATTTGTATTTTTGTTCAAGTGTGTCGAAATAATCGCCCATATCTCCTGTTGTTTCGCTGCTGCCAAGAAACATTATTCCGCCCGACACCAGTGAAAAATTAAAAAACTCCATGACCTTGCGCTGGAGCACCGGCTGCAGGTAGATCAGAATATTACGACAGGAGAGCAGGTCAATATTGGTAAAGGGGGGGTCTTTTATAAGATTGTGCTGGGCAAAGACAACCATCTCGCGGATTGATCTGACGATTTGAAAATTATCATCACGTTTATGGAAATATTTTGACAATAAACGGGGCGGGATATCGGCTGCAATACTTTCCGGGTAAGAGCCGCTGGCTGCAAAGTGGATGGCATCGCGGTCTATATCTGTGGCGAATATTTTTACATCATGACGCAGCCCCAGTTTATCCAGGCACTCTTTTGCCAGAATAGCCAGCGAATATGCCTCTTCACCGGTGGAGCAGGCCGATACCCAGAAGCGGACTTCCTGCTTGCCGGCATTTTTGAAAATTTCCGGCAGCACCGTTTCAGAGAGATAGTCGAAAGCCCCCTGGTCGCGGAAAAAACTGGTCACACCGATCAGCAGTTCACGGTACAGTGCCACAACTTCACCAGGATAGTTGATTATGAATGCCAGATAATCCTTGATGGTATCGGACTGATTGATGCTCATGCGGCGCTCAATACGGCGGGTGACCGTACTCGGTTTGTAGTACGTGAAATCGATTTTGCACCTTTCGCGCAACATGGCGAAGATTCTGTTCAGCCCATCCTCATCGGTCAGCAGTGTCTCTGAACGCTCCGTGTCGGTAATGTACGGGTGCTTGGCAAAAGCAATCAGCTGGCCCGGCATTTTGTCTGGCGGCAGGATAAAATCGGCCAGGCCGGTCGAAATCGCCGAGCGTGGCATTCCGTCAAATTTTGCGGACTCCTCACTCTGTACCATAACGATGCCGCCACTCTCCTTGACGGTGCGAACGCCGCGCATCCCGTCGCTGCCTGTGCCGGACAGGATAATTGCCACCGCCTTTTCTGCCTGGTCTTCTGCCAGCGAGCGGAGGAACACATCAATCGGAAGATTTATTCCCCGGTTTTGATCCTGTTCTGAGAGGAGCAATATGCCATGAAAAATTGTCAGGTTCTTTTTGGGCGGGATCAAATAGACATTGTTCGGCATTACCAGCATGCCATCTTCGGCGCGATTAACCGTCATGGCGGTCTTCTTTGACAGGAGCTCCACCATCAGGCTCTTGTAGTCCGGTGAGAGGTGCTGCACTACGATAAAAGCCAGATTACTGTTGAGTGGCATGTTGGTAAAAAATAATTCGATCGCCTCAAGGCCGCCGGCAGAGGCGCCGATGCCGACATAATGCGTGGGGGTCGGCACAAGTTCAGAGCTGGCTGAGTTCTGTCCGCATATATTATTAACAACTGGTTTCAAGGTGACCTCTGCTTTCAGAGTAGGATTATGCGCAAAAAAAGTAATTTGTCAAAGTAGCATAACAGCCACCTGTTTAGCGATATTTTCATGCGTTTGACCGAGCGACAGAGGACGGAGAGGAACGCTGAGGAAAATAAAAAGGTTACGCTTTAAGTGCATATAACCATTTGGGAGGCGATAGTAATTTCAATAACTACTTGTTTCTCAGTGTTCCTTGGCGTCCTCTGCGGTGCAAATGCCGTTTCTAGGTTTATTGATGAGGTTATACCGCGGGACGATATGGGTCTGGATTTCGGGAGGAGCAGTTAGAGTCTGTAATGCAGGTTCCAGAGCAAAGAGGGGGGATAACGACAGGAGATAGATCGCCTCAATTCAGGTTTCAGAGCAGAAAAACCGACGACAAATATCTGGCCTTTCCTCATAGATGCAGCAACGACCCTCTGTAAAAAATTCACATCCAGAGTCAATCTCCAGCTTATGAGGGCCAAACAGAGATAATTGAAGTCGTTTTGCTCCCAGTTTTTCAAGCCGTATGTACTCGTCCCAACTGATATCAATAGCTGTAAACGAACTGCAGCAGACTCCACCGCACTGCTCACACCGACCATCGTTATTCCGGGGTGTATCGAGAAGTATCCCGCGGTATTTTTTCTTCTGTCGTGAAGGGAAGAACATTGATTTCACTCCGCTTATCCCGTTGCGTCGTACTATCGGCTGCCTTTAGTAACTGAGGAGGGGTTTAAATAGTATGCTCCTATCACTTTTAATGTACTAATAGCATTAATCAGAATAATCGTTGACAGAGGGGTTGTCAGGAGGGGCTTTGCTGCCTGTCTGTCTGCGCACTAGTGTCGCCATTGAGTGACCTCTTGCCACAAAATTTACTGTGTAACTATATCGCGGTTCCATTAAATTTCAAGCACAATAAACGATGGACTAAACATTAAATTGCATTTACGCCATTTTATGTTTTGGCTATTATCGTCAAGCAAATCGAATGCATCGAGCAGAACTGGCCGACTGTCTGTGAGGAGGCATCGTTGAGCGAGGTTGACCGGAATCTGCTCTGGGGAAACCAGATGCTGAACCCATATGCATTTGAAGAGTTGGAATCAGGCCCTCTTTGGGACATCTCCAGACGGCACAGGCAAGGATGAAACAGAAGATCACGCCATCTACACCCCCGGGATAAAGACAACGGTTGCAGCAGCAACATTTGTCGCATAGTAAATAACTCTTCAATTTTAATCTGTTATCTCCAAACTGCTGATTCTTGTCAACTAACGTCGCTTTACCTCATGCTTGTCACTCTCCTGTTAAACAACCTAACCTACTGTAGTTAAGCGTTAATTCATGTTTTTTGCATTGGCATGTTAATTGATTGTTTAAGCTTGAGTATTACACTCAAGCCGTAGCCATACAGGAATATAAATGCTCTCTTCACTCACGTTAAAATTATCGATCCTCGTCACCCTTTCGATGGGATTGACACTCTTAGTGGCACATCGGCTTAACGATACCGCCTCTATGCTCTGTATTGGTGCGCTGGCCTCTCTGCTGGTCAGCGCCGCGTTTATCCACCACTATGTCTCGACTCCTCTTGCCTGCCTGACAGAATCGATGCGCCTACTTGAACAGGGCGATTCAAATGCAAAACTGCACATAAACGGCAGTCGGCAGATGACGGCGCTGTCCGAGAGTTTCAACCTGATGGTTGACCGGGTCATGCTGCTGATTGACAACACCGCCCAGAAGGTTTTTGACCTTGCCCAGGTGCAGGAGCGGGCGCAGCACGAATTAAAACTGCTTGAAATAAACAAGGAACTGGAAAAATCACTTGCCGTGGTCAACCTGCTCGGTTCCCGCCAGGAAGCCATGTACCTCGGTATTATTAATGCCATGGTAAGTACGATTGAAGCCAATGACCCCTACACGCATGGTCATTCGGCGCGGGTGACAAGTTACAGTCTGGCGCTGGCCAGAAAAATCGGTTTTAGCGCCGAACGTCTCAAAAAGCTGGAGCAGGCCGGCATTCTGCATGATATCGGTAAGATCGGCATTGACAAGGCTATTCTGCATAAACCGGGAAAGCTGACAGTGGAAGAATATGCCGTCATGCAGCAGCATCCGGCCATCGGTGTACAAATTCTTCGCAATATCGAAACCCTGTCCAACGTGCAGGAGATTGTCGCCAAGCATCATGAACGGTACGACGGTAAGGGGTACCCGAACCGTATCAAGGGGAAGGATCTGCCGACAGAAGCGCTCATACTGGCGATTGCCGACACCTTTGACGCCATGACGTCCCATCGTCCGTATCGTGCCGGACTACCGGTCGAAGATGCAATACAGGAACTTTCCGATCACGCCGGGAGCCAGTTTGATCCGGAGTTGGTGCGGCATTTCATCGCTCTTTTGCGTGATGGAGAACTGACTGCCTTTCTCGATAAAGATCCGCTTCTGCCGCGCGAGCCGTTTCTGGAAATTGATGCCTTACAGAAAAGCAGGGGGGCGGTGTTTGGACCGGTCAATATTCTGGTGGTGGAGGATGACCCGTACTGCGCCAGTCTGGTTCGCGATTATCTCCGCCATATGGGGCACACTGTTGATGAGGCGGCGACCGGCAGCGACGGCATCAGGATGTTTACTGAAAAACCGTATGAGCTGGTACTGCTTGATATCGGACTGCCCGATTATGACGGCTATACGGTTGCCAAAGGGATACGGCAGATAGAGAGAGAGCTCGATCGATCTGCTGATTCAGGAGCCATCATCTGCGCGCTGACATCGTGTTCCCAAGAGGAAGGGGGACCGCTGGCACTTGCCAGCGGCATGAACCTGTTCATCACGAAACCGATCGATACGGTAGTAATAATGGACATTATCGAGATGGCCTCCCAGGTCGCCAGGCGCATCAGCAGTCTGGGCGCGTGAGATGGCCTTCAGCTTTTTTATGCGTGACCAGCAGGTACTGGAAGTGGCTGCCGAGCACCTGATACGCTTTGCTGCCGGCAGGAGTAAAATAAGAGTCTGGGATGCAGGCTGTGCCAGAGGGCAGGAAACTTGGTCACTGGCCATGATTCTTGCCGAACGGATGAACCCGTTCGGCTTCAGAAACCTGAAGATAGATGCCACGGATCATGACAGCAAGAATCACTTCGGTGCTGTGGTGACACAGGGGGCATACTCCTTTAGGGAGCTCGAGAGAACCCCCCGGGAGCTGGTTGAGCGATACTTCCGGACGCAGCATGACGGCGACAGGGAATTCAGTCAGGTGACAGAACTGCTGCGCCAGAAGGTGACCTTTCATTACCACGACCTGCTTTCGCTCAAGCCGGTCGGCGGCAACTACTGTCTGATTCTCTGCAAAAACGTGCTGCTGCATCTGCAGTACAAGGATCGGGTGGCGGTGTTCCGCATGTTTCATGAAGCGTTGACTCCGGGCGGCTATCTTGCCACGGAACAGACCCAGAAACTGCCGCCAGAGGTGGCCCATCTCTTTGAAAAAGCGGTGCCGGATGCGCAACTGTTTAAAAGGGTCGAGCAGTACAGCTCATCTGTCGATCTGTAGCGGGTCACCACAACCAACATACTGTCAGCACGATATCAGGAGGAACAGAAAGATGAAAAACATGAAGATCGGCACACGTCTTTTTACCGGTTTTTTTACACTTCTTCTGATGATGGCAGTGATTGCCGGAATCAGCTATGTCAATGTCAGTAAGCTCGGCGGAGAGATTGATACCCTGATCAAGGACAAATGGGTCAAGAGCCAGATGCTGAACGAGCTGAATGACAAACTGGATGAAGTTTCACTTTCAGTCCACAAAATAGCGCTGTCTACCTCTGCTGCTGTCAGAAAAAAAGAGGCGGAGAGAGTAGCGGAGATCTCCGCTTCAATCGGACAGGACATTGAAAAACTCGAAAAAATTGTGCTTACCGATGCGGGGAAAAAGCATCTTACAACAGTCAGGACGAGCCGTGAAATCTATCGGGATGAGTTGGGCAAAGTCCTTGATTTTGCCGGTGCCGGCAAGCAGAGGGAGGCAGCGGCGCTGGTGCTCGGTTCACTCGCGGAGAAAAAGAAGGAGTATAACAAGGCCGTTGATGACATGAACCGGTATCAGGACAAAGAGGTCGAGCGGGTTGGCGCCGAATGTACCCGACTGGTCGACCGGTCCAATACATTGACAGTAATTGCAGGCTTTGCCGCCCTGATTATGGGTTTCATTCTCTCTTTCTATATCTCAAAATCGATTACAAAACCGCTCAATGCCTGTGTTGAAGCGGCGGAAAAGATCGCTGTCGGTAATACCGATGTTACCCTGAACAGCACCTCAGACGATGAAACCGGCGCCCTGCAGCAGTCAATGATCAGGATGACGGTCGCCATTAATTTGATGAGCAGCGACGCCAAAATGCTCACCGAAGCCGCCGTAGCCGGACGGCTCTCCACCCGCGCCGAAGCGACAAAACATCAGGGCGATTTTCGCACCATCGTACAGGGGGTTAACGACACCCTCGACGCAGTAATCGAACCGCTGAATGTTTCCGCCGAATACATAGACCGTATCTCAAAAGGTGACATTCCGCCGAAGATAACTGACAGCTACAACGGCGACTTCAACGAGATCAAAAACAACCTCAACGTCTGCATCGATGCCATCGGCGTCGTGGTCAGCGATGCTAGAGACTTTGCAAGGGCCGCCGTGGCCGGCACCTTGAGTACTCGTGCCGATGTATCGAAACATCAGGGCGAATTCCGGAATATTGTTCAGGGCTTCAACGAAGCGCTCGATGCGGTGACGACACCGATCAACGAGGTCCGCAGCATCATGGAATCCATGGCCGGAGGCAACCTGAACCGCCGCATGACCGGAGAAGCGCGCGGTGAATTCGCCATTCTCAAGGACAGCCTGAACAACTCGATGCAGATTCTTGCCACGGCTATCGGCAATGTCACCCAGAATGCCCGCCAGGTGGCCTCCGCGTCTGCTCAGACATCCGGCGCCGTAGGGCAGATTTCCGACGGTTCCCAAAACCAGCTGCATGCCATCGGTCAGGTCGCGACGGCGGTCAAACAGACGGCGGCCTCCATCGCCGATGTTTCCCGCAATACCGAGGAGGCCAGTCTGCGCGCCAAGGATTCTGTGCTCATCGTCAGTGAAGGACTGATAAAAATGGCGCAGATGGTTGCCGTGGTCAACAACATCGCCAGCAACAGTGAGAAGATCAACAAGATAACTGATGTTATCGAAAAAATAGCCAACAAGACCAACCTGCTTTCCTTGAATGCCGCCATTGAAGCGGCCAGGGCCGGTGAGCATGGCCGGGGCTTTGCCGTTGTTGCCGAAGAGGTCGGCAAGCTTGCCGCCAACGCTGCCGATTCGACTCAGGAGATTGTCGAGCTGGTCAATCAGGCGGTCAAAGAGGCCAACCATGCCGTCTCTACCGTCAACGAGGTCAGCATCGGCATGCAGAAAATCAGCGACGGCGCCCTGCAGACTGAATCAATGCTGCAGCGCATTTCCGCCGCTCTCGAAGAACAGAGCGCCGCCGTACAGGAGATCAACATAAATATCACCTCATTGAACAAGGTCGCAGAATCAAATGCCGCAGCTTCAGAGGAGATTACCGCCACTGTGGTCGAGCTGGCGCGACTGGCGGATAACACCCGCAAGGAAGCAGAACAGTTCCGGGTTTAAAACGAGACAAGACAGGATTTCCAAGGGTATCCATTCATGTCACAGACAAAAGCTACTCCCAAAATCGACCAGCTGCTTTCCGGTCTCAAAATTGCGACCGGCTCCCTCAGGGAATCTCTCAGGGAGGCGCAGGCAGCGAGCGCTGCAGCGCCTCCGCCGCGTGTCATGAAGAGCAGGGGTGATATTGTGAGCGCCCTGATGTGTGAGGTCGAACGACGCTACGGCATTGCACCCGGCGAGCAGGTGGAAAGAAAGCTGGTGCGTATTTTTGAAGCGATGACCTTTGAGGAGCTTGAACGCTGGAGCCAGTCACTATTCTCGCCATACGCCATCGAGGCTGAATGGCTTTCGCTGGTGGAGAACCTTACCGTTCATGAGACCTATTTTGACCGCGACAAGGAGCAGTTGTCTGTCCTGTCCACCGAGATCCTGCCACGCCTGATCGAGAAGAAGCACCTGTCCGGCGATTACCGGATCCGCATCTGGTCGGCCGGCTGTTCGAGCGGCGAAGAGACCTACAACCTGACCATACTGGCGCTGATGGCGCTGAGGGACGCCGGTTTTGCCCTGGAACGTTCCGATGGCTCGATTGTGCCGGTACCGACCTGGAGCCTCTATGTCCTCGGAAGCGACATCTCCTCCCAGATGATCCGTATTGCCAAAAGCGGAATCTACTCCACCGGTGAAATGGGATCATTCCGCAGTACTAATACGCAGCTATGGAAGTTTTTTGATGAGCGGACATGGCTGAATGAAACCGCTTCCGGCGGCCGCAGCCTGCAGGTCAAGCGTTGTATTTCGTCTCTCACCGGCTTTCGGCGGCATAACCTGATGGATATGATGGTCGAGGCGACCGCTTTCGATCTGGTCGTCTGTCGCAACGTCCTGATCTATTTCGACCGTAACAAAAAAAAGGTGCTAGAAAATCTCTGCAGACCCCTTGCTCCGGGCGGCGGCACGCTGATACTCGGGGCGACCGATGTCATGCTCGATCAGCAGGGAGTGGAACGCCGTCAGTCTAACGGCAATTTCTGGTATGAGAAGGCCTGAGACAGGAGCAGAGTGTGGACGTTGTCATATTTCAGATACAGGATCAGCTCTACGCCTTTGATGCCGGCGCGGTCAGGGAGATCATCGATCCGCTCCCGGTGACACCGCTGCCGTTTTCAGCCGTAGAGGTGGAAGGGCTGATAAATGTTTCCGGCACGATTATTCTGCAGATATGCACCGCTCGACGGCTGCAGCAAGGCGTTGTCGCAGTTCCGGAGGGTGGGGCGGTCATAATTCTCGCTCTGGCCCATGATCTCTGCGCCTGTCGGGTCACGCGGGTACTCGCCCGGGCAACCGTTACGACTGACGCCGTTGCCGCTGTCGCCGGAATTGATAGCGCGAACCACGATGCGCTCCTGAACGGGGAATTCCTCTGGAAAGAGTCTCTGGTGCTGCTTTTGGACCCCGCTTTTCTGCTGCGCGAGCGAATATCGGGTGCGGAAAGCGGGAATGGTGCAGAAGAGGGCTCGGGTCTGGTTACGGAACGGTACGGCGGTGACCTGTTGCAGGATGCTCACCACGCTGATGATTTCCCCTGCGTCGTCTTTTGCTGCAATAACGAGTTTTTTGCCGTGCGCTTTGCCGACGTGGCGGAAGTTGTGGAGAGTGGAGCCATAACGCCACTGCCGGGGGCGCCTCAGGAGATACCAGGCGCGATGCTGTTGCGGGGTGCGCCGTTGCCGCTGCTCTCCCTGCAGTCGATTCTCTTTGGAGGAACCGGCAGCAGCGCTATGCCGTTCACAGTAATAGTGCACCTCAACTGCTGCCGGGTCGGTCTGTTGGTTGAGCGGGTTGTCGGTATCCAGCGTTTTGCGCGCAGCTCCCTGCGTCCGCTGCCTGAGGAACAGACGTTTCTGGAGGGTATTATTACGACCGGTGACAATCGTATGCTGGCGCTGATCCGGCTCTCATCCCTGGCTGCTGCGGAGCGTTTTGACGCCTGGCGGCCATGGCTGCTGTCCGGCGCTGAGACGCCGGGCGGAAATGGACTTTGCCCGGCTGATCCCGCCATTACTATCCGGATGCTGCTCTTCAGGCAGGGGCGCGAGTTGCTGGCGCTGCCGCTTGAGATGATAGAGAGGATCGAGGAATATTCTGAACCGACGGCGACGCCGGGAGATGAAACGGAACAGCTGGGCGGCGTGATTCAGGTTCAGGGGAATATCATGCCGGTCTGTTCTGCCGGGAAGCTTCTGGGGGGGATTTCCGGAGGTCCGCCCTGCGTCTACCTGGTCGTGTCAAACTCGGGTAAACGCTGTGCGCTGGCGGTTGAAAAGGTTGAGTGCGTTGTGACCATGAACGCCGCCGACATGGAACCGGCCCCTTCCGGCAGTAATGGTTTTCTGAGTGGCATAGGCACCTGGCACGGCACGCTGGTATCTCTTGTGAATGGCGAAAGGTTGGTCGCGTGAAGATAAAACTGCTTGTCATAGATGATTCTGCTTTCATGCGAACCGCCGTGCGGCTGATGCTGAAGGATGATCCCGATATTGAAATAGTGGGCGAAGCCCGCGACGGACTCACCGCCATCAACATGGTGGAGTCGCTGAATCCGCACGTCATCACGATGGATGTTGAAATGCCCGGCATGGACGGCCTGAACGCGACCCGCATTATTATGGAGCGATTCCCCCGGCCGATCATCATGTTAAGCAGCATGACCGAAAAAGGGACGGACACAACCCTCAAGGCGCTGGAGGCCGGTGCGGTTGATTTTATCTCAAAAAAATCCTCGTTTGTGCAGCTCGACATCGTTCAGATCGGCACCGAACTGCACAAGAAAATCCGCTTCTGGGGAGAGCACCATCTTCTGGCGACCGTAAGGGCGGCATCCCGCGCATCATGGCCGCTGAAAGGCTTACGCCCCTGGTCGAGCGGCTTTCATCCTGAACTGGTCGTAATCGGCGTTTCCACCGGCGGGCCGGCCATAATCCCGCATCTGCTCCATACCATGGGACGGCTGACCTGTCCGGTCGTCATCGCCCAACATATGCCGCTGCTGTTTACGGAAGGGTTTGCCCGGCATCTCAAAATGTTTACCGGGTTGAATGTACTGCAGGCGTCTGATGGCATGCTGCTTACGCCCGGCATGGTGGTCGTCTGTCCCGGCGGAACCGATACCATTCTGCGGGAACCGCTGCCGGGACGCCTGCTTTCCTGCCTCAAAGCGGATGCCGCCACGCCGATCCACCCCTCGGTTGACCGCCTGTTCGAATCCGCTGCGCGGCTGAATCGCCGGGTAGTCGCGGTTGTCATGACCGGCATGGGGAGTGACGGCACGGTCGGCGCACAGGCGCTGGCGGCGCGCGGCTGCCCTGTCCTGGCGCAGGAACCGGGAGAGTGCACTGTTGACGGTATGCCGAAGTCGGCAATCGAAAGCGGTGTCGTGAATGAAGTGCTGAAAGTTGAGAAAATTGGCCGTCGGCTCAAAAAATGGGCCGGTGCAACGGGATGAATTGTTCGGAATTAAAAGGATAACAGGTGAAGATCATGCCAAAAAAAATTCTGGTGGTAGATGATTCCTTTGTCATGCGAACCCTGATCAAGGATATTATTGCGGCAGATCCCGATCTGCTGGTGGTCGGTGAGGCTATCAACGGGATCGAGACGCTGGAAAAAGTCAGGCAGCTGCAGCCGGATCTGCTGCTGCTTGATATTGAAATGCCCGGCATGGATGGTATCGAGTGCATGAAGCGCCTGAAACTGCTCAGTCCCTGCAAGATTGTGATCGTCTCATCGGTTGCCCAGGCCGGATCTCAACAGGCCATGGAGGCACGCAAGCTGGGCGCGTTTGATATTATCTCCAAGCCGTCCGGCGCCTTGAGCCTTGATCTGAAGACCAAAAAAGGGAGTGATATTGTGAAGATTTCCCGGCGGGCGCTCGGTCTGCCGGAATGAACGACTTCATCGAAAATCTCTGGTCTCAATTTGCCATAGAGACTCAGGAGCATATCGAGGAGATCGAACTGCATCTGGTTGAAGCCGAGCAGAATGGCGCCTCTGCGGAACTTGTCGCCAGCCTCTTCCGCGCCTTTCATTCGCTGAAAGGGCTTGCCACCGTCATGGACATGAATTCATTTGCGCGCATGGCTCACCGGGCGGAGGATATTCTGGGGGTGATCCGCGACGGTGAATTCCCGATGAACAGTGATGTCGTTTCGCTGCTTCTGGCGGCCCTGGATGAAATGAAGATGCTGCGCCTGAGTGCCGTAACGTCGCATACCAATAGTGACGCGAATGCGCAATTACTGGAGCATCTTTCCGAAACATTCACTTCAATGGAATGTTCCGTCGTCCCCCGAAATGCGGCCGTTTACACCGAAACCCACCCTGACGAACCGTTGCAGAACGATCCTGAAATGCTGAATTATTTTGTTGAACTGGCACGCGAAAAAATAGCGGTTATCTCTCATATGCTCGATCCGCTCTGCACTCTGACCGAACGGGCGGATCTCCTGAAAAGCCCGGAGTATGTCGCACTGGCGGCGGAGGAGATCGAACAGCTTTCCTACGCCGCAAAAACCATGGATTTTTTAAATCTGGTGGTGATCCTGGCGCATCTTCGTGATGCCCTCTCTCAGGAAAGTCCCTTTACCGGCGATCAGCAAAAAGCACTTACGGAAAGCCTGTGGGAGCTTCATGACCAGATCCGCTATATCGAACAATCGAGCGGCAATCCGGATGCCGGCGCCAACAGTCTGCACGCTATCCTGACCGATGTCATGCATGTTAATGTCCAGCGGCTTTTTACCCGGGTGCTTGATCATCTGGATGTGCTGCAGTTTGGCGGCATGGATGACGACGACCTGCTGACTGCCCAGTCGCTGCAGGCGGATCTCTCGGGACTCAACTCCCATCTGGCCTTTTTTATGTACAACCCCGCCTGCAACATCATTTTGATGCTCGAAGACGTTTTCAGCAGGGCGGCCAGAGGTGAACTGCATCTGTTCGGAGAAATACTCGAAATGACGAGGGAGGAAATCACCCACGTCATGGAACATTATCGCGATTGTTCTGACGGCGGCAGCTGCGTTCGAGACGACGCGGAGATCGCCCGCAACCTGCAGCGTATTCATGATTATATCTGGGCGTACGAGTCCGGCTGCGGTGTTGTCAATCCGATTGAAACGTTCCGGCAGTTCATGGGTGAGCTGAATATCGAGCCTGAACTTCTCAAGATTCTCTCTCCGGAAAATGTCCGCGATCTGATGCAGGCTCTGGAAAAAGGGGAGCAGATTTATGAGGTGACGGCGCACCTCGAATCAAATGAAGAGATGACCGCCCGCTTTCTGGCCTGGATTGAAACGGGCAGAAGCAGAATCATTACCAACCGTTCGCTCTTTATCGATGACATGAGCTGGTACCAGATGCTGATGGTTTCGCCGATGTCTCGCACTGAAATCAGCCAAAGCATCAAAGCCATCGATCCGGGCGGCACGTATCTGAACCTGAAACCCTGGTCGGGTGGGATTCCTGAACGGGAAAAACTGCTGAAAGCCATTGAAGAGGCACCCGAACGGCAGCAGCGGATTATTGAGCCGGTCGCTGCTTCAAGTAATGTTATTCGTGTTCAAGGTGAAACGCTGGACGGTTTCATGAACCTGATCGGTGAAATGGTCCTGGCCCGCAGTCGCCTGAGCCACATCATACATCATGAACGCCTGAGCAGACAGATTGCCCGTCTCAAACAGCTCCGTACCGGCAACAACGCCGATTCTGAAGAAGTGCTGGAGCTGCTTGTAGAACATCGCCGTGATTTGATGGAGGCTGACCAGCTGCTGAACGACTCGCTCAGACGCCTGCAGGCGAGCGCCGTCGGCTTGCGGGTTGTTCCGGTAGAAATGGTGTTCAAGCGGCTCCCGAGGATGGTGCGCGACCTTTCCCAGAGTCAGGGCAAGCGGGTGCGCCTCGAGATGGCCGGTCAGGATGTCAAAATAGACAAGGCCATGGTGGAAATCCTCACCGATCCGTTGCTTCATATGATCCGCAACAGCATCGATCATGGCGTGGAGATGCCCGAAGTACGGGCCTTGGCAGGAAAATCGAAAGAGGCTGTCATCCGTGTATCGGCTACGCAGCGCGGCAGCGGCATCATTATCGAAATCTCTGACGACGGCATCGGCATAGACGTCGACAAGGTGCTGGACAAGGCGATCGAGCGGGGTTTGGTTCAGCGGGAGACAGCCCCCTCTCTTTCGCGCGAAGCAATTCTGCGCTTCATCTTTGAACCCGGTTTTTCAACTGCCGCCGTGGTGACCGAAACATCGGGGCGCGGCGTCGGCTTGGATGTCGTCATGACCAACGTCATGCGCCTCGGCGGCTCCATTTCTATTGATTCCACGGCGGGGCGCGGTTCGACGTTTACCCTCGGAATGCCTCTCTCTGCTGCTATCCAGGAGGTATTGATGGTGGAAACGGCCGGTACTGTCCTGGCGCTTCCGGGCCGCTATGTCGCTGAGGTGGTGGAGATCGCCGCTGATGATCTGCAGAGCGTGCGCGGTGAACAGGCCATACTGCTGCGGGGTGCGTTTCTCCCGCTGCACCGGCTTTCTGCTCTGCTCGGCTATCCTGCTGCGGCTCCGGAACGAAGCGACGGCATTGCGGTGGTGCTGACCAACGGCAGTCAGACGATCGGTCTTGCCGTGGATAAGGTACTGCGTCGCCAGGAACTGTTTATCAAGGATATTCAGGAGTCGGTTACCGCTATCCCGGGCGTGGGGGGAGCGTCAGTGCTCGGCAATGGCCGCGTTGTACTGATACTTGATGGCGAAGATCTTTTGCGGATTGCGAAATCGGGCAGCAGGAGGCGGTAATCCATGGTCAACTGTCTGCACATAGCATGTCTGCAGTATCATCTGCTGCTGGATGCGCAGCATGTTCGGGAGGTTCTCGAACTTGATGCCGCTGACGAAGGCTATGTTCATGGGTGTCGTTTGTGGCGCGGCGGTACGGTACAGGTTCTTGATTTGAGAACAGTGCTGGGCGAGCCGGAACCGTCACTGCCGCGTGCAGGATTGGTCTACGGTGAACATGATCCGCCGCTTCTGCTGCTCTGCGACAGCGTATTAGGCCTTGTGCAGAGTGATGAAACGGCATTCAGAAAGCTGCCGTACTCAGCAGGACCGATAACAGACCTCGTTGACGCTGTTGTGCCGGATGCCGCCACCGGCCGGCTGCTGTTCCACCTGAAGCCGGGCATAACGGAAAGTTAATGTGACCGCTCGATGTTACTGCTGCTCAGTTGCTATGTGGTTCGAGAACTGTCGTTTTAAGGTTTATTGTTATGAAATATAGCCGATACGGACGGCACCCCAATGTTTACCCTGAATTATAATCGGTGTGGACATATCGTTCATAACCTCTCCGGTATCCCGTAGATATGTCTGGAGCAGGAATGGTTCCATGTTTGTGGCGCATTGAATCCCTGTTTTGTCATTAAAAATACGCTTGGTTCTGTTGCTGTTTTTGTCAATGCTGACATCGCTTGTTAATGACTGGCTATAGCGGCGGTTGTGTGAGGGACAATAGCCGGAGCGGTCAATACAGACGGCGTAGAACATTTTCTTGTCCCGCGCCAAAACATCTTCCTGTATTGGTGCAATGATCTCATCAAACAGTTGGTCGAATTGCGAGGTGTATTTCTGCGGTATGGTATTCGGAATCGCTTCGTAGTCAGTACTGAAAAGTGCTTCCGAAGTCAGTCGGCGGGAGCTGATGGCCTGTTCCAGGGCACTGACGGTTCTCTCCTTTAATTCGGTTGCATAACTTTTTATTGTATCATGATAGTTCCCGACCTTGAATTTCCCCACAGTATTGTAAATTATTTCTGCCGTCGTGCTCAGTACGCCAAATGTGGCGATTGATTTATCCATCTCCATCTGAATATGATTGGACGTGTCTGATACCAGATGGATTTTGGTGGCGATGTCGGATGTCGTAGCGCTCTGCTCTTCAGTCGCAATAGCGATCGAATTAATCAGGTCGGCTGTCTCGGACGCATAGGTCATGATGGTGGCAATCTGTTCGCTCGCGCGAACGGCATTGATTATACCATGGTCGACGCGCCCCTTTTCCTCTTCAATCGACTGCATCACCTTTTGAATATCTCCCTGGATAGCTTGTATAATTATGCCTATCTGCTGAGCTGATGATGCGGTTTTACTGGAGAGGCTTTTTACTTCATCGGCGACGACGGCAAAACCCCGTCCGGCTTCACCTGCGCGGGCGGCTTCGATGGCGGCGTTAAGCGCGAGGAGTTTGGTCTGGTCGGCAACATCCTCAATCATGTCGACGATCTCACCAATCTGGTGTGATGAGCTATGCAAACGGCTCATCACCCCGAGAGTCTTTTCAACGCCGGCCCTGATCTGATCGATGCTCTCTACGGTTTCAGCAACAACTCTCTGTCCTTCACGAGACGAATCGTCAACCTGTTTTGAGTGCGTAGATGCTGTTGCCGTATTCATGGCGACATCACTCAGCACAGCCGACATCTCTTCCGAAGCAACTGCTACGGATGCCGCGAGATCTTTTTGTTCATTAATCGCTACCGCCAGATGCTCGATGCTTACTGCTGTGCGACAGGAGGTCATGGCAACCTGCCCCGCATGACCATAGAGGTCGGTTATTATCCCCCTGAGTTTTGCTACCAGAGAGTTAACGCTCGCTGTTAATATACCGATTTCGTCGTCCGACTTAACCTGAAGCGTTACGGTAAGGTCCCCTTCTCCTTTAGAGAGCATCATGATTTGGTCGGACACTTCGACGATCTGTTTTATGATCGTCACCCTGAAAAAGAGATACATTCCGCCCACAATCAGGATAAAGCAGCTTCCCCCCAGAATGCAGAGCATTGTCGCGATACGAAGCAGAATTTCGTATCCATTCGCCATCGAGCTGGTAAGTTTAATCGCACCGGTAAAGCCTGCTTCGGTATGACACGATTTACACCGCGGTTCGTTGGCTAATGGAATGATGCTGATAAGCGTATGACCGCTACCCGTTCCCTGCTCTATCTGAATCGTTTTCCCTGATTTAAATGACTCGAGAACCTGAGGATCAGCTGCACCGCTGGTGCCGGTGATCTTGCCACCCTGGTTGAAAACATTCAGGTCGATCACTCCCTTGTCTTTCTTCAACTGCTCAACAAAGTCGTTTATCAGTTCAGGCTCACCCTTCATCATTAACTGTTGAACGGCCTGCTTGATTATTACGGCAGAGCCCTTTGCAGCGTCTGTCTGCAAATGCATTGTCGAAGCTCGTACCATCAAGAGCGCCGATATTCCCAGAATGCTGAACCCAACAAATAGTGTCGTTCCGATAATAAGGAACACTTTCAGTGCCAGTTTGAATTTCATAGCCACCTCCCATTTATCTCAAGATTCATGTCATAGATTAATCTCAAGATCCATTTCAGCATTCATCTCAGCATTCATTTCGTCAGCGGTGTTGTAATTAGCGGCACGGAAGAAACAGATACCTGTGTAACACAAGACAAAAAAAATATCCGGATTTTATGATCTTTCATGTGGATACAGAACAACGGGTCGGAGCCGTTCAGTGGTTGCACGGTTAACTCATAGTATTTACGAAAAAACCGAGTTATTTACGTTATATAACTGGTAAAGAACAGGTGATTTCGCAAAGAGTAATTTATTAAGTATTTTAACTGTATGATATTACTCGGTATTTATTATGGCAAGAATATTGCTTATAAATGTTAGTCGGTTATTATCAGCAGTCAGGATGTCTAGTTCCTCTAAAATAAAAGAGGAGTGGTATTCCCTTAAACGATTAATAATTGAATAAAGCTACAAGCGAAAAGGCAAAATCCGGGGGACCGGATGACGCAAAGCCACCTGCCCAGAGAGGGAAGAGGGGTTTCCGATGTGTTTAGCAGATACTTGAGATCTTCAGTATCAATGACACCTGCCCTTTGCAAAGAAGTGCAGGTTTTTTTGTGTTGCGGCACAGTAAAATCCGAGATGTGTAACGTCACTATCCGCGTAAGAAACTATAAAAACGAGGTGCCGATTGATTGAAAACCGAAAATACCATCGCATCAATTTGACTGCAGATGCAAAAGTCTACCACCAAGGGAGTCATTATGAAGGAATTCTCGGTTCAATTTCACTTGGCGGAGCATCAATAAACTTCAACGATAGTGCGATGATTCCACAGGGAGATCTATGTTATATTTCCTTTGACTTATGTGATATACCTTTGAAATTTAAAGCAAAGATAGTCAACTCGTCTCTGTACCGGGTAGGGGTTGAATTTGACGATATGAGTTATGAACATGCTAACATGCTTGCTGAATTATTAATGAAATTGACCTTTATTCCAGAATCACAACAATTCGATAATTTATTATTTGTTGTTACATAACCGTTGCTGGCTGATCATCGAAGTCAGCTTCCCGCTTAAATTCTATGAATTCGTCATTTAGCTGATGAAGCACTGTTGCCGCTTCATCCATTCTGGCGTTCTTGGCATGATCTTCTATTGCAGCGGCACTCCTTTGCATTCGCTTTGCTGGCGGCATGGGACAGGGCATGGGGGTCAGGCTTGCCAAGTTGCTTAAACAGCCAGCTCCATACAAAAAAATGCCGTCACCCCGAGGGCCCAGAGAAAAACGGAGGTATTAGTTAATTGACGGAGACATACCCCCTATGCTGCTTCTTCCTTTTCCAGGATCTCCTGCTCGGATGCGACAAGACGGACAAATGTAGGAGCAGTAGTGAATTTGCAGGTTGCGTCCTCTATTTTCAGTCCGAGGAGTTCGAGTCCCAGGTTCAGTTCTGCAACGATCTGTTCCAGATATTTATCCATCTCTTCCTCCTCTTGCATGGGAAGCGACGCTACGATGAGGGTAGAGCTCTTAAACAGCTGCTGATTGACTACAAATGAAAACTGTTCATGATAACGGACAAAATTGTCATATACCCGCTGCCACCCGGTCAAATCCATGACGTAACCGAGGTTGAGTGACAGGCGGCAGGAATTCAGGCCCCCCTTGGTATCCGGGTAAAATATCTCTAACTTGTACGGCTGATTGAGCAAGCCGTAGTGCGGCAATTGGATAATTGTCTGAGCTCTCGAAGCAAAGTCGAACCGGTCACGGACGGTTTTTTCGGGGAAAAAGAGTACAACCTTGTCATTATGCAGTGCAATGGAGTTCTTCGGGATATTGATGCGGATCAGCCCTTTGTAGAGGATCAAGACGCAGAGGATCATAAAAAACAGAGCTGGCCACCACTGATCATGAGAAAGCGTATAAATAACGCCGAACATAAGCGGTATCAGCAATAAATAAAATAGTACCCTCCCTAAAACCCATATCATTCTCTGAATCCACATCGGTTGCCTCCAATTATAAAAAGCTACATATCTTTGCTGCGCTTGTAGACCATTTTTCTATGGCGTGAGGGAGTTATACCACGTTGCAAGCATTTGAGTGCACATTGGCATATCACATCCACTTCTCCAGAATTACCGCCAGTTCATCCTTCTTCACCGGTTTTGCCAGATAATCATTCATGCCGGTTTCAAGGCAATGTTCCCGATCACCCTGCATGGCGTTGGCTGTCATAGCTATGATCGGTACCTTGTGATTGAGGACTTGTGAGCCCGGGTCACGAATCACTGCGGTGGCGGCGAAACCGTCCATCACAGGCATCATGCAATCCATAAGGACAATATCGTAGTCGATCATCTCCAGTGCACGGACAGCCTCATGGCCATCAGCGACGACATCAGCCTTGTAGCCAAGTTTGCCAAGGATGTGTTGCGCGACCTTCTGGTTGATAATGTTATCTTCCGCCAGCAGGATGCGTTTGCCGCGATTGACAACTTCTGCAACGGTGTGTCGGGTGATGATTGCAGCAGGGGTCTCTGTGCCAGGTGGGGCTGTGGCAGGGGGCACTGTACCAGGGGGGACTGTACCAGGGGGGACTGTACCATTCTCCCTGTCAAGCGCAAGGGCAATGCAGCTATAGAGCTGTGACTGCCTGACCGGTTTTGGCAGATAACCGACAAAGCCGATCTTCTCCATTGCAGCAGCTTCACCACGCTGTGCCAGCGATGTCACCATAATCATCAATGTTGATTTCAGCAGTGGGTCTGCCTTGATCTTGCGACCGAGTTCGCTGCCGTCCATACCGGGCATTTCCTGGTCCAGCAGAGCGACGCGGAAAGGGATGTTTTCTGCTACTGCCTTACGGAGATGCTGCAACGCGCTCGCGCCATCAACAGCAACCTCGGAGCTGCACCCCCAATGGTTCAGCAGGGCGGCCATAAGCTTCCTGTTGGTCGCGTTATCGTCAACCACCAGAATTCTGACCCCTTTTATGTCGGCACGCAGCAGGGCCTGACTGTTCTGCATCACTGTAAGCGTCTGCTTTTCAAACTTTGCAGTAAACCAGAAGGTGGAGCCGACGCCTTCCTCGCTTTCAATACCTATTTCGCCGCCCATAAGTCCTGCCAACTGCTTGCAAATAGCCAGACCTAGGCCGGTGCCGCCATACTTTCTCGTGGTAGAACCATCCGCCTGTGTGAACGGTTCAAATACTGCGGCAAGCCGGGATTGAGGAATGCCTATGCCGGTATCGCGCACAGAAAATCGGATTATGGCCTCTTCACCCAGTTCGGATTCAAGATCCGCCCGGATTGTGACTTCACCCTTTTTCGTAAATTTTATGGCATTGCCGGCCAGATTGGTGATGATCTGGCGCAGTCGCCCCGGATCCCCTTTCAGATATTCCGGAACAGCAGGATCAATATGGCAGATCAGTTCCAGGCCGGCATCCTCAGCCCGGAAAGTCAACAGCTCGACAGTATCCTCCAGGGCTGTGCGCAGATCAAAATCCAGAATTTCCATATCCAGTCTGCCCGCTTCAATCTTGGAGAAATCCAGAATGTCGTTGATGAGGCCGAGCAGGTTCTCGCCGCTTCTATTGACAATCTCGGCATAGCTTCGCTGCTCTTCAGTCAGATCGGTTTCCAATAACAGACCGGTCATGCCGATAACGCCGTTCATCGGTGTGCGGATTTCGTGACTCATGGTGGCCAGAAACTGACTCTTGGCCAAGGTAGCGGCTTCGGCTTTCTCTTTGGCGATATTGAGCT
Source organism: uncultured Geobacteraceae bacterium (assembly GCA_903939115.1). Lineage (GTDB taxonomy): Bacteria > Desulfobacterota > Desulfuromonadia > Geobacterales > Pseudopelobacteraceae > JACRCG01. The sequence goes on from CAJAFV010000036.1 coordinate 24,688, forward strand.
GTTCAAGGACCCTTTTCTTTTCGGTAATGTTTTCTTTTACGGCAAGATAGTGGGTGATAGTTCCCGACTCATCTCGAAGTGATGAGATTACGGCATGTTCCCAGAACTGCCGACCATGTTTTCCTTGATTATGGAACTCTCCCTCCCAGATGTCTCCGCTGGAGAGTGTTGCCCACATTCTTTTAAAGGTCTCAGGCGGCGTCTGTCCTGAGTTGAGGATGCGTGGATTCTGGCCGATCGCCTCTTCTGCTGTATAACCGGTCAGCTCAGAAAATCTGGGATTGACAAATTCAATGGTGCCGTTTAAGTCGGTAATGACTATAGAAACGGGGCTCTGGGTAACAGCCCGGGACAGTTTGTGCAGTTCCGTTTCGAGGTGTTTGAGGTCGGTAATGTCCCTGTCTACCCCACGATAACCGGCCAGGAGTCCGTTATCATCAATTATCGGCACACCATTAGTGAGGAGCAGTCGCCGTCGACCATCCTTGGCAATATTCCAGTTTTCAAGGTTTTTAATCGGCAATTTGAGTCGGCAGACTTCAACGAACTTCGCACCAAGCCTCTCCGCTTCTTCTGGCGGCATCATGTCAAAAGGAGTCTTTCCGATGATTTCGTCCGGCGTATAGCCGAGACATCCCTCCACATGCGGCGAGCAGTAGACATACCGTCCCTCGGCATTTATCTCCCAGACCCAGTCAGCCATATTCTCAAGAATAGCGTTTAGCACTCTGTTGGAATTTTCAGCATCTTTGCGAGACAGCTCAAGTTTGGTCATTAATCCTTTTCGTTCTGAAATATCAGTAAACGTGACCACAGCACCAACGTCTTCGCCGTTATCTATAAGGGGGCGCGATGAGTACTCAACCGGAATGAGTGTGCCGTTCTTGCTCCAGAGCAGTTCATCGTCAATCCGGCATGAGGTTCCTGCGAGCTTGGCGCGATGCATTGGACAGTTTTCCCGTGGATACGGTGTGCCGTCAGCGTAACTGTGATGGATGAGTTCATGTATATCTCTACCGAGACACTCTTCTCGCTGAAAGCCGAGGAGAGTGAGCGCGGATTCGTTGATATACGTGCAGCGACCGTCCCTGTCGACACCATAGATGCCCTGGTCGGTGGTCTCCAGGATAAGTCTGGACATTGATTCACTTGCCCATAATGCTTCTGACTCAAAAGGCTTACTCATTATTCACAATCCTTTCGTTAGATATCTGTACCCGGATGTGCTGTAACTATAACGAATAAAAAACATATTCGTTCCAGCATACAGAATTACACGTTTATATACCAGGCACGACTTATTGCGCAACCATGATTGACAAAATTGTCAGTAGCAGTTGGGAATTCTCAAAAATGTGGTATAGTAACGCCCGGAAGCATGATACTTGAGCTGTTTCATAAACGACTGACAAGGAGGAATTATGAGCAAAGGTGAGGACAGCAAAAAAACTGAAAAGAAAGCACCGGCAAAAACCCCGAAGGAAAAGAAAGCGGATAAGAAGATTAAAAAAGCGGATAAAAAGAAATAAGTATTGACTGTAGTAAAGGCGGTGGTAACCGGTTATGACAGATAAAACTTCAAAAAAAGAGTGTATTCAGCCTGAGATTCATAGTGGCCACATGTGTGAACTGGAAAGTCAGCAAGAGTGGGATACCATTCGTCAGATTACAGACAAGCTGGGCGTTAAATGTGAAAACTGTGGCGCTGAAGCAAATTTTTCCAGAAACGTCTGTATGCCGACCGACTTATGAAATTGAGCAGTTGGCGGCTGTCGTTGAGCGGAACGGTATGACGAAGTAGCGGACATCATGCACTGCCTGCAGCGTGGAGAGAACCAGCCATAATGGAGAACTTTATACTTATTGGCGTTTTCGTCATGCTGGGGATAGTGCTGCGGCGAATCAAAGCCTTTCCTAAGGATTCAGCCCAGGTTTTCAACATGTTTGCGCTCTACGTCTCGCTACCGGCGCTGATTCTTCTCAAGGCGCCACATATCGCCTTTACCCCCGATATCTTTGTCACGGCCCTCGTTCCATGGGGGCTGCTTGTCTTATCAGTTGTTCTGGTACTGCTCGGCGGACGCCTGTGGTGCTGGCCGCGCTCCATAATCGGCGTGTTGCTGCTGGTCGTCCCGTTAGGCAATACCTCCTTCCTGGGAGTGCCGGTTATTCAGGCGTACTTCGGTTCAGCTGGTCTGAATCATCTCATCGTCTATGATCAGGCCGGCACTATTTTGATTTTTGCCACGTACGGATCGGTTATCCTTTCCCTCCACGGACGAGGCAGCAGCCTTAACCTTCCAACAGTGGCCCGCAAGATGCTGCTCTTTCCCCCGACTATTGCGCTGGCTGTCGGTCTCATTCTCAGCCCGTGGCTTACCTCGGAAAGAGTTGTTCCTACATTGCAGAGCATCGCGGCCACTCTCGTCCCGATGGTGATGACCGCCATCGGCTTTCAGCTTCAACTAAAACTGCCACGCAGGTTTATAGCTCCACTCGGCTTCGGCCTGGTAATAAAGCTTATTGTTGCCCCTCTGGTGGTTCTGTGGGGCTGCCGACTGCTTGGGCTCTCCGGCCTGTCTGTGGATGTATCAATCATGGAAGCCGGTATGCCTCCTATGGTAACTGCTGCTGCGATGGCTGCTATTGCAGGTATGGAAGCGGAGTTGGCCGTAGCTCTGGTCGGGGTTGGCATTGTCCTCTCTTTTGGCACGCTGCCACTCCTGTACATGATGATATAGCGTAACTGTTTTGCAGAAGGATGGAATAATGATAGAACTGCTACGAAACGCGGAAAATTACAGAAGGGGGATAACATGAAAAAGTCACTTGGAGCAAAAACCTTACTCTTTCCAACACCGGTCTTGATGGTCGGAACCTATGATCACGACGGAAAACCGAACCTGATGAACGTCGCCTGGGGAGGGATCTGCTGTTCTCAGCCACCGTGCGTCGCGATCTCCACGCGCAAAGCGACCTATACCCATGCGGCCATACTTGAGCGCAAAGCCTTTACGGTCGGAATAGCCTGCGAATCAAGGATGGTAGAAGCTGATTACGTCGGGATTGCTTCCGGTCGTGATGTCGACAAGTTTGCCGTCTCAGGATTGACGCCTGTCAGAAGCGAGTCGGTAGATGCGCCCTATGCGGCGGAATTTCCTGTTGTACTGGAGTGCCTCCTGCTCCACGTTATAGAGATCGGCCAACACACGCAGTTCATTGGCGAAATAATCGATGTAAAGGCTGAAACTGACGTTATTGGTGAGGACGGCCTCCTCGATATCATGAAGATCGAGCCGCTCATCTTTGATACCTCCCGCAAGGGGTACCATGGCGTCGGCCCACTCTTAGGGAAGGCTTTTACCAATGGCAATTTAGCAGACCCTTTGACCAAGACAATAATCCTTTAAGGATAAGATCGTAGACTCTGGAGATAACTATGGCTATGACCGTCGCAATAAAAAACAACAAACTCTACATAGAGATAGACCTGGAGAAACCGACACCATCTTCATCCGGCAAGACTCTGGTGGTTGCCAGCTCGCGGGGAAATGCCGTTACAACTGCTGAAGTGGACGGTAAGCCGGTCACTATCGGCTTGAACGCATATATTAAAAAGTGATGAAGGCGGTAGTTTATTCGGTTACATACCGGATTGCTTTAACGGATGCCCAACAGGCGAGACTCGACAGGAAGTGGCCTGACGGCGATCCTTTTATCTCCTATGAGAAAATCGCATTCATTCTGGAGCCGCTTCCGGTTGAAGATGTCTACTGGTCACACCACACCGGACAATTTCTCTATTTTACCGTTCGCGGAGATGATATTGAAGGTACGGCTGCAGAGGTGGTCGAAAGACTCGAAGCAAAATTGGGTGCGGCTTGATTTTAGGGCATAGTGTGAGCACCATCAAGGAGCTTTTGAAAAATGACCTGTCCATTCTGTAAAGAATACATTCTCGACGGTGCCATCAAGTGCAGGCATTGCGGATCAATGCTCAACCTGGACCCGTACAGCACCACGAGCGTTGATACCATTACGGCTGATGAAATCCGCGCCTTTGTGGGCACGAATGCATATTACTACATCCAGAATTTCTCCAGGTTCACCATTATGGGACGCGAGAAGTTTTGTGTCACCTGGAATTGGAACTGCTTCGGCTTCACGTTTCTGTGGATGCTCTACCGGAAGATGTATGCGCTTGCGCTGGTAACCTTCATCGTTTTCTGCATCCCCGGTGTCAACGTTCTGCTGCATATCGGGGCCGGAATGATTGGAAACTACCTGTACTACAGGCATGTTAAGGCAAAGATTATTGAAATACGCACGACTCAGTCACCGCAAAATATCGTGCCCGTTCTTCAGGAAACGGGAGGTGTCAACAGATGGATCGTGACGGTCGGGATCATCATCAGTATTCTTATGGCGATTCTCTTTACAGTATTCTTTTCTGCCATGATTGCCGCTATGGGGCATTTTGTCGGAATAACGATATGATTTTTCGCAGAGAGCAGGGTGCTGATGGTGCGGATACATCCGGTCGGTTGATAAAGCGCGGTTCTGAACAAAAAGGACTCAAAGAGTATGCTCAAATGTGAAGAATCTCCTCCCGGCCAACTTCTTTTGGCCATCCGCCAATTCAATAACCGTGAGTGGTACGACTGTCATGAAACCATTGAAGAACTCTGGATCGGTGCAACCGGTGAGATGCGGGACTTTCTTCAGGGGACTCTCCAAATCTCGGTAGCCCTGCTTCATTGGCGTAATGGCAACCATAGTGGAGCGGTCAGTCTCCTTGCTGGCGGCGTAAAGTACCTGAAGCATGTGTCTGATGTCTGCCTGTGGGTAGACGTGTCGGCTCTTATAGCTGATTCAGAACGTGTACGCGTATCGTTGGAAGAGCTTGGAAAAGAACATATGGGATTACTTGATTCTGCACTCATACCGCAGATAAAGACGGTTTCGACTTTTCGGCATTCATCTGTACCCGGGGAATAATTGCAGATCAATGCATTTTCCAAAACCGACAAAAAATGTTCAAACATCACAAACAACCGGCTTTAAATAAAAACACTGCAAAATCAGCATGTTTTAGCTGTAAATGCTTGACTCATCCGCCCATTGGCAGTAATATCTCGCGCCTGTCATCGCTATCATAAAATAATAATGGAGGAAGTTCCGTATGGCAATTGCAATGAAGATCGCCAGTCAGATATCTAAATCATCCTGGATCCGCAGAATGTTCGAAGAGGGAGAGCGCTTACGTCAGGAATTCGGCGCCGACAAAATTTATGATTTTACGCTTGGCAACCCTGACGTTGAGCCGCCCGAATCTTTCAGTCACGAGTTGCTGGAATTGGCAAAGAATCCGCTGCGCGGCATGCATCGCTATATGAACAACGCGGGCTATGCGGAAACCAGGGGCGCAGTTGCGGAAAAAATATCCAGAGACGCCGGCCTTACCGTGCCTGCCGATAACATCATCATGACGTGCGGAGCCGGCGGAGCTCTAAATGTGGTACTCAAAACCATCCTTAACCCTGGTGAAGAGGTCATCATTCTTGCGCCGTATTTTGTCGAGTACAAGTTTTATATCGATAATCATGGCGGTGTGCCGGTAGAGGTCTGGACGAACCGCGATACCTTTCAGCTCGACATTGACGCCATAGAAAAGGCCATCACCGCCAAAACCCGCGCCATTATCATCTGTTCCCCCAATAACCCGACCGGCGTTATTTATCCGGCGGAAAGCCTGAAGCGTCTCGGTGGTATTCTGAAACATATTCATGAACGAAACGGCCACCTTATTTATGTCATTTCCGATGAACCGTACGCCCGCATTGCGTTTGACGGCAATCATGTGCCAAATATATTCCCGTTGATTGAAAGCTCTATTATAGTGACATCGCACAGTAAAGACCTGGCCCTGCCTGGTGAACGAATCGGGTATCTGGCGGCTAACCCCCGTATGGCAACTGACGGACAATTTATAGAGGGTGCCATCTTCAGTAATCGGGTTCTCGGCTTTGTTAATGCCCCGGCGTTGATGCAGCGACTGGTGGCCAAGCTGCAGGACGAATCAGTGGATATCGCCGAATATCAGGCAAAGCGCGATCTGTTGGTGCGTGAGTTGCGGGGTATGGGATTTGAAATTGTCAAGCCTGACGGCGCATTTTACATTTTCCCGAAATCACCGCTGGCCGATGATGTGGAGTTTGTCAAGATGGCACAGAAACACCACATCCTTCTGGTGCCGGGGGCAGGTTTCGGCGCACCCGGTTTCTTCAGAATTGCCTACTGTTTTGATCTCAAGATGATCGAGCGGAGTATTCCGGCGTGGCGTGCGCTGGCGAAAGAAGCGGGGCTGAATGTGGGATGAAGGATGAGGGGCGGAGGAGCTATGTACACAGCTCCTCCGCCTTTTTAGGATAAATCAGGCTATCAGCTTCAACTCTTCTATCAAACCAGCCAGGACATCGTACCCTTTTTGCCAAAATCCGCTGTCCTTGATGTCGATACCGGCAAGACGGGCGGTGTCGGCTGGTGAAAGAGCTCCGCCTGATTCCAGCAGGGCGTGGTAACCGGGTTTGAACGCGTCACCCTCTTCGCGATATTTCTGAAACAGCGCCAATACCAACAGCTCGGCAAATGTGTAGGAATAACAGTAAAAGCGGCTATGAATAAAGTGGCTGATGTAGCTCCATCCCCATCGATAGGCGGGAATCATCTCGACCGTGTCGCCATACAGTTTGCCGTTTTCCTCAAGCCATATTTCAGCAATACGGTCATTCGAGAGCAGTCCCTCCGTCCGTTCGTTATGCAGGCGCAGTTCGAAGCGTGTCAACACGGTCTGACGGAAAGTCGTGGCGATAATGTCTTCAATTTTGGCACAGAGCAGCGAGCGGCGGACTATTGGATCTCGTTCGTTATCCAGCAGCTTGCGGGTCAGCAGCATTTCGCCGAATACCGATGCGGTTTCGGCAAGCGGGAGCGGGGCATGATAGTTCAAGGCGCTCTGCTTCTGGGAAATAACAAAGTGCAGACCGTGACCGGCTTCATGGGCTATGGTCGCCAGATCGCGCAACGTACCGGTAAAGTTCAACAACAGAAACGGCGGCAGGTCAGGTGATATCCCCATCGCGAACGCGCCCCCCGATTTTCCGGTGCGCGGCATGACGTCAACCCGTCGTTCAGAAAAGAATGCTTCGACTACGTCGCCAAACTCAGGGGAATAGTCCCGGTATGACTCCACTACCAGAGCGCGGGCCTCATCAAAAGCATAGGCGCGTTCAGTTTCGGCCACCGGGGCATAGATATCACAGTTGCGCAGCTTATCCATCTTGAGCATGCCGGCTTTGATGCGGAAATAGTCCTGCGCCAGGCCGTAATTAGCCTCGGTTATGCACATAAGGTGTTCAACAGCTTCGTCCGGGATCTCGTTGCCGATGTTGGTCGGCTGGATCGGCGTCTGATACTGACGCAACTCCATCTCCTGGCCATGATCGAGGGCCATGTTGTTGAACACCGCGTTAAAGACGATGCCATGCTCACCGTGCCGCTCCAGGAATGTTGTCATTGCCCGGAAGCGGACATCGGGCGATGTGTTGTGCAGCAGCGACAGCAGCTCTTCACCGGTAAACTCCCGCTGTTCGCCATCAAGCTCCATCTTGTACACGAACGACGCTGAAAGCTCATCGAACAGTTTGGTAAAAGCGCGTACACCAGTCAGATCCTTGCGAGTCAGGAGTCGTTCCTCATTCTCTTTAAGGGTATGGGGGCGAAATTTACGAATGCCATTCAGAAAATGGAGATATCCGGCAGCATCGGGATACGAACGGAATAATTCAAAGCGCCCGTCATTCAGCTCCATAAGCTCCAGATCGAAAAACAGCAGTTGCTGGGAAAGTTTGCTGCCTAATTCAGAGCAGCGCTGGGAAAGCGCCCGATACAGTTCATTGCCCGAATCCGAGGCAAAGAGCAGATGTGCGTAACAAAACGGCTTTGCCATGCGGGATTGAAGGGCCTCATACTCGCGAATAGCTGCCAGAAGAACCGGGTTGTCAAGAGCAGCGACCTTTTCGAAATAGCTGCTGCGAAAATCAGCTGCCAACTGTTCAAATGAGCCAAGATCGGTCTCTAATTCCGGTGAATCCGGGGCAGGATAGAGCAGAGTAGTGTTCCATGTTAGATCGTTTTGCGTCATAAGGGTCTCCGGTTGATTTGTGATGTCAGGTTGTGAACATTACACCGTATACTTTGGTGCGTCAAGGTGGAGGCTAGTTGTTTCAAGGTTGGTGGGCAGAAAAACATTGACACTTCAGAATTAGTTTGTTAAATAAACAGTTCACTTTCTGGGGGTGTAGCTCAGCTGGGAGAGCGCTTGGCTGGCAGCCAAGAGGTCATCGGTTCGATCCCGTTCACCTCCACCAAAAATTCAAGGGGTTAGCTTTATGCTAGCCCCTTTTTTTATGCCGTTTTTCCCCTCTGTCATGAAAACGTGAAATTGGAACAGTTTAACTGCAGCAAGATAGTGAAGTGTCTCTTTCCGAAATAGATGCATCCATGAGGACTCAAAAACTGCAAGGGCTTTCGTGCCAAGCTGAGTAAACGGGTTGAACATATCTCGCTGTTAAATGAAACATTCACAAAAGTATCCATGGCGGACACCCCTTTTGCCACTCACACACATCCCTCTATTCCACCACAAATGACGGTCGCGCACTAATGTCACCTACTCGAATTTACTCCAACGGGTCCAATAACCCTTTCTACAGTGATTATTGCATCTTAGATATTTCCCGTTGCCCATACCCGATTCAGGAATCTGGCAGTCGCCGACCGCATCAACATCAATTTCACAGTTAAGTTTGGGTGCATCCAGCGTCCGCGTACCTTTCGTTATCTCCCAGTTATTGCACGTTCCACAAAACGTGTCCTCTTTGGAATAATGCCAGATATCAGTCACCTGTTGCTGCTGTTTTACAGGTATTGATGCCGCCTCTCCTCTTACTGTCAAAGTTCCAAGGACTTTGCTTCCGCCGCCCCTGAACATGGCATGTAACACATTTCGCGTTAACTTGAATAATGAGTGATTTTCCCAAGGAATCTTGTAATGTTTGCTCAGGGATTTTGTGTCCTCAGTTATTACATTAAACCCTGTCAGTGCCGTAATATCATATGTTGATTGATCAACTGCAGTATGAACCTGCAGTGGGTGAGTCTCAACCGATGAAGGTTCAGATATTTCTTCAAGAGGGAACAATTCTTCCAAATCTTCTGGTATCATATTGTCGAAAGTGAAATTGTGCTTACATATCTTGCATTTTATGTCGGATTTACCCTGCGGAAGTTTTGTTTCATTGATATTCGCTGTTATACCGCAATTCGGGCATGATATCTTCATACTAACTCCATCCAGCTATAAAGTTGACAACCTCTTCATAAATGTCAAACGGAACGGCAGGCTATTCCACGCTCCTCCTTGCACTATGTTGTTATTATCAGCTTCTGCATACGCAGTCCATTGCTATTTATGAGGTGTTGTCACTCACCTTTTCACTGCCTGTGTGCTGAAGTATTTGAATCTGAAAATTTGACTTTTTAAAAAAATGATGTAGATTCTACTGAAAAATATAAATAGTTCTGAAGGGAATACGCATGGGATTTATTATTGGCTTAGTTGTTGTGGTTTTCTCGATTGTTCAGATCGTCGACTGCCTTAAAAGTAATTTTACCGGATATAACAAGATAGTTTGGATTCTTGCTCTGATCTTTCTAGGCCCGCTTGGAGCACTTATCTACTACTTTGTCGGGAAGGATCAGAAGGTTCTCTGACTCTCCTCCTTCGCAAGTTGTATTTATATAATACAGGAAAGCCGCTAACCAGATTTGGAGGCGGCTTTGTTGCTTGTTGGCGGTTAATTCGGTGAAATGTGGTACTTACATTCAAGGGAGGGTCGATTTATGAGTAATAATTCAACTGTTCTGTTGGTGCTTACTACTCGTACCGTTGCGGTAGCGCTCTGTTTGAGCGTTCTTAATGGATGCTTCGGTGATTATAAGCTTGTCTCGTTTGGCGACCAATCATCCATAACAGGATGGCATCAATATATAACTCCGATACCTCCAAGAAATCCAACCGAAAATACTGTCGTTCGGGTCGCTCAATCCAAAAGAAATGACGCAACTGAAGATTCAGACATTTTGTTCATTGTCGACGATTTCACAAGAAAGAAATCGGTTCAGCAAGTTGATGTCGTTATTAAAACCACGAGTAAAGATCCGTTTCCCGAGAGGAGAGTGACCCGGTATCGTGTTCTTGACGGAATGATTGCTGCAATGTCAGATCCATCAGATGAATTTTATGTAGACGCAAATTTAGAACGCGCAATTCTTCGTGCAATAGCAAAAACATGGGCGCCGGAACGAGTGGTGATATATAACGATGGCACTCGCACGATGGCAATAACGAGCCATGCGATCGACAAATGTTCCGCTGAAATTAAGATATATAAAGATGAACCCCAGAAGGGTACTTTGCTTGCTGAAAAAAGGTTAGCTTTTTGTTTTATTAAATAATTACCAGCGCTAATATTGTCAAAAATAGAAGCTGAAATCCTTCTTCTCAAACGGAGAATCATTCAAGCATTCAATGAAGACATCTACTATAAACGGGTCGAATTGCGATCCTTTGTACTTGACAAGCTCCCGCAGTGCGGCATCTTTGTCTACCCGGTCCCGATATGAGCGGTTTGAAATCATGGCGTCGAACGCATCAGCTATGGCAACGATTCGGGCGTGAAGCGGAATCTGCTCACCTTTCAAGCGGCCCGGATACCCGGTGCCGTCCCAATGCTCGTGATGGTGAAGTATTGTCGGGACTATAAAGTCCAAGTCATTCATGCCAACGACAAAAAGAGTTCCTTTCAGTGTGTGTTCGCGTGTCAGTGTCTCCTCACTAAGATTGAGGCTGTCCGGTTTGTTGAGGACATCTTCGGCCGTATTATATTTTCCTGTGTCATGCAGCATCGCCCCCAGGTACAGGTCGCGCATTTCAATGGCGGGTAGCTTAAGCTTTAAGCCGATGCTCAGGGAGTATTCTGCAACTCTGCGCGCCTGCCCTTGAGTATAGGCGTCTTTCAGTTCCAGTGCGCCCAGCAGGGCCTGAATTACGCTGTTGAATAAGCCGGGATGCCATAGGTGTGACTGCGGATCAGGAACTAACATCGATCTGGAAATGCCGGCGGAAGTGGTCTGACTGGTCAGGCGTGCGACTATGGCAAGCCCGAATTCGATGGAGGTTGCAGGTCCCTGGCTGGTAATGATGGTGCCGTCACTGACAACCGCAGCGTCTTCATAGATACCTCCACTCAATCTTTCAATATACGATGGATAGCAGGTAACTCTTTTTCCGCTCAGCAGTTCGGCTGCGGCAAGTACAATTGGTGCAGCGCAGATTGCGCCGATCAGCTTATTCTTCGCTGCAAACTCTTTTAATAGCGCATGAACTGAGGTGTTGGCATTTAGATTGTCAGTTCCCGGCTGTCCACCCGGGAGGACTATCATATCGAATGCGTCGGGATGTACGGTATCTATCATCGTGTCGGGAACAACGGAAATAGCGTGGGCGCCTGAAACCGGTCCAGGCATAAGTCCGGCAATAACAACCTCAATTTCCGCCCTACGAAGTACATCTACTATTGTGAGCGCCTCAATCTCTTCAAAACCTGCCGCCAGCGGCATCAGAACTTTTGACATGTATCCCTCCCTGCTTTTTTATAAAATGTATAACAAGCCGGACCAACGTTTATGGCCTCTTCGGTACCAATCGCAACAGAATTTCCGGAAGTTCCTTCAGTCGAATCACATAATCAGCTTTCATCAATTGCAGGGCGCTTTGGGGCATAGAATCCATTTCGGCGTCAGCCGGATCCTGGACAATCGTGACCCCGTCGCACTTTTTAATCTTCAGTAACCCTTTACTGCCGTCAGAACCAGCTCCGGTCAGGATAACCCCGATAAGCCCGGGTCCATAAACTTCTGCTGCCGATTCAAAAAGGACATCCACCGAAGGGCGGGCGTAGTTTACCAGCGGGTCGATGGAGAGTGCCAGAGTGCCGCCCCGTTCCACCAGAAGATGGTAATTGGCCGGAGCCAGATAGACGGTTCCGGAAGTAATGCATTCCTGCTCGTCAGCCTCTTTTACCCTGATAGAGCAGAGCTCATTCAGTAACACCGCCATGCCGTCATCGGAATCCGGTGTGATGTGGGTAACGATCAGAACCGGAATCGGAAAATCGGCCGGCAGTTCCCCCAGCAGGAATTTGAGCGCAGAGACTCCGCCTGTTGAAACTCCGATAACAAGCGCCTTGAATTTTCTGCGGCTATTTCTTCGCATAGCGTTTCCGATAGATCTGCATTCGGGGAGCAATCGCTTCATACCGGTCAGATATAGTGCGGTGATTCAGACTCTCTTTCGTGCCGAGACAGAGAAAGCCACCCGGCATCAGACTGGTGTCAAAGAGACCGAGAACCCGCTCTTTAAGCGGCTGTTTGAAATATATCATGACATTGCGGCAGAGGATCAGATTCATCTCGCCAAAATCAGTATCAACAGCCAGGTTGTGTGCGGCAAAGACGATATTCTCTCGCAGTGAGGGGGAAAGAATAGCATGGTTGTACCTGGCGGTGTAGTAATCTGAAAATGAACCGGTACCGCCGGATTGCTGATAGTTTCTGGTAAAGTGCTGCATCTCCTGCAGTGGATAAATACCTTGCTGAGCCTTGTTGATTACCTCTACGTTGATATCGGTGGCATAGATGCGGAAGCGGCCTTTCAATCCCTCTTCCTGCAGGAGTATCGCCATCGAATACGCTTCTTCCCCGGTGGCACATCCGGCATGCCAGATTCTTATGAAGGGGTAGGTTTTCAAAAATGGCACGACCTGCTCTCTGATAGCCTTAAAAAAGGAGGGATCGCGGAACATCTCTGATACATTGACCGTGATTCCCCGCAGCAATGAGTCAAGCAGGGTGCGATCCCGCAGCAGGTCAGATTGAGCAAGAGAGAGGGTTGCATAGCCGGAGCCGGAAAGCCACTGAGTCAGCCGCCGGCGGAGTGACGCCTCGGAATACTCCCTGAAGTCGTAGCCATATACCTGGAAGATCCCTTCCATTAACAGCTTTATTTCAAGATCGATGAGTTCGTCTGCGGTCATACGGTTTCTTCCGTCGAATAGAGCCAGACCCGTAATAGTGAAAATAATTTTTCCATATCAACCGGCTTTGGTATGTAGTCGCTGGCCCCGGCCTTCAAGCACTCTTCGCGATCCCCTTTCATCGCCTTGGCAGTCAGGGCGATGATTGGCAGCGAATGAAAACGTGCATCTTTTCTGATAGCGCGCATTGCCTCATGACCGTTCATCTCAGGCATCATAATATCCATTAGCACCAGATCAATATCCGGGAACTCATCCAGTCGTTTCAGCGCCTCGTGCCCGTTCTCCGCCTCTAGAATGATCATATCCTTTTCTGAAAGCGCGCTGGAGAGCGAGAATATATTGCGCATGTCGTCATCAACGATCAGGACCTTTTTGCCCGCCAGCATAGCCTCTTTGTCGAGCGAGGAACGAATCATGCGCTGTTTGTTCGGGGTAAGCGATGTTTCAACCAGATGCAGGAACAGTGTTACTTCGTTCAGGAGCCGTTCGGGACTTTTAGCACCTTTGATGATGATACTTTCGGCGTAATAATGCAGTCGTTTCTCATCTTCATGAGTCAATTCGCGACCGGTATGGATGATGACCGGAATGCGCCGCTCAGGGTCGAGCTTTTTCAACTCTTCCAGTAACTCAAAAGCGCCCATGTCGGCTAAGCCGAGATCAAGCACAATGCAGTCAAATTGTTCGCTGGAGAGGGATGAAATAGCTTCGGCACCACTGCCCGCGATAGATATAGTCACCTCTCTCTCTTCCAGCAGGGATACCAGCGCAGCGGACTGGACCTGATCATCTTCAACAATCAGCAGTTTTTTCATACTCTTGTCAATGGCAGACTCCAGGGTGCCAAAGACGGTGTCCATCTGTTCACCGCTTACCGGTTTGGTAATAAAGCCGACTGCCCCCATGCTCATCGCCTTTTGGCGCTCATTCAGGCAGGTGACAAAATGCACCGGAATATGGCGAGTTACCGGGTTATCCTTTAAGTAACGCATGACACCCCAGCCATCAATATACGGCAGCATGACATCAAGTATTATTGCACTGGGGCGGTAATTCTCTGCCATGGCAATGCCGCTTTCACCGTCGGCGGCAACAAGAGCGGAGAAAGCACGATCGCGGACCATTTTGACAAGTATTTCGGCAAAGGTAAGATCATCTTCGATAATAAGGATACTCTTACCATCTTCCCGTAAATGCTCACGGTCGTCAGGAATTGGCACCGGGGTCTGGTCAGGTGATTTGCTTTTTGTAGCAGCTGCGGAGGTGTTATCCGGACTTACTGGGTGTGTCAGAACAGACGGCACAGCCGTTTTCCCAGCATCTGAATTGAGGGGACAGATCCCCTTAGTCGGTAGATACAGGGTGAAAACACTTCCCTTGCCCGTCTCGCTGGTTAAAAAAATTTCTCCACCCATAGAACGGGCGAGCTGGCGTGAGATGGAAAGCCCCAGTCCGGTGCCGCCATAGGTCCGACTGGTGCTGCCGTCAGCCTGTTGGAAGGCGTTGAAAACAAGTAACTGCTTGTCAGCACGGATACCGATACCGGTGTCTGTTACGACAAAGGCCACTGCTTCTGTTTTTAGCGGGTTTTCTCTGCTTTCCGGAGTATACGCCCGCAGCGAAACCGAACCTTCTCTGGTGAATTTACAGGCGTTGGAGAGCAGGTTCTTAAGAATCTGCTCAGTTCTCTGGACATCAGTGGTAATAGTCTCCGGCATTGATTCGTCAAGCAACACCGTTAGCTCAATCCCCTTGTCAGCGGCGATAGGGGCAAAAACAGCCTGAAGCTGAAGAAAAAATTCCGGCAGGATCAATTCTTCATAGTGGAATTCCATTTTACCTGACTCTATTTTGGAGAGATCCAGGATGTCATTTATCAAGTGAAGCAGATCGTGTCCCGCTCCGTTAATAGTGGCGGCAAACTCCACCTGCTTGTTCGTCAGGTTCCCTTCCCGGTTATCTTTCAGCAGGCTGGAGAGGATCATCAAACTATTAAGAGGTGTGCGCAGTTCATGCGACATATTTGCAAGGAATTCAGATTTATAGGTACTGACTCGCTCCAGTTCATCGGCTTTGCGCTGCAGTTCAATGCTGGTTTCCACAACTTCGCGGTTTTTGGCGCGGATCTCTTCGCGCTGATGCTCAAGCATCTGGGAACGCTCTTCCAGCTCTTCATTAGTCTGCTGCAGCTCTTCCTGCTGGACACGCAGCTCTTCCGTTTGGGCCTGGGTCTGCTCCAGCAGTTCGTTGACGTGCTGCCGTGCCTTGGTGACGTGCAGCGCTATGGCAAGAGATTCCATAATCTGTTTCAAAAAATCCAAATCATCTTCGCCAAAGGTGGTGAAAGAACCAATTTCAAGAAGTCCTACCAGTAAACCGTTATGCAGGAGCGGAAGAGCAATAATATTTGCGGGTTCGGCCTCACCGAGGCCTGAGCTGATACGGAGATAGTCGGGAGGAATCTCACGCAGGGTAATCATTCTTTTTTCCAAAGCGGCTTGTCCGGCAACTCCTTCTCCGAGGGAGATATATTCAACCTGGCGTCTGCGCTCTGTTAATGCATAGCTGGCGACTCTCTGAAGCCTGGCTTCCACCTCATCAAAGACGTAAAAAACGCCGACCCCGGCTCCAAGATATTCAGTCAGAAACGCAAGCACTTGTTCTGTTAATTCCGAAATAGACTTATCGCCACGAAAAATGGCATTGAGCTCACTTTGACCGCTTTTATACCAGTCTTGCAGAGCCCGCTGTTCGCTGTTATGTCGCAGCGAGTTGGTCATCTTGATAAAAGCCAGATCTAATGAGTGTTGAAACCGGTTCATACCATCTATAGCCTTTAACAACATCCCTGTTTCATCATCACTGAACCGATCCGTGTCTAATTTCAACGGTTCAGTAACGGTAACCTCCCTGTTCAGGTCGCCTCCGGCAATAGCTTCGACGAGCTCCACTTTTTTTCTCTCTCCCTCATGCAGAGATTGAATGGCGTCAAGTACCTGGTGTAATGGCCTGGTGATGCTGCCGGTAATCACCATGGCCATAATTGCCGCAAGCAGCGAGGCAGATAAAGTTAATGCTAATATAAACGTGCTGGTTGTTTTTGAAGTCGCAACGTTTTCATCTGAGAGACGTTTGGCGGATCTCGTCAAATAATCCGACAGGGCACTGATGTGCTCGATCATTGTCCTTTCAGTTTCGTAAGCATCATGCAAAATGTATTGCGCGGCCTGGTCATCTTTATTCTGCTTGGCCAGTTCAATGGTTTTTTCCAGGAGTGGACCATAGTTTTTGCGGGTTTCCATAAAGTCGTTAAATAATTTTGTCGCTTCAGCATCGGGGAGAGCTTTTTGTAAATCATCGGCTGCCTTGCCGGCGGCCTCTCGATACTTCCAGATCATTTTTTCCCGCTGTTCGATCTCCCGAGGCTTGTTTTCGAGTATGATCTCGCGAACGTTGGAACGTACCCGCTGAAAATTTGAGCTGACAGTGCCAACTTTTTCGAGCGCGACAACACCCTTTTCGTAGAGCCTTTTGTTGGCATCAACAAGCTTGTTGATCTGGAAATAGCTGAATATTCCGGTGGCCAGAGCCATAAAAACAACCAGAGAAAAGCCGAGAATCAGCTTGCCCCTGATTTTTAGATTGGCGTAAAAACTCATTCTCAGTTCCCCTTATTCCACAACTACCCGGTTGCGTCCTTCACGCTTGGCACGATACAGGGCGGCGTCTGCCCGACTGATCAAGGTATCCGCGTCATCACTCTCATGTAGCTGGACCACGCCAAAACTGGCCGATAAAACTATCGCAGTGGCGCGGTCAGACTGTTGTTCAAAGGCGGCCCGTATGCGTTCAGCGAGAGCTGCCGCTGCGTCCCCGGGTGTGTGCGGCAGAATAATTATGAACTCTTCACCGCCCCATCGGGCGGCAACATCCTCTGCCCGCATCATGTCCCGTAACAGGTCGGCAAATGTTTTCAGCACCAAGTCACCGGCACTGTGCCCATAGGTGTCATTCACTTTTTTAAAATGGTCAAGATCGATCATAATCATGGAAAGATGGTATGAGTGGCGGCGTGCTGCGCTTATTGCTGCAGATAAACGATCATTAAAGTAACGGCGATTATAGAGCTCGGTCAATTCATCAGTAGCGGCCAGGTGTGAAATGGTCGCGTTCGCCTCCTTCAGTTCCGAAGTGCGCTCTTCGACAAGCTGCTCAAGATTACTGTAAAATCTTTCTATCACTTTACGCTGCAGGTATAACTCTCGAAAGACTTTAACCTTGCTGCGCAGAATTATCGGTTCAAACGGTTTAATCAGGTAATCAACCGCCCCGGTTTCATACCCTTCAATCTGACTTAAGAGATCCTTCATTCCGGCAGTAACAAAAATTATCGGGAAATGATTTGTTTTTGGATTTGAGCGGATAAGACGGGCTACTTCGAAACCGTTCATACCTGGCATCTGGACATCGAGAAGAATCAACGCTAAATCATGTTTAAGTGAAAGCCGCAATGCGTCATTTCCTGATGAGGCGGTAATGACGTCAAAACCCATGTCGGCAATAACCGCTTCAAGGGCCATGATATTTTGCGGCAGATCATCGACAACAAGTATCGGGACTTTTTCAGTCATACTCGTTCCTCACACTATCAGGTGGTTATGACATCAGTAGTTACCACGGCCTGACCATCATTCTCAGGTATTTGAGCATCTTACCAGATATTCACGGAAGTTCAATCAGCGATTGCCGCCGGCCATTTTACTGCTTTCCGGAGTTCTGCGCAACATCCACATAAATACCGGACCTGCTAAGCCGCCAATGCCGATACAGGCGAACGCAATCCCCCATTCAGAGTGGATTCCGGGAAGTATCTGCCAATCGCGGAATGTGTCCAGAGCCCAGCCGAAAACGGTCGGAGATATCATACCCATTGAATACCCGATCAGAGATTGCAGCCCCATGGCTGCGCCAAGATAGCCGGGGGCAACAAGCTCGGTTAAGCCGGTTGAAAAAACAGGGGATTCTGCGACAACCAGATATCCGTAGACGAGGCCGATTGCCAGCGTAAGTGGAAGGCTGGTGTTGATCAGCCAGCCAAAAGTGAAGGAGAGGGAGGCGCTGGAAAACATGACGGCAGTAATAGTCGCTGTGCGGCCAAAACGGTCGGAGAGAGTTCCGGTAATAGCGGTTGAAAATGCGCCGATTCCGATAAGAACGGCGGCGATGGCAGAGGCGAGGCCGGTGGCCCGGGTCGTTTCAAATCCCCATCCGATGAGCGCTGAAGAGAAAAAAGGTGCCAGCCAGCTGCGCATGCCGTACATCTCCCACATATGAGCACCATAGCCGAGAATAATCAGCAGGGCAGGGCGGTTTTTGAGAACCTCCCCGGTATAGCCGGCCTCACTGCTGGTACGGAGAGGAGGCCGATAGCCGGCAAAGAGTGGGAATGAGAGCAGTGCACCAACGCAAACAGCGATAGAACAGATTATGAAGGCGATTCTCCAGCCGTAGATTCCGGTCAGCCAACCGGTTACTGCCAGAGAAAATGAACCGCCGAGTACCAGTGAGCCGACATAAATTCCGATGGCTTTGCCCCGTTTACCCGGATCAAATCGCTCTGCCACGAGCTTGAGCCCTGGCATATAAGTGCCGCCCATGCCGATGCCGGTCACCGCACGAAAGAGCATGCCGCTGTAAAAATCATGCGCATAGAGGGCAAACAGGAGGTTGCCGGCAGCCGAACAGAAAGCGGCGGTGATGAAGATATGTTTAATATTTATTCGGTCTGAAAGGATGCTGAGGAGTACGCCAGAGGCGATATAGCCGAGTTGGTAGACCGAAAAGATCATGCCGGCCCGGGTATTGTTCATGCCCCATTCAAGGCGCAGGAGGGGAAGAACGGCGGAGTAGTTTATAAATACCAGCATGATGAAAAGTTGACAGCAACAGAGAAGTATCAACCAGCGGGTATTTGAGCGGATCATGGGAACAGGTCGGCGTCCTTGAATAGCCGGCCCCGGCTATCTTTAGCAGAAACATTCGGCGCTGTTGCCAATGGCCACTGAACTGCCAGGTCAGGATCATCCCAGGCGATACAGCGTTCATGTTCCGGGGCGTAATATTCGGTAGTGAGGTAGAGAAATTCTGCAACGTCGGAAGTTACGCAGAAGCCATGGGCAAAGCCGGGCGGTATCCACATCTGGCGTTTGTTCTCTGCGGAAAGCAGTGTTCCGAACCACTGACCGAACGTCGGTGAACTCCGGCGAATGTCTACCGCGACATCGAAGACCTCACCCGTTGTGACCCGTACCAGTTTTCCCTGCGGTTGCTGTATCTGATAATGCAATCCTCTGAGAACGCCGCCGGCAGAGCGGGAGTGATTATGCTGCACAAAGTGGAGGTCGATTCCGGTCAGTTCACGCCAGCGCTGCTCATTGAAACTTTCAAAAAAGAATCCGCGCTCATCACCGAATACGGTGGGCTCAATTATCAGGACATCGGGGATGGTTGTGGGGAAAATCTGCATGCAAAACTCCGGGTTTATCAGGAAGAGTGATTCTTTAAGACATATGCTGTGCTGCGCTGTTCGGCAAAGGTAAGATGGCTCATCATCGCTTCGCGGGCGCCTTCCGAGTCACGCAGTCGTATTGCTTCAAAAATGCTGTGGTGGTGCCGGTAAAGTTGGTGGTGATCTTCTCTGGTGATATATACCGCCCTCCAGACACTCTGCTGAAATTCCTTCATTGCATCGAACAGGCTCTGCATCAGGTGCAGCCAGACGATGTTGTGAGTGGCGCGGGCGATAACAATGTGAAAATTTGCGTCAAGATCTTCTGAGGGGAGTAAGCCATCCAGATTACGTGCCATTCCGGAGATTATCTCTTCCATGCGTCGAATGTCCTCCGGCAGTGCCCGCTCTGCGGCATACCAGGCTGTCCATGATTCCATGCATTTGCGCACCTCGATAACATCAAGTGCCCGATCCTGCTGAATGCGAATCAGCTCACTCAACGAGTTTGTATTGGACGTTTCCACCAGAGACATAACTACAGTGCCGCCTCCCTGATATGACATGACCAGTCCAGATGAAGCCAGAACATTCAGAGCTTCCCGCACTGACGGTCGGGATACTCCAAACATTTCGGCAAGCTCACGCTCCGGCGGCAGTTTGTCACCAGGAGCAAATTCTCCGGACAGGATAGAGGAGCGAATTTGCTCAGCAATCTGAGTAGAGACTTTTTTCGGCTTTATCGGTTGAAAATTCATGGTCTGTTCCATTAAAAAGGGGAGCCGGAGCGACTCACCTTCTTCTATCGTATTTTGTGCGGTTCTGCAACCGATTCAGCTCTCTGCCTCTGATAAATCTGTTCAGAAAAGTTCATCAAGGAGATCAAAATCAAGATGAGTCTCTGCCAGGTTTCTAATCAGGACAAGTTTTTCGGTGTCGTCGGCGGTAATTTTAGACACATCCTCGGTGATTATCTTATACAGTTCCGCCGTTGTGTGCACTACGGAGCGCATATACGGAATATTGCTGCGATCAAGGATCATCTGGGTGATAGTGCTGACAGGGGCCGTACCGGGAATGACCAGACCGACAATCAGGGGGCGGTATTCCGGAATTTTATAGAGATTAGCCAGCGTTACCAGCAGTTCGTCACGACTGCTGGTAACAATCAGCAGGGATGACTCACGAATCAGCTCAGTGACCCGTTGGGTCGAAGCAGCGCCTATCTGGACATGGTTTATTATTCTGCTTGCTTCACGCCTGTTACCCTGAAGAGGTAAGCCAAGCAACTTGGAGATCCGTCTGAGCGTTGGATTTGCCAGAACCGGATGATAGTCAACTCCGCCAACAACTTTCATTTTTTCATCTGCAAGGGCTCTGGTCAGATAATCCAGGGTACGGTCACGTTTTTCGGGGATAAGCTTATTGGCAAGCACAGCCCGTACTTCGACCCCCTCCTTCTCAAACAGAGCAAGTCCCATATAGATTTTATCGACGACATTTCCCAGACCGCCGCCGGTCACCATTAACACAGGAGCATTCAGCATCCGGGCGATGTGCGCATTTGACGTCTTCATCACCGATCCGACTCCGGGGTGCCCCGAGCCCTCAATAATGATGAAATCGCACCTTTTTTCAAGTTCGCCATACGCCCGCATGATTCGTTCATGAAGTTCGTGGGGGGATATTTCCCCATCTACTACCTTGCGTGTTGTCTCGGGATGGACCACTACCGGCGACATCCAGCGCAGCTCTTTTTCCAGTTCAAAGACCTGTGCAATCAGTGCAGCATCCTTGTCTACCGTGATGCGATGAAACGTGGCCGGTTTGGGTCCGAGCGGCTTGAAAAAACCGACGTTACGGTATTTTTTCAGCGCCAGGTGCATCATGCCGATGCTGGTGGTGGTTTTTCCGCAGTTCTGACCGGTGGCCGCAATAAATATCTTTTTTGCCATGATTATATTCCTCGTGCGTGACACACATAATGTAAATGTGGGCGTGTCACGCACGATTTATAGCATTTATTCTGTTGTAACGGAGGAAATTTCTTCTCTTTCAGTTAATTAAGCCGGAGGACGTACTTCCCTCCGGCCATGAAAGGAGCACAAATGGCAGTATGTGCTCGTCCAATAACAATCGTTTGATTGTGTAATATCGTGTTGCAATCAAATTGGTATTAAACCCAGTTTGTTGATTCCAGCAGCACCTCTCCACCGTTATCCAGGTTCCTGCGAGTGGTGCAGCGGTCCACCAGATAGGCTATGGACTGATAGTTGATGCCGCTATGCTGTGACAGGCCGATTTCGCAGGGGCGGATGTTGGAGTAGCCGGTTTTGCACTCTGCCGGCAGGGACGGTTTCAGTTCTGCCAATGCAGTTGCTGTAAGTTCCGGCGTGTCAAAGCCCTTGCTGCCCGCAAATCCGCAGCAGGTTACTTTGGTTGGCGTAACAATTTTTTCAACACAGGCCAAGGCGACGGTCTTGAACTTTTCCGTCAGCAGCATTTTGGTGGAACTGCAGGTGACATGGATTGCCACTGTTTCCGGTGACCTGGTAAAGATCAAGCGTTGCATGAGGAAGTCATGGATAAACTCCACTGTTTCATAGAGTTTGAGCTTTTTGTCCAGCACCTGACGCATCCGGTAGAGGCATGGGCTGGTATCACACAGTACCGGATATTCACCGTTGTTGCTGGCTGCCATAAGCGCCTTTTCAAGTTCACGGCTCTTGGTTTCTGCCGCTTCAAAGAAGCCTTTGCTGTCAAAGGCCATGCCACAGCAGAGTTTG
This sequence comes from uncultured Geobacteraceae bacterium, assembly GCA_903939115.1. Taxonomy (GTDB): domain Bacteria; phylum Desulfobacterota; class Desulfuromonadia; order Geobacterales; family Pseudopelobacteraceae; genus JACRCG01. The sequence continues at coordinate 47,202 of CAJAFV010000036.1, forward strand.
TCCATATCCTCCGGCAGGATCACTTCATAGCCGGCTTTTTCCAGCACTGCCAGTACAGCCTGGTTGAGTGGCCGCTGGTCAGGGTCACTTTGTGCCGGTCCCATCATTCTGCTGGAGCAGCTGGCAAAATAGACCACTTTCGGTTTTTTGGTCGGCTGGTGCGGTCGTGAGACTTTTGGCGTTGAACCACGCTGCGGCATCCAGGGCGTCCAGAGTGGCAAGGCATTCTGAGACAGCCCACGGGCGGTGTTGGCCATACGTCCCATTGTCGAACTGCCCAGCATCTGATGCATCAGATCAGCAAAGGTGAGACCGGTGCGCACTAAAGCTGCGGTTCCGGCAAAATGGCGTGCAACGTAGTTGGCGGTGGCATTGGCCTCTGCACCATGTTTTTCGTTACGCAGAATCTTGGTGTAATCACCGGTATTGATGGCTACCGGGCAGGTGGTGGCACACAATCCGTCAACCGCACAGGTGCCTTCACCCCAGTAGCTGTAGTCTTCTTCCAGTCTGTTCAACTGGGCGGAATCTTTTCCGGAGCGTTTCAATCCGGCAATCTGGCGCTGGGCAGTGATGCGCTGACGAGGTGTGGCTGTCAGGTTTTTTGAAGGGCACATGATTTCACAGAACCCGCATTCGATACACTTGTCGATCTTCTCATGCGTCTGCGGCATATGTTTGAGGTTCTCGAGATACACGGCCGGATTTTCATTGATTATAACGCCGGGGTTGATCAGGTTGTGCGGGTCAAAGGCCTTTTTGATGCGTTTCATCAGGCAGTAGGCCTTTACTCCCCATTCCATTTCGACAAAAGGGGCCATGTTACGACCGGTACCATGTTCAGCTTTCAGGGCGCCACCATAACTGTTGACAACCATAGCGCAGACTTCCTGCATGAATTTATCATACTGATCGATTTCTTCCTGCTGGGTGAAATCGGGGGTCAACACGAAATGCAGGTTGCCGTCCAGGGCATGCCCAAAGATGATCGCATCTCCGTAGCCGTTGCGGATCATCATGCTGCGCAGTTCAACCGTCGCTTCAGCCAGTCGTTCCAGCGGGAAGGCGATATCTTCAATAATGACTGAAGTTCCGATACGCCGTACGTTGCCCACAGCCGGGAACAGGCCTTTACGAATATTCCAGAGTGCCTCGTATTCCGTTTTGACATCGGTAAAGGCAATCGGGAATACCGTTGGTATACCGTTCAGGCGTTGCTTGACCTTTTCCACCAGTAGGTCCAGTACCTCATGGTTTTCTCCCCGTACCTCCACCAGCAGGGATGCGACGTTTTCATCGAGGGTTTTCAGGTATTCCGGCATACCCGGTTTTTCTTCCACGGCGCGCAATGAAATACGGTCCATCAGTTCGGCCGCTGAAACCACTGTGCGATCCAACTGCATGACGCCATTGCAGGCACTGGCCATATCGGGAAAGAAAATCAGGGCTGATGCCTTATGGGCGTGTTCGATAATGGTGCGAAAGGTGATGTCGGCAATAAAGCCGAGTGTGCCCTCGGAACCGATCATCAGATGCTTGATGATGTCGATAGGGTCCGTGTGATCGACAAACGAGTTAATGCCGTATCCGGTAGTGTTCTTTATCTTGTATTTGCGCATGATCAGCTTGGTCAGAGCGTTGTCGGCAGCGATCTCGTCGCGAATACACTCTACCGTTGCAATGAGGTCGCGGTGACTGGCCAGGAATGCTGCACAAGATGCCGTGTCGGAAGTGTCCAGCAGGGTACCGTCATGAAATATGATCTTCATCTCTGTGACGGTTTTGTAACTGTTGTCGGTTGTGCCGCAGCACATGCCGCTGGCATTGTTGGCGGCAATGCCGCCGATCATGGCATGGTTGATCGAGGCCGGGTCAGGACCGATCTTGCGGTCATACGGTTTCAGATAGGCATTGGCTTCCGCGCCTAAGATGGCAGGTTCGAGCGAGATGGTGTCGCCGTTTTCAGAAATAACGCATTTACCCCAGCCGCCGGACATAACCAGCAGAACCGAATCTGTGACCGCTTGACCGGAAAGGCTGGTGCCGGCTGCCCGGAATGTAACGGCAATTTTGATAGAACCGGCAACCTTGATGATACGCGACATCTCATCTGCACAGCTGACCTTGATGACGATCTTGGGAATCAGGCGGTAGACACTTGCGTCGGTTCCATAGGCCATGGTGCAGATCGGATCGCAGAACACTCTTGATTCCGGGATGAACGTGATGCACTCGTGGTAGAATGTGCGATATTCTTCGGGTAGTCGGGCAATGTCAGCGGGATTCGTTTTGAGGATCACGGCATGCTCCTGTTGTTGCGTTAGTAGAGATAAATCCGGGCGGCCTGCAGCCGCCCGGCTACATTTCTTACACTTACGGTATCATCCACTGCAGGTAATACGCCTGAATATAGACAATGACACCTACTATAATCGTTAGGAAAATCGAGTGTTTAAAGGTAAAGCGGAACAGCGTCCCCTCCTCGCCAACCATACCGCAGGCAGCGGTTGCGACCGCCAGGGACTGCGGCGAAAGCATCTTGCCCATGACACCGCCGCTGGTGTTGGCTGCGCCGGTCAGGATCGGATTGATGCCGAGCTGCTCGGCGGTTGCTTTCTGCAGTCCGCCGAAGAGGACGTTACTGGAGGTGTCGGAACCGGTCAGGAATACGCCCAGCCAACCGAGAAACGGTGAGATGAACGGAAACCAGTGACCGGTTTTGGTGAAGACCAGGCCAAGACAGTTAGTCATGCCGGAGGTGTTCATGACGTATGCCAGGCCAAGTACGGAGCCGACGGTAATCGCCGGAAAACGCATGTCATAGAGCGTTTTTCCGCCCAGTTTGATAACATCGCCAAACCCGACACCACAGATCAGTGCGGAGAGGAAGGCGGCAATAAGGATGGCGGTGCCGGCAGCGGACATGAAGTTAAAGTTATACTTGGCAGGCAGCTTGATAGGCAGCTGATCGGCAAGCGCTTTTACCAGCGGCTTGAATTGATCTTTTGCAACGATCTTGTTTTTTTCCAGATCATCCTTGACCAACTTCTGGATGTCGGCACTTTTCTTGGCAATACCATTGAACCCGGCATTACGGTCTTCAGTCAGCACCGCCCCTTTACCGGCCATTCCCTGTTCTACCGAAAGGAATTTATCTTCCAGACCTTTCAACTCATTCAGCATGGTGATGGCACCGGCCAGCTTCGGCTCAGTTGACGGCAGTACCGCCAGAAGTTTATCGGTTTCTGCCGTGACGGCGGAAATCTTCTTTAGTCCGTCTTCAGGTTTGGAAACTTTTTTAACAATCATACTGTCGAGTCCAGCCACGGTTATAACTACCTTGCTTTTGTCGAGCTCAGTCTTGATGGAAGGGATGCCCCACAACAGTACCATGACGGTGAGGGCCAGATAGGGAGCCCAGGCGCGAAATACTTCTGCAACGGTGTAATGGTGTTGCTCTTTTGTGCCGCTGCTTGTTTCGTGGTCGAATACATAGTTTTCTTTTGGCTGCCAGACCTGCAGCAGGGCGACCAGGGCAGCCATAGCGGCCAGCGAGGAGATGATATCAGGGAGGTAGGGACCGAGGTAGCTGGCGGTGGCCCACTGACCAACGGCGAAAGTTACACCGCAGACGATGATGGCCGGTAGAACTTCAATGGTTTTTTTGAAGCCGACCATAATCAGGATGACATAGAAGGGAATAAATACAGATATGAAAGGAAGTTGGCGGCCGACCATGGTTGATAGTTTCATCAAGCCGTCATCACCATACCCCATGACACCAGCCAGAGCGACAACCGGAATGCCGATGGCGCCGAAAGCGACCGGAGCTGTGTTGGCAATCAGACAGACACCGGCGGCGTATAATGGGCGGAAGCCGAGGCCGACCAGCGTAGCGCCGGCTATGGCTACCGGAGTACCAAAACCGGCAGCGCCTTCGATGAAGGCGCCGAAACAGAAGGCGATCAGCAGCGCCTGGATGCGGCGGTCGCCGGTAACACCGGCCAGCGAGGCGCGGATTACTTCAAACTGGCCACCTTTAACGGTAATGTTGTAGAGGAACAATGTTGTGATGACGATGTAAAACACCGGGAAGAGGCCGAAGGCGGCGCCCTGTGCGAAGGCGAGTCCGGCCAGCTTTGCAGGCATTCCCCATACCGCAATGGCGATACCGATTGCCGATGCAACGGCAAGGGGACCCGCTTTGTGAGCCTTCATTTTCAATACGGCGAGACAGATAAAAATGACAACGAGTGGTATGGCGGCGATCAGCGCCGACAAACCGAGACTTCCTCCTGCGGGTGTGTACGTTTGAATCCAGGGCATGATAACTCTCCTTTCCTTTCTTGGGATATACATCTACTGCAATAAGGGTCTCGGGTGGTGCGTGTCAGGATCGTTTGTAAATCGTGCGACAATATAATAGAAAAAGGTTTTGCTAAGTTGTAATACCAATTACTTCTTTTGAAAAAAGCTGTCAAGCTTTTTTTGAAATAAAAATAAAAATGTTTATTGACAAGGTATATAGAGATGAAATAGTGTTGCCGTCAAGGTGGCTTTACAAATTAAAACAAGTTCTGTAAGTCGCTTTTAAATTATAATTGTAAATTGGTTTGTCATGCAAATAGCTGCAGTACGTTTTAGTTTTGTGGAACAGTGTATTTCAATTCCTACATCTGCGAGGTGAGTCCCATGTTGTACGAACAATTCAAAGCCAGGGCGGAAGGGGTCAGTGCGGAAGTTTTTAAATTTGCAACCAAAGCCGAGGCACTTGAACATCTGATTGTTTTTTTACGCACTGAGGGTCTGGCAGATACTCCGCAGGCAACGGCCCTCTGGGCTGAATGCTCATTTCTGGACGGTATCGACAGGGATGCAGTGGCAGTGAATGCCGGCTTGAAGTTCGGTGTCACGCGTGAACTTGCAGCTCATGCCCGTTTCGGCATAAGCCAGATGGAGTGGGCGCTGGCCGATACCGGTTCGCTGGCACAGAACTCTACCGCAATTGAACAACGACTGGTGTCATCGCTTTCGACTATCCACATCGCTCTGGTGCCGACGAGCGGGATACTGCCGGACATGCCGACACTGCTCGCAAAAGTGCACCCCGGAGATTGCGCCTATCTGGCCATGATTACCGGTCCGAGCCGGACGGCCGACATCGAGCGGGTTCTGACTATCGGAGTCCATGGTCCGGAACGGCTGGTTATTATTTTCGTTAACGAACTGTCCGGCCCCCCCCTCCCGACCTCCCCCCGCTTGGGGGAGGAGAAAACTCCCTCACCCAGCGGGGGAGGGCTGGGGAGGGGGAAAAATGGCAATGATATGGGAGGAAACAAATAATGGGCAATGAATTTAAAGAGTCAATCACCAAAGCGGTCAATAATGCCAATCTGACCGGGGCGCTCGGCAAGTTCTCTGAAGCATATAAGGTCAATCGTGCCAAGGCGTATGAGGGGATAGATTTTGAAGAGCTGAGGGGGAGGATTGCCGACCTGAAAGGATATGCTGCCGCACATCTCGATCAACTTTCCGACGAGTTCACCCGGAATGCCGAAGCTGCAGGCGCCACGGTGTTCCGGACCAAAGATCCGGCCAAAGTCAGAGAATATATTCTGAAGATTGCACAGGATAACGGCGTTAAAACAGTTATAAAATCAAAATCTATGGCGACGGAAGAGATTCATCTCAATCAATATCTGGAGAAAGCCGGCATCGAAGTAGGGGAGACCGATCTTGGCGAATGGATTATTCAGCTGGCGGGGCAGACTCCCTCACATATGGTTATGCCGGCCATCCATATGACTAAAGAAGAGGTCTCCGACCTGTTCAGCAAGGAGGTCAATGAACGGTTGACATCGGATATTCCGAGGCTTGTCAAAGTGGCCCGCGAGCAGCTCCGCCCGACTTTCCTCGCGGCAGATATGGGTATTTCCGGCGGCAACATTGCCGTTGCAGAAACCGGCAGCATCGTATTGATGACTAATGAAGGCAATGCCCGTCTGGTTACGTCGCTCCCCAAAATCCACATTGCGCTGGTCGGCATCGAAAAACTTATCGAAAAATATGCCGATGTCGCCACTATCTTAAAAGCGCTGCCCCGTAGTGCCACAGCCCAACTACTGACCAGCTATGTCTCAATCATAACCGGACCGACGCCGAATAGTGACGGATCGATGAAGGATATGCATATCATCCTGATGGATAACCGTCGTTCTGAGATGGCTGCTGATCCGAAGTTCAAGCAGGCGCTGCAGTGCATTCGCTGTGCGTCATGTCTTAACGTCTGCCCGATTTTCCGTCTCGTCGGCGGGCATGTGTTCGGCAAGGTCTATACCGGTGGTATCGGTACGATCCTGACCGCCTGGTTTGACGAATTGAAAAAGTCGGAAGATATCCAGGGGCTCTGCATTCAGTGCGGTGCCTGCACAGATGTCTGTCCCGGCAAGATTGATATTCCAGAGCTTATCATGGAGATCCGACGACGCCTGGTGCAGGATCAGGGGTTGCCGTTGCTGCAAAAGACCATCTACGCCGTCGTCAATAATCGCAAACTGTTTCATGGTATGCTGCGGGCCGCCTCAATCGCCGGAAAACCGTTTGCCTCAGGAAAATTTGTCCGTCATCTGCCGCTGTTTCTGGCGGATCTTACCGATGGCCGCAGTCTGCCGGCAATTGCTGCAGAACCATTCCGTGACCGTTTCAAAAAAATAAAGCAGCCGAAGCTGAAAGAAAAAGCGGCCTTTTATGCCGGCTGTCTGATCGATTTTGCCTATCCGGAAATGGGCGAATCATTGGTGAAAATCCTTAACAAGGGTGGCATTGAGGTACTCTTCCCGGAAGACCAGACCTGTTGCGGTGCGCCTGCCCGCTATAATGGAGCGTATGAGGTAGCTGCAAGTAACGCCGTCGATAACATAAAAGCCCTCTTACGAGAGGATGTTACCTATGTTGTCTCTGCCTGTCCGACTTGTACCGTGGCGCTTGACCGTGAATTCATCACTACCTTCGAAAGCCTCGGTCAGACGGAATGGATTCCTCAGGCAAAAATACTTGCTGCGAAGACGGTCGATTTGTCTACGCTGGTCACAAAACTGGTCGCCGAGGGGCGTTTAACTCTGAAAGAAGGGCGGAAACTGGGAAAAATAACCTACCATGACTCCTGTCATCTGAAACGGACACTGAAGGTATCCGATCAGCCGCGGGAACTTTTGCAGAAAGCGGGCTATGAAGTGACTGAGATGTTCGAGTGCGATACCTGCTGCGGCATGGGTGGATCATATTCGATGAAGCTGCCGGAAATCTCTGCCCCGATTCTGCAGCGCAAGCTGAAGAATATCAAGGATACCGGAGCGCCGCTCGTCGCTATGGACTGCCCCGGTTGCGTCATGCAGATCAGAGGCGGGATAGATCAGGATGGTGCCGCTATACAGGTGAGGCATACAGTGGAACTGCTGGCAGAACAACTGGAAAAATAATTTGCCATCCCGTGCTGTTCGATATATGTATGGGGCATATCATTAATGCTATAGGTGCAATCATGAACGATACATCCGGCGATATTTCGATGTGTGAGCAGGCAGGTGAGCTGATAAAGCAGGGGTACCATCTGCTGAAAACCAGAAATTATGCAGAAGCACGTCAGCTTTTTGAAAAAGGCCTGGCAGCAGATCCTGGAAATGTCTCTCTGCTGACAGGAACGGCAGAAACAGCGCGGCTGCAGAAAGAGTTCAAGTCAGCGCTCCGTTATTACCGGCAGGCGCTTGAGCATGATCCGGAACACATCCTCGCTTTACGGGGTCTTGGAGACGCTCTGCGTGGATTGCATCAATTCGAGAGTGCGATCGCCTCCTGGAAAAAAATATTAGACCTGAAAGGTGAGGATGATGTTTATTTGCTGACCCGGATCGCCGATTGCTACAAGGCGCTTGGAAAAGGTGAAGATTCAAAACTTTATTATATGAAAACCATCTCCCTTAATAAGCATAATCGTTTTGCCCTTATCGGGTTGGCAGATTTATACCACAAGCAAGGTGAGGATTCCCTGGCGATTGAATATTATGAAAAAGGGCTTGCCAGCGGCGTAACTTTGATCAAAATACTGACCATTGTGGGAAATCTCTATTACCGGTTGGGACATTACGAAAAGGCCCGGGTTTATTACGAAAAAACTCTCGAGCAGGATCCGGAAAATACGTATGCGTTGTACGGCATGGGCAATTACTACCGTTGGAAAAGTGATTATCACCGTGCGGTTCAGGTATGGGAAAAGGTTACGGTAAAACATGCCGGTACCGTCAATATGATGGCCCGTCTCGGCGATGCGTACAGGAATATCGGGCAGTATGATGACGCTGAACGTGCCTATAATACTAATCTTGCCGAGGGGTACCATAAATTTTCACTTGCCGGGATGATCAAGCTCTACGCTCTGCAGGGACGGATCGTTGAAGCCTGCCAACGGTATGACGAACTGCTGCGAAATGAAAAAGAGGAAGATAAAAATATTTATTCAGAGGTCGGGGAGTTGCTGGTCAAGCGGAAGGAAATCGGTCTGGCCCGGCAGTTTTTTCTCCATGTTCAGGAGCGTCAGAGCCAGTGCCCAGCTGTCTGCCGCATCATTGAAGAAAAAATCAGGCATCTCGACAAGAGCTGAAAATACGTTTAATTTACTAATACCGAAGCTGTATCCAGTAGCAACGACATCAAACAGACTGCCGCCGCCTCCATCTCTGAAAACGTGCACCGTTCTTGACTTTCCCACCCGCTTTAGGCATTATGTCGCTTCATGAAAAAACTAACCAGGCTCATTCATGTAGGTTCAGTACCGATTGGGGGCACTGCTCCTTGTTCGGTGCAGTCTATGTGCAGTACCGACACTCGTGACATTCCTGTTACGATAGCCCAGATAAAGGGTCTTGCCGATAATGGCTGCGAGATTGTCCGCTGTGCCGTTCCTGATCTCGATGCAGCCTCTGCATTGGCTCAGATTAAAAAAACGAGTCCCATTCCAGTTGTTGCCGATATCCATTTTGACTATAAACTGGCGCTTCAAGTGCTTGAGGGGGGGATCGACGGACTGCGTCTCAATCCGGGCAATATCGGCGAGAAGTGGAAAGTCGCTGAAATTGTTGCATCTGCAGTCGAGCGCAAGGTACCTATCAGAATCGGCGTAAATGCCGGTTCGCTTGAAAAAGAGCTGCTCCAGCGGTATGGGCATCCGTCAGCCGAAGCCATGGTTGAATCGGCAATGGGGCATATTCGAATTCTTGAGGATTTAAATTATCAGGAAATCAAAGTGTCTCTGAAAGCGTCTGATGTGATGAAGACAGTTGCCGCATATCGTCTGTTTTCGGAACAGTCCGATTATCCGCTGCATATCGGCATTACCGAGGCGGGTACCCTTTTCTCCGGAACCATAAAATCGTCGGTCGGTCTTGGTATTCTGTTGGCGGACGGGATCGGTGACACGATGCGCGTTTCGCTGACCGGTGATCCGAAAGATGAGGTCCGGGTGGGGTATGATATCCTGAAAGCTGTTGGTTTACGCCAGCGCGGGGTGAATTTTGTCTCCTGTCCTACCTGCGGACGCTGTCAGATTGACCTGATTAGGGTTGCCGAAGATGTTGAAAAGCGGCTGCAGGGTGTTGATAAAAAGATTACAGTTGCCGTTATGGGGTGTGCAGTAAATGGACCTGGTGAAGCACGCGAAGCGGATGTCGGTATCGCCGGCGGTAAGGGCGAGGGTCTCGTGTTCCGCCATGGTGAAATAGTTCGCAAAGTGCCAGAAGAGCAGTTGGCTGATGCGTTAATTGAGGAAATTGCAAAATTGTAGGCATTTTTATTATTAAAATTAACATGTACCGTTCTGGAGTCCTGTAATGTTGTATTCCCGCTATTTTATACCGACGATCAAGGAAACGCCGTCTGATGCAGAAGTGGTCTCACACCAGCTAATGCTGAGAGCGGGGATGATCCGCAAGCTTGCGTCCGGAATCTATAACTACCTGCCACTCGGGTTGCGCTCGATACGCAAGTTTGAAAATATTGTCCGGGAAGAGATGAATAAGGCTGATGCAATCGAGATGCTGATGCCGAGTGTCCAACCGGCTGAATTATGGCAGGAGTCGGGACGCTGGGCATTTTATGGCAAAGAGTTGTTGCGCTTTAAAGATCGCAAAGCTGCCGAATTTTGTATGGGACCCACTCATGAAGAGGTTATCACTGACATGGTGCGGCGTGAGATTAAAAGTTATCGGCAGATGCCGCTTAATTTTTATCAGATCCAGACTAAATTTCGCGATGAGATTCGCCCGCGTTTCGGCTTGATGCGCGGCCGTGAGTTCATCATGAAAGATGCCTATTCATTTGACGTAGACAGCGCTGCTGCGGACCTTTCATACGAAAAAATGTACAACGCGTATATGCGCATTTTTGAACGGTGCGGACTCAATTTCAGGGCGGTTGAAGCTGACACCGGCAGTATCGGCGGATCCTCTTCACATGAATTCATGGTGCTGGCAGATTCCGGCGAAGATGCCATTGTTTCCTGCGACGCGTGTCGATATGCTGCTAATGTTGAAAAAGCGGAATCTCCTTTATTTACGGCTTCTTCCGGTGCGCCTTTGGAAGCTTTACAGAAGGTGTCGACACCGGAAATGAAAACAATCTCCGATGTTGCCGCATTTATGAACGTTGCCTCTGACACAACCATAAAAACGCTGGTGTATGCTTCCGAGGCCGGTGATCTGGTGATGGCATTACTGCGTGGCGACCATGAACTCAACGAGCTCAAACTCAAGAATTATCTCGGTTGGGATGACATCCAGATGGCAACTGAAGATCAGATCTTAGCCTGTACCGGATCTCCTGTCGGTTTTCTCGGTCCTATAGGACTGAAGCGGGAGATCCCGGTCATTGCCGACAGAGTTGTTCAGGGCATGACAAATGTTGTTGTCGGTGCTAATGAAAAGGATCAGCATTTTAAAAACGTCAATTGCGGTCGTGATTTTGAGATTCCAACCTTTGTCGATATCCGTACTGTTGCAGCGGGTGATGCCTGTCCGCGGTGTGAATCAGGAAAGCTTGAGATGTGGCGAGGTATCGAAGTCGGACACGTATTCAAGCTCGGCACGAAGTATTCAAAAGCGCTCAATGCGACCTATCTGGATGCCAACGGCAGAGAGCAGATTATTTTTATGGGCTGCTACGGAATAGGAATCGGACGTACCGTTGCCGCCGCAATTGAGCAGAACCACGACGAAAACGGCATCATATTCCCGATTCCGATCGCACCGTTTCACTGCTCTGTAGTTGCAGTCAATACCAAGGACGCCGGGGTCATGGCTGCAGCCGAAGAGATATATTTATGCCTTGAAAAACGTGGTATCGAGGTGCTTTTCGATGATCGTGACGAGCGCCCAGGGGTAAAGTTTAAAGACAACGACTTGATTGGCATACCGATCCGGGTTGTTGTCGGCAGCAAAGGTCTGGCTGATGGTAAAGTTGAGGTAAAGATCCGTTCAACCGGTGAAGTTTTATCGCTTTCACTGGATGAAGTGGCGTCAACCGTTTCACAGCGAATTGAAGCAGCATTGGCACATCCGGAATAGCGGACAGTGCAGGTCATTTTTCCCATTCATGTGTAAAGCCGCTCCCCAGCAGTTATGCTGATGAGCGGCTTTTTTCTACATGTTTTGCAGCAATCGTATATACTGGACGAAATAACCCGCTTAAAAGAAGGAAACAAATGACTAAAAGAGAATTATCTGCCGGTGACATTATTGAATCGCGATGCACAAAATGCCGTGAAGTGCTGAATCACAGAATCGTTGCAATGGTGGAGGGTAAAGTTGTCCGAGTTGAGTGCAACACCTGTAACGGTGTACATAACTATCATGCACCCCCTGTCGCAAAAGATCCGAAAGCCCCCAAAAAAGCAGCAGTCAGCAAACCCCGCTCAGCGAGCGCCGCTCCTCGTGTTTCCAGAAAAGATCCGACTGAGGTCGAACGGGAAGAGTGGGCGTCACTCCAGCCGACATTTGATCCGGAAAAAGCTCTTCCTTATGATATGAACGGCAGATTCCTGACAAAACGTCTGGTTCTGCACCCGGCGTTCGGACTAGGAATCGTTAAAACGGTCACCGTGCCGAATAAAATGCAGGTACTCTTCAAAGACGGTATCAAGCTGCTTCGTTGTAACTACCTTTGATTTAATAAATTTAGCCTTGATTTATGAGCCTGTTTGAATTACTAAACAGCTTCAGTCTCTTTGTAACTAATCAAAAAAAGGAGAATACCTCATGTCTGTCAAACCGTTTGTTTATCAGGATCCGTTTCCATTGGCGAAAGATGAAACCAAGTACAGAAAAATTGAAGGTTCAGAAAAATTCATCCTGGTTGAAAAGTTTGCCGACACGGATGTTGTGAGGGTCTGCCCTGAGGCACTCTCCATTCTTGCCAATGAAGCGATGAAGGATGTCTCCTTTCTGCTCCGACCGGCCCACAATGAGCAGGTGGCCACTATCCTGAGCGATCCTGAAGCATCGATGAACGACAAAGGTGTTGCTTTGGCATTCCTGCGTAATGCCGAAATCGCAGCACAGTTCGATCTGCCGGTCTGTCAGGATACCGGTACTGCGACCGTTGCCGCAAAAAAAGGTCAGCAGATCTGGACCGGAGTTAAGGACGAACAGTGGCTTTCCAAAGGAATCTACAAAACCTATACCGAAGAAAATCTGCGCTATTCCCAGACCGTAGCGCTCGATATGTATGAAGAGATCAACACCGGTACTAATCTGCCAGCCCAGATCGATATTCTTGCAACTGAAGGCGACTATTACAAGTTTGTATTCATGGCCAAAGGTGGCGGTTCAGCCAACAAGACCATGCTGTATCAGGAAACAAAAGCACTTCTGACACCGGACAAGCTGTTCAAGTATCTTGTCGAAAAGATGAAATATCTTGGTACGGCCGCATGTCCTCCGTATCACATTGCCTTTGTTATCGGTGGCACTTCGGCAGATGCCTGCATGAAAACGGTTAAGCTGGCAACAGCCAAAGAGCTGGACGGGCTGCCGACGAGCGGCAATGAACATGGCCAGGCTTTCCGTGATGTCGAACTTGAGAACAAACTGCTTGAAGCCGCTCAGAAGCTTGGTATCGGTGCTCAGTTCGGCGGTAAATATTTTGCCCATGACGTGCGGGTAATTCGCCTGCCACGCCATGGAGCTTCCTGCCCGATAGGGATGGCGGTTTCCTGCTCGGCTGACCGAAACATAAAAGCAAAAATCACCAAAGATGGCCTGTTTGTAGAGGAGATGGATCGCAACCCGGGTCGCCTGATCCCCGCGCAGTACCGCGGTAAACATGAGCATGGTGTCAAGATCGATCTGAACAAGCCGATGAAAGAAATTCTGGCCGAACTTTCCAAGCATCCGGTATCTACACCACTGCTGCTTTCCGGTACTATCGTTGTCGGCCGTGACATTGCCCATGCCAAATTCAAGGAAATCATGGATAGCGGCAAACCGCTTCCTGAATATCTGCTCAAACATCCGATCTATTATGCCGGTCCGGCCAAGACTCCGCCAGGCAAGGCCTCAGGTTCTTTTGGACCGACTACCGCCGGCAGAATGGATTCTTACGTTGATGAACTGCAGTCTAAAGGCGGCTCACTGATCATGATCGCCAAGGGGAATCGTAGCCAGCAGGTTACGGATGCCTGTAAAAAATACGGTGGTTTCTACCTCGGCTCAATCGGTGGTCCGGCTGCAGTTCTGGCCGAAGAGAATATCAAAAAAGTAGAATGCATCGATTTCCCCGAGTTGGGAATGGAAGCGGTCTGGAAGATTGAAGTGGAGAACTTCCCGGCATTTATTCTTGTTGATGACAAAGGGACGGACTTTTTTAAACAGCTTGGTTTGTAGAATACTTTATGAAATTATTGATTGATTTTATCACCAGAAAAGAGGGGAGTCCCGCAGTCGATCTTGGCGTACTTGCTGTCATTTTCTTCACGGCTTTCTTTCAGTTCCTTGGGCACTTTCCGCTTATTGGAACTGATGAATCGCGTTATATGGAGATTCCCCGGGAAATGATTGAGCGGGGCGATTATATTACTCCGACGCTCAACTACGTAAAATATTTTGAAAAGCCACCTCTCCACTATTGGTTTAATGCAGTTGCAATTAAGATATTCGGCGAAACAGAATTCGCCGGCCGTTTTTTCGGTACCCTCTGGGGGGTCCTGGGAATACTGCTCATGTATCACATAGGACGCAAGCTTTTCGGGCGGCGCGAAGCGCTGCTCTCGGCGCTCATTCTCGGCACCTCTATCGGAATAATTGCACAGGCACGGATCAACATAACCGATACGACTCTGACTATCTGCATGACCGCCTGCCTCGGTTTTTTCCTTCTGGCTATCCAGGAAAACGAGCAGAACAAGGGGCGCTACTACTATCTGTTCTACATTTTTTCCGCTCTTGCCGTTCTTGCCAAGGGTCTGATCGGAATTGTTCTGCCCGGTGGAGTCATCTTTTGTTACATTCTGATTACCAGACGCTGGCGCCTGCTCCGGGAAATGAGACTCGTCACCGGCATATTGCTCTTTCTCCTTGTCTCTGCACCCTGGTTTGTCATTGTTTCCATCAGAAATCCCGAATTCGCCCGGTTCTTTTTTATTCATGAACATTTTGAACGCTTTCTCACCAAGGTGCATGGTCGTTATCAGCCCCCCTGGTTTTTTATCCCGATCCTGATCGGCGTCATGCTTCCCTGGTCGTTTTTCATTCCGACTGCAATTGCCCGCATCTGGCAGGAGCGGAAGCAAACGGGTGCCGACAACCGGTTGTTCCTGTTGCTGTGGGCGGCTGTCATCTTTGTCTTTTTTTCAATATCCGACTCAAAGCTTATTCCCTATATTCTCCCGGTTTATCCGGCAGTGGCCCTTCTGCTTGGATCCACCTTTGCTTCTACCTTTGATCGTGGTTTTTCTTCTCTGAAAATACCGGCACTGCTTCTATCGGCGGTAACTATTATTCTCGGCGTGGGCTGCTTAGCCTATCCATATCTGGTGAAAGATCCTAAAATATCAGCAGGGGGTGGAGTAATTATGGGTGGACTCTTTTTCGCTCTTGGCGTAGTTGCCTTGCTCAATACGATTAGGAGCAAAACAGCACCGCTCTTCGCCGGTTTGGCAATCATGGCTCTTCTGGTTGGCATCTTTGCTCCGCCAACTATTTATGCCAGAATGGCGAAGGACAGGTCTGCTCGAGAACTGGCACTGCTGGTCAAGGAAAAAGCTGACAAAAATGCGATAGTCGCCGTATTTGATTACGAACAGGGGTTGCCGTTTTATGCCTGCCGCCGGGTTGTCGTTGTCGGTGGTCGCAATGAACTGGAATTCGGTAGCCGTCAGGGGGATCAATCCGCCTGGTTCATCGAACAGGAGAAGTATGCGCAACTTTGGGCTGGCCCTGCTCAGGTTTTTACACTCATAAATCTGGATGAATTAGAAAATTTTGAAAAAAATAGTAATCCGCCACTGATCCTTCTGGGTAAAAGTGGCCGCAGGGCGCTCATTACGAACCGCTGATCTGCTCAGCAGTTTTGCGTTAGCTCTGAAATAACCGATACAATTTATTAAGGAGGATATAATGCGTAGTGAGTTTCTCCCGTTTTCAACCCCCACAATTGAAGAAGCAGAGATCAATGAGGTGGTTGATTGTCTCCGTTCCGGCTGGATTACAACCGGTCCAAAGGTCAAGCGTTTCGAGGAGGCGTTCGGTGCATATGTTGGCGCTCCTTTTGCCGTGCCGCTCAGCTCGGCGACCGCGGGGTTACATCTTACCCTGCTGGCGCTGAAAATACAGGAGGGGGACGAGATCATCACCACGCCGATGACCTTTGTCTCCACCGTCAGTATGATTGTGCTCTGCGGAGGCACCCCGGTGTTTGCAGACATCGAGCCCGGCACGCTGAACATCGATGCCACAAAGATCCGTGAGAAGATATCCTCCCGGACCAGGGCCATCATCCCGGTTCATTTTGCCGGCCAATCATGCGACATGGACCCGATTTTTTCCCTTGCTACTGAATTCGGCCTGACCGTGATCGAGGATGCCGCTCATGCCGCCGGCAGTGAGTATAAGGGACAACGCATCGGTTCATTGGATAGTATTTCCATCTTCTCCTTCCACCCCAATAAGAACATTACCACCGGCGAAGGGGGGATGGTCTGCACCCGTGACGAGGCGCTGGCCGAAGAGGTATCGCTGCTTAAATTTCACGGTATGAACCGCGAAGCGTGGAAACGCTTTGCCGCAAGCGGTACTCCCAACTACGACATTGTTCTTCCCGGTTTCAAGTACAACATGATGGATATCCAGGCAGCGCTGGGAATCCATCAGCTGCCGAAGCTGGATGGCTTCATCAACAAGCGTCAGGAAATTGCTGAATTCTATTCCCATGCATTCGCCGACCTGCCGGAACTGGCTCTGCCGACTTACGCACCTTTTGTGCAGCGACATGCGTGGCATCTCTACACGCCACTCGTGAGAATCGAGAAGCTGACCATTGATCGCGATCAGTTCATGACGGCCCTGAAACAGGAAAATATCGGTACCGGCCTCCACTATAAGGCTGTCCATCACCATACCTGGTACAAAGAGAACCTGCCGCAGCCCGAGGGATCTCTCTCCAATGCCGATTACGCCTCGGATCGGATTCTCTCATTGCCGCTTTTTCCGAAAATGACTCTGGACGATGCCAGCGATGTCGTTGAGGCAGTAAAAAGAGTCATCACAAGGTGCAGGAAATGATACCGTATCTCTCAATTGTCATCCCGGTCTATAACGAGGAGCCGAATATCCAGCGCCTGTTCGATCGTCTCTACCCGGTAATGAAGGGGATTGGCAAACCATTCGAAATTATCTTTACCGATGACGGCAGTCGCGATCGTTCACTGGAGTTGCTTAAGGGGCTGGCAGCTGCATATCCAGAAGTACGTGTGGTAGAGTTTAACGGCAACTTTGGCCAGCATATGGCAATCATGGCCGCTTTTGAGATCAGTCGTGGCGAAATTGTTATCACTCTGGACGCAGATCTGCAGAATCCGCCGGAGGAAATTCCTAAACTTATATCCGCAATGGAGCAGGGACACGATGTTGTCGGGAGTATCCGCCAGCACCGGCAGGACTCTTTTTTCCGCAAGACCGCCTCACAGCTGGTCAATATCACCACCCGCAAAATGACCGGCATGAAGATGAGCGACTACGGATGCATGTTGCGTGCCTATCATCGGAATGTGGTTGACAACATCAATCGTTGTGGTGAACAGACCACCTTTATTCCCGCCCTGGCGCAGACCTTTGCCGCCAACCCGGGAGAGGTGGAAGTAGCACATGCCGAGCGGCTCGAAGGTGAGAGCAAGTACTCGTTCTACAGCCTGATTCGACTCAACTTTGACCTGATGACCGGTTTCTCTGTGGTGCCGCTCCAACTCTTTGCCCTGATGGGAATATTGACCTCTCTCTTCGCTGTCGCCTTTGCCATTTTCCTGCTGGTACGGCGATTCATAGTCGGTTCCGAGGTGGAAGGGGTCTTCACCCTGTTTGCCATCCTCTTTTTCTTCCTCGGTATCACCATCTTCGGCATCGGCATTGTGGGCGAGTACGTGGGGCGAATCTACCAGGAGGTGCGTAGTCGACCTCGTTTTGTAATTCGCAGAGTGCATGGGGCTGACAATGACTGATAGAGTTGTCGTATGCGCCTATCATAATGTCGGGTATCGCTGTCTGGAGGAACTGCTTCGTCAAGGAGCGGACATCCGGCTTGTCTTTACCCATGAGGATTCCCCGACGGAAGAGATCTGGTTCCAGTCGGTGCGTGAATTAGCAGAACAGCATGGTATCCCGTATGTAACCTCGGAAATAAATGAACCGGAAAATATGGCGCGCGTTCGGGAAATTGCTCCTGATTTCCTGCTTTCTTTTTACTACCGAAACATGATCAAACCGGAGGTTCTGGCTCTGGCATCCAGAGGGGCATTAAACCTGCACGGCTCTTATCTCCCCAGGTACCGTGGCCGGGTTCCGGTAAACTGGGCAGTGATCAACGGTGAGACAGAAACAGGCGCAACCCTTCACTATATGGTCGCCAAGCCGGATGCCGGCGATATTGTCGATCAAGAAAAAGTTGCAATAGCATTTACTGACACCGCCTTCGATGTTTTTAATAATCTGACCGAAGCGGCGGTTGGCGTAATCAGCCGCGCATGGCCGCAGCTGCTTGGCGGTACAGCGCCCCGCATTTCCATGGATCTGCACCAGGGCAGCTATTTTGGTGGCCGCAAACCGGCTGACGGCAAAATAGAGTGGACGAAAAGTGCGGTACAGACATACAACCTGATTCGAGGCGTCACCCACCCGTACCCGGGGGCATTTACAGAGCTTGATGGGAAGCGGGTAGTTATCTGGCAGGCCTGGCCAGTTTCAGGGGTCGGCGCACCGGCCCGAATTATTTCCACTGACCCGCTACTGGTCGGCACTGGCGACGGATTATTAGAGATTCGCGTGCTGCAGATGGAAGGCGAATCGGAAGTATCTGCTGCTACTTTTGTAGATAAAATATCAGGAACAACGGCATATTTTACATAACAATACCAACTTATCAGTCCAGTCCAAAGGAGAACAGTTCAATGAAAGTATTAATCCTGGGTGTCAACGGGTTCATCGGTAACGCCCTTACTCACCGTATTCTGACCACCACCGACTGGGAAGTCTACGGTCTTGACATGGCCTGCGACAAACTGGAACGTTCAATTGGCGATGCCCGCTTCCACTTTCTGGAAGGTGATATCACCATCAACAAGGAGTGGATCGAGTACAACATTAAAAAATGTGATGTTGTACTGCCGCTCGTGGCTATCGCCACTCCGGTTACCTATGTCAAGGATCCACTGCGGGTTTTTGAACTCGATTTCGAGGAGAATCTGAAGATTGTCCGATTGTGCGCAAAGTACAAGAAACGGGTCATCTTTCCTTCTACTTCAGAAGTGTACGGCATGAGTCCGGATCGGGAATTTGACGAGGAAACCTCGCCATTGATGCTCGGCCCCATCAACAAGGAACGTTGGATCTACTCCTGTGCCAAACAGATGCTGGACAGGGTGATTTATGCCTATGGCAACCATGAGGGGTTGGAATATACTCTGTTCCGCCCCTTCAACTGGATCGGCCCCAAACTTGACAGCATAAGCACCGCAAAGGAAGGGAGCTCCAGGGTTCTTACCCAGTTCCTTTATAACATTCTGGCGGGCGAGCCTATCCAGTTAGTAGACGGAGGTGATCAGCGTCGTTCCTTCACCTTTGTGGAAGATGGCATCGATTGCCTGATGAAGATTATAGCCAATAAAAACGGCTGCGCCAGCGGCGGTATTTTTAATATCGGCAACCCGAATAACGACCTGTCGGTCAGAGAACTTGCCGAGAAATTGATTGCCTTGGTCAAGGAGTATCCGGCGTATCGGGAAAAAGCCGAGAACTGCCGGTTAATAGAGGTAACTTCTGGTGATTTCTACGGCAAGGGATATCAGGATATGTTGACGCGGGTCCCATCGGTAAAAAATGCTAAAGAAAAACTCGGCTGGGAGCCCAAAACAACTGTTGACGATGCTCTGCGTGCAACACTGAATTTCTATCTGGTTGAAGATCGGGAGAAAATCGAGCACCTGCTGTGACAGGATCTGACACACTCAATCTCTGTTAATGACAGATATGATACCCACAATTGCTTTAAAGATTGACGTCGATACCTTTGTCGGTACTCGCGACGGTGTCCCAAACCTGTTGCGTATTCTGCAGCAGTTCGGGATACGGGGGACTTTTTACTTTTCCCTTGGCCCTGACAATTCGGGAAAGGCGATCAGGCGGATTTTTCATAAGGGTTTTCTCAGTAAGATGCTCCGCACCCGTGCTCCTTCCATGTATGGAGTGCGAACATTATTGTATGGGACGCTGCTGCCGCCGCCACTGATCGGCGCAGGGCTTCCGGATGTTATGCGTAGCGTTCAGCAGGCCGGGCACGAGGTCGGCATCCATTGCTGGGACCATGTAAAATGGCACGATTATCTGTCCCGGTTTCCGAAACAGACCACTTTACGCGAGCTCGATCAGGCTCATACTATGTTCGAAAAAATCTTTGGCAGCCGTGCCCGAACCACCGCCGCACCCGGTTGGACGGTCTCGTCCGATTCCCTTGAAATTCAGGACAGCATGGGACTCAGCCACTGCAGTGACGCCAGAGGGACAGCTCCATTTTTTCCGGTAATTGCCGGACGACGATTCTCGACCCTGCAGATACCTTCAACCTGGCCTACTATGGATGAACTTCTCGGCGAAAACAGCATCACCCTCACGACAATTAACGATCAGTATCTTCAACTCCTGAAACCGGGGCTCAACGTCCACACCATTCATGCTGAACTTGAAGGGAATGCCCTGAGCGCCACTTTTGTAGAACTGCTGAAACGGCTTGCCGAACGAAACGTTCGCTTCGTCACTCTTGCTGAAGTTGCTGATGAGTTCGGTGCGAATGCACCAAATTGTGAACTCAGGATGGAATATATTGAAGGGCGCGCTATGCCGGTAGCAATTCAAGGATGTACGGTCGAGGGTGCGTAATTTTTGGCAATTTTATCTGAATGAAAAATAGTGGAGGTAATTCCAGTGCTCAAAAGTATGACCGGATATGGCAAAGGGGAAACACCCACTCCGCACGGCTCTTTTATCGTTGAAATACGCTCCGTCAACCATCGCTATGGTGAAATTTCCGTGCGACTGCCACGATCATTTTATGCGTTTGAAAACGATATAAAACGCCTGGCTTCCTCTCTCCTCAAACGGGGAAAAATTGATATTTCTGTGCAGTGGGATGAAACTACCTCCGCCAATGCGGTGCCGCAACTGGATATGGCTGTTGCACGGGGATATTATGAAGCTTATTCCCGTTTGGCAAAAGAGCTCAACCTGCCGCAGGATGCAGACCCGTCGTACATTATGTCACTCAAAGGTGTGATGAAAGAGCTGGCTGTTTCTCTGGATGAAACTGAATTACAGCCGCAGCTATTGACTGCTGTACAGAGCGCTGTTACTGCACTGGAAGGGATGCGCAACCGGGAGGGAGAGGCGCTTGCCGACGATCTTAAAGCCAGGAGAAAACAGATTGCCGAGTGGTCGGCGCAGATCGGTGAGCGGACGCCTCAGATGGTGATTGAATACCGCCAGAAACTGAAGGGACGTCTGGATCAGCTTCTTGACGGAATAGACATGGATGAAAACCGCTTGTCCCAGGAAGTTGCGCTGCTTGCTGACCGTTGCGATATCACGGAAGAACTGGTACGGCTTGCGAGCCACTTCAGCCAGTTTGACGAGGCACTGGGCAGTTCAGATCCGGTGGGAAGAAAACTGGATTTTCTAATGCAGGAGATGAACCGGGAGGTCAATACAATTGGTTCAAAGTCAAATGATGCCGGTATTACGAATCTGGTTATTCAGATTAAGGCAGAAATGGAAAAAATGCGTGAACAGGTGCAGAATGTGGAGTAATATTGTCGCCGGTTGCAGCTTTATCTTCAGTAAGTGCACTTATTAAAAGGTACATCCAATGAAACGTGAAGGCTTGATTCTGATTCTTTCGGCTCCGTCCGGTGCCGGGAAAACGTCCCTCTGTCGCGAATTGTTTAAAATATTTCCCGATATGAAGGAATCCGTCAGTTATACGACCCGTACTCCCCGTGTAGGGGAGGTTGAAGGTGAAGCGTACCATTTCGTTTCCCATGCTGAATTTGAGCGCATGGTTAAAGAGGACGCCTTTGCCGAGTGGGCCTTAGTTCACGGCAATATGTACGGTACCGCCCTGCGTACTCTTGTAGAAGCGCGGAAAAGCGGCATCGACCTTGTTCTGGATATTGACTGTCAGGGTGCTTTACGACTTAAAGAGCTGTTTGATGGCGGAGTGTATGTCTTTATCATGCCTCCCAGCATGGACGAACTCCGCCACCGCCTTGAACATCGCTCTACTGATGTTCAGGAAGTCATTGAACGCCGGATTTCGCGTGCTGCCGAGGAGATCAAGGAAGCGCGATGGTACGATTATATAATCATTAACGATGACTTTGAAGTAGCGTGCCAGGAATTAGCGTCAATAGTGACTGCTCATCGTCGTAAAACCTTCAGAATGATGGAACAAGTTGGAAAACTGTTTGATATCTGAGCCGAATTAGAGTACAAAGACAATTCATCTAAAGTTGCAGGAAGGAGTAGGATATGGCTCGAGTTACCGTTGAAGATTGTCTGGAAAAAGTTGAAAACAGATTCCAGCTCGTAATACTAGCTGCAAAGCGGGTAAAGCAGCTCTATAAAGGGGCACAACCGTTGACTGAATCAAAAAACCGTCAAGTTGTTACCGCTCTTCGTGAAATTGCTGCCGGTAAAATCACATGCGAAGTTTCAAAAAAACAACGCGCATAACCTGCCACCTCGGGTGAAGCCGGATTCCCCGGTTTCACCCTTTTTTTATCCACTTTCCACACATTCCCATTATTTTATTACAGGCGACGAATAACGTATGATCCGACTCAACGACATTCTTGATAAGGTTTCAGCGTACAATCCGACTGCTGATCATAACCTGATTCGCAAGGCATACGTATACTGTGCCAAGGTGCATCAGGGCCAAACAAGATTGTCCGGAGAGCCGTATATCATCCATCCGATGGAGGTTGCCGGTCTCCTGGCCGATTTGAAGTTGGATGTTCCGAGTATCATAACCGGTTTTCTTCATGACACGATTGAAGATACGCTGGCGACATCGGAAGATCTGGCCGGAATGTTTGGCAGCGAAGTGTCCGCCCTGGTGGATGGCGTTACTAAAATCAGCAAGATAGATTTCAAAACCAAAGAAGAAAGTCAGGCAGAAAACTTTCGCAAAATGCTGCTGGCAATGGCCATTGATATTCGGGTCATTCTCGTCAAACTGGCAGACCGGCTTCACAATATGCGGACCCTGGAGTTCCAGGGCGAGTTGAAACAGCGCCGGATTGCCCGTGAAACAATGGATATATATGCGCCAATTGCCAACAGACTCGGTATTTCATGGATAAAAGTGGAACTGGAAGATCTGTCATTTCGCTATCTACATCCGGAAATATATTTTGACCTGGTTAAAAAAATATCTTTAAAAAAACAGGAACGAGAAAGGTTTGTTGAAGAAGCAAAGACGATCATATCTGAAAAACTCGCATTTTATGGCATCCATGGCGAAATTTCCGGGCGAAGTAAACACCTGTATTCAATCTACAAAAAAATGGAAAAGCGCAATGTCGAGTTTGAAGAGATTTATGATCTGATCGCTGTACGAATTCTTGTTGCCGACATTCGTGAATGCTACGAGGTGCTGGGGGTTATTCATTCGGCGTGGAAGCCTATCCCGGGGCGTTTCAAAGACTATATTGCCATGCCTAAAGGCAATATGTATCAATCTCTGCATACGACTGTCATCGGGCCTCAGGGTGACCGGATGGAAGTTCAGATACGGACTCACGATATGCACAGCGTTGCCGACGCAGGCATTGCGGCGCACTGGAAGTATAAAGAAGGGAAGGGGTATGACGAAAAAGAGGTGAAGCGCTTTGCCTGGTTGCGTCAGCTTCTCGAATGGCAGCAGGATTTGCAGGATTCAAAAGAGTTTATGGATTCGGTCAAGGTTGAACTCTTTTCGGAAGAGGTTTATGTCTTTACTCCCAAAGGCGACGTAAAAGGGTATCCAAAAGGATCTACCCCGATTGACTTCGCCTACAGTGTTCATACCGATATCGGGCATCGTTGTGTTGGTGCAAAGGTAAACGGCAAGCTTGTCCCACTCAAGTACGAGCTGAAAAACGGTGATATTGTCGAGGTTATTACTTCACCGCACCATACCCCCAGTAAGGATTGGCTCAAGATCGTAAAAAGTTCCCGGGCCCGCAATAAAATAAGGGCCTGGATTAAAATCGAAGAGCGCAAGCGCAGTATCGTGTTGGGGCGTGACTTTTGTGAAAAAGATTTCCGCAGATATTCCCTCAACCTTCAGAAGATACAAAAAAGCGGCGAGTTCAAGAAGATCGCAGCTGAATTCGGCTACGCAGCTGATGAGGATCTGTTGGCGGCGGTTGGATATGGAAAAATATCCAGCAGCCAGATAGTGGGCAAACTTCTTCCGAATGAGAAGCTGAAAGAGCGTGCCGAACATAAAGAGTCACGACTTGAGTCGATCATCAATAAACTGAAGGGCAAATCAACCGGAGCGGTTGAGATCGGTGGACTGGATGACGTGTTGGTACGTTTTGGCAAGTGTTGCAATCCGGTGCCGGGAGATGAAATAGTCGGCTTTATTACTCGTGGCAAAGGTGTTACGGTGCATACATCCGATTGCCAGTTTGCTATGGAAAGCGATCCGGAACGGCGGGTCGATGTGGCCTGGAACAAGGTTAAAACGGCGGTGTTGCCGGTAAAAATAAGGGTGCTGTGTCATGACGTTAAGGGGATTTTAGCAACCATTACGCTGGCAATTACCAATTGCGAAGCCAACATAGCCAGTGCACAGATCCAGAGTACCATTGATCAGCGCGGAGAAAACATCTTCGAGGTTAATGTTGTCGATCTGGCTCATTTACAGAAAGTCATGAACTCACTTATGAAAATAAAGGGTGTTATTAAAGTGGAAAGGATTAAAAAATAATGGGAAATAAAACGTTAAAGCTGGAAATAATTTCGACTGACAAGGCACCGGCAGCAATCGGGCCGTATTCGCAGGCGGTAAAATGTGGAAACATGCTGTTTTGCTCAGGTCAGATTCCGCTTGATCCTGCTACCGGAGAGTTGGTTGCCGGTGACATAACCGTGCAGAGCGAAAGAGTGATGAACAATATTGCCGCCATGTTGAGCGTCGCCGGAGCAGGCTTTGATGACGTTGTCAAGACAACCATATTTCTTGTTGATATGGCCGATTTTGCTGCAGTTAATGAAGTGTATGGCAGCAGATTCTCTGATCATAAACCTGCCCGCTCCACTGTAGCTGTAAAGTCATTGCCACGTAACGCACTGCTTGAAATTGAAATTGTCGTCAGTCTGTAAATCGTGACAACGAAAAAAAGCCGCAACCCAAAGGGGCGCGGCTAATGATTGAAGCTGAGCAGACGTACTACAGTGACTTGGTAACGAAACCTGAACGGATACAGCGAGTGCAAACTTTGACAGTCATGATGCTGCCGTTCTTTTTAACTGCTTTGATTTTCTGGAGATTCGGATACCATACCGTACGGGTTTTGTTGTTCGCATGGCTGACATTGTTTCCGAAGCTGGGGCCTTTTCCGCAAATTTCACATTTTCTTGACATATCGTTGTCCTCCGGTAATTGCTAAAAAAATCTTATAGCAGACTGACCTTGTTGATGCAAGATAAATATGGGATACGGTATGAATATTATTAAGGCATTCCTTACGCTTGGTATCATAGGATCGGTTATCATAACGGTTCTTTTCATTGATTTTACCTATAAAACCTTTTCATATCGACAGAATACGCAGAAAGCGGATGCGATAGTTGTTCTGGCCGGAGGCAAGGGAAGGGTAGATGAAGGTGTGAGGCTGTTCCGGGAATCTCGTGCAGATTTCCTGTTTTTTATAGGAGTCGGTCCGTCTGTTAGAAAAAGCGATCTGTATCGTCCAAGGCATGGTGATCCCTCTTCCGATAACGTTTTTCTGGAAAAGTCATCCCGTAATACGGTTGAGAATTCAATCTATGGTCGCGACTTAATTGTCCGAAGTGGTGTCCGCTCAATAATTTTGATCACTTCCCGTTATCACCTCAAACGTGCTTCCATATTGTTCAGAAATTCTCTTCCCAAAGAAATCACTATAATTCCATATCCTGTCGATACGGTTAATTTAAAAGAGTCATGGTGGAATCATGGCGGAAGTTTTCAGCTGTTATTCAGGGAGTTTTACAAATACTGCATGTTACGTATGTTTTTTATTTTTGCTCCTGGAGAGCTTCGTGAAAGTGTTATGCCGTCCGTCTCTGGAGGGTGATTAGATAAACCTTTTCTGCTTTACTTTCCCGCCATCTTTATTTATCCTTCGCAGTCCTAATTTTTCGATCACGAAGGAATTCATGAAAATCAGTAGAATCCGAAACTTCTCCATTATTGCCCACATCGACCATGGCAAATCAACGCTGGCTGACCGGCTCCTTGAGTATACCGGAACAGTATCAGATCGGGATAAACAGAACCAGTTCCTTGATAAAATGGATCTGGAACGCGAACGTGGTATTACTATCAAGGCCCAGACCGTACGTCTTAACTATCGCTCTGATGCCGGCATTGACTACGTTCTCAATTTGATTGATACCCCCGGCCATGTTGACTTTACGTATGAAGTATCCCGCTCCCTTGCTGCCTGTGAAGGCGGGTTACTGGTTGTTGATGCATCTCAGGGGGTCGAAGCCCAGACTCTTGCTAACGTGTATCTCGCCCTGGATATTAACCTGGAGGTCTTTCCGGTCTTGAATAAGATCGACCTGCCCGCGGCGGATCCGGAACGGGTCAAGCAGGAGATTGAAGACATCATCGGCATTGATGCTCATGATGCCGTGCTCGCCAGCGCTAAAGAGGGGATTGGAACGCACGAGATTCTTGAGCAGATTATCAAGAAAATCCCTCACCCCTCCGGGGACCCGGATGCGCCGCTCAAAGCACTGTTGTTTGACTCCTGGTATGATCAATACCAAGGGGTCATCATCCTGGTGCGTATTTTTGACGGAACGCTCAAAAAGGGCGACAAGATCCAACTGATGTCGACCAACTGCTCTTTTGAAGCACTTAAAATAGGTGTCTTTGCGCCAACAATGATTGAAGTCCCGGAGTTGTCTGCCGGGGAGGTCGGATTCATTATCGCAGGCATAAAAGACGTTGCCGATGCCAAAGTCGGTGATACTGTGACGCTGTTGCATAGACAGTGCGAGGTCCCACTGGGTGGTTTCAAGGAGGTCAAGCCGATGGTGTTCTCCGGCTTGTACCCGATCGATACCGTCCAGTACGAACAGTTACGAGATGCGCTGGCCAAGCTGAAACTGAACGATTCATCATTCTCTTTTGAACCGGAAACATCACTTGCGCTTGGTTTCGGCTTCCGTTGCGGCTTTCTCGGTCTGCTGCACATGGAAATCATTCAGGAGCGTCTGGAGCGGGAGTTCTCGCTTGAGCTGATTACTACCGCGCCGACAGTTGTGTATCGGGTGCATAAAATGAATGGTGAAGTGTACTCCATTCAGAGTGCCAACCAGATGCCTGAGCTTCAAAGCACTGAATTTCTTGAAGAACCTTTTATTCTGGCCCACATTCATGTTCCGAATGATTTTGTCGGCGGAGTGCTGGCGCTCTGTGAAGACAAGCGCGGCGTGCAGCGTGAGATCAAATATCTGACGCCGACGCGAGTCATGATTATCTATGAACTGCCGTTGAATGAAATTGTTCTTGATTTTTATGATCGCCTCAAATCAATAACCAAAGGGTATGCTTCGCTCGATTACGAACACCTTGAATACCGGCAGAGTGATCTGGTGCGTATGAATGTAATGATCAACGGGGAAGTCGTCGATGCCCTGTCGCTGATTCTGCACCGTGACAAAGCGTATTTCCGGGGCCGTGACCTTGTCTCCAAAATGAAGGAGTTGATTTCACGGCAAATGTTTGAGGTGGCTATTCAGGCGGCCATCGGCAACCGTATTATTGCCCGTGAAACAGTCAAGGCTATGCGTAAGGATGTTTTGGCAAAATGTTACGGTGGAGATATTACCCGAAAGCGGAAGTTGTTGGAGAAACAGAAAGAGGGCAAAAAACGTATGAAAAACGTTGGCAATGTTGAGTTGCCTCAGGAAGCATTTCTGGCAATCTTAAAGGTTGACTGACAGACTCTATTAAAAAGGAAACAGCATGGAAGAGCATCAGGACGCATCTCAGGCAGAATTGGCTCCGGCACCTCAGGAACAGATTAAAAAAAAGGGTCTGCTTCGCGAGTACGCCGAATCGATCATCATAGCCGTGCTGCTGGCACTGGTTATTCGTACGTATCTTGTGCAGGCGTTTAAAATTCCTTCTGGATCCATGGAGGATACTCTGGCGATAGGTGATCACCTTCTCGTCAGCAAGTTTATATATGGTACTAAAATTCCTTTTCTCGACAAACGTGCCTTGACGATTCGTGACCCGCATCAGGGTGACGTAATCGTTTTCGAGTACCCGGAAGACCCCAGCAAAGATTTTATCAAGCGTGTTGTGGGTGTTCCGGGTGATGTGGTTGAAGGAAAGAATAAAAAGGTTTATGTAAATGGTAAGCCGTATGAAAATCCGCACGAAATACATAAAGAAAAGGACATCATCCCGAAAGAGATGAATCCCCGTGATACGTTTGGTCCGGTAACTGTACCGACTGATTCGTACTTCGTAATGGGCGACAACCGCGATCGTTCCTACGACAGCCGCTTTTGGAAGTTTGTACGGCGGGATCAGATCAAAGGGCTGGCATTTATAAAATACTGGTCATGGGATCGCGACAAGCTCATGCCGCGGTTTGGGAATATAGGCAGGCTGATTAACTAAAATAGTAGAACTGAATAGTATTACATTATTTAAATGTGGAGGTTTGTCATGGATACTCTTGGAAGCTGGAAACGAACGCATTACTGTGGTGATTTACGGGCTTCAGACATTGGCAGTGAAGTAATCCTGATGGGATGGGCGCTACGGCGTCGTGATCATGGCGGACTCATATTCATCGATCTGCGCGACCGTGAAGGAATAGCTCAGGTTGTATTTGATCCGGAAGTTAATCTGTCCGGTCACGCTGTTGCCGAATCAGTTCGCAGCGAGTTTGTTCTGGCGGTCCGTGGCAAGGTTATTCCTCGTCCGGAAGGAACCGTTAATTCGAACATGAAAACCGGCGAAGTTGAAATTCAGGTGCTTGAATGCAAGCTGCTCAACCGTTCCAAGCCTCTCCCGTTCATGCTGGATGAGCATAGCGATATCAATGAAAATATTCGCCTTAAGTACCGCTATCTCGATCTTCGTCGTCCGCAGCTGCAGTATAACCTGATCCTTCGTTCGAAGGTTGCACAGTTGACCCGCTCGTACTTGACGGACAACGGATTCTTAGAGCTCGAAACCCCCTTTCTAACCAAATCAACCCCGGAAGGTGCGCGTGACTTTCTTGTTCCGTCCCGTATCAATCAGGGACATTTTTATGCCCTGCCTCAGTCTCCGCAGATTTTCAAACAGATCCTTATGATTTCCGGTTTTGACAAGTATTTCCAGGTCGTGCGTTGTTTCCGTGATGAGGATCTGCGTGCCGATCGCCAGCCGGAGTTTACCCAGATCGACTGCGAGATGTCTTTCATTGACCAGGAGGATATTATTACGGTAATGGAGGGGCTGATTGCCCGCGTATTTACCGAGGCAAAGGGAGTTTCGGTTCAGCTGCCGATTGAACGCCTCACCTATGCCGAAGCAATTCGCCGTTTTGGTCTCGATAATCCTGATCTTCGCTTCGGTATGGAACTGTGTGATCTGACCGACATAGTCAAGGCATCCGGCTTTAAAGTTTTTGCCGATGTCGCCTCAAAGGGTGGGGAGATAAAAGGTATCAATGCCAAGGGGTGCTCGAAGTTCTCACGTAAAGAGATCGACGATCTGACGGAATTTGTCAAGATTTACGGTGCCAAGGGACTGGCATATGTAAAAATTGAAAATGGCGAGTGGCACTCCCCGATTGCCAAGTTCTTTACCGCAGAAGAAATTGCCACGATGAACAGTGCGTTTGGCGCTGAAGAAGGAGATCTGCTCTTCTTCGTTGCTGATAAATCCAAAGTGGTCAACGATTCGCTCGGCAAGCTGCGTAACCATTTGGCAAACCTGCTTAAGTTGACAAGTAAGGAAGATTACCGTTTTGTCTGGATAACCGAATTTCCTCTGCTTGAGTGGGATGACGAGGATAAACGATGGTGTGCGGTCCACCACCCCTTTACCGCGCCAATGGATGAAGATGTCGAGTTTGTTGAATCAGATCCGGGCCGTTGTCGAGCTAAAGCTTATGATCTGGTGTTGAACGGCAACGAAATTGGTGGCGGTTCGATCAGGATTCATCAGGAGCACGTACAGTCTCTTATGTTCAAACTGCTGGGAATGACTGTCGAGGATGCCCGCAGCAAATTCGGTTTCCTGCTTGATGCTCTTGAATTTGGTACACCACCACATGGCGGGATCGCCTTTGGTATGGATCGCTTGATTATGCTTTTAACCGGCAGTGACTCAATACGTGATGTTATTGCATTCCCTAAAACCCAGAAGGGTACCTGTATGATGTCAGAGGCCCCATCACCGGTTGACACCAAGCAACTCCGTGAACTGGGTATACGGCTGGCTGAAAAACTGGCTTGATTGTGATGAGGAGAGGTCGCCAGGCAGTCTGCATATATTTGATGAGTGCAGTGCTGGCGGCCTGCTCCGCACAGGTCCCTTCCTGGCGGAGCAAGGCGGCATCTTGCGTTGAGGAGCTTGGGCGTCAGGAAGCTCCATCGCTGTTTCCCCTGGAATACCACAGTCTGCTGGATACATATGAACATGGAGAAGCGCTCTATCATGTGAGAAAAGATGACAAGGGCGCAGATGAGTATTATCTGCTGGCATTTCAGAAAGGTGAATTGCTTCAATCAGAGGTTAAGCGGAAAAAAAAGCAGCAGGCTGCTGAAAAACAACGTCTGATTGCCGAGATGGCCGCTAAGGCTGAGGAAGAACGGCTGATGCGTGCTGCGGCAGAAGCGGAAATACGATTACAGGCCCAGCAGCTCTCAGCCGCCGTCGAAGCAGCACAGACCGCACAGAAAAAACCCAAAAAAACAGTCCCTCCTTTACCAGCGTCATATACTGTCCGTCGTGGTGAAACGCTGCCGCAAATATCGGCACGATCTGAAATCTATAACGATGCATCACTCTGGCCGCTTATCTTTCGTGCTAATCGGGATCAGATCCGTGATCCAAAACGGCTCTGGCCTGGACAGGTTTTTGCTATACCGAGAAACTTCAGTCGCAGTGAAGCTGACGAAGCGCGTCGCTACTCAATCAAAAACAGCCAAAAATAATCATGATTACCGGTTTGTTCGTGATTGCAACATACAGCAGTATTTACTGATTTTCACTTGACAGCTAAACAGGTTTTGTATACTGTATACAAGATTTTTATTGTGGTTGTAAGGTATTGGTATAACTTGCCGTTTTATCAAAAGATCTGCCACGATGGGAAACTATCCAGGCGGCAGGTATCTCAGGTTAAAGTACTACCCTTCTAATGTTCAGGATGTATATGTTGCGCACTATTCAAAGAGCCTGTGGCTTTCTGATTAAAAACTAAGGAGAGAATATGACAACGCAAAAGATTATTTGGTCTAAGATTGATGAAGCGCCCGCACTGGCAACGTACTCTTTACTTCCTATCGTCAATGCATTCACAAAAGCAGCCGGCGTTGTTGTTGAAACGAGAGATATTTCCGTTGCAGGAAGAATAATCGCAAACTTTCCAGAGAATCTGACCGAGAGTCAGAAAATGCCTGATTATCTGGCGGAATTGGGTGAGCTTACACAGAAACCTGAAGCCAACATCATCAAGCTGCCTAATGTCAGCGCTTCAATCCCGCAATTGAAAGCTGCTATCAAGGAGTTGCAGGAGAAGGGCTACAACATCCCGGACTATCCTGAGGAGCCGAAAACTGACGCTGAAAAGGTGCTTAATGCTCGCTATGCAAAGTGTCTTGGAAGTGCCGTTAACCCTGTCTTGAGAGAAGGTAACTCCGATAGAAGGTCGGCTGCTGCAGTTAAGCAGTATGCACGGAAACATCCTGTTAGAATGGGTGCATGGACCCCGGAGTCCAAGACCCACGTATCACATATGACCGCCGGGGATTTTTATCACAGTGAGAAGTCTGTCACAATAAAGAAGGCCGGAAATGTACGTATCGAGTTAGTAGATAAGGCTGGACAAGTCAAGGTTCTGAAAGAGAAGTTGCCACTTCAGGAAGGCGAAGTCCTTGACGGAGCATTCTTGAGTTGCCGCGCTCTGCGCACATTCATTGAAGAGCAGATAGAAGACGCAAAAAATAAGGGCGTGCTGTTCTCCGTACACCTCAAAGCCACCATGATGAAGATATCCGATCCGATCATGTTCGGACATTTTGTTTCGGTCTTCTACAAAGACGTTTTCGAAAAACATGCAGCAACATTTAAGGAACTGGGAATCAACCCGGATCTAGGCATGGGTGATCTGTATGCAAAAATCAAGAGCCTGCCTGCAGCCACGCAATCAGAAATAGAAGCCGACATTCAGGCTGTTTATAAGAAGAGACCTGAGCTTGCGATGGTGGATTCAGATAAAGGGATCACCAATCTGCATGCAAGTAATGACATCATCATTGATGCCTCCATGCCTGTTGTTATCCGCGATTCAGGTGGGATGTGGGGCCCGGACGGAAAGCTTCACGATGTAAAATGCGTGATACCTGACACCTGCTATTCTGAATGGTATCAGGAGTGCATAGATTTCTGTAAGAAAAACGGTCAATTTGATCCGACCACGATGGGCTGTGTTTCAAACGTCGGTCTTATGGCACAAAAAGCTGAGGAATACGGGTCACACGACAAAACATTCAAAGTTCCTACTGATGGAACAATTCGTGTTGTCGATGAGTCGGGAACAGTATTGTTCCAGCACGATGTGGAAGCGGGCGATATCTGGCGCGGTTGCCAGGCAAAAGACCTGCCGATTCGGGACTGGGTAAAACTGGCTGTAAATAGAGCACGTGCAACCGGTGCGCCGGCGATCTTCTGGCTGGATAAAAACAGGGCGCACGACGCCCAGATGATCGAAAAAGTAAATCTTTACCTGAAAGATCACGATACTAAAGGCCTGGATATCCGTATCATGCCACCAGTGGAAGCGATGCAATTCGCAATGCAGCGGGCAAAAGACGGTCAGGATACGATTACTGTTTCCGGAAACGCCTTAAGGGATTATCTAACAGACCTGTTCCCGATTCTCGAGCTCGGCACCAGTTCAAAAATGTTGTCAATTGTTCCACTGTTGGCTGGTGGCGGACTTTTTGAAACCGGAGCAGGTGGCTCTGCACCCAAGCATGTTCAGCAGTTTGTTCAGGAAGGGTACCTTCGCTGGGATTCTCTCGGTGAATTTCTCGCCCTTGCGGTGTCTCTGGAGCATCTGGCTGCTACCTTCAAGAATGAAAAAGCTCAGCTTTTGGCTGATACACTTGATAAAGCTAATGCCAAGTTCCTGGATAACAACAAGAACCCGGCGCGCAAGGTTGGCCAGATAGACAACAGAGGCAGCCATTTCTACCTTGCACTGTACTGGGCTGAGGCTTTGGCTGAGCAGACCAAAGACAAGGACCTGCAGACACTTTTTGCTAAGGTTGCCAAGCAACTCCAGGAAAACGAGGCGAAAATCAATGAAGAGCTGATTGGAGCCCAAGGTAAGCCTCAGGATATCGGTGGGTATTACCTTCCGGATCCGATTAAGACGGAAAAAGCAATGCGTCCAAGCGCGACATTGAACGCGATTGTTGACGCTATTGCATAATACAAGGTTTCATGGCTGTTCTTTTAAAACTGATTACCCACGAAAGTGAGTATTGATTGCCTTACACGTACATAACAGTTCCCTTAGGGGAAAAAATAAGTATGGGAAGCGATGGGAAGTTGGTTGTTCCTGACAACCCGATTATTCCTTTTATTGAAGGCGATGGTACCGGGGTCGATATCTGGAAGGCCTCGGTACGCGTCTTTAATGCTGCTGTTGAAAAAGCGTACGCTGGAAGGAAGAAGATAAGCTGGATGGAGGTCTACGCCGGCGAAAAACCGTTCAACCTTTTTCGAGACAAGATGGGTGATAATGCATGGTTACCCGACGAGACGGTAGATGCTTTCAGAGATTTTCTTGTCGGCATCAAGGGACCGTTAACAACCCCGATCGGGGGTGGTATTCGCTCACTGAACGTAGCGCTCAGGCAGTTACTTGACCTGTATACCTGTCTACGTCCGATTCGCTATTTTCAGGGTGTACCAACTCCCGTCAAAAAGCCCGAAGATGTCGATGTAGTCATTTTTCGTGAGAATTGTGAAGATATTTATGCCGGTATCGAATGGATGACCGGTACTGACGAGTGTGAAAAAATAGTTCGGTTTCTGATATCAGAAATGGGCGTCAGTAAAATCCGTTTTCCCAAAAGCTCTTCGATCGGGATCAAGCCAATCTCTCGAGATGGTTCCGAGCGTCTGATTAGAGCCGCAATCCAGTACGCACTCGATCATAAACGAAAATCTGTGACTATTGTCCATAAGGGCAATATCATGAAGTTTACTGAGGGAGCTTTCAAAGATTGGGGATACACATTAGCAACGTCTGAATTTCGATCCAGAGTTGTCACTGAGCGGGAATCATGGGTAATCAATAATCAGGACCGGAATTCTTTTCTTTCCGTTGAAGAAAATGCAAGGATGATTGATCCTGGCTATGATATGATGTCGCCGCACCAGCAAGATGATATTAGGGCCGAAGTAAAGGCAGCGCTTACACTGCTCCCGACTCATGGAAACGGACAACTGAAGAAATTGCTGATGATCAAGGATGCCATTTTTGATATAACCCTTCAGCAGGTATTGACCAGAGCCAAAGAGTTTGATGTCGTTGCTACCATGAATCTGGAGGGTGATTTTCTCTCAGATGCTCTGGCTGCTCAGGTTGGTGGTATCGGCATAGCGCCTGGTGCAAATATTAATTATGTTACCGGTCACGCCATATTTGAAGCAACCCATGGCACTGCGCCAAAATACGCAAATCTTGACAAAGTCAATCCGGGGTCAGTTATTCTTTCCGGTGTGATGATGTTTGAATATCTCGGTTGGCAGGATGCAGCAGATCTGATTGTTAAAACCATCAATAGAACTATCGGTCAAAAACGGGTCACATACGATTTTGAACGGATGATGCAGGGGGCCACCCTGCTTTCCTGCTCCGGTTTTGCTGATGCCTTGATAGAAAATATGTAATTCCTTGTAGTTAGCAAGGGCCGGAGATTCAACTCCTGCCTTATTTTACACAAAAAAAAGAGGAGGTAAAGTATGGCTCGTAAAAAGATTTCTCTTATCGGTGGCGGACAGATCGGTGGTGTTCTTGCTCAACTTTGTGCATTGCGTGAACTCGGTGATGTTGTTCTTTTTGACATTGTTGAAGGTCTTCCCCAGGGCAAGATGCTTGACATTGCAGAAGTTGGACCGGTAGATCGCTACGATGTAAACCTGAAAGGTACTAACAGCTACGAAGACATCAAAGGTTCCGATGTTGTCATAGTGACAGCCGGTCTGCCACGTAAGCCAGGCATGAGCCGCGATGACCTGATCGAAGTTAACTCCAAGATCATGACGTCGGTTGCTGAAGGAATCAAAGCGAATGCTCCGGACGCTATCATTATCGTCATCTCCAATCCTCTTGACGCGATGGTTACCCTCTGTCAGAAAATTACCGGCTTCCCTTACCACCGTGTTATCGGTCAGGCCGGCGTACTCGACTCTGCCCGTTTTGCCAGCTTTATCGCCTGGGAACTGGGTGTGTCTGTGAAAGACGTAACTGCCATGACTCTTGGCGGACACGGCGACGATATGGTACCTCTGGTACGTTATGCAAGCGTTAACGGCATTCCTGTCACCGAACTTCTTGAGCAGAAATACGGCGCTGAAAAGGGTAAAGAAGTTATGGCAGCCATGGTTAAACGCACCCGTGGTGCTGGCGGAGAAGTTGTTGCTCTGCTTAAAACCGGTTCTGCTTTTTACTCACCAGCTTCTTCAGCCATTGCAATGGCTGAGTCTATCCTGAAAGACCAGAAACGCGTTCTGCCAACCTGCTGCTTCCTGCAGGGTGAGTTCGGGGTTAATGGTTTCTACGTCGGCGTGCCGGCAGTTCTTGGTGAGAAGGGGGTTGAGAATATCATCCAATTCAAGCTTGATGCTGAAGAGCAGGCAATGATGGATAAATCGGTTGCAGCTGTTAAGGAACTGGTCGGCAGCATGAAGTAGAGATTAATTCCAGGTGTCTGGATGTCGTCGAAAGGAGGGTGACATGTGCGCCCTTCTTTCGCTTCTTTATGGAACCTGTATTATCTATGTTTATTACGGAATAAAGGAGTCTTTCTAAGATGGAAAAAACATTGCCAAAAATTGAGATTATCGAGAAGTACTGCAAGGGGTGTCATATCTGTGTTGAATTCTGCCCTAAAGACGTGCTTGAAATGAAAGGCTTTTACGCCTCTGTCAAAAATCTTGAAGCCTGTATCAAATGTATGCAGTGTGAACTGCGTTGTCCTGACTTCGCTATTAAAGTCATAACCGAATAAATTTACAGGAGGAAATGAACAGTGTCCAAAAAAGTAGCGTTTCTTCAGGGTAATGAAGCTGCCGCACATGGTGCATTATACGCCGGATGCGATTTCTTTGCAGGTTACCCGATTACCCCCTCGACAGAGGTTTCTGAAGTACTGTCAGCGGAATTACCTAAAACCGGTGGAAAGTTTTTGCAGATGGAAGACGAAATTGCTGCTATGGCTGCAATTCTTGGTGCATCGCTTGCCGGAGCAAAAGTACTTACCTCAACTTCAGGTCCTGGTCTTTCTCTGAAGCAGGAACTGATCGGTTACGGCTGTATCGCCGAAATCCCTTGCGTAGTGTATAATGTTATGCGTGGCGGTCCCTCAACCGGTATGCCCACAGGGCCAAGCCAGTCAGACGTTATGTGCGCAAAATGGGGAACACATGGTGACCATCCCGCCATCTGCCTCGTTCCGGCTTCCGTTCAGGAAACGTATGAAGAAGTAATTCGTGCCTTCAACCTGTCCGAAAAATATCGTACGCCTGTTATGGTAATGCCTGACGAAATCGTAGCTCATATGCGTGAACGTATCGTCTTTCCTGAACCGGGTGAGATTGAAGTTGTTCCACGCAAATCACCGACAGTACCACCTGAAAAGTACAAACCATATGACACCAGCTTCGGCGATGTGCCGCCTTTGGCTGCCTTTGGTTCCGGTTACAAGTTTCATGTTACCGGCCTCAACAAAATGCAGGATGGCTTCCCTACCACCAAGGCCGAGATCGTTCAGGCTGAAGAGGAACGTCAGGTACGCAAGGTCGATGCAAACATTGACGATATCGTCACGTTTGAAGAGTATCTGCTTGATGATGCAGATGTTGTAGTCGTGGCATACGGCTCTACATCCCGTTCGGCGCGGTTTGCGGTCAACATTGCCCGTGAACAGGGCATCAAGGCCGGCATGTTCCGTATCAAAACCTTCTGGCCTTTCCCTGACAAGCAGATTAAAGCGTTAGCCGGCAAAGTTAAAGGCATAGTAATTCCTGAAATGAATCTGGGAATGTGTTCGCTTGAACTTGAGCGTTGTGCTCAGGGCAAGACTCCGGTACTCGGAATATTCCGTGTTGACGGTGAGCCGATCAATCCAGACCAGATTCTTGAAAAGATTAAGGAGGTTAAATAACCATGGCATTTGATTATGATAAATGGATTCGTCCCGGTAAATTGCCTCATATCTGGTGCCCTGGTTGCGGCCACGGTATCGTTATGAAGGGTCTTATCCGTGCGATGGAAACGCTGCAACTCAAAAAAGAGGAGACGGCAGTTGTCTCCGGTATCGGTTGTGCTTCACGTCTTCCCGGTTATATTGATTGCTGTACTCTGCATACGGCCCATGGTCGTGCTGCTGCATTTGCAACCGGCGTAAAAATGGCCAGACCGGAAATGAATGTTATTCTGGTTGGCGGCGATGGCGATGGAACTGCAATCGGCGGTAACCACTTCATCCATGCCTGTCGTCGTAACATCGACATGACCTACATCATCATGAACAACTACATCTACGGAATGACCGGTGGACAGTTCTCACCGTGTACACCGACAGGCCACAAGGCGTCCACTACACCATACGGCAACCCTGATCCAGGCTTTGATATTGCCAAACTGGCTATCGGTGCCGGTGCTACTTTCGTTGCCCGTGGTACTGCGTTCCATGCCAACCAGATTGACAAGCTTATTGTAGAAGCTATTCAGCACAAAGGCTTCTCGGTTGTTGAAATCCTTGATGACTGCCCGACAACCTACGGTCGACGCAACAAGTTCAAGTCGGTTATCGAAATGATGAATCGTCTGAAAGAGGTCGCGGTGCCGGTTAAAGCAGCAGAGAAAATGACTGCGGAACAACTACAGGGTAAGGTTCTGACTGGCGTTCTCTATAAGGACGAAACCAAACCTGAGTATACTGTCGAGTACGCCAAAGTTATCGAGCGTGCCAAGGCTTCCAAGTAACAATTACAGGAAAAGGAGCGATATATTCATGTCAAGATATGAACTCAGGTTTTCCGGTTCAGGTGGGCAGGGTCTGATCACCGCCGGAATTATTATGGCTAAAGCCGCTTCGATTTATGAAGGGAAGCAGGCCGTTCAGTCGCAAAGTTATGGTCCAGAAGCACGTGGTGGTTCATCAAAATCGGAAGTAATCATTTCTGATGGTCCAATTGATTATCCGAAGGCTACAGCTGTGGATGCTCTTCTGGCCATGACTCAGGAAGCGTGTGACAAGTATACGCATGACCTGAAAGAGGGTGGTATTCTTCTGGTTGATTCAGATCTTGTTAAAAAGCTTCCGACAGAAGGAAACTTCAGGATCATTTCTTTCCCGATCATTAATACTGCTAAAAACGATGTTGGTCGTGAGATCGTCGCTAACATCGTTGCCCTTGGGGCGATGGTTGCGTTATCCGGTCAGGTAAGTCGTGAAAATGCTGAAAAAGCAGTTCTCTCAAGTGTCCCGGAGGCATTTATTGAACTGAACAGGAAAGCATTCAGCATCGGTTATGAAAAGGCTCTGGCTGCCAGCGCCCAATAAAATAGCTTGCATGCTGTTTTTCGAGAGGCCCGGTGTACATCATCGGGCCTTTCGTGTTTATTCGGTGAATTGTTTTTCGTTCGTTCTTGCCGATATCGGTGAAGTAATGATATAAGTGCAGATCGTGAACAGTTCATGTTGAGCACGGCGCAGATCTGACAGTACAAAGGAATCACACATGTATCAATTTATGACCATTACAGCAGATTCGGACAAGCATCTATGAAAACTCCGGAATGTTTTGAAATACTTGTTCGTAACGGTTTAGTGGATGAAGTTGTATCCCGTTTGATGAGCGGTAAAGAGGCCGATGTTTATGTCGTTCTGTCAAAGGGTGAGCTCTGCTGTGCAAAGGTGTATAAAGATGTTCGCACCCGTAGCTTCAGTCAGATGGCACAGTATCAGGAGGGGCGCAAGGGTCGTAACAGTCGCCAGGCCCGCGCAATGCAGAAAAGCACCAAATACGGGCGCAAGGAAACTGAGGAGGCCTGGAAAAATGCCGAGGTAGATGCGCTGCGAACGTTGGCGGATGCTGGCGTGCGGGTTCCAGAGGTGTATGACTACGCTGATGGCATTCTGTTGATGGAATTCGTGACAGATGCCGACGGGAATGCTGCTCCCCGCCTCAATGACATCCGGTTGACAGCGGTGAAGGCGCGCGAATATCATTATCAGTTGATCAAGAATATTGTTGTCATGCTCTGTGCCGGAATTATCCATGGCGACCTGTCCGAGTACAATGTCCTTGTTGATCATGCCGGTCTGGTAATAATTGACCTGCCTCAGGCGGTGAATGCTTCGGAAAATAACAACGCCCGCAGTATGCTAGAACGGGATGTTGCAAATATAACCGCCTATTTTGGGCGCTTTGCTCCTGAATTGCTGTCAACAGATTTCGGGCGTGAAATCTGGAAGCTGTATGCCGGGGGCAAACTCAGCCCTACCTCCGAACTGACCGGACTTTTTGAGCAGAGCGATGTTCCGGCCGATGTGAAAGGAGTCATGCGCGAAATTGACTATGCCCGGATTTTACACGAACGCACATTGCTCAGAGCGGCACAATCCGCGTGAGTAACTGGTGAGCAGTTCCATGCCGAGCTACGTTGAACCACTCTTTCGTCCTCCCAGCGAAGCAAACAGCCTGATATTCCAAATTACGGTCGGTTGCTCTCAAAATCAATGCTGTTTCTGCGGAATGTATAAGAGTAAAACATTTCATGTTCGCCCGCTTCAGGACATTCTGGATGAAATATCCGGTATCCCCTCTGGGTACCTCTCCCGTATTGACCGGATTTTTCTGGCTGATGGCGATGCGTTGGTGTATCCGTTTGAGGATCTTCGCACTATTCTGGATGCCCTGGCGGCAACCTTTCCCGGCCTGACACGAGTTTCCTCCTATGCTTCTCCCAACAGTCTCACCACAAAAAATGCTGAGCAGTTGCGTGAATTGCGTTCAAAACGACTAAAGATTCTCTATTTTGGCTTGGAGTCTGGCGATGATGCCACACTTCTGACGATTAATAAGGGCTTTACGTCAGCCCGGATGGCTGAGTTGGCACTGATGGCCCGTGCAGCAGGCATGAAGCTTTCTGTAACGGCGATTCTCGGATTGGCCGGACGTGAGCTAAGTCTGCAGCATGCGCGGGCAACTGCTGAGTGGATAAACCTCGTCAATCCGGAATACTTCTCTTTGCTGACGATGTTTCATCGCCATAACGATGAATTTATTCGCACTCTCACGCAATGCACCCACCGGGAACTAATGCTGGAGACACGGGAAATGCTGCTGCATCTCCATCCCGTCAAAACCATTCTCCGCTCCAATCATGTATCAAATTTCCTCAACCTTTCCGGCAGCTATCCTAAGGATCGCACCCGGTTAATCACTGATATGGATATCGCCCTCACGCACGCGGCGCTCAGTGCCGGTTTTTTGGATGATGTACCTTCATATCAGGAGGAGTACTATTGAGTTAACCTCTTTTACCTTGCCGTAATCCCTTTGGAAATGTTATTTTGCCTCCGCTTTGAATCATCTGCGGAGGTTTTTTTATGAGTATATTTCGTTATCTGACGGCTGGAGAGTCTCACGGACCTCAGTTGAGTACAATTATCGAAGGGCTGCCGGCCGGGATGCGTCTCTCTGTTGAAACAGTTAATGATGACCTGGCACTGCGACAGTTGGGATATGGTCGTGGTGACCGGATGAAAATAGAAAAGGATACCGCTCAAATCCTTTCGGGTGTGCGTTGGGGAGAAACGATCGGATCGCCGGTGACTCTGGTAATCAGGAATCGTGATTGGGAGAACTGGTGCGAAAAAATGTCATCTCTTCCCGAATTTCGTGATGATGCCAGTGCTGTGACCCGTCCTCGTCCCGGACATGCCGATTTATCCGGTGCGATGAAATACCACCACACTGATGTACGCAACGTCCTTGAACGCTCCAGTGGTCGTGAAACTGCGGCACGCGTCGCCGTTGGCGGTGTGGCAAAAGCGCTGCTGGCTGAGTTCGGCATTAAAGTGGGTGGCTATGTCACTGAACTTGGCGGCATCAGCGCTACTACTCCTGATGAGCCGTTCGAAGACCTGTGGCTCACGGCGGCCGGTTCTGAAACTTCGTGCTGTGATCCGATAGCTGAACTTGATATGAAGCGTGTTATTGATGCCGCTCAGTCTGGTGGGGATACGTTGGGAGGTGTTGTCGAGGTTCAGGTAATCGGCGTCCCGCCAGGACTTGGCAGTTACGTGCAGTGGGACAGGAAACTGGATGCACGGTTGGCTATGGCTTTGATGAGCGTGCAGGCAATCAAGGGGGTTGAAGTCGGTATCGGTTTTGAAGCCTCCCGCAGGCCTGGTTCACGGGTGCATGACGAAATCTTCTATAAGGACGGCTATTACCGCGCCAGCAATAATGCCGGTGGTATTGAGGGTGGCATGTCAAATGGTGAGCCGATTGTCGTGCGGGCCGCCATGAAGCCGATTCCTACGCTCTATTCGCCGTTGCGTTCGGTTGACATGGTTACCCATGAACCTTTTGAGGCGACTGTCGAACGTTCAGATACCTGTGCCGTGCCAGCCGCGTTGGTAGTTGCCAAGGCGGTAGTGGCAATCGAAATTGCCAACGCCCTGCTGGAAAAATTTGGTGGCGACTCTATCGTTGAAATTCGCCGCAACCTTGAAGGCTACCGCGAGCAGATACGAAATGCCTGAAAAAAATGCCGATCCTGTCCGGTTTTATGGGGAGCGGCGTATCATTAAGCGATCGTGAACAATTTTATGCTGATGCTGATATTAGAATTGACACGGATGGGAAATCCGTGGAAGATGTCGGAGCTGATTCTGTGCCGTTTGAAGGGGTTTTCTGAGTGAAAGTGCTGAACGTAAATCTTGCCGAAAGCAGTTATGATATTGTCATTGGACATGGCGTTCTTGATACACTTGGCGAGAGGTGCCGCGCCGTTGGACTGAAGGGCATGGCCGCCGTTATCACAAATCCGACTGTTGCTGCGCTGTATGCTGCACAAGTAATAAAAACTCTGGAGAACTCAGGGTATACTGTTGCGCAGATAGAAATGCCGGATGGTGAAGAGTATAAGAACAGTTCCACATTGAATCAGATTTATGATGATCTTCTTGCTGCAGGTGTTGATCGCAGCTCTTTTGTGGTAGCGCTTGGCGGTGGTGTCGTGGGAGACGTCGCCGGTTATGCCGCCGCTACCTGGCTGAGAGGCATCCCTTTTGTCCAGGTGCCGACCACGCTGTTAGCTCAGGTGGACAGCAGTGTCGGCGGCAAGACCGGCATTGATCACCCCAAGGGTAAAAATCTGATCGGCGCTTTTTATCAACCCAAATTGGTACTGATTGATGTTGACACTCTGGCAACTCTTGATCAGCGCCAGTTCCGTGCCGGTCTTGGTGAAGTTATAAAATACGGAGTGGCTGTAGACCTTCCTTTTTTTGAATATATAGAAGCTAACATCGTCGCAGTTCTGGCAATGAATCCGGAGCTCCTGATTGAAATCATCCATCGGTGCTGTCAATTAAAGGCTCAGGTGGTTGAGCTGGACGAAAAAGAAGCCGGTTTGCGTGCCATTCTCAACTATGGTCACACTCTTGGACACGCATTTGAATCTATTTCTGATTACCGGGGTTTGGTGCATGGCGAGGCGGTTGCAATTGGAATGGTACTGGCCGCAAAGGTTTCGACCGCTTTAGGGTACTGCACTCTGGATGACGTTGGACGGATTTCTGCTTTGCTTACCCGCTGCGGGTTACCGGTTGATATTCCGCAGTATGACCGTCAGCAACTTTTACATGCAATTGCCGCCGATAAAAAATCCAAAAGTGGCAGTATTACTTTTATTTGTAATCAGGGCATCGGCACGTATGCCATGTCGCAGCATACTCCTGAGGAACTGCTCATTCTGAGCGGGTTGGAGGCGTGACCATGCAGGATTCAGCTTCATTCTGGACAGCTATAAAAAACCTTGATGAACAGCTCTCCAAAGCACCGGACTCATTCTGTTTTGCCCGCCTGTCATCCGTCTACCTTAAGGCTGGCCTGATTGACGACGCGCTTCATGTGGCGCGAGAGGGTAGTGCGAAGCATCCCGATTATCTGGCCGGGCAGAGAGCTCTTTCGAAGGCGTGTCATGCCAAAGGTTTAAACGACGAGGCCTTGGCCGCGCTGCAGCGTATTGTCGTGGGAATCCCCGAGGACATACCCTCACAAAAGCTGCTGGGACGTCTCCTTATTGAGGCGGGTGATCAGGGCTCAGCTATTCAGGTTTTTCGTATCGCCCTGGAGTTTGCTCCGGACGATGTGGAGTGTCGTCTTCAGCTCGAATCTCTTGAACGATCAGCGGGAACTGTAGAATACGCCTTTATATCTGATGATGGCGGTGAAGATAATAAATATGATGAATATGACGAAAATGATGAAAATGATGAAGAGATTATTGAGGACCTTGAAATACTG
This sequence comes from uncultured Geobacteraceae bacterium, assembly GCA_903939115.1. Taxonomy (GTDB): domain Bacteria; phylum Desulfobacterota; class Desulfuromonadia; order Geobacterales; family Pseudopelobacteraceae; genus JACRCG01. The sequence continues at coordinate 91,290 of CAJAFV010000036.1, forward strand.
GATGAGTTTGATGAAGATTACTCGGAAACGGAACCTCTGGTACCGGAAACAGCTCACGATCCTCTATCAACCGCCACCCTGGCCGAACTCTATGTTAAACAGGGCTTCATTAATCAAGCGCTGGAAATTTATCGTACCATTCTGAACGATTATCCGACGGATCAAGCCATTGCAGAGCGGGTAGCTGAGCTTGAGGCCGCTTTAACAGAATCTGCAGGGAAACCAGACGATACTGTTGAAGAGGAAGATGATGAAGTACCGGTTTTAAGCACACCCGCTGAAGATTTTTTTCAGGCAACTGCACCGATATTAGTTCCGGAACCTGATACACTCCCTCTGTTTGAAAGTCATCATGCCTGCACAGACGTTTCCGCGTTTGAGAGTTCCGCTCCGGCAGTGCCGTTGCAGGGGATAGCGGACAATGCGCGTGCTACTCTTGACGGGTGGCTTGAAAATATCAGGAGGATTAAGTCATGTCGCTAAGAGAGTTACTGAAAACGATTGTCCAGAGCGTTGACGGATCACTGGCCGCACTGGTTATGGCCTATGATGGTATTCCAATTGACGAGGTAATTGTTGAACAGTCCGAGTTTGATATGCAGCTTTTGTCTGTTGAGTATGCAACGGTGCTTAAAGAGATCAAGCGTGCGGTTGATGTTATCAAAATGGGTGACCTTGAAGAGGTTTCGATCTCAACCTCCCGAACCTCTGTTGTCGTCAGGATTTTAAATGATGATCTTTTTTCCGTTCTTATTTTGAGCCGTGACGGAAATATCGGCAAAGGGCGGTATATGCTCAAACTAAAGTCATTTGAAATACTCCAGGAGCTTTCTTGATACTAAAATTTCTGATACTGCATGGCCCCAATCTGAATTTACTCGGGAAGCGCGAACCGGCAATCTACGGCAGTCAAACACTTGATGATATCAATTCTTCGCTGCTGGAGTTGTCTGCTGAATTACGGAGTGAGCTTTCTTTTTTTCAATCGAACAGCGAAGGGGAGTTGATTAATGCTATTCAGGCCGCTGCAGAAGATTGCCACGGCATCCTGATCAATCCGGCCGCTTACACTCACTCCAGCATTGCAATTCGAGATGCCCTGTCGGCAGTGGGGCTTCCTACGGTTGAGGTACATCTATCCAATATCCACCGACGGGAGACATTCCGCCATATCAGTATGGTTGCTCCTGTTGCAGTAGGTCAGATTTGCGGTTTTGGCAGTGACAGTTACCTGCTTGGTTTACGGGCATTGTCTAATTACGTCAAAAACAGTTTGTAGTCAGGGTTTCATTCATGCTAAAAAACAGACGCTTTTATCTTAACCCGTTCTTTGAAGAATTTTCGCTTAATGCGATACTGTTTACTGATCTCAGGAATATCCGCTTTCTGTGCGGCTTCACCGGATCTGAGGGTGCCCTGCTGATAACACCGGGTCATGCGTGGTTTTTGTGTGACTCGCGCTATACCGCACAGGCTGCTGAAGAGGTTCAGGGTGCGGAAGTCAGGGAATGCGGCGCAGTGCGCATTGAAACTATCGCCGCTTTGGCAGCTGAACAGAGTCTTGACCGGATCGGATTTGAGGCGGCCCACACGACGGTCAGTTCCTATCGGCGCTTATCTGAAAAATTAAACAGTATTGAATTGATTGAACTTGGCCCCCGACTCGATGAAATCCGTATCCGTAAAGACAGTGCCGAAACCAATCTGCTCTCTGCTGTTGCCACGCTTTCGTCACTGTCTCTGACTGCTATTCTGTCCGCGATAAAGCCTGGAGTACGGGAGGTAGAAGTTGCCCTCGCTCTTGAGCTTGAAATGCGGCGCCGTGGCGCAGACGGCAAGGCCTTTGATTTTATTGTCGCATCAGGCGAGCGTGGCGCCATGCCGCATGGTGTTGCCAGTAACAAGATAATTCAATCCGGTGAACTGGTTACAATTGATTTTGGCGCTTTAAAAGACGGCTATCACTCCGATGAGACGGTTACTGTTGCCTGCGGAAAACCGGAGCTTCGGGCGGAAGAAATTCACTCGATCGTCAGGGCGGCACATGATTTAGCTATCAGTGCCGTCAGACCGGGCATCAGCTGCAAGGATCTTGATGAAATTGCCCGTGGCTATATCCGCGAAAAAGGGTACGAAGAGTATTTTGGTCATGGATTAGGCCATGGCATCGGTTTGGAAGTTCATGAAATGCCGACGCTTTCGCCGCGCAGCACCTCACTGCTTGATGAGGGCATGGTTATTACTATTGAACCGGGAATTTATATACCCGGTTTTGGTGGCGTTAGGATTGAGGATACCGTAATTGTAACCGGTGACGGTTGCGATGTTCTTACCAGTGCCGATAAACGCTTGCTTGTTTTGTAATTATTCAATTGACATTGCACAAAATAGAGATGCATCACTACTAAAGAACGATTGTAAAAGGAGACAAACTGAAATGGATATCAAGGACCTGAGACTGCTGATAAAGCTGGTGACTGAAACAGATATCACCGAATTCGAAATGGATAATTCGGACGAAAAAATTATTATCAAGCGCGGGCACAAACCTGAATATATTACCGTTGCTGCTCCTGCCGCTCAGCAGTTTGCTCCAACCGGTTATCAACCGGCACCGGCAGCTGCGCCTGTCGCAGCGGGAGCTCCGGTGCCTGCTCCAGCAGTTGATGCTGGAGATACTCTTAATTCACCGATTGTCGGCACTTTCTACGAAGCACCAGGCCCGGATTCCGCCCCTTACGTAACCGTCGGGCAGGTAGTTGAAAAAGGTCAGGTTCTCTGTATCGTAGAAGCGATGAAACTGATGAACGAAATTGAGGCAGAGTGTAAATGTAAAATTCTAAAAGTTTGTAAAGAAAATGCTCAGGCGGTAGAATTCGGCGATGCTTTGTTTGTAATCCAGAAACTTTAAATTATTGCTATTTTTGATAAACAGTATACGTGTGGAAACAAAGTTGTCTCTCACAGAAAGTTAACTTATTAAAGCGGGGTTCACCGTCATGTTTCATAAAGTACTAATTGCCAATCGCGGTGAGATTGCCGTCAGAATTATCAGGGCCTGCAAGGAACTGGGCATCAAGACGGTTGCGGTTTATTCCCAGGCAGACATTCACTCTCTGCATGTCAAGCTCGCAGACGAGAGCGTCTGCATCGGCCCTGCTCCCAGTGCCTTGAGTTATCTCAACATCAACGCCATCATCAGTGCTGCAGAATTAACCGATGCCGAGGCGATTCATCCCGGATATGGTTTCTTATCTGAAAACGCTAAATTTGCCGAAGTATGTGAGAAGTGCGGTATTACTTTTATCGGCCCGACGGCAGAAAGCATGCGAATCATGGGCGATAAAATCAGCGCCCGTCAGGCGGTAATTAAACAGGGTGTACCTATTCTGCCCGGTACCAAAGAGGGTGTCCATTCGGTTGAGGAGGCTATTAAAGTAGCCAGGGAGATCGGCTTCCCGGTTATCATCAAGGCCACAGCAGGGGGTGGTGGACGCGGCATGAAAATTGTTCATTCACAGGCTGCCCTGCCTAATGCCTTTGCAACAGCACGTGCCGAAGCACAGTCCGGGTTTGGTAATCCGGAAGTGTATATTGAACGATATTGCGAAAAGCCGCGTCATGTGGAAATCCAGATTCTGGGCGATAAGCATGGAAATGTGATTCACCTGGGTGAGCGTGACTGTTCGATTCAGCGTCGCCATCAAAAGTTGATTGAAGAAGCACCCTCTACCGTCGTTACACCTGAGATACGTAAGGCGATGGGGGACGCCGCTGTCAGGGCTGCAGCAGCAGTCGGGTACAACAGCGCCGGTACGGTTGAATTTCTGGTCGATAAACAGAATAACTTCTTTTTTATGGAGATGAATACCCGTATTCAGGTTGAGCATCCGGTGACGGAAATGATTACCGGAGTTGACCTTGTTCGCGAGCAGATTCGCTCGGCTGCCGGAATACCGCTCCGATACAAGCAGGAAGATATACAGATCAGAGGGCATGCGATAGAGTGCCGAATTAATGCTGAAGATCCGTTCAAATTCACCCCCTGTCCCGGGAAGATCACGGCGTATCACCCACCGGGTGGTTTCGGTGTTCGCGTAGATTCTTTTGTGTATGATCAGTATTCCGTGGTCCCTAATTATGATTCACTGATAGGAAAGTTGATTGTTCACGCAGATACCCGTGAAGAAGCCATAAAGAGGATGGCTCGCGCACTTGACGAATTCCGCATAGAAGGCATTAAAACGACCATCTTTTTCCATAAACGCATCATGGCCCATAAAGATTTTATCGATGGCGACATAGACACCTCTTTCCTTGAAAGAATTGTGCTGGAGTAACTATCATGGACTTCCCTGAAGAGCTGAAGTATTCGAAGGAACATATCTGGGTCAGGATTGAGAACGATTCAGCCGTTATTGGCATCACTGACTATGCCCAAGAGGAACTCGGTACAATCAGAGGTGTTGAGTTGCCTGATGAAGGGGATGAAATTGAACAGGATGATCCGATTGGTTCAATTGAAGCTCAAAAAACGGTAACTTCAATTTATGCCCCTTTCAGTGGGACGGTGCGGAGCATAAATCATGAAGCGATTGATAATCCTGAACTGCTTAACGATGATCCCTACGATGGCGCCTGGTTGGTTGAAGTTTCGCTTGACGATCCTGAAGAGCTGAAAAACCTGCTGTCAGCTGAAGATTATGCTGATTATATCGAGAATAGTGATTAAGCTGTCTACTAAGTATGCTATACAGGCGAGATCATGCTCTGATTTCGCCTGTTTTATTTGAAAGGAACTTTAACGTGTATTTGCCACTATTACTATCACTTATGATGATGATTATTCCTGTTACGGTGTTCTCTGCTGAAGTCACTGCTTCTCTGACTCTGAATGAGGCCATTCGTATGGCTGTCGAAAAGAATCTTGATGTACGGGCTGAACTGTATAACTCCGCAGCATACGAGGCGGATATCAAGCGAAACCGTGCCATCTATGACCCTCTGTTTACGGCCCAGTCAAATTATTCGGACTCAACAGTTCCTACAGCCACTGTCGGTTCACCGATATCGGTCGCGGGTAAGGCGTTTGAACTCAACGCCGGTCTCAGCCAATTACTCTGGACAGGTGCCACCGTTTCCGCCGGCTTTAATAACTCTCACAGCAGCACGAACACGAACTCCTATGATTACTGGCAGTCGAGCCTGGGAGTATCTTTGGTTCAGCCGCTTTTGAAAAATGTTGGCAGGGAAGCGACTGAGGTAAATATAAATGTGTCGAGACTGAATAAATTTGCCTCACTGGAGCACTTCAATTCTCGTCTGTTATCAACGGTGGCACAGGTCAGAAACGAGTACTACAAACTCCACAGTCTGCGCGAAGAGCGTGAAGTTAAAAATGTTTCACTGCAACTGGCTCGAAAGATTCTTTCTGATACCGAGGCACGAGTCAAGGCAGGAGTACTGCCCGCTATGGAGGTTCTAAATGCCGAATTTGGCGCTGTCTCTCGTGAAAAAGATCTTATCGATGCCGAAAGGGCGGTGAGTGATCAGGTGGATGTTCTCCGTCTGCTGCTCCAGATGAATGCTGAAACAAGTGATCTGAAGACGGTTGATCTTCCTCCGCGAGACCGGTTTGATGTGAATGAGAGCGATGCAATCCAGAAAGCGTTGAATCGTCCTGACATCAGGGAGCAAAAACGTAATCTGGAGTTATATGAACTGCAAACTAAAAATTTCAGCCAGAAGACACGTCCCGATTTGATATTGACCGCTTCAACCCAGTCTGCCGGCCTGAATAATGCCTATCATCGGAATATGGACAGTGTCTTCTCTATAGAAAATCCGGGCTGGAGCGTTGGGCTGGAATTTAAATATCCTCTCGGCAATGGTGCTGCTGAGAACGATTACCGAAGAAGCAGGTTGAAAACAGAGCAGACATCTCTACAGCTACGCAGCCTCGAAGAAAGCTCGGCAAAAGAGGTCAAAGCAGCGATTCGCGGGATTTCCGTCGGCTATAAGCAGATAGATGTTGCCGACCGGGGCGCCAAATTTGCGGAAGAGCGCCTGAGAGCGTTTATTCGTAAAAACGAAGTTGGTTTGGCAACGACAAAAGACGTTTTGGATGTTGAAAATGATCTCGCAGTTGCCAAGAGTAATCAGATAAAGGCGGCTGTAGGGTATGCCAACGCCCTGACCACGTACTGGCAGGTTACCGGAGAGCTGCTTGAGAAAGAAGGGATCAGGGTTGTTGAGGGAGATGCCGACAAGTTGTACTCTGCTACTCACTGATGCTGAAAATAGGCCAAATTGAGTATGCTAATTGCACACCGCTCTTTCATCTTTTACGTGAGCAGTTTGACTGTTTAGAGTATGAGTTCGTTTTGGGCGTTCCGGCGGAGTTGAACAGGTTGCTCCTGGCCGGCGAGATTGATGTCTGCCCATCATCCTCAATTGAATACGCCTACCATCCGGATCTTTATTCGATATTACCCCACCTTTCAATTTCAAGCGTCGGAGCTGTCGGGAGTGTACTGCTCTTTTCTACGGTGCCTATTGAAAAGCTTAATGGCTGTTTAATCCGTCTCAGCTCCGAGTCTGCAACGTCCGTAAACCTCCTTAAAATATTGATCCGTCAACGGTTTGGACTTTCATGTACCTATGAAACAGCTCCGTCAGGTACGATAGATGCCGAGTATAGTTCACCGGCGCTTCTGCTTATCGGTGATTCTGCTCTGAGAACGTCACTTGGAAAATCGGCACACTATGTGTACGACCTTGGTGAAATGTGGCACTCGTGGACCGGTTACCCGTTTGTTTTCGCACTCTGGCTCTGCCGTAATGAGGTAGCCAAAGGTGGCGTTCTCAATACTCTTTCCCGGCAGTTAGTTGAGGCAAAAGATCGTGTTCCGGGCCAACTGGAGCAAATTGCGACAGGGGCAAAAGAAGTCGACTGGATGGGGAAAGACCAATTAATAGCTTATTGGCGGGATAATATTTCGTATCAGCTGGATGAACACGCAAAAGCCGGCCTGATGTTGTATTACACCAAATGTTTTGAATGCGGTTTGATTGGCGCTGTCCCGACACTTCATTTTATTGAAGTAGAGGATTTGAAGGCGAAGCGGTAATGATTGTGGTTTGATATGGAATTGGAATTAGAGGGTTTTCAGGTAATCTGCAAGAATTTTATCATGATCGAAACAGAGATGCTCTGGCAGAGAGTCCAGTTTGTAAACGGCACTATTTACAGCATCATCCGCAGCGCGGGGAATACCGTGCGCCTTGGCGATATATACCGTTGAAATCGTATGCATCCGCTGGTCACGTCCCGGATCAGAGTAGCACCCCAGCAACCGAAGGTCTGAAATCTCCAGAGATGTTTCTTCACGCGCCTCCCGTACAGCTGCTGCCTCAAGAGACTCCCCATAATCGACAAACCCTCCCGGCAGAGCCCAGCCAAAAGGTTCGTTCCTTCGTTCGATCAATACTATTCCATCATTGATCTCTATAATGATATCTACAGTCGGGAGTGGATTCCGATACTGTTTAACACCGGAACCACACGAAGGGCAGGAGAGGGTGGTGAATGACATAAGGCACCTTTGTAAATAAAAAAGGGGGAATAGGCATTCCCCCTTTGATAATAACAATAATAAACCTGGAAATTACTTTTTCTTCTTGGCACCAGCGGCTTTTTTGGAAGCTTTGAGCGGGTTGACCTTAAGTTCAGCAATTGAAAGATCCACTTTTACGTGTGAGGCAAAATTACAGATACCACCGATCCATTTTTTTGCCGGAGCAGGATATGCGCTGCAGACCTGGCCAATACTACCGGTTACAACACGTTCACATCCTTCGCAGTTTTCGGCAATTGTCTGGCAAGAACCATCAGGGAATATACATCCCTGCTTTCCCCAAAAGGTACACTCGGTACCTGCAAGTACAGTCTGACACTTCATATCTCTTCCTCCTGAATTTGTGCTTGAATGAATTGCCACTTTAGCAATTTATAAAGAGAAAAGTCAACGGAAAAATTGTCATAAAACCGGACTGTTTAATAGTGTCATCTGAGAATCAAGATCTGCTGATAGTGAGAAAATTATTCAGCAGCTCCATGCCGGCCTCTGTCAGGATGGATTCGGGGTGAAACTGTACGCCCCAGAGAGGGAGCGTTTTATGTCGCAACCCCATGATTTCACCATTTTCAGTCCATGCGGTCGTTTCCAGGCAATCCGGAAGCGTTGGGCGGTCAACAATGAGTGAATGGTAACGGGTTGCCTGAAAAGGGTTGGGCAGGTCTTTAAAAAGCTCTTTTCCGTCATGATGAATAGGGGAAGTTTTTCCGTGCATGAGTGTTGAGCTGCGCACAACAGTGCCACCGAAGGCAGTTCCTATAGACTGATGGCCAAGACAGACACCCAGAATGGGGATTTTACCGGCAAAATGTCTGATCGCTGCAACCGAGATGCCGGCCTCCTCAGGTGAACATGGGCCGGGTGAGATGACAAGGCGGGCAGGTTGGAGTAATTCTATCTCTGCAAGAGTAATCTTGTCGTTACGATGAACATGCACTTCTTCACCGAGTTGGCCGAAATATTGAACAATATTATAGGTAAAAGAGTCGTAGTTATCGATCATTAGTAGCATATCAGGCTGTAACCTCTTAATATTTAAAATTGAAATAAATAACAAGCTTGTTTTGTACCCTATTCTATACCCGTTTTCAGCTTTGATACTCAATATATCGAAGCTTTTATACCTCCCAGAGAAATAAATTACAAGTCAATCAGATTTAAGTTTTTTATGAATCCAGTATGATTGAAAAAGGTTCAAGAAGATATTTGAGGAGGGAAAAAAAAAGGGGGTGGCATGAGGCATATAGAAGCCGACAGAGGTTATGGATGTATTGCCGATTTTAAAGAGAACGATGTATGAGGGAATCCCACTAAGAGGTAGACGTGTTGGATAGAGGGATGATGATGTTTATGGGCTCTTTAACGAGGCCGCACAAGATTTAACCTTATAATTCAAATATTCATATTTCAAAGGCAATTAAATTTTCAAGTAAATGTTCTTGTGGATTGTAGCTGTGGTTTTATATTTTATTATTCTGGCGTCTGTGGTAATAAGCTAAGGTCATGGCGCTTTATTCCTGTAAACTTGGTGCATCGGACGGAAAAATTCTCATCAGAGATTTTGAGGCTGCAGACGATATTGTTTTGCGCAAAAATCTTGAAGATCAGGGTTTTTTTGTGTTTGATGTTAAAAAGAAGCCGTTCCAGTTTCTTTTTGATAAGGGAATCAAGCGCAAAAAGGTTGATAACAGGGCGCTACTGACGTTTAATCAGGAAATGCTCGTGCTGCTTAAGGCTGGCATGCCGATCATGCAGGTCCTTGATGCTATTTTGGAACGCCATGAATCCGGCGCTTTATATGACGTTCTTATACAGGTACGTGAAGATGTAAAGGCGGGTAGCGCTTTGTCTGTTGCAATGGAGAAGCATGGTCGCGCCTTTCCGTATCTCTATGTTGCTTCTATTCGTGCAGGTGAGCGTACCGGAGATCTGCCGCAAACCATCCGCCGCTATATTGAATATTTAAAAAGAGTCGGAGTTCTTCGTAAAAAAATAATTGCGGCCGTATTTTACCCGGCAATCCTAGTTGTTTTCGCCTTTATGGCGATAACGCTTCTGTTAGTGTATGTTGTCCCTACGTTCAGTCAGGTGTATACCGACTCCGGATCACAACTCCCTGCTCTGACGCAGCTATTGATTACATTTACTTCAATGCTCAGACGTTATTTCTTACTTGGGATCATTGTCGGCTTCGGTCTGCTTGCTGCATTCAGATCATGGAAAAGCAGTGAGTCCGGCCGGTATGCGTTTGACCGGTTCAAGCTGACAGTCCCGGTAGCAGGAGATGTGTTTTCCAAGTATTCAGTGGCTGGTTTTACCAGGACCCTGGCAACTGTACTCGGCAGCGGTATCCCGATCATTGAATCTCTCCGTATGTCAATCGGCACATTAGATAATGTTTTTATGGAGAAGCGGTTATTCGAAGCGGTCCGCTTTATTGAAGAGGGCGGGCGCCTCTCCGTTGCTCTTGAGCGGATTCATATCATGCCGCCGTTGGCTTTGCGCATGCTGGGTGTGGGAGAAACCACCGGCTCTCTCGAAGATATGCTGGTTGACATTTCGAACTATTTGGAAGATGAACTTGAGGAACGGATGCATCTGCTCACAACCGCCATAGAACCTGCTATCATGTTGATAATGGGGGTCATTATTGGCGTAATAATTATTGCGATGTATCTTCCGATTTTTAAAATTGCCGGTACGGTTGGATAGGACAGCGATGCAATCTTTCAGAGGAAAAAATATTGGGAATATTCTGCTGGAACGGGGATACCTTAAGCCGGAACAATTGCCTGTTATTATTGATAAACAGGTCACGTCACGGCAGCGTTTCGGTGAAATTGCCGTTCACGAAGGGTTTGTTACTGATGAGAATCTGGCTCGAGCGTTGGCGGAGCTGTATGGTCTTGAATATATCGATCTGCGCAATTTCAAGATGGACTCAGAGCTGCTCAATCAGTTGCCGCCGGATGCAATCTACCGGTTTCATTTTGTACCGCTGGAAATTCAGCCGCATGTCATTGTTGTTGCTGTGGCTGATCCGACCGCCGTTGTCGAGCTCGATGAGCTCGAACTGCTGCTTAACAGAGAGGTGCAAATCCGTATTGCATCTGACTCCGCCATTCTCGCCGTTACCAAGGCGGGTGAGGGCACTCGTCGGGTTTTGCGTGAAGTTTCTGAAGATTTTATGCTCCAACTGGTTAAGGAAACCGACCGTGGTGAAGAGGTATTATCGGTTGAAACATTGTCCGATGATACCAGTCCGATTATCAAACTCATTAATACCACAATTTTAGATGCTCTGAGCCGCAGGGCAAGTGATATTCATATTGAAACCGGTCTTGATGGTGTCGACATTAAATACCGAATAGATGGCGTACTGTATAAAGCAAACGATACAATCGACCAGCATTTTCAGGCCCCGATTATTTCGCGTCTGAAAGTTATGAGCGAACTGGATATCTCTGAACGGCGCGTTCCTCAGGATGGTCGTTTTAAAATCCGTTTTGGCGAGAAATCGATCGACTTCCGTGTTTCAATTATGCCGAGCTCTCTGGGTGAGGATGCCGTTATCCGTATTCTCGACAAGGAGAGCATTGCCAGTGATCTGAAAGGATTAACGCTCGAAAACCTGGGTGTCAGCGAGCGGGAAATCAAACGGCTCAGGAAAAAAATTCGTGAACCCTATGGCATGGTGCTGGTTACCGGTCCGACCGGATCCGGTAAAACAACAACGCTGTATGCCGCTTTGACAGAGATCCATACCGGCGAAGATAAAATAATTACGATTGAGGACCCGGTTGAATATATGCTGCGAGGCGTATTGCAAATCCCGGTTAACGAAAAAAAAGGTCTGACCTTTGCGAAAGGCTTGCGTTCAATCCTGCGCCATGACCCGGACAAGATCATGGTCGGCGAAATACGCGATTCTGAAACGGCGCAGATTGCCGTCCAGTCTGCTCTGACCGGTCACCTTGTCTTCACGACGGTTCATGCCAATAACGTTTTTGATGTTATCGGGCGTTTCATTCATATGGGCATTGACCCGTATAATTTCGTTTCCTGTCTGAATTGTGTTCTGGCTCAAAGGCTGGTGCGCAAAGTCTGTACAGAATGTCGCCAACCGATTCAGTACAGTGATGAAGAGCTGATAGATGGCGGGGTTGACCCGGAACGTTTCCGGGGCATGACCCTGTATGAAGCGCACGGATGCGATAAGTGCCATGGTACCGGTTATAAAGGCCGTGTTGCCATTGTTGAACTTCTGGAACTTAACGATCAGATTCGTGACCTGATCATTGCCAAAGTTCCTGCAACGCAGTTGAAAAAAGCGGCTCGTGATGCGGGTGTCATGTTTTTGCGGGATTCAGCCGAGGAAAAATTCGCGGCCGGTATAACAACGCTTAAGGAGATAAACCGTGTCACATTTGTTGAGTGACCGGAACAGGGTGTGCCATGTTGTTTGCCAGTAATCTGATCGGTGTTGAAATCAACCAGCAGGGTGTGGTGTTCGCCATGACTGGCGGCTCTGCTGCGTCTCCGCGGGTTGAGCGTGTGTCCAGTGCACCTTTACCCCCGCATACGGTACAGGTGTCACTTCGAGAGCAAAATATTCTTGATCCTGATGCCTTCGTGTCCAGTCTGAAGTCGGCTCACAATCAGCTGCTCTGTAAATCCTCACGGGTTGCAGTTTCTCTGCCTGATGGCGTCTGCAAAATTATGTTGCTGGATCACGAAGGGCGCTTCAAGAATCGCCAGGAAGGTTTGGATCTGATCCGCTGGAAACTTAAGAAAAGTATACCGCTTGACAGTGCCGATACCCAACTCGATTATCAGCAGTTGGCCGTTCGTGAAAATGGCGACCTTGCCCTTTTGGTGGCAATAGCTTCACGAACAGTTATTTCGCAATATGAAGATCTGATTACGCAGGCCGGGCTGTCACTTGCCGGAATCGTATGTAATACGTTCAGTATCTGCCGTCTTTTTGATAGTCGATTATCGCTTCAGAACAATTGCATTCTGATCTCATTTTACGGCACGACCTTGTCGGTAGTGGCCTTTACTGATGGTATACCTGAATTTATCCGCAGTAAGGACCTGTTCGGGACGGCGGCAACTGACCGCAGAGTGTATATGGAAATAAACAGCTCGTTGCTGGTGTATAAAGAGCGGCATCCTGACCAACCGGTGCAGTCTGTTTTCTGTGTTGCAGCTCCAGATGTGGTGCAGGATTTTCTTGAGTTGGTAGCAGAATCGACCGGAATGACGCCGACCCTGTTGGAGACAAAAGGCACTGTACTGCCGGGGAATTCTGCACCAGGCGACCAGGTCCGGCTATTCCCCTATACCGCAGCCATTGGGGCCGCACTGAGGAGAGCCTGATGCGTTACACTATTAATTTAGCAACGCGTACCTATCTTGATAATCGCTTGATAAACCGAATTGCGTTCGGTGCTATTGCGGTCCTTTTTGTTCTGACAGTCTGGAATGTTATCAATATATCCTCAAACATGGGCGAACAGAGTCGTTTGAACTCCGAAATAGCTGCTATTGAAAATAGACTTGGTGCCAAGCCAGGTGGCATTTCTGAAACGGAATTGAATCGGCAAAAGAGTCGAATTCGTTTTTATAACGACATTATTGAACGTAAAAGTTCGAGCTGGCTGAAGAAACTGGAGTTGTTTGAGAATAATACTCCGGAAGGGATATCGCTGTCATCGCTCTCTCCTGATAAAAAAAAGGAGGCATGGAAACTTGATGGTCGTGCACGCTCCTTTAAACTGGTTCAGCAGTATCTTGAAAAACTGGAAGCATCGAAGGACTTTTCAAATGTCTTACTGCTTTCCCATCAGAACATTACGGTAGGAGAAAAAACGCGCGGTGTTCAATTTACGATTTCCTGTAAGGTAGTTGATTGATGAAACAGCTAGTTTTTGAAATAGTCCGACAGAAATGGCGACTTCTGAGTATCATTACCTTCATGCTGCTGCTCAATGTGCTCCTTAGTGTGGTGATATCTGCATATCAGATTCCAGCAGTTGTTTCACTGCAATCCAAGTGGAGCGACTTACGCCAGAAGGCGGCTCTTTTCGGGAAGGTGGATGCAGGCACCCTCTATAAGCAGGGTGCTGCCGATCTGGAAAAACTGAAAACGATGATACCGGAGAAGCGCGAATTTGCAAGAATTCTGAGCGATCTGCTCGAAGCCGCAACGGCCAGTAACGTCGAAGTTGGCGCGATAAGTTATAAGCCGGAACAGCTTAAGGAAGAACAGCTCCTGTCATATCAACTCTCCCTTTCTGTGAGCGGAAGCTACGCTGCTGTAAAAAGTTATCTTTCCGATCTTCAAAAGAGCCAGGAGTTGATTGTCGTTGATACAGTTACCTTTTCAAATAGCGACATGTACGTTGAAAATGTGGTCATGGACGTGCGTTTGACGGTGTATCTCCGAGGTGGGGTATGAACCGACAACGCCTGATACTGTTTGTCCTGGTGATTATTTTCGGGATTGCTGCTCTCTGGAGTTACAGTGCCATTCCACGGCTGAAAACTGTCAGTACGGTACCCGGCAACTCCGCTCAACGGGTAAAACCGGGTGGTGTTGCCACCGCAGAGAAACCTGGTCGTGTTGTCAAAGCTGAGAAACCGAACCGTGACGCGGATGATGGCACAAAACTCAATATTAGCCTGCTTGACGGGGAGACTGCCTCTTTTAAAGGGTATCGCCGTAATATCTTTAAACCGGTTTTTCTCGATGAGCTGAAAATGAACAAACAAAAAGCCGTAGCGATTAAACCTCCACCTAAGGCGGTTCCGGCTCCGATTCCGGTTCCGGTGCAGCCGGTCATTGCTCAGCCGGAAAGTGCTCCGTTAGCACACTTCACTTTTTTGGGATTTTTGAAAAAAGGGTCGGTAAAAACTGTTTTTCTCATCAAAGATAACGATATCCTGCTAGTCAAAAAAGGGGACAAACTTGCTGGCCGTTATGTCGCGACCGAAATTTCTGATCAGGCATTAACACTGTCGGTTACCGATACCGGAGATGAAATCGTCATCCCATTGATAGAAAACAAGCCGCTTGCCACGGTGAAATAATCATCTTAATTATTACGAGGAGACGCACTCAATGCGCTACTTGAATCTAACTTCACATATTTCGTTAATAATCGTTTTGGGCCTGCTTTCAGCCTGTGCCTCTCCCGCAACTCGCTCCTTTCAAGCGGCAGAAAAATTGGAGACGGAAGGTCGATTTGAAGAGGCTATGTACAGCTATGCCGACTCTTTTAAAGCTGATCCGACAACAACCGAGCCCCGGATTCGATTTTTTAAAAACCGTGTGAAAGCCGCAGATCAGCGCTATAAGCAGGGGATGGATCTCGTGGCAAAAGGTAACTACGTTGATGCGCTGGTAGAATTTCAGGCAGCACAGGGTATAGATCCTACTCAAGGCCTTTTTGCGCAGCAGATAGAAGTATATACGCGGTACAAGGACGCTCAGTTGGCGTATCAGGAGGGGCGTGACTTTGAAAAAGGGAACAAGCTGAAAGATGCCCATCGGCAGTACATCAGGGCTGCTGAACTGTTTCCGAAAAACGCCGAATTTCAGGCTGCGCTTGATCGGATTACCAGATTGCGCAAGAGCAAGCTCGATGGCTATGAACTGCGCCTTAAATCGAACAAGCCGATTACCCTGAAATTTAAAGATGCCAAAATGAAGGATGTTTTTAAAATCCTGTCGCAGCTTTCAGGTATTAACTTTGTTTTCGACGAAGGGATTAAAGATTCACCTATCACGGTTCTGCTCGAAAACGCCTCGTTCCAGCAGGCACTTGATCTGCTAACCAACATGAACAAGCTGAGTACGAAAAATCTCAATGAAACAGCCGTACTGGTGTATATGAATTCGCCGGAGAAGAGTAAGCAGTATGAGGATATGGTGCTGCGCACGTTTCACCTGAACTATATGGACGCTAAAAAAGCGATTAACCTGATTCGTACCATGATTCAGGTACGTAAGGCGTATGTGAACGAAGATTCAAACTCGATAGTTGTGAGGGACACGGAAGAGATTGTTGCAGTAGTTGAAAAAATACTTGATGCGAACGATATGCCTGAAGCTGAGGTAGTGCTTGATGTTGAAATTGTTGAAATAAGCGATAAGAACGCGGAAAACGTAGGTCTACTGCTGAGTAATTACAATGTGCAGCTCGGAATATTTTCACCTCCACCCGATAATAAATTGATGGCAACGAGTCTCACCGGTGTAACGGTTTCAGGAGGGAGTGGTTCCGGAGCGACGGCGACTGGAAGTGTAAACGTCGGTGAAGCCGGTATTACAAATCTTGTGAAAGCATTCTCGACAAATGGTTATGGCGGCTATGTAACGGTGCCGAACATGACTTTTAATTTTGGTAAAACGCTTGCAAAAGGTGAAGTACTGTCAAACCCAAAAATCCGGGTCAAAAACAAGGAAAAAGCCAAATTCAATGTTGGAACCAGAGTGCCGATAACGACAACAACTTTGAACGGCACGGTGTCGCAGGTTAACGTCCAATATGTCGATGTTGGAGTAAAGGTCAATGCTGAACCGAATATTCAGCTTAATAACGAAATATCCATCAAGCTTTCTCTCGAGGTCAGTTCGATTATCACGAAAGAGACGGTCGGCGGTGTTGGTAGCGCAACATCCGTGGTAACCATCGGTACACGAAACATTGATACTGTGCTCAGTCTAAAGGATAATGAAACCAGCGTTATCGGCGGTCTTATTCAACGCTCGGAAAGCAGCGACAAAAGCAAGACGTATCTGTTAAGTGACCTGCCTCTTATTGGACCATTGTTTACTAATTCGAATTCATCAAAAGACAAAACAGAACTGATGCTGGCGATTACCCCCCGGCTGGTAAGAGGAATCCCGGTGCCACTTCCCGGTCTCTCGTCGTTTGCTTCCGGTAAAGAGGACCATCCGTCTCTTGTCAGGCCACTATCATCGTTTGACCTGGAAACTATTTTTGAGGATGACGTTCAGCCGAAAGCGGGTGATAAGAAAGCTCCTCCTGCTCCTGCGCCGATTAGTAAAAAACCGGCTGTCCCTGCACCTGCCCCGGAACTGCCGGCAGCTCAAGCGAATGTGCCTGTACAACCTGTGACGAATCAGCCTGTTCCTACACAGCCAACTCCAATACTGCCAACGTCAATTCAGTCAACGCCAATTCAGCCTGCGACAACACAGGCAACGCCAGTACAACCGGCAACAGTTGTCACGCCGTCTCCAGCGCCGTCAGTTGTCCCTGTACCTGCTCCTTCTCCGATTCAGCGAAGCCTCCTGCAGATTGCAGCTCCTTCGTCAGTGACCGTTGGGCAGCAGTTCAGTCTTGATATCAAAATCAGTGACGCAAAAGATCTTGCCAACGCCCCGTTTGTGCTCACCTACGACCCGATTTTTGTCGAATTTGTATCGATAAGTGAAGGTACGCTTCTGAAGAGTGACGGAAAACCGACCACGTTCAGCGGCAAATCAGATGCCGCTGCCGGAACGGTGAACGTCACGTCGCTACGGGCAACAGGAAATGCCGGTGTCAACGGCGGCGGTACGCTTGCAACTCTGTTATTCAAGGCTAAAAACAAAGGCCCGGCAAGCTTCGCCTTTAAAAACAGCATGTTCACCTCTTCGACGGGAGCTGCTCTAAGCATTCTTCCCTTCAGTACGGCGGTGGATATCCGGTGATGAAAATCTTCACGAATCAAAATGGTTTCACCTACATTTTGGCTCTGACTATTGTGATGATCATGGGGATCATGCTCGGTATGGTAGGACAATCGTGGAAAACCATTAAACAGCGGGAACAGGAAAAAGAGCTGCTGTTCAGAGGAAGTCAGATTAAAGAGGCGATTGAAAACTGGAACAATCTGACGTATACGCTGCCAGGCGCTCCGCCGAGACAAGCTCATCAGATTGCAGAGTTGAAAGATTTGCTGCAGGATCCGTACTCTCTTTCAAAGATGCGTTTTTTACCTCATAACTATGCAGCTGAAGTCAATGATAAGGATCCGAGGTGTGCTCCTGATTGTGCAAAACTTAAAATAGATCAGGATCCTATGACCGGCAAGAAGTGGACACTAATACGCGGCAGCATAACCAACAATGTACCAACTGTTACTCAAACCGGGGGAATAATCGGTGTCGCAAGTACAAGTGATGAAACTCCGTTTAGAACCGACTTCAAGGACAGTGCCCTTGAAAATATGGGTACAGCCCCTGTTGTAGCAGCACCGGCAGGTATTGGCGCCGTTCCGCAGGCTGCTTTTCCGGCGGTGCCTTCGGGAGGTGCAGCGGGGACGACAGGTGGTGCAGCAACTCCGTCGACGCCCGGTTTAGGGGGTAAAATGACCAAATACAGTCAGTGGCAATTTATCTACGAACCGCCGCAAAAAAATGATCATTCAAAGATTTACCGGGCATATCATGAAGGTTGGTAACGGAAGATTGGCCAGCGTATTCAGGTGCAGGGGTTCTTTACTGTTGCAGGTGCTGACGTGGAAATGATATGGACACGTAAAGGTATTTCCCTCCTTGAGTTGATAGTGACAATGACTATTCTCGGAATTCTTGCTGCCGGTGTTATGCCGCTGATCCGTAATACAACCGTCAGGTCAAAAGAGATTGAACTGAAACGTAATCTTCGCATCATGCGTATCGCCCTCGATGATTACCGGAAAACGTTTGATAAGATTCCTGCGGGGCCTTCAAAGACCGGCAACGGATATCCGAAAGAGCTTCAGGAACTGGTCGACGGGCATGATTTCGGGGATGTAAAAGTTGGTAAGGTGAAATTTTTGAGGAGACCTGTCCTCAATCCGATGGATCCAAAAAGCTCAACAGACGAAAAACAGTGGGGCTGGGAGATTCGCTGTTACAAAGATGAACCGACATCGTCAAAGTGGTGTGGTGATGATGTCTACGATGTTTTTGCACCACAAACCGGTACCGCTATGGATGGCACTAAGTATAATGAATGGTAATAATGTGAACTTTCCCAACATACACATACCTTTTTTTCGCTCTTCTCTTCTGCGGCGCAGAGGCGATTGTCGTGGCTTTACCTTGATTGAGCTGATGATTGTCGTTTCTATAATCGGCATTTTGGCCGCTATAGCTGTGCCGAATTATCAGTGGGGTATAATCAAAGCACGGGAAGCGGTGCTGCGGGAAACCCTCTATAATTTTAGAAATACTATTGATCAGTTTTATGCGGATCAAGGTAAATATCCGGATTCAATAGATGATTTAAAGGTAAAGGGCTATATGCGTGAAATTCCTAAAGATCCCTTTACCAGTAGCAGTACGACCTGGGAAATTGTTGATCCTCCCGCACAGAGTTCTTCAAGCGGTTCCGGCAGTGGCTCTTCAAGTTCTACTGCAGCCCCGGCTGATCCTGGCAAAGTATATGATGTGAAGAGTGGTTCAGACAAGATTAGTCCAACGACCAACACACCATATAAAGAGTGGTAGCACCATGATTCAGCTCCATACCGTTTCTCTTGCCTACCAGCAGGATGCTTCAGCGCTGCACAATATCAATCTTCACATCGGTAAAGGTGAGTTTGTTTTTCTGACCGGGCCTTCAGGTGCGGGAAAAACCACGCTGCTGCGGCTGCTGTACGGTGCGCTTACTCCGAATAGCGGACAGGTTCTGATTGATGGCCAGAACATTACCCGTTTGGCGCCATCGCACCTGCCGCTGCTGCGTCGCTCCATCGGGGTAGTCTTTCAGGACTTCAAGCTGCTGCATAGTCGGACCGTCTTTGAAAACGTTGCCATAACACTGGAAGTTTTGGGATGGGGCAGGGCGGATATTGGTAAGAAGACCATGCATATTCTTAAGCAGATGGGGATTGAATCAAAATATAATCTGACGACACAACGTCTTTCAGGTGGCGAGCAGCAGCGGGTGGCGCTGGCGAGGGCTTTGGTTAACGACCCGAAAATCCTTCTGGCAGACGAGCCTACCGGAAATCTGGATGATGCCAATAAAAATCAGATTTTGAATATTTTTAAAGAGGCAAATATTCGCGGAACGACTGTAGTTGTCGCAACGCATGACCGTCGTCTGATAGATCAGAGCCACAAGCGACTCATTACATTGAGTAAAGGGGAAATCGTTGAACAAGTGGAAAAAGAAACAGCCCGAGGCGACCAGAACGAGTAGGCGTCCTACGCTTGCAGGTGATGGTTTTGGCGGCAGAGCTGTGTTCTTCCTTACCCGGGCGATAACTAATATTCGTCAAAATGTTTTTGTTAATGTTGTTACTGTCGGAACAATCATGCTGGCGCTGCTGATTGTTTCTCTGTTTCTGCTTGTTTTTGTGAACCTTGAAAGTGCTGCGGAAAACTGGAGTGAACGGGTACAGGTAACCGTCTATTTTGACAAAGAGTTGACAGGGCAGGAGCAGTCTTCGCTTCGTGAAAAAATTTCAGCAATCTCCGGAGTGTCACGCGTCATCTATGTGTCGCGCGATGAAGCCCTTAAACGGTTCAAGGGGCGATTGCGCGGTCAGGAAACCCTTCTTGAAGGCGTTCGTTCTGAAGTACTTCCCACGTCATTTGAAATAGTTTTGAAGCGGGCGTATCGGGAAACAGTCTCTGTTGAAGGCTTTGTCACGAAGCTTAAGCAGATTCCCGGAATTACCGAGGTGCAATATGGCGAAGAGTGGGTACGGCGCTTCAATTCTTTCTTGAATTTTATGCGTCTTCTTGGAGCTCTGTTGGGTGGTTTTCTGGTGATTGCCGTAGTATTCATAGTTTCAAATACGATCAAGCTGACTATTTATTCCCGTCGTGATGAACTGGAAGTAATGTCTCTCGTTGGTGCGACCCGCTTTTTTATTACGGCTCCGTTTCTTCTCGAAGGTCTTATTCAGGGCTTAGCCGGTTCCATACTCTCTCTTGCCCTGTTGTACGGTCTTTATGAAGGGTTTCTTCAGAATGCCGGCAGTTTTATTACGTTTAATCCTGCTGCTTCTGGTTTTAGTTTCCTCCCGGTAGAATACCTTTCCGGATTGCTGCTGGCAGGGGCG
This sequence comes from uncultured Geobacteraceae bacterium, assembly GCA_903939115.1. GTDB lineage: Bacteria > Desulfobacterota > Desulfuromonadia > Geobacterales > Pseudopelobacteraceae > JACRCG01. Next base: position 112,004 of record CAJAFV010000036.1, read on the forward strand.
CTGCTCGGCTTTATCGGAAGCCTCACTTCTCTCAAACGTTTTATTAATGTGTAACTGATGAAGCGGCTGTTTTGTATACTAGCACTCCTGTCGGTTGCTGTTTCTGCTGTCGCTGCGCAAAATGCCAAAGATGAATTAAGCGGTGTCAAACGAGATATTAAGGCGCAAAAACAGCTTATTACCAAGACAAAAAAGGTTGAAGCGGCCATCTCAACCGAACTTAAAGAGATTCTGCTTACCCTTGACCAGAAACAGTCTGACTTAAGTAAGCTCGGTCGTGATTTGCGTGGTGTCGAATTAAGCCTCAACAGCACAGGGCGTGACATTCAAAGGGTGACCGAAGAAGCAAATCGTAAGAGGATTGAAATAGCGCACCGCTTGTCGTCATTATATAAAGCGGGAGAGCTGGGCGCTTTACGGATGTTTTTTTCAGCAGAATCATTTCCGCAGCTTGCGGAAAATATTCGCTACATGAAATCCATACTTGAAAATGACAAACGAATTTTTGTTGAATACAACCTTAAAATCGATCAACTCAAAACTCTTAAATCTGATCTGGAGCGTGATGCGTTAAAAAAAGAGCGTATTATGACCGGTATTGAACAGAAAAAACGTGAAATAGAAACTGAAAAAAGTAAAAAGGCCGCCTATCTTGGCAGGGTTCGCCAGGACCGTAAAAGCTACGAAAGTTCCTTGAAAGAGTTACAGGCAAACGCCTCCCGGTTGCAGGCAATGCTTACCCGGCTTGAAGCACTGAGCAGACGGAAGCTTTCCTCACGCCATGAGAAGCCGGGATCAAAACTGAAACCACTGGCAGATTTGCCAGTGGTGCCTGATCGTGGTTTTTCTTCGCAAAAGGGGCGGATGAATCTTCCTGTTCGTGGCGAGATTATTGAATCATATGGGAAACACAAACATCCCGAGTTTAATTCTTATACTTTCAGTAAGGGGTTGTCGGTTTCTGCTTCGTCCGGAGCAGAAATAAAGGCAATATATGAAGGTACGGTTATTTTTTCCGATTATTTTAAAGGTTTTGGTAATATGATGGTTGTTGATCATGGGGGTGGGTATTTTAGCCTCTACGCCCACGCTTCGAGATTGTCAAAAAAAGTAGGCGCCGAGGTTGCACGTCATGAAACGATCGGAGCCGTTGGTGATGTGGATTCAAACAAGGGGAGCATGCTCTATTTTGAAATACGGCATCAGGGTAAGCCGGTTGACCCTGCTGAATGGGTACGGTGAATAATACGGGAAGCATCAAATATATTCGGAGGAAGAAAATGAGTGTACCAGGAAGTAAAAAAACAAAAATTGTCGCAGGTTTCGTTGTAATTGTTTCATTTTTGACCGTTTTTATAATCAGCTCCCAGCGCCACAGTTCGGCAGAAGGAAAAGGGAGTGATTACGAATCAATCGAACTCTTCACCGATGTCATGTCTATTATTAAAAAAAGCTATGTCGAGGAAGTTGACACCAAGAAACTGGTCTATGGCGCTATTAATGGCATGCTCTCTTCGCTCGACCCGCACAGTTCGTTCATGCCGCCAGATACCTATAAAGAGATGAAAATCGATACCAAGGGTGCTTTTGGCGGACTGGGTATCGAAATATCCATCAAAGACGGAGTGTTAACCGTCATATCACCAATAGAGGATACTCCTGCATTTAAAGCAGGAATCAAGTCCGGCGACATGATTCTCAAAATTGATGATAAATTCACCAAGGATTTAAATATCAATGATGCAGTCAAGCGTATGCGCGGAGTAAAGGGAACAAAGGTTATTCTGACCATTATGCGGGAAGGCTTCGATAAGCCAAAAGAATTTCCTCTTATCCGCGATATAATTCAAGTTAAGAGCGTTCGGTTCCATCTGTCTGATGGGGGGTATGGATACGTTCGCATCGCCCAGTTTCAGGAAAAAACCGATGAAGATTTGGCAAAAGCTCTTAAAGCCATGAAGGAGGAATACAAGGGCGAACTCAAAGGGCTGGTGCTTGATATGCGTAATGATCCGGGCGGTCTGCTTGACCAGGCAGTCAGGGTCTCCGATCATTTTGTACCGGAAGGGCAGATGATTGTGTATACCGAAGGTCGGGAAAAAGATTCTAAAATGCAGTTTACTGCCAAAAAGGGTGGTAAAGAGGCAAATTATCCGATTGTCGTATTAATTAATGGTGGCAGCGCCAGCGCGTCAGAAATTGTAGCCGGAGCCTTGCAAGATCACAAGCGGGCCATTATTCTGGGAACCCAGAGCTTTGGTAAAGGTTCGGTACAGACCATTATACCGATGTCGGATGATTCCGGTCTCCGTTTGACGACTGCCCGCTACTACACCCCCAAAGGCCGTTCGATACAAGCCAAAGGCATAACGCCTGATATTGTTGTTGAAGCGGTAGAGCTCCCTAAAGCGACCGGCAAAAAAGATACCCTGCATCTGCGCGAAAAAGATCTTGAGAACCATTTTGAAACTGAAGATAAGTCAGGAAGTGGTGAAGCTAAAAAGGACGAGAAAAAGAGTGACAAGAAGGATGATAAAGCTGAAAAAGTCCCGACCAGTTTGGAAGACAATCTGAAAAATGATTATCAGGTGTTGAGAGCTCTCGATCTGCTGAAAGGGTGGGAGTTGATCAAGTCGATGGGTAACGAAAAGTAACGATTGTAGAAGCGGAGGAATAATTGCACCATGAATAGACTGCGCTTTATTGTTTCAATACTGCTGCTCGGATTGGTTGTCGTCTCCGATTTTGGAGAGGCGGCAACCATCACTATTGTTCCGGCCGGAGCGGCATCATATTCAATTACCGCTACTGATTTGCAAGAATCTGCAGGAATTGAGCTGTCGATTGTATATGACAAGGATGCCCTTGAAAATCCAACGGTGAAGTATGGGGCGATGACCGCAGGTGCCTTGCCGGCCAGCAATATTTCTGTGCCGGGTTCAGTCAGGATTGTTTTTATAACCACCGGCGTGATTAAAGGGTCTGGAGAACTTGCTTCGATTGCGTTTACCAGCAAGGGTAAACCACAAGCGTGGCAACCGACATTCAGTTCACCACCAGGCGTGATTGATGCCAAGGGTTCACCGCTTGCGGTTCAGTCTGTGGCGACCGCTTGGCCATATCTCACCGAAGCAAATAGCGAAGCGACTACTGTTAAAAGCAGTTCTGATTCCAGTAGCGGCGGCATGGTAACCGCTCTCCCGACAGCTACTTCTGTCACAACTCAATCAGGAATGTCAGTTGTCTCAAATATGACACTTCCACTCTCTGGCGATCAAGTTGCACCGGTTCGCGATACCGTCCGCAAGGATGCACTGCGGGAAGAGCCGGAAAATAAGAATATTCCAGCCGAGTCTATTGTTGTCAGCAGAGACAGCAGCTCTTCGCAGAGTGATGAGGTCACTGCCGTTACAGTTAAAGCCCCAGGTGTTCGCTCAACAACAGCACTGAAATCACTCCGAAGCGTTCCGGAACAGTTCCATGCATACAAAGACATTCGGACCATAGCACGTCTATCGAGCCTGTTTGAAAGGAAGGCTTTAGCTGCCGCAGGAATCGTTCAGACACCCGATATTGTTGTTACGGACGGGGAGTCTCTTGTAACCGTCGCTATTGAATTAACCAATGAAACGGACACTCCCAGTTTTTCGCTCAAAGGGGCAAATTTGAAGTCGATCAGGCAGATGTCTGACAATAAATGGGAGCTTGATGCATTGCCGCAGAAGGATAGATCAGACGTGCGTCTCTCCATTATCCTGGGGGATGAACGTACTGAAATCTCACTTGTGGCTGTTCCACCGATCAATCAAACGGGAGCTCTGTTACTTTCTCTCTCTGACGCAGCGTTGGATGATCAGCTTGCAAAACCTCTTACAAATAACAACCCGGCGTATGATATGAATTCCGACGGTAAACAGGATTACCTTGATGATTATATTCTTGTTGCCCACTGGCTGCTGAAACAGAAGCTCAGCGTAAAAAAAGAAGATAAAACCCCGCAGCTGCCGGTAAAAAATGGCAGTTCCAGGTAAAATTAAATTTTCTAAAAAGTCGTCCGGCTCTCGCATCGCAGCCCTGATCATCCTGATTCTGGTGCTAACCGCAATTTCCGGTTATTTTCTCTTTTCGACGTCCGGAAAACATCCTACCCCTCCTCAGAAGGCTGAAACATCTCACGTTACACCGATTGCTCCCCGTTCCACCGTTCCGCCGGGTGTTGTACCGCAGCCACCTGATGCCACCCCGCAGCCACACAAAAAACAGAGCAGTTATCCGCCGACTATAGTTATTCCTGATGTTGATACATCCGGAGCTGATGTGAGTGGTTCCGGGCGTTTGGCCATTATTATTGACGATATGGGTAACAGCATATCGGAGGCCCGCACTCTGAGCTCGATCAATGTGCCACTGACGTTTTCGATTATTCCGGGTCAGCGGGCCGCCTCCGAAGTTGCGGCATATGCAGCCGCACACAGGATCGAAACGATGATCCATGTTCCGATGCAGTCAAAGGGATGGCCGGCGCTGCGTTTGGAAGGGAATGGTCTGCTAGTGGCTATGAATGAGGACGAGATTCAGGAGCGGATGTCAGATTTTGTTCTCCAATTTCCCGGAGCGGTCGGAGTTAATAATCACATGGGTTCTGAATTTACCGAGCATGAAGATAAAATGGTTTCCGTGCTGCAGATACTGAAAAAAAACAACCTGTTTTTTATTGACAGCGTGACGTCTTCGCAAAGTGTAGGAGTGCATGCGGCACAGGGATTGGGGGTCAGGTCAGCACGGCGGCATGTGTTTCTAGATAACGAACAGAATCGAAGCTACATTATTGGCCAACTTAATCAGGCCGTCAGGTTGGCCAAAAAAAACGGCTCAGCCATAGCTATCTGCCACCCGCACCCGGCAACCATTTCAGCCCTTGCTGCGGCACTGCCTGGACTTGCCGGTCGCGGTGTTACCCTGGTTCCTGCTTCTCAGATGGTCAGATAACAGCGTCGTCTAAAATGTCAGTATTGCTTCTGACAGCAGTTTCTGCAAGCGGTGGACGGACCTGTATGAATCTTCGTGCAGTACCGCCTCAGGATTTACCGGATCCACGGGATAGACAGCCAGCCAGCTCTCCTGCCGCAGGGCACCTTCAAACCCAGCCAACGCCTCATTGAGCAGCAGATATAACCGGTCATGAATACCATTGAATTCACCGGCCTCAAAGCCGGGCATGTCAACATTCTTCTGGAGCAGTTGCTCGCCGTTCATACTGAACTGCCGATAATCCAGTCGACTCTCTTCAGAGCTTATACGCGGAAGCAGAAGTGACACGGATCTCGCGGCTTTTTCGGCAACAAGTGCCTTGGCTGCATCAAAGGACGGATCCTGTTCCTGAAGCCCGTAGAGTGCTGAACAGAGCATTTTGCTGACACAGTATCCGTGCAGAAAGCCTCGTGCGGCACGATCTGATGTTTCAAAATAGAAACTTCGATCGTCGGAATGATCTGCCAGAAGCGCACCGCAGATAAGACAGCGCTCGGCCAGGCCCTCTAGTCGAGCGAGATACGATTCCTTCTTGTGCGCTTCTTTTTCAAGGAGCCACGTGTGATAGAGGCACGCTCTGGTCTCCTTGGTGGCGTCGAAACTTCTGAGAATATCCCGGGATATTTCCATGAACTGACTGTGAACTTCGGTGCCGCGAGCGTGGGTCAGGATGGGATATATTTTGCCATCAGGGTTGGTGTTCAGGCTTTCGACTTTCGGACTTTTTGAAATATATGTATCCAGGCACCGGTAGCCGCGATTGACTGCGATAGCACGCAGCAGCGTCTTCTGATCTTTGAAAATCCCATCAAACTTGATGCGAGAGTCGATCAGGCAGGGGATCAGGGCAAGTGATTTTTTATCGATGCCGCGCTGGTCGAACAGTGCGAAGATATTCTTACAATTTTCAAGGCTGGGGAGGTCTTTAACCGGAATCAGAACCCGGTCGGCGGCATACAGGGCGTTTTGGGTCAATATATTAAGATCAGGCCGTGTATCTATAATAACGATGCCTGAAATACCGGATTCAGCCAACATTCGAGTCAGGGACATAGGCCCTTTGAACCGTTCATGGATATCACCGAGTTCGGTGGAAGATCGTATATATCCAACTCCATACTGGCCTGTTTGCACAACTTCGCGGGCCTTTGCACCCATTAAAAGCTCATGAACGTCAGGAACGCCTTCTTCCCGTTTTTGCAGTTCAAACATTTTGTCAATGGTGAAATGGTTGTCAAAAGAGAAGAGAGTTACCGGCAGATCTTCGCGCATGGCCTTCAGATATATGGCTAGATTGGTGGCAAGAGTTGTCTTGCCGACGCCACCCTTTTCAGAAGATATTGTTATGGTATAAGGATAAGAATGCATTAAAAAAAGTACCACCGTAATAGATTAGTTGACTGCAGCTGATGTGAGCCGGGCGATGATACTAGACAATTTGTACTGGCTGGTCAACCGTTTGCTTGCATACTGATGTATCTCGGTTATACTTGCCGGCGTAATGTCCATTGAACAGGGAGAAACATATACATGCGCCTGACCCCCGCCACCGAGCTGGAATATCGCTGCAGTAAACTCCAGGAATACATGGCGTCCGAATCACTTGACGCCGTAATTATAATACAAAATGCGGATCTGTTTTATTTTACCGGTACTGTTCAGAGCGGGAATCTGTACGTTCCTGCGTCAGGTCAACCTCTGTACATGGTGCGCAAAGACGCCGGGCGCGCCCGAATGGAATCTGGACTTAAGGAAGTTATCCCCTTTACTTCATTGAAGGATATACCAAACATTCTGGCGGATTTTGGATATTCTGAACCGAAACGTATCGGACTGGAACTTGATGTTCTGCCGGCTAATTTTTTCGAACGGTATCGAACGCTCTATCCGGGGGCTTTTTTCTCTGACGCAACCCCTCTTATCCGCAAAGTGAGGATGATAAAATCTCATTACGAGATTCATCTTATGAAGGATGCCGCCGACCAGGTCGATCAGGCGTATCGTCGTGCCCGTGAAGTCATTGCAGTCGGTATGACGGATCTCGATGTCGCCGCCGAGCTTGAATACACGCTCCGCAAAGCCGGTCACCAGGGGCTGATACGTATGCGCGGCTTTAATTCTGATATCTGCTACGGTCAGATATTTTCCGGCAGTGACAGCGCCGTGCCGGCATATACGGATACTCCGCTTGGCGGGTTGGGTCTTAATCCTTCTTTTGGTCAAGGCGTCGGGCTGAAGCGTATTGAGGCGAATGAACCGGTAATTGTTGATTTGGCCGGATGTGCAGACGGCTATCTGTGCGATCAAACCAGGGTATTTTCAGTCGGGGCGCCGTCAGACCGGATGCGGAGAGCCTACGATGATATGCTGAAAATCCAGTCACTGATGGTTGATGTAACCAAAGTCGGCCTGAGTTGGGGGGAACTGTATGCTGCCTGCCTCAGATGCGCTGTTGACATGGGATACGTTGACAGCTTCATGGGTGCAAAGGGGTCGCAGGTCTCATTTATCGGCCATGGACTTGGGGTGGAGATCGACGAATATCCCTTTATTGCCAGAGGCTTTGATCAGATGACGATGGAAGTTGGCATGGCGTTCGCGTTTGAACCGAAGGCCGTCTTTCCTGGAGAAGGCGCAATAGGTATTGAAAACACCTTTTATCTGAGTAATGAAGGGCTTAAGCGCCTTACTTACTCCAGTGATGAATTGGTTATTTTAAGTTAATTTCAGACGGTAAAATTTTTGTTGCATTTTCCGTATACGGTCGAGTATAACAGCAACAGAAATTGTATACAGTATGCCGAAAAAGAGTCCCGTTTCTCCCCCAAAGCATTGATGGACAGTTGTTAGGAAGCCGAAATAGCTTTTTATCCGGGTTTAACCCACACCACGAAAAGGAGAGCAAAACAATGGCCCTGAAAGACACACTCAAGCAGAAGATCGAGGAGCATCGTCCCCGCACCGCCAAGCTCGTTAAAGAATTTGGTCAAGTTGTTATCGACAAAGTCACCATTGACCAGTGTATCGGTGGTGCCCGTGATATCCGTTCACTCGTAACAGATATCTCCTACCTGGATCCGCAGGAAGGGATCCGTTTCCGTGGCAAGACCATCCCTGAGACCTTTGCAGCACTGCCCAAGGCTGCCGGTTCCGACTATCCGACCGTTGAGTCCTTCTGGTACATGCTTCTTACAGGAGACGTTCCGACTGATGCTCAGGTTGCTGAAGTTGTTGCAGAGTGGAAAACACGTCAGGTTGTTCCTCAGTATGTATTTGACGCAGTTCGCGCTCTGCCGCGTGACAGTCATCCAATGGTTATGCTCTCCGTTGCTATGCTGGTACTGCAGAAAGACTCCAAGTTTGCCGCATTTTACAACTCCGGCAAATTCAACAAAATGATCGCATGGGAATCCGTGTATGAAGATGCCAGCGATATCGTTGCCCGTATCCCGGTTATTGCTGCCTTCATCTACAATCTCAAATATCGTGCTGACAAGCAGATCGCAATCGATCCAACTCTGGATATGGGTGCCAACTTTGCTCACATGATCGGCCAGAAAGAGGAGTACAAGGACGTTGCCCGTATGTACTTCATCCTTCATTCCGATCACGAGTCCGGCAATGTTTCGGCTCATACAACTCACCTGGTACACTCCGCTCTGTCTGACCCTTACTATGCATACTCTGCAGGTCTGTGCGGTCTGGCCGGCCCGCTGCACGGTCTCGCCAATCAGGAAGTTCTCGACTGGACTCTCAAGTTCCAGGAAAAATACTGCAAAGACGTCGAGCCTACCAAAGAATTGATCAAAGCTGCTCTCTGGGATACACTAAATGCCGGTCAGGTTATTCCGGGATACGGTCACGCCGTTCTCCGTAAGACCGATCCACGCTACACATCACAGCGTGAGTTCTGCCTGAATACTGATGGCCTCAAAGATTACCCGCTGTTCAAAGTTATCTCCATGATCTTTGAAGTTGCTCCGGGCGTTCTCACTGAGCACGGCAAAACCAAAAACCCATGGCCGAATGTTGACGCACAGTCCGGCGTTATCCAGATGTATTTTGGTCTGACTGAGTTTGAATTCTACACCGTTCTGTTTGGTGTAGGCCGTGCACTCGGCTGCATGGCAAACATTACTTGGGACCGTGGCCTCGGCTATGCTCTTGAGCGTCCTAAGTCTGTTACTACTGCAATGCTCGAAAAATGGGCTGCTGCAGGCGGTCGCGAGTAGTCTTGGGTTTCAATTTTTAATTGCTGGAGTATTGGGGGGGACGCAGAAATGCGTCCCCTTTTTTTGTGTGCGCCCGGCAGGGTGCGTGGCGTGCAAGCGCTATCGAATCAGCTATGGTGGCTGATTTGTGACTTGGAGGTGCAAGTCCTCTACGGACCCTGATGGTGAGAACCGTTGGCCGAGCTGAACAAGACATAATTCCTTGAAACACGATTCAAACTCACGGTCAATCAGAACAAGAGTGCAGTTGATCGTCCCTGGAAGCGAATCTTTCTCGGCTATGGTATGACACACCACCGCATCCCCAAACTCAAAGTAGGGGCAAAAGGCGCTGGATCGTATCAAATCCAAAATCCGGGAAATCAGCCGTAAAGGGAGGGGGAGAAACCTGAAACGAGTCATCGAAGAAATCACTCCGATACTTCGTGTATGGTCGAACTACTTCAAGCTGTCCGAAGTAAAGAAACCCTTTGAGGAACTTGATGGATGTATACGCCGTAAACTGCGGTGCATACTATGGCGGCAGTTAAAGCGACCATACACAAGAGCGAGGAAATTGATGCAACGCGGATTATCAGAGGCAAGGGCGTGGGAAGCGCCCTAAACAAACGAGGCCCCTAGTGGAATTCAGGAGCCTCGCATATGAATCACGCCTTTGACACATCCTACTTCACGAAACGGGGACTTCTATCACTACTCAACCAGTTTTATCGCTTTCAACAATCAACGATAAATTTTATGAACTAGCCGAGAGTGTTAACCAGTTTGGTCAAACGGGAAACATTACGGGAAGCGGTTGAGCTGTGAATAACACCCTTTGTTGCAGTAGAGTCAATAACAGGAATAGCAACTTTAAGAGCAGCAACAGCTGCATCCTTATCCTTTGCTTCCACCGCTTCACGAACACGCTTGATATATGTTTTCAGCGTCGATGAGACATGACGATTACGTGCGGTTTTCTTTATAGTCTGTTTAATCCTCTTGATTGCCGACTTATGATGAGCCAAACTACACCTCCGAATATTTTCTTTGAGTAAGTAACAAAATTCAAGCTGAATCTGTAACACTATCCCTTAATCCGTGTCAAGAAAATTGTCGTTTCGTGTAGCGAGTTAATGTTATTTCCGTCTCTCTGAATTCTAAGAGAGAGGATATTAAAAGGGGGATATTGATTGTAGAGACCATTACCAAAGTCCGTCCGGCTTATTTAAGAGACTGCAAAGCAATTCGTGAGAGTACCCGTAAATTAAATCTTGCCGCAACACAACAAAATACATCACTCACAACAGCATAACAGACCAGAAGTAATCGGACCTAGTAAATTAAGATGGAAATGCCTGCAAATGTTACGTATGGTGCCGGTTATAATAAATATAGTCCATGCATGTTCTGTCAGCGGGAGAGTAAAAAATCAGTTAACCTGTTATGGCCTGGTTTACTCATCCTGAAGGGCTGACACCGATTAATTCGTTTTTGTAAGGGGCTTCCAAGTGAAAAAACTTCTCACATGGGTGGCTGTCGGGTTACTGACAACAGCTATACTCGATCCGATACTCTATTCCATGCTTGATATGCCTATCCCCTGGACGCGAGACCTGCTTATGGCGGTGGGTGGTATCGGTGGTTTTTACCTGCTGGTCAAGTTTCGGAACGACATCTAGAGTTAGACCATAAATACCATAAATAATATTCCGGCACAAACGAGGTACTTGTATGATTGATTTACCGGCTGCATTTTTCAAGCAAACAGGCAAAAACAGGTATGAACCGAGCGAGGCTACCATTGGCCCCTGGTCCCCGGGCTTTCAGCATGGCGGCCCACCGTCTGCACTGCTGACCCATGCGTTACGCACCTACCCATCAACTCTGCCCGTAAAAATCACGCGAGTGACAATAGAGATACTGAGTGCAGTTCCGGTAACGCCATGTGAGATAAAGGTAGAGGTCGTTCGAGGCGGCAGGCGGGTGGAGCTCCTGAGAGGTGAATACACAGCTGAAGGAAAAACGTATTTGATTGCCCACGCCTGGCGCTTTATATCCGAGCCGGGGGTGACCGGTGCATTATCAGATTCATATGAAATACCGCTGTTCCCGGAACCACAAATCTATAAATCATTCCAGGGAGTCAGTTATTTCCCCTACGGAGAAGCCTTGGATTGGCGCTTCACCCAGGGGGCATATGATACCTTTGGGCCTGCGACGGTCTGGACCAAGCCGCGAATCCCGTTAATTGAACATATTGATATTCACCCGCTTGAAGCACTTATGCTGATGGTCGACTCTGCTAATGGCATCAGTGCGGAACTTGACAGTCGCGAGTGGACATTTGTGCCGGTAGATTTGACACTCGGGTTACATCGTCACCCGGAAGGGGAATGGGTGGGTATGGACGCGCGTACCGTAATGGAAAATGACGGCATAGGCCAGACAACAACAGTTGTTTTTGATCGTAGAGGCAAAGTTGGTCAGAGTGTCCATTCGTTATTTATACGGCCCAAACCATAATATCAGATTACTTCAGGAAGGAGATACACGCATGGCCAGCCAACAGCCAGTCAAAGAAGTTGTTGCCGTTGAAGAGCTGATCGCACGACTTGAACTGGCCAGACATCCTGAAGGGGGGTGGTATCGGGAGAGTTATCGGTCGAGCGAAATCATACAGGCTGCGGCTCTACCTGACCGGTTTACAGGTGACCGGTCCGTCTGTACGGCAATCTATTTTCTCCTTGAATCGGGGGATATGTCCGCCCTGCACCGTATCAAGTCGGATGAGATCTGGCATTTCTACGCGGGTGAGTCGCTGACCGTGCACGTAATCACGCCTCAAGGAGAATACTATCCGTTGAATATTGGTTCCAATATAGCAGCCGGAGAAACGTTCCAATGTGTCGTGGCTGCAGGCTGCTGGTTTGGAGCGGAGGTTGCCCGAGACGGCTACTCCCTTGTCGGCTGTACTGTGGCGCCAGGCTTCGATTTTGGCGATTTTGAGATGGGAAAGAGAGAAGAACTTCTGAAACAATTTTCGGCACAGACGGATATTATCCGGAGGCTGACCAATATTCCTTAACAAAATAAGGAACGCCCACCGAAGCCATTCGGCGGGCGTTGGTCAATAAAGTCCGGTGTCACACTATGAACGACCAGGCGGGGGAGGGGCATAGCCGCCGTTATCCCACAAGCGGTTGGCAGGAACTCTTGGAGGTGGATCTCTTCGTACCACACCAAGTTTGCAAAGGGTTGAACGCCACTCGTATTTAACATGGATGGTTTCGACAGCGTTCTTTTCGGCTTCAAAAACTACTGTTTGTACGGGTGAGTACTCCTCGTGCCCATAGCCGGTTCCGGCACTTTCCAATGCCTGTTTTTCCGCTTTTGCGGTACGTTTGCTTGATTTGTCAGGAGATGGTGCCGGAGATGCTGCTGATGGAGCCGCTTCAGACCGGTCAGCCATACCGGCGCCTTTGCCTGCCATATCACGCTGCCAGGATGGTATCGTGTTGGATTGTATCTGCGGGAGAGGTTCATAGTGCCTGATTTCAGGATACGCGGCAACTGTAATGATACCCATTGCGCTTTCATCACCAAATGCCGCGCTATATGAGTCAGGTACGTCGGTAAAGTAAAAACGGTTTATGCGGTCATTTGATGCGCGCCAGCCAGAAAAATCACCCCGTTGATATGGTTCAAGGATATACATTTGCTCGCTGCTCCTTATCCAGGACTTGGCACCACTGATGATGTTGCGACCATCAACAGCTATTACCAGGCCGACACGCCGATTGAGTTTGTTGCGCACCTCTATGCGGTAATTGTCTCCTTTGACAGCTTCGGCGTACACTTTTTTCAAATTTTTGCGCATAGTGACCGGATACGTTGGCAGTGCGCGACCATCATCAGTAACAATGCGAACCTCGACTGCATCCCCGATGCTTCCAGCCCATACGTGCACTGCTGATACTGCGATTGCCAGAATTACTGCTGCGAATGTTTTCATCTCCTGTTCCTCCTCAAAAAAATGTATGTGCACTTCTTTGACAAGAGGAGTTGCCAATAAGTTCCCGATTATTTTTTACGGGTAGTTTTTTTTTGTAGCACGTCACAATTACCAGACGATATTCACCTCTGCTGTTCCGGATCTGTTTGAATAGTGCGGTTGTTCGACGATCTTCCCGATTTTACCGAGGTTTATAAAGAGTTCAGCAACTCTGTTGAGCGGAATTCGTGCGGTGACGCGACTCGTTGCCGCTGGAGGCTCATGTATGATCGCCCCCCCTGAACGGATAACGGCTTCACGTATTAATAAAAAAGCTTCTGTTGTAGCGGTTACGTTCATGCGTATTGTCAGTTGCGTTGGTGTTACGGCGATTGGTGGAGCACCGGCGCGATTGGCAGTGTCAGCTGCTTCTGAAACATCAGGATGTTTATCGACGCCTCGAGCCGCTTTCTTATTCATATCCGGTGCGGCAGAACTCAAGGAAAACGATTCGGCTTTAGATGCAGTTCTGTGTGGCTCTGCCATGCTCCTGTTATCTTGAGTTCCCGAGAAATCGGCATTTTCCCTTATTGCGGATGGTGACGGGGCAAAAGCGGGTGGGGCGACAGGTCTTTCGGCAGCAACAGACGGTTCTACCGCTTTTGGAACAGAAACCGCTGGCACATCTTTTGAGGGCGTGGGAGATGTCTTCAGGCTCTCCATTGCAGGAGTTTGTGGCGTGCTTACCGGAGGCGGGACCGCAAACATTGTATCGCCTTTTTCTGATGCGGGTTGCAGTAATTCGGTCCCTGCTCTTTGCGACAGATAAAATCCGGTCATACAAACGAAGAGGAGCGCCAAACCTTCTATCGGCAGTTTGATGTGCAGTGGAAAAAAGATACGTTTGAGCCAACTTGGCTTCAGCTCACGCTGTTCACGCACATTCGCCATGATCCGGGTTGTCAACCAAAGGGGTGGTTCAATCTCCGGGGTGGTTCGGAGAAGTTTCAGGGTGGTCTGCAACTCTGCCAATTCGGAGCGGCAGTCAGGACAAATCTTCAAATGTTCTTCAACCAGAGTACGGTCGTGGCTTGAGATGTCGTCTCCGCTGTAGGGGGACAGTAATTTTCGGATGTCGTTATGGCTGTTCATAATGAACCCAACCTTTTTTTGATACATGTTTTAACCGCATCTCGTGCCCGAAACAGGCGCGACTTGACCGTTCCCTCACGCACATTAAGCACAGTACTCACCTCCTCATATGACATCTCCTGCATATCACGCAGTACGATCACCTCTCTAAACTCTGGTGTGAGTGCATCAATACAGCAATTCAGAGCATTACGAAGTTCTTCCTCCTCCATCTGGTGCAACGCAGATGGTCTGTCGCTCGGCGGATCTTGTCTGACAGCAGAATCACCTTCCGGAAAAGTTTCATTAAGTGAGTAAGGCGTCCGTTTTGCTTGCAGCTGCATTTGTTGCAAACGATTGCGGGAAAGATTAATGACAATCGAGGTCATCCAGGTTGAGAACTTCGCCTCACCACGGAAATCTGATATCTTGCGCCAAGCGGCAATAAAAGCGTCCTGGACAATGTCGCAGGCGTCTTCATAAACACCGGTTATGCGGAACGCCACGTTCAGCAGCATCCGCTGATGCCGCCGCACCAGACATTCAAAGGCGACAGTGTCACCTTTGCGGCAGGCGGCTGCCAAGGCGAAGTCATCCAAAATATCGATAGTATCAAGGCCCATAGCTAATATGACAATCTCATGTCAGAAAAAGTTCCAATTAAAGGTGAGAAACGGTCTTTGTTTCATATTTATATACGAGTGAGATGAAAAGATGCAGTAAATAGTGTTATATGAAATAGTGGGGTTGCTGTAGTACGAAGTAGTGTATGTTACCCTGTCGATTCAAACCATACTGGTCCGTTAAAATCGGCAAAAATAGACTTCCAAGGATGATACTATGAAAAAATCAGCTGGAGCAAAGACCTTACTCTTCCCGACACCGGTCCTGATGGTCGGGACGTATGACGAAGCCGGAAAACCAAACCTGATGAACGCCGCCTGGGGTGGCGTCTGCTGCTCCGACCCTCCCTGTGTTACCGTGTCAATACGCAAGGCGAGATATTCGTATGCCAACATCGAAGAGCGCAAAGCTTTTACCATCGGCATAGCAACCTAAATTCCCGAAAAATTATAACTATGCCGCGCCAGGGATTGGAATCTCAAGGGAGGTTAGGATCTGTCGCTGATGTTTGGTTAGTTCGGTCATAATGTGACCATACTTGCCAGAGTAATTCACCTTGGTCAGAGTTTCCATTTCCCTGAGCATTTCCCGTACGGTGTATTGTTCAATCAACCCGGTATTCCGCATCTGTTTGCGAAGGGCACTGACAAGGATCAAGGCGATGAACTGGACAAAGAGTCGCCCGTCAACAGTCGATGAGCTGTGCATCCTCAATCGCTTCATGTCGAGGCTGTTCTTCAGGTCATCGAAACATTTCTCCACCGAATCCTTGTCACGATACACCTGCATGGCCTCTATCGGATCCTTGATACCGCTGGAGAGCAATGCCTGAAAGCCGGAATACCTGCTGATATGTCGGTTGATGGTCTCGGTGTTGAAGTAAACCTTCATCCCGCGCTTCGGTGTTGTTTTCACGATCAGGAACTCTTCATACGCTTTCTGGTGTGCTGGTACCGGATGCCCGGATTCGATCTCTTGCCGATACTGAAACAGTGCCTCATTGAAGGCATCGACCGCTCGGGCATGGTTGCCGGCATTGTAGTACAGATGCAGATAACAACGACGTTTGCCTTCTCCCCAAGGATAGAGGCGTGAGTGAACATACAGGGTTTCATCATCAAGCTTTCGGTATCCTTCTGGCCCATGGATGCTGGTATGTACCTCATCTATGGCCAACTGCACCCAGCGGTTGTTTAACGGCACCGAAATGGTGAAGTGGGCACGATGGGCGACCAGGTCATCAATGTTTTTCCGGCTGTAGAATCCCTTGTCCATTACATAATGGAACCGACCTGCTTCCAGTGCCTTGAAGGTAGCGATCAGGTTGTGAAGGGTCAACACATCGTTGATATTGCCCGGAATGCGGTGATAATAGACCGGTAAGCCCGACTTCTGGCCAAATAACATTGCCAGATTGAGTTGGGGCAATGGTTCATCGTCGCGATTATAGCCGTACTTGATGTACTCATTCTGTTCCGAGTATGAAGAGACCGAGGTTATGTCATAACAGAGATAATCGTTCTCAAGGCGCTTTTTCAGCCACTTGGCAAAGAAGGTCTGTTTCTGGCCGGTGCTGACGGTGGCAAGCAACTCGCTGATACGCTGACTGCTGAGCGAAGCGGCAAGGTCAGGCATATGGCTCTTGGCCCAGGAAGAGCAGAGGCTCAATGCACCACCTTGGCTGACCAGATAGCAGGCCATGGCCATGAGCTCTTGATACGACTCTGAAAAGACTGATTTCATTATAGAGCGAAGGCCGGTACGTTCGGCTATCGTATCAAGCACAATGGTGGGGCCGACCACCTGAGCTGAAGCGGTAACGGCTGGATCACGATGTATTGCCTGATTGGGGTCGAGTCGCTTGGACGGGACAAATGCATCGGTCAGCGGATCTATCTTACCGACACAGACCTGTTTATTGCGAGCCTGCTTGAGTTCCTTGTCCCAGACTGAGACAGCCTCGTAAACGTATGTAATGCCAGTTTTTTTGTTGAGTTGATGCACTTGATAAGCCATGACAGTCCTCCTGTTTATAGTTATAATTATAACCATAAACAGGGCAAAATCAAGGCTTAAATTCATAAATAACCTATTTATTTCAAATAGCTGCCATTAACATAGTTATAAACTTTAGGGAATTTAGGATAGCAAGTGAAAGCAGGATGGCTGAAGCTGATTATGTCGGAATTGTTTCCGGACGTGACGTCGACAAGTTCTCCGTCAGTGGACTGACCCCGGTCAAAAGTGAACTGGTAGATGCCCCGTATGCGGCTGAGTTTCCCGTTGTATTGGAGTGCCGTCTGCTGCATACCTTTGAAATTGGGGTCCATACCCAGTTCATCGGGGAAATAATAGATGTCAAGGCAGATGTTGAGGTGTTTGGAGATGACGGGCAACTCGATATCATGAAGATTAAACCACTCATTTATGACACATCTCACAAGGGGTACCATGGCGTCGGTCCGCTCCTGGGGAAGGCGTATGCTGTAGGAAAAGGAGTGCAGTCATGAGTCGCGACGTTACTTCCCTTGATCGCTCTTTGGCCCGTATATGCGAACTCTGCCCGGTCTGTCGCCACGCCGGCAGCAGCCAAAAAGGAGTCGCGTATTCCTTTGTAAAAATGATAGAAGTGGATATCTGCCCTTTTTGTCGTGCCTACGAGAAGGTACACGGTAAAAAAGCCCATGAGACAAGGAACTGATTTTAGAGCGGATAACCAGAATTGTTTTCGGAGGAGTTGCGTATGAAAATGTGTACAGCTATTTTGCTTGCAACGATCATTACAGCGCCATACGTTCATAGCGCTGAAACCAAGTGGTATACTGGTGACGAGCGTTGCCCGCCACCCAAAGACGACGGGACGTATTCGGCGCCGTATAACGTACAGGATTATCCTCCCGATTATCCGACGTTTCCCGGAGCAGACAAACATGGATGGTCGTGCTCTTACAGCAGAGAGGATGGCGTTATCGTTCAATACGGTGACAGTCGAACGCCGCAGCAGCAATGGCTCGCCGTTTATGGAGATAATGACGTTCAATGAAACGCCACAACATCACTACTGCATCAATCCTCGTAACAGGGTGTGCCGGAGCTATCGTAATTTATGTTGCCGCTGAATCCCCCTCTGATAATCCTTTTGATGAGTTTGAAAATTCAAAGCGGTTTACCCACTCGGTAGAGGTTATGGGCGGAAAGATGGCATTGGTTGCCAATGACATGAGTAAATGGTTCTCAAGTTTATGGCAGGGGCAGCAACTCGCCTTCACCGTCGCTATTATTACTGTTGTTATTGCGGCAGTTTACTATCTGATCGCATCCGGCATTGAAAGCAACAAGGATGAAGTCCGGCTTGACACTATTAACAAGGGTGATCGTTAGGAGAAGAAGAACATGAAGGTACTTGTAGATTTATGTATTGTCCCGATTGGTGTTGGTGTACTGACACTTAGTGGTAAGGAGCATGATGCCTTATGATAACGGCACTCAAAGATTTTTCGATAATTATTGGTGGCTTGATTACAATTATTGCCTTCGGCAATGGTCTGCTGGAATACAGGCGTCAAGGAGCACAAAAACGAGTTGAACATTTTACCCTGCTGCGGCGTCGCTTGAAGGAAAACCCTATCTTCAAGGAAATCTGTGCACTGATGTTTGCAAACGACCCACGACTTGCGGATATTGACGCCCAGGACAAGCGTGATTTCATCGGGCTGTTGGAGGAAGTCGCATTAATGACCAATTCCGGGCTCATTCGCCCAGAACTGGCTCACTACATGTTTGGCTATTACACCGTTAAATGTTCGGAGAGTAAAGAGTTCTGGGCCAACCTGACCCTGGACGATACCTACTGGAACCTTTTCCATGATTTCGCTCGCGAGATGAAAGCAAAAGAGGCCTCCCATACATACAACCGTAAAAAACTGCGGTTTTAGAAGGTTTGAATACTGTGCACTCCCCGCATCATACCCGCCATTTAGTTCACTTAATTTTCCTGAAGTGGGAGAATACATATTATGGAGCAAAGCAATGGACTTAGAAATTCATGTAGGGCAGGTTATTAGCATTCAAGATGATATGAATGAGTTTGAGAGTGGCGAATACAAAATAAAAGAGCTTTATGAGAACCACAAGCCTACGGATAGAATTAATATCACTGAACTTGAAGAGGCTGAGACACGTTATGACGACCATGCAACGTGGATACTGCTTGAATGTGTCGGGCATTATAGTTGTATTCAATGCAATCCACTTTCAATCAATATTCAAATCGGGCCGGTGACTACATAGTTTCTGACCTTTATAAGGAGGAGTTGGGGATGGTTGCTTTGACATAAAAGTAAGCTATTGACATCCGGGCACCTCCTGCATATAGTTGACATGCGTCAACGTATATCGTGTGACAACTATTTGGAGTGCTTATGTCTATACTCACGGTACGCCAGCAGCAGGTTCTGGATTATATCCAATCTCATATCGATAATGACGGCTACCCGCCGACAATACGAGAGATCTGTTCTCATTTAGGGGTGTCCGGAACAGTCTCAGCCATGCGTCACCTGGAGGCCCTGGAAAAGAAGGGGTACATCAAACGCGACTCCAGTTCCAGGGGTATTGCCGTCACCACCCCTACCACTGATTCAGCGTCACTGCCGATAGCGGGAACCGTCCGGGCAGGTACCCTGTCACCGGCAATAGAAGATATTACCGGTTACATCTCCGTTGACCGTGCGTTTTTGCATGGGGGGAAGTTCTTCCTCCGGGTTAAAGGGGAATCCATGATCAATGCCTGGATCTGTGACAAAGATCTGGTTCTGGTTCGCCCGCAACCGGCAGCTGACAATCAGGATATTGTTGTCGCGATGGTGGAAGGAGAAACAACCCTGAAGCGCTTTTTCCGCGAGAATGGCACTATCCGCCTGCAGCCTGAGAATCCTGACATGGCAGCAATCATTATTCCAGAGGGCTCCGGCGACGTTACCATCATCGGTAAAGTGGTAGGCGTCTTTCGCGATCTGGGGTGAGTTGTGCGCGTAAAAGAACCGATACGGGTAGCTGTAGTCTTTGGGCCGGGGCAGACGATCAAGCCAATCTGGTTCGACTGCCATAACCGCAAACATGCCGTACTCGAGACGACCTATACCTGGACAGATCTGAAGGGAAGCGTCCGCCGTCTCCACTTCTCAGTGCGGGGCGAAGGGGGATTATACGAACTGACGTACAATACTGCCGACCAGACGTGGGAGCTAAGCGGCTTGGAAAGTTATTAACCAGAGGAATTCCCGGTATGACCGCCCACCGCAGAATACTTCATGTCGACATGAACGCGTTTTTTGCTTCAGTCGAGCAATCTGCACATCCGGAACTGCGGGGCAAGCCGATTGCTGTGGTAGGCGGGCACGACAGAACGGTCATAACAACCAGCTCCTATGAAGCCCGGGCAAAGGGCGTCAAGACCGGCATGGCGATCTGGGAAGGCAAGCGAACCTGCCCGGAACTGATCATTGTCGTTGGTGACAACAAAAAATACACTCACACCTCCACCAGGATAAACGAAATTTTTCGCACCTATACCCCGAGGCTTTCTCAATTGACGAGTCATGGCTGGACGTCACCCATTCCCTCTCCATCTTCGGTCGCGCGGTAAATGCTGCCCATAATACCTAATTTTATTGCATTTTATTCTTTGTAATTTTTGTCATATGACACTGATTAATTGACACTGTCGTTACTTGGAGTAATCCGTCTGTATTGATTCTACACAGGTGTAAATTAATTACTTCATCGTTTTATGATGTGTCGATTGAAATTCTATACTTCAACTTTTCACATCGACATTTTTTATCCCGTCTGGCCGCCAGCTCGGCGGGATTACATGCGATCCCGCCTTTTCTTTGCCCGGCAGCAGCGATCCAAACGTGACAACCATATCTCCAAACCTCTGATTAACCGCATCCATCGCTCTGGTTGCCTCCAGCTTCCTCCGGTCCTCGGCAAACAGCGGTAGTTGCTCGGCTTGATGTTTGAGATTACTGAGACTAATGCCAAGCAGCCTGACGGGTTGCTCCAATTCAACGGTACTGAGAATACTTATGGCTGCCTTATAGATGTCGTCCGACTGGTTGATGTAGTTTTTCAACGTCGTCTGTTTTCCCCAGGAAGAGAAAAAGTCCGCATACCTCACATACAAATGAATTGTCTTTCCTGAAACACCATACCGTCTGGCCCGGCTGCCAACCATTTCGGAGAGCTGTAGCAGAAGCCGCCGGATCTCTACCGGATCATCGATATCCCGCTCCAGGGTGCGGCTATGTCCGACGCTTTTTACATCGTCTGCCTCGCCGAACTGTATCACCGGTGAGCGATCTATTCCCTGTCCCATCTCCTTCAGGCGCTTACCGATGATTCCAAACTTACGGGTCAACCTCGCTTCATCGCATCGCCCCATATCACCGCAGGTGTAGATGCTCATCATGTTGAGGTGTCGTTCCATCTTCTTGCCGATACCACACAACTCCTTGATCGGCATTCGTTCCAAGACTCTGGTAACATTGTCAGGCTCAATTATCGTCAAACCGTCCGGTTTCTGCATGTCACTGGCCAGTTTGGCCAGGAGTTTGTTGGGGGCAATACCGATTGAACAGGTAATGCCGAAACTGTGCCTGATACGGGCCTTGATCTGGTAAGCAATGTTGACAGCACTGCCAAAGATTCCGAGAGAGTGGGTTACATCCATCCAGGATTCATCAATCGAGAAGGCTTCAACTTCGGGGGTATAAGAACGGAATATTTCGTTAATTTTAGTGGAGGTATAGGTGTACTTCCGGTTGTCACCCACAACAATGATCAACTCCGGGCACACTCGTTTTCCTTCCCAGATAGCCATGCCGGTTTTAACACCTTTGGCCCGAGCTTCATACGAGCTGGTGGTGATAACCGTCCGTCCGCCACCGCCGACAACTGCTATCGGTTTGCCCCGGAGGTTGGGGTTGGCCTGCTGCTCGACGGAGGCAAAAAAAGCATTCATATCAATATGAAGGATGGTTTTAGTTATCACGGCCGTTCCGATTTGAGTGTATTCAGTGACCAAGCTTGGTCGCAGGTATCAAACTGATGGGTTTCGAGCAGTCTGATTCCCTGTTTACCGTCTACGGCGGTCGAGACATCATGCTGTTCTCTTTCCAGAAAAATGGTCATGACTTCTAACACCTGTGCGTCATCGTCAATAAGCAGAATCTTTGCCATTATTGTTCATCTCTTTCGCTAAATACCCGTTTTAATAAGCCACTCAGCTTTATTAAATTATACGGTTTCTGTATAAAAATTGCCTCTTCACTCAGTTGTACATGCTCGGTGGAAAAGCCTGACGCATAAATACATCGCAATTGCGGTCTTAGTTTGTGTATTCACTCCATCATAACCTTGCCGTTCATTCCCGGCATAACGTAGTCAGTCAATGCCAGATCAATCTGTATTGAAAGATCACCGGCCAGTTCCAAAGCGACAATTGGAGCTGCGGCTTCATATATAGTGTAGCCTATTTGCTTCAGAAACTGCGAAACAACATTTCTTACCGCATCTTCATCCTCAACAAACAATATGGAACTACTGCCTGTTGATATTGTACCGGTTGTTGCAGTGAACTCTTTTACCGGTTCGCTAAAGCTTGGGATGTAGACTTTGAATTTAGTCCCCTGTCCGACGTTACTGGTTACATCAATGAAGCCGTTGTTCTGACGGATAATGCCGTGGATGGTGGCAAGTCCGAGTCCGGTTCCTTTGCCAACTTCCTTTGTGGTAAAAAATGGTTCAAAAATATGCAACAGCGTCACTTTGTCCATTCCGGTTCCGGTGTCACTGGATGTTATCAAGATGTATTCGCCCGGAACGGCATCAATGAAGGACCTGCAGTCTTCAGTACCTATGGTGATATTTCCGGTTTGAATGACAAGCGATCCCCCGTCCGGCATTGCATCCCGAGCATTGATTGTCAGATTCATAATGACCTGATCAAGTTGCACCGGATCAATCCGAATGTTCCAGAGTTTATCAAAAGGCTGAAATGATACGGAGATATGTTTGCCAATGAGACGGGTAAGTGATTTAAGGGCCTCAGCTATGACTTTGTTTGCTTCAAGAGTTTGCGGAGAGATAACCTGCTGTCGTGAGAATACCAGCAATCGAAAGGTAATATTTCTGGATTGTTTGGCGGCACGACGTATCTCGTCCAGATAATGTAATATTTTGTCAGTGTCATGAATATTCATCTTGGAAAGTTCTGCATAGCCCAGAATCGCCATTAGCTTGTTATTGAAGTCGTGGGCCACACCACCTGTGAGTTGGCCAATAGCTTCCATTTTCTGGGACTGGTTGAGTCTAGATTCGAGTTTCGATTTTTCTGCTTCTGTTTTTTTAAGCTCAGTAATGTTCTAAATAACATGGCTGATTAATTGGAAGGATTATTTTGGCGTATGGGAAAAATCCACATTTGCTCCACATTTGCTCCATATTGCTGGTCTATAGTGCAACCATGACGGGTTCACCCTATCAAAGAGCCAAGTTGTAGGGAGTA